>NZ_JBITGW010000005.1:0-530513 GCF_044457345.1 Nonomuraea sp. NPDC050547
ACACTCATCCTCCGACAACACCAACGGCATCAGCTTCGGACTCGGCATGCCCCAAGCCTACAAGCTGCACATGAATTAATAACTCAGAACACTAGGGGAGCACGGCGGTGGCCTCGACCTCGACCAGCAGGTCGGGCTCGCCGAGCGCCGCCACGCCCAGCAGCGTGATCGGCTTGACCGGGTCGACGCCCAGCTTGGCCGCGGCCCGCGCGACGCCCTCGCCCAGCAGCGGCATCTTGTCGGGCGTCCAGTCCACGACGTAGACGGTGAGCTTGGCGACGTCGTCGAAGCTGCCGCCGACGCCGGCGAGCGCGGTGGCGATGTTGAGGTAGGACTGCTCGACCTGGGCGGCGAGGTCGCCCTCCCCCACCTTCGAGCCGTCGGCGTCGCGGGCGACCTGCCCGGCGAGGAAGACGAGCCGCGAGCCGGTCGCGACGGAGAGCTGACGGTAGACGTCGGGCTTGGGCAGCCCGTCGGGGTTGTGCAAGGTAACGGCCATGTCCCGTAACATAACATAGCTATGCTATGTATGCTAGACGGCATGCCAAGGATGAAGGACCCGGCGGTCCGCTCACTCCTGATCGACCGGGCGGCGCACATGCTGCGGACCCGGCAGCCGGTCACGCTCCGCTCCCTCGTCGAGGGCACCGGCGTCTCCACCATGGCCGTCTACACCCATTTCGGCGGCATGGACGGCCTGTGGTCGGCGACGCGGCAGGAGGGGTTCACCCGGCTGGCCGCCCGGCTCTCGGCGGTCGTGCTGACCGACGACCCGGTCCGCGACCTGGCCGCGCTCGGCGCCGCCTACACCGCCGCCGCGCTCGGCGACCCCGATCTCTACCGGGTCATGTTCGACGCCGGCTTCGAGCTGGAGGACGCCGCCGCGGCGGACGCCTCCCTCCACATGCTCGTCAGCGCGGCCGGGCGGGCCACGGAGGAGGGCCGCTTCCGCCCCGGCACCGACCCCCTGGAGCTGGCCACGCGCTGCTGGGTCATCGGCCACGGGCTGACCTCGCTGGTCGCCACCGGGCCGTTGCCGCCGGAGGCGCTGGGGCACGCCGTACCCCTGCTGACCGCGCTGTTCGTCAGCGCGGGTGACGAGCGGGACCGCTGCCACCGCTCCGTCGCGGCGGGCTGGGGTCAATCACCTTAAGGGACATACACGGACATGCCATTACCCGCCCGCGGGGAGGGTGACGAGCATGAAGATCGCAATGGTGGGCCTGGGCCGGATGGGCGCGAACATGACGCGCCGGATCATGCGCGCCGGCCACGAGTGCGTGGTGTTCGACCACGCCCCCGCCGCCGTCCAGGCCCTGGCCGCCGAGGGCGCCCAGGGGACCGCCTCGATCGAGGATCTGGTACGCGCGCTGCCGGCCCCCAGAGTCGTCTGGCTGATGCTGCCCGCCGCCGTCACCGGTCAGGCGGCGCAGACGTTGTTCGGCCTGCTGGAGCCGGGTGACGTGGTCATCGACGGCGGCAACTCCTACTACCGCGACGACGTGGACCGCGCGCGGGCGGCCGGGGCGCGGGGCATCCACTACGTGGACGTGGGCACCAGCGGCGGCGTCTGGGGCCTGGATCGCGGCTACTGCCTGATGGTCGGCGGCGACGACGAGGCGGTGAAGCTGGTCGAGCCGGTCCTCGCCGCGCTGGCGCCGGGGGCGGACGCGGCGGGCCGTACCCCCGGACGGACGGGTGAGCCGTCGCCGGCCGAGCAGGGCTGGCTGCACTGCGGGCCGCCCGGAGCGGGACACTTCGTGAAGATGGTCCACAACGGCATCGAGTACGCCATCATGGCCGCCTACGCCGAGGGGCTGAGCGTGCTCGGCGGCGCGGGGGCGGGCCGGCACGTGCGTGAGGCGGACGCCGAGACGGCGCCGCTGCGCGAACCGCAGTACTACCAGTACGACGGGATCGACCTGGCCGAGGTGGCCGAGGTGTGGCGGCGCGGCAGCGTGATCGGCTCGTGGCTGCTCGACCTGACCGCCGCCGCGCTGCACGCCGACCCGGACCTGGAGCGGTTCGCCGGCCGGGTGTCGGACTCGGGAGAGGGGCGCTGGACGAGCATCGCCGCCATCGAGGAGGGCGTGCCCTCCCCCGTCCTGACCGCCGCGCTCTACAGCCGCTTCGCCTCGCAGGGGGCGGCGCTGTTCGCCGGGAAGGTGCAGTCCGCCCAGCGCAAGGGGTTCGGCGGTCACGACGAGAAGGACGAGGTCAGGCCGGGGTGAGCTCCACGAAGGACACCCCGGGCATGGGCAGGTCGAACTCCAGCGTCAGCGCGCCGGACACCCGGGCGGGCGGGGTCAGCTCGTCCAGGGTGTTCGCCGAGGCCAGTTCCTCCCACTGGCCGCCGGCGGGCCAGTCGCCGCCGCCCATCGCCTGCCACACCGCCCTGATGTTGGAGTGGCGCTCGTCGATGCGCTGATGGGTCACCACGTGCTCGCCCGCCAGTCCCGGGATCGACAGCGTGACCGTGCGGGCCAGCTCGGCGGCGCCGTCGGCCTGGGCCTGGTTGAGCGTGCCGTTCCAGATCAGGACGCCGATCCGGCCGTCGCCGTGGCGGGCCGCCCACACCTCCACGCCACCGGCGTCGCCCTCGGCGCGCGCGGCCAGCTCCTCCTCGCCCAGCCGGTGGGCCAGGGTGAGCGCGTGGTAGCGGGGCTTGCGCAGGTTGCCGACGGTCAGCAGGCCGAAGCCGCCGTGGAACAGGCGCGGCGGACGGCCGAGCTCCTCGAAGTGGTCGGAGGCCACCCAGTGCGACAGCGCCTCGATCCGGCCCGCGACCGCCTTCATGCCGTGCAGCAGGAACGTCGCGCCGAACGGGCCGTCGCCGATGCCGTGGAAGTGCGTCGGCGTGGGGCCCCACTCGGTCCACCAGATCGGCACGCCCTCCCGGCCGTGCCTGGCCAGGGCGGGCCGCCAGTCGAGAGGGGCGTTGCCGTAGGTGTGCGTGGAGACGAAGTCGAGCGCGGCGCCGGACTCGGCCACGTGCGCGAGCAGCTCCTCGACCCAGCCGTTGGCGGCCGAGGAGGGGCCGCCGACGCGCAGGTCCGGGTGGACGTTCTTCACCGCCGCCGCCGTCACGTCGTAGAGCAGGAAGTACTCCTCCGGCGTGCCGGACCAGAACACGGCCAGGTTGGCCTCGTTCCAGACCTCGAACGACCAGCGATCGATGAGCTCCTGGATGCCGTAGCGCTCGGCCAGGTGCTCCACCAGGGCCCTGACCAGGTCGCTCCACGCCTCGAAGTCCTTGGGCGGTGAGATGATCGCCTCGTAGCCGAAGACCGTCCTGGACGGATCGGTGGCCAGGTCGCGCGGCATGTAGCCGAGCTCCACGACCGGCCGCAGCCCGAACTCCATGATCGTGTCGTAGACCCGGTCGACCCGCGTGAAGTCGTAGACCGCCGTGCCGTCGACCTCCTTGTACACCCCCAGGTCGTCGCAGAGGATGGCATGGGCCCGGACGCTCTCCATGCCGAACTCCTCCCGCATCGTCCGCAGCGCCGCCGTCAGCTCGGCCCCGATGGGACGGCCGCCGGTGGTGTCCCCGGACAGCATGTGGGACAGGTGCTCGGAGCCGATCATGGCGGTCCAGGGGCGCGGCAGCGCGCGGGTGACGCGGCCGGCCTCGACCACGACCGTGACGGCGGCCGGGCCCTGCTCCGGCGCCGCCCGCACCGGAGCCGAGAAGGCGCCGGTCACCTCCATGGCGGCGATCGCCGCCACCGTGTAGGCGGCGGGACCCTGTCCGGTGTCGACATAGCGGCACTCCGGGACGGCGGGCACGTCGACGTCGGGCTGTTTGACCGACTCTCCGTCCCGGTGCACCAGGTACCCGATGGCGCCCGGTACCGGCTCCCAGGTCAGCGTCACGTGCCCGGCGCCGGGATCCGCCCGCAGCCCCTCAGGGGCCGGCAGCCGGATCTCGCCGACGGGTGTGACCTCCCCCGAGGCCTGGTAGACACGTTCCTGCCAGTCACGGCGTGCGGCATCGGCCGTACTCATCGAGATTGGTTTCCTCTTCTACTGGGAGACAGGCGGGACGCCCTCGACGTCCCATTCTTCGAGCCCCATCACCGGACGGAGCTTCGCCTCGACGGCGGGCGTGCCGAAGTAGCGGCGCATGTTGTCGCGAGCGAGCACGTTGCCCAGGGCGGCCATGACCATCCCCTGGTCCAGCGCCAGGTACCACTTCGACACCACGCCCGACCTGACCGCGACGGCGTCGTAGAAGCCGCCGGGCCCATAGGCGTCGAAGTTCTTCTTCAGCCCGGCCAGGTTCTCCATGGCCGCCTTCTTCGCGTACGGCAGAGCCAGGAAGCCGGCATGCGGCGTGACGATCCCGTCACCGTAGGCGGCCGGTTCCGGCTGGGCGGGGCGGCAGCCCTCGTAGCCGGGGTCGGTCGCGGTGCGTTCCCTGTCGGTGGTGTAGCCGGCGGCGTCCATGCCGAGCGGGTCCACGCCGTACTCGCGGTAGCCGCCGTGCGGGTCGTTGGAGGGCGAGAAGCCCCAGTAGCCGTACCTGGCCTCGCGCAGGCCGTGCTCGATCTGGGCCTGGACGAACACCGGGTGGTTGCGGCCCCAGCTGCGCGGCGCCCACTTCGACTCGGGCACCACCAGGTCGGGCATCAGCTCTTCGAACATCGAGCCGCCCCAGTTGGGGACGTAGCGCATGCCGCGGTAGCCGTACGTGCCTTCCCAGACCTTGACGCCCAGGTGCTCCTTCCAGGAGCCGACCGGTTTCTGGTCCTGCCAGGCCCAGTCGCAGGCGTTGTCGGGGAAGGTGCGGTAGATGCCGAAGTAGTGCTCGCGCGGGACCTGGCCGAGGGCGATGCCGACGTAGGTGGCGATGCGGGTCTCGGCGGGCGCGCCGTAGTGGTGGCAGGTGGAGTAGACGACGGTGCCGGTGCCGGCGTAGTCGCTCTCGACCGAGCAGCCTTCCGGCTTCTCCGGTGAGAAGCCGCCGCGCAGCAGGCCGGTGCCGGCGTCGGGGCGGGCGGCGGGGTCGTAGTAGGAGGCGAAGTTCATGGAGCGGGCCAGGCGGCCGGCCTTGCCGGCGTGCTGCGGCATGGCCTTGGGGATCATCATGAGCGCGGTGGCCAGCCAGCCGTTGTCGACGCTGGAGGCGAAGAGCTGGATGGGGTTGCCGCTGTCGGGCCAGACGCGCACGAGCTTGAGCGTGGCCGGGTCGTACCAGTTGTAGAACTGGCCGGTGGGGGTGTTGCGCTCCAGCTTCTCCAGCGCGTCCAGGACCCTGGCCACGCGTCTGGAGGCGTCGCCGGAGCCGATGAGGCCGAGGTCGCGGGCGGTGAGCGTGCTCCAGACGTAGGTGGCGATGTTGGTGGGCGAGGTGACCTTGGCCCGGGTGCGCAGGTCGCCGGTGACCTTGTCGGCGGGCAGGCCGGTGGCGGGCTCGACCATGGCGTTCATGGAGCGCCACGTGTCCTTGGCGTACTTGTAGAGGGTTAAGTCGGGGTTCGTCACGTGCGTGGGGGTGGCGGCCAGCAGGCCCGCCATGAGGGTGTTGAGCAGCATTCCGGGTGCTCCTTACTTGATGCCGGAGGTGGCGATTCCCTGGATGAAGAAGCGCTGCAGGAAGACGAAGAGGATGAGGATCGGCGCGATGACGATCACCGATCCGGCGACCAGCAGGTTGTAGTGGGTGCCTTCGGCGAAGTTGAGGATGTTGAGCGCGACCGGGAGGGTGTAGAGGTCCTCGGACTGCGCGACCACCGCGGGCCACAGGAAGTTGTTCCAGGCGCCGAGGAAGGTGATCAGGCCGAGCGTGGCCATCGCCGGCTTGCACAGGGGCAGGACGATCCTGAAGAAGATCCGGAACTCGCCCGCGCCGTCCACGCGCGCGGCGTGGATCAGCTCGTCGGGCAGGTCGGCGATGAACTGGCGCATCAGGAAGACGCCCAGCGGGTTGACCAGTCCCGGCAGGATGATGCCGAGGAAGGTGTTGACCATGCCGAGCTTCGCGATCAGGACGAACTGCGGCATCATGAGCACGATCGCCGGGACCGCCATCTGGGCCAGGACCAGGGCGAAGACGACGTTCTTGCCGCGGAAGTTCGTTTTGGCGAAGCCGTACCCGACCATGGAGCCGAACAGCAGGTTGCCCGCCACGATGGCCAGCGCCACGATCATGGAGTTCAAGAACGCCTGCCCGATGTGCACGCGTTCGAGGAGTTCGGCGTAGTTGCCCAGCGTCCAGGTCTCGGGCAGGAACGTCGGCGGGTCGCGCCTGATCTCCGGCTCGGGCTTGAACGAGCTCAGCCCGGCCCAGAGGAACGGCCCGATCACCAGGAGCAGGCCGGTGGCGAGCCCGATGTAGGTGACCACGTGCTGCCCGCGGGTGCGCTTCACCGCGACCTCCCGATCCTGAGCTGCAGCACCGCGAGCGCGATGATCACCGTGAACAGCACGGTGGCCGCGGCGCCGGCGTAGCCGTAGTTGCCGACTCCGAACTGCTTCCAGATGGCGAGCGACACCGACAGCGTCGAGTTGAGCGGCCCGCCGCCGGTCATGACCAGCGGCTCCTCCATGAACTGCAGGAAGCCGACGGTGCTGTAGATGGTGCAGAACAGGATCACCGGCCGCAGCTGCGGCACCGTGACCGACCAGAACCGCTGCCACCGCCCGGCCCCGTCGACCTCCGCCGCCTCGTACAGCTCGCGCGGGATGCCCTGGAGCGCGGCCAGGAAGACGACCATGTCGAAGCCGAACCCGCGCCAGGCCGTCATCACGATGATGGACGGCAGCGCCGTACGCTGGTCCTGCAGCCAGGCCGGTCCCTGGACGCCGACCAGTTCCAGCAGCCGGTTGACCAGTCCGGCCTCGGGCTCCAGCAGAAACTTCCAGGCGACCGCGATGCCGATGATGCTGGTGATGTGCGGCAGGTAGTAGCCGAGCCGGAAGAAGGCGGCCGGCAGCCGTCCGATCCCCGAGTTGAGCGCGACCGCCGCGGCCAGGCCCAGCCCGATCGTCAGCGGCAGGCAGACCACGACGAACACGAGCGTGTTGACCGCCGCCTTGACCATGGCCTCGTCCTGGGCCAGGCGGATGTAGTTCCGCACACCGACGGGGTCGACGCCGAGCACGTCGGCCACGTCGGTGCTGCGGAAGTCGGTGAAGCTCATCCCGAGGCCGGCCAGCAGCGGCCCGAGGTAGAACACGACGAACATGAGCAGGAACGGCAGCACGAACACCCAGCCGAGCCCGGTCCTCCGAGCGTGGATCATGACTACAGGCCGGTGCCGATCGCGTCGGCCTGCGCCTGGATGGCCTTGGCCGCCTGCTCGGGCGTGGACTTGCCGAGCGCGAGCTTCTCCAGCTCACCCTCCATGACCTTGGCCAGCTGCTCCCAGGTCGGGTAGGGCGGCGGCGTCTTGGCGTCCTTCAGCTGCTCGCCGAAGATCTTCAGCTGCGGGTCCGCGGTCAGCTCGGGCTCCTGCCAGGCCGACTGTACGGCCGGCAGCGCCTTCACCGTCGTGTACCACTTGGCCTGCACCTTGGGTTCGCTCAGCCACTGGACGAACTTCCACGCCGCGTCCCGGTTCCGCGCCTTCTTGAACACCACCAGGTCGGATCCGCCGACGAAGCTGGTGCCGCTGACCGGCCCCTTCGGGTACGGCACGACGTCGAACTTGTCCTTGAACCCCGCTCCCCCGTCGTTGTTGAGCACCCCGGCCATCCAGGGCCCGGAGACGAAGCCGCCGACCTCGCCCTTGATGAAGTTCTGCGGGAAGCCGCCCTTCGGGGTGTCGTTGGGCGCCAGCTTCTCCTGGAACAACGAGGCGTACTGCTTCAGCCCCGTGATCGCCTCAGGCGTGTCGAAGGTGTACTTGCCGTCCTTGACGATCTCCCCGCCGGCCTGCCAGATGAGCGGGACCATCTCCTGCCAGGAGCCCTCGGTGTAGCCCTGGTTGAAGCCCTTCTTGGCGCCGCCCTTGTCCTGGAGCGCCTTGATGAACGTCTTCCACTCCGCCCACGTCTTCGGCGGCTCGACGCCGGCCTTCTCGGCCTGGTCCTTGCGGTAGTAGAGGACGCGGGTCTCGACGTACCACGGCACGCCGTACGCGGTGCCGTTGACGTCGACCGTCTGCCAGGCGCCGGGGAAGAACGCGGCCTTGTCGATGAGGTTGCCGGGCGTGGGCTCCAGCGCGCCGGTCTTGGACAGCTCGCCCGCCCAGGTCGAGCCGATCATGCTCACGTCGGGGGTGGCGGATCCGGCGATCGCCGAGGTGATCTTGTCGTGGGCGACGTCCCAGCCCATCGGGGTCACGTTGACCTTCACGCCGGGGTTGGCGGACTCGAAGTCCTTCGCGAACGCGCCCAGCGCCTTGCCCTCCTCACCGATGGCCCAGACCGTGACCTCGCCCGCGACCTTGCCGGCGGCGACGTCCTTGGCCTGTTCCGGCGCCTTGTTCGCCTCGCGCCCGCATCCCGCGGCCAGGATCGCCAGCGCCAGCAGGCCGGCGGCCGAGCGCCTGGTGGTGGTGTTCATCGGGGTTCCTCCTGGGGGTGATGACCGCAGCTGGAACGGATCACCAGCTCGGTGGTCAGAGTGAGGTGGTTCGGGGTGGAGCGGGCCGCGGTGATCAGCTCGTCGAGCGCGCGGGCCGCGCGGGCGCCGAGCTCGCGCATCGGCTGCCTGATGGTGGTCAGCGCCGGGCGGGCGTGGCGGGCGGCCATGATGTCGTCCCAGCCGGTGACGGCCACGTCATCCGGTACGGCGAGGCCCAGTTCCTCGGCGGCGAGCAGCGCGCCGAGCGCCACCTCGTCGTCGGAGCAGATGATGGCCCGCGGCCGGTCGCCGGACCTGAGCAGGCGCAGTGCCGCCTGGTGGCCGTCGTCCACGGTGTAGTGGCCGGTGGGCACCGCCTCGATGGCGGCGCCGAGCACCGAACGCACGCCCTGCCAGCGCTCGTCCACGTCGTCGCCGGTGACCAGCGGCGCGCCGAGGAAGGCGAAGCGCTCGTAGCCGTGCAGGGCCAGGTGCTCGGCCAGCAGCCGGGCCGAGGCGGTGTTCTCCGCGCGCAGGGTGTCGGCTCCGGCCAGCGGCTCGCGCGAGACGAACACCAGCGGCATCCCCACCTGGATCAGCTCGGCGATGACGTCGTCCGGCGCGGTGTGGCCGAAGATCAGCAGCCCGTCCACGCGCCCGGCCAGATCCTTGACCAGGTCCCGCACCCGCGTACGCCCGGTCGTGGACAGGATGAGCACGGAGCGGCCGAGTTCGGAGGCGACCTCCTCATAGCCGAGCAGGACCTCGGTGTAGTAGGGGCCGGACAGATTGGGGAAGACGATCCCGTTGGCGGCGTGGCGGCCCTCAGCCAGGCTGACGCCGAGCCTGCTGGGCGTGAAGTTGAGCTCTTCCACGGCCTTGAGCACCTTCTCGCGCGTCTTCGACGCCACGGGACCGGTGCCGCGCAGCGTTCGCGACACCGTCGCGATCGACACCCCTGCCCGCTGGGCCACCTCGTAGATCGTCACGTCCATCGTCTGTCTCCCTCGCTGTGTAAGCGGTTACACACAACCTCGTGTAAGCGCTTACAGGAAAGGAGTGTGCCAGCCGCGTCAACTTCTCGTACAGACCCCGGCGAGTAACGGTGAGGTCACGCCGCCGCGGGTAGGTGCGATCACATGCTGTACGGCAAGGAACACGTCGAGAGATACCAGCAGACCGGCGGGGCCGAGGGCCACGACTGGAACGGCACCACGGTCCTGCTCCTGACCACCCGCGGCCGCAGGTCGGGCCGCCCCTACACCACCCCGCTCATCTACCAGAGGTACGGCGACGCCTACACGGTGGTCGCCTCCAACGGCGGCGCCACGGACCATCCCGACTGGTACGCCAACCTGCTGGCGGACCCGGAGGCCGAGGTGCAGGTCAAGGACCGGCTCTTCAAGGCGCGGGCCAGGACCGCCACCGACGAGGAGAAGCCCGGGATGTGGGGCGCCATGACCAGGGTCTGGCCCGACTACGACAACTACCAGCAAAAGACCGACCGCCCGATCCCGGTGGTCGTGCTCGAACCCGTCACCTGACGGCCGCCTCCACCACGCCGGTGGCCCGCGCGAACCGCTCCACCTCCTCGCGCGGGACGGCCCCGGTCAGGAGCACCGAGGTGGCCAGCCGGAAGACGAGCGCCCGAGCCACCATGCGGGCCCCGCCGTCCACCTGCTCGACCAGCGCGGGATCGGCCCCGTGGTAGAGGAGGCCGTCGGCGACGATCACCGCCTCCGCGTCGCCGGCGCGGAAGCTCTCTCCCCGGCCGCCGTCGGTCGGGCGGGCGGGTCCCGCGAGCCCGAAGGCGGCCAGCACGTCGTCAGAAGGTCGCATCCCGCCATCGTGGCCTAGAACGTGACCAGCGGCGCTCCGAAGGTGTCGGCGACGAAATTGACGAAGAAGAAGCCGAAGAACAGGAAGTTCAGGACAAGGATCACGTAGTGCCACGGGCGCGGGCGGGCCGGGCGCGGCAGCCTGCTGTTGAGGTAGATGAGCATGAACGGGTAGATGAGCGCGCCCAGGTTGGACAGGTTGGCCGACCACTCCACGAGGCCGACCGGCAGCGCCAGATGGATGACGATCGAGATGATCACGAGCAGCACGATCATGAACGGGTAGTAGAAGCGCCGTGGGTCGCCCTCGATCAGCGCGCGCAGGCGCGGGCTGGTGGCGTGGGCGGCGTCGGTGGTCACGCGGACCATCGCCTCGAAGATGCCGAGTTGCGTCGAGAAGAGGATCAGCACGCCGAGCACGAGCGCGACGTAGAAGAGCGCGCGGCCGTACTCGTCGCCGAGCGCGGCGGCCACGAACGTCGGGACGTTGGCCCGGGTGGGCTTCTCCCCCGACAGGGCCACGGCCTGGGCCATCAGGATCGTGGGCAGCAGCATGCCCAGCATGGCGCCGACGAAGAAGACGCCCCACATGTCCGTCAGCAGCAGCCGGTACCAGCGGCGCCACAGGCCGCGGTTGCGGTCGTCGTCGGGGAAGGTGACGCCGCTGGCCAGGATCTCCTTGCGGCCGCCGCGCAGGCCGGAGATGAAGCCTGCGCGAAAGCCCATGCCGTAGCCCTTGTCGCGGTAGTGGCCCATCACGTACCAGTTGAGGCCCGAGGCCAGCGCGGTGAACCCGGCCAGCGCGCCGAGTTGCGTGGCGGTGATGCCGGCGGGCGGCGCGGCCGGGGTGAAGAAGCCGCGGATGCCCTCCCACCACAGCGAGAACGGCACCACGAACAGGTCGATCGCCAGCAGGCCGAGCAGGATCGCGCCGACCATCACCCAGTTGGCCAGTTCGAGGGCGCGGCTGATGCGGCGGGCCGAGGCGGCGATGACGAAGACCAGGACGAGCAGGGCGATGGCCCACAACCGCGGTTCCTCGGCGCCGGCCGGGGCGATCGTGCCGTGGACGAGGGCGTAGACGCCCTGACCGGCGGAGGCGGCCCAGCCGCCCGCGATGAACGCGAAGATCACCACGAGCACGGACAGCGGCACCCACAGGAACCAGCCCGGCGGCACCCGGCCCCACCCCACGACCGGGGTCTCGCCGGTGGCCAGCACGTACCGGGAGCACTCGACGTTGTAGAACGTCTGCAGCAGCGCGGAGACCAGGATGACCCAGCCGACGCCGACGAATCCGTACTGGCCGACGTTGAGGGGACCGAGCAGCCACTCGCCGCTGCCGATGGAGATGCCGAGGGCGATCAGGCTCGGGCCGACCGCGTACTTGACCAGCTCCTTCGGCCCGATACGGGCGACCTTGAAGACCTCTTCCGGAGTGGGCAGGTCGGCGACGGTGAGATCGGGGCGGCTGACTCCGAGGGGATGCGTCATGGCAGGCCTCCTGGCTTTCAGGGTGATCCCGAACCCGGAGGCGGACAAGACCCATTTGGCCGTATGGAACCGCGGTCGCCGGGTCGTTCGTTGGCCCGGCATGGCTGACATCCCCTATGACCGGAAAGAACAGTTCAAGCAGATCGAGAGTGGCCTGATGCCCGGCGAGCAGATCATCGCCGTCTACGACGCGATCGGGGCGGGCACCGGCTTCCTCGGGCTGACCGACCGGCGGGTGATCGTCCAGGACAAGTCGTTCGTGGGCAAGCGGATCGCGATCACGAGCATCCCGTACAGCAAGATCTCAGCGGTGAGCGTGGTCAGCAACAAGTCGTTCGCGGGCAGCTTCTTCTCCTCGGGGGCGATCGCCATCCACGTCGGGACGCACACCTACGAGGTGGACTTCCGCGGCGACAACAAGGCCCACCACGTGCACAACGTCATCCTCCACCACATCTCCCGCTGACGCCGGCTCACACCAGGGACGAGTACAGATCCAGGGTGCGGGTGGCGATGTGTCCCCAGGAGAAGTGCTCGACGGCCCTGGCCCGGCCGGCCAGGCCCAGGTCGCGCGCGCGGCCCGGGTCGGCGAGGACGGCGTTGACACGCTCGGCGAGGTCGGCGGCGAAGCGATCGGGGTCGTGGGGCTCGCCGTCGGGGCCGCCGGAGAGGGGGACGAGCAGGCCGGTCTCGCCGTCGGCCACGACCTCGGGGATGCCGCCGGTGGCGGTGGCCACCACGGCGGTCTCGCAGGCCATGGCCTCCAGGTTGACGATGCCCATCGGCTCGTACACCGACGGGCACACGAACACCCGGGCGTGCGTGAGCAGCTGGATGACCTCGGGCTTGGGCAGCATCTCGGAGATCCAGACGACGCCGTCGCGGGCCCCGGCCAGGCCCTCGACCAGGCCGGTGACCTCGGCGGCGATCTCGGGTGTGTCGGGCGCGCCCGCGCACAGCACGATCTGCGCGCCCGGCGCGAAGGACCGCGCCGCGCGCAGGAGGTGGACCAGCCCCTTCTGGCGGGTGATCCGGCCCACGAAGATCACGTACGGCCGCGCGGGGTCGATGCCGTGCTTTTTCAGGACGTCGAGGCCCGGGTCCGGCGCGTACTCGACGGTGTCGATGCCGTTGTGGATCACGCTCACCCGGTCGGGCCCGATCTCGGGATAGGCGGCGAGCACGTCGGCGCGCATGCCCTCCGACACCGCGATCACCGCGTCGGCCGAGGCCAGGGCGGTGCGCTCGGCCCAGGAGGAGACCGTGTAGCCGCCGCCGAGCTGCTCGGCCTTCCACGGCCGCAACGGCTCCAGGCTGTGAGTGGTGACGACGTGGGGCAGGCCGTAGAGCATCTTGGCCAGGTGGCCGGCGAAGTTCGCGTACCAGGTGTGGGAGTGCACGACGGACGCCCCCTCGCAGGCGGCGGCCATCTCCAGGTCGACGCCCAGCACCTGCAGCGCCGCGTTGGCCGTCTCCAGCCCGCCCGGCACCCGGTAGGCGGACACGCCGGGCTCCTGGCGGGCCGCGCCGAAGCAGCGCACCCGCACGTCGGCCAGCCGGCGCAGCTCGCGGGCCAGGTATTCCATGTGGACTCCGGCTCCGCCGTAGACCTCCGGCGGATACTCCCGGCTGAGCAGATCGACGCGCACGGAGCCCACCTTAACCAAGGTCGGCGGCAGGACGCAGCGCTCGGTCCGCGAGGTTGTTCGTACTTGCCGGATTTCGGGGTAGCTTCCTGGTCATGACGTCCCCCAGGGTTCTCGCGGTGGTGCTGGCCGGTGGAGAAGGCAAGCGGCTCATGCCGCTGACGGCGGACAGGGCGAAACCGGCGGTGCCCTTCGGCGGGATGTACCGGCTGGTGGACTTCGTGCTGTCCAACCTGGCCAACGGCGGCTACCTGAAGATCGTGGTGCTCACGCAGTACAAGAACCACAGCCTCGACCGGCACGTGTCGCGCACGTGGCGGCTGTCGGCGATGCTGGGCAACTACGTGACGCCGGTCCCGGCGCAGCAGCGGCTGGGCCCGCGCTGGTTCTCGGGCTCGGCCGACGCGCTGTTCCAGAACCTCAACCTGATCTACGACGAGATGCCCGAGCACGTGATCGTGTTCGGCGCCGACCACATCTACCGGATGGATCCGCGCCAGATGGTCGCCCAGCACGAGGCGTCGGGCGCGGACGTCACGGTGGCCGCGATCCGGCAGCCGCTGTCGCTGGCCGACCAGTTCGGGGTCATCGAGACCGACCCGGCCGGACGCAAGATCGTGGCTTTCCGCGAGAAGCCGAAGGACGCGGTGGGCCTGGCCGACTCGCCCGACGAGGTCTACGCCTCGATGGGCAACTACGTGTTCAAGACCCAGGCGATGATCGACGCGGTGCGCGAGGACGCCCTCGACCCGACCAGCAAGCACGACCTGGGCGGCAACATCATCCCGATGCTGGTGAAGTCGGGCGTGGCCGATGTCTACGACTTCGCCAACAACGTGGTGCCGGGCTCCAGCGAGCGCGACCGGGGGTACTGGCGCGACGTCGGCACGCTCGACGCCTATTACGAGGCCCACATGGACCTCATCGCCGCGCACCCGGTCTTCAACCTGTACAACGACCGCTGGCCCATCTTCACCGGCCACGACCCGCTGCCTCCGGCGAAGTTCGTGCACAACGACGGCGACCGGGTGGGCCGGGCGATCGACTCGCTCGTCTCCCCCGGCGTGATCGTCTCCGGCGGCACCGCGGTCCGCTCGATCCTGTCGCCGAAGGTGGTCCTCCACTCGCACTCGCTGGTGGAGGACTCGGTGCTGATGGACAACGTCAAGGTCGGCCGGGGCGCGATCGTGCGGAAGGCGATCGTCGACAAGAACGTGGTGATCCCGGACGGCGCCAGGATCGGCTTCGACCTGGACTACGACCGGACGCGCTTCGCCGTGACCAGGGGCGGCGTGGTGATCATCGGGAAGAACGAGATCGTGGACCGCTGATCCACAGCACCCGTCCGCCCTCGACGGGCACCGGCTTGTAGGCGGAGAACAGCGCCGCCTCCTGCAGCCCCTCGACGGCGGGCGAGCGCACCACGGCGGTGCGCGGGTCGAGGCCGAGAGCGTCCCAGTCGATCTCCAGCTTGACGTCGGCCGGCCCGTCGTGCCAGCTGCCGATGGCGACGAGGGAGCCGGCAGGCCCGACGTAGGTGGTCGCGCGGGCCTGCGACGAGGCCCGGACCGGCGCCGAGGGCGACCAGTAGCCGTACATCGCCGCGGACGGCAGGTCGCAGGCGTCGAAGAGCCGCCACATGCTCCGCGGGTCGCCGCCGCCGCCGCCGTAGACCCGGCTGGTCATGCCGTAGACGAGGCCGCGCCAGGGGTGCCCGCCGTCCTGCAGCATGTCGCCCATCACGCCGAACGGGATGCCACACGTCTCGACCAGCCACTGGTCGGGGTGCGCGCTGTAGTCGAAGTACTCGCCGAACCACAGCCGGTCCACGTACGGCATGTGCTCCAGGTAGAGGTTGGCGCTGCTGGCGTAGCCGTCCTTGGCGTTGAACTGGTTGGCCGAGTGCAGGTCGATCAGCGGGGCGGGCCGCTGGTCCAGCACCCGCCTGACGCGTTTCATCACCTCGCGGTCGAAGCCGAGGTCGTCGAGGTAGATGCCGTCGACGCCGACGTTGCGCACCAGCCAGTCCAGGCCCTCGACGTAGAAGTTGTGCCAGCGCGACTGGCCGCTGGTGATGAGCGAGGAGTCGTCGGTGGCGGTGGCGAACCAGGCGGGCAGCCGCCCGTCGCCGACGTGCTCGCGCGACCAGGCGCCGCCGCCGCCCGGCCCGGCGGCGAGCACCTCGTCGCCCAGGCTGAGCAGCGCCCACAGCTCGGGCGCCCGTGTGGTCAGCTCGCGCACCGTGTAGTAGACCTTGCCGCGCAGGCCCGCCGCGTGCAGTTCGTCCACGTACTCCTTGAGCCGGTCGACGGCCAGGAACGGGTAGTTGATGTAGGGGTTGACCTCGGTGGCGTGGTGGGTGTTCACCACGGTGGCCCCGGCCTCCAGGACCTCGCGGGCGGGCCGGTAGGCGTGGAAGTAGCGTTCGCGGAAGTGGGCGGCGGTGTCGATCGGCTTGAACGGGGTCAGCGTCAGCCGTACGTCGAAGCGGAGCCTTTCCCCTGCCGCCATGCGCCGCGGCCCGCCGTAACAGAGCAGTCGCTCGTCGTCGAGGCGGACGCCGCCGCGCCCGCCGTTGTGCCACGAGCCGGGCAGCACGAGCGGACGCTGGTGGTAGAAGTTCGTGTTGAGCGGGCGCGTGTAGTGCTCGTCGCTCAGCCTGACCTGCACGCCGGCGTTGACCGCGCCGACCCATAGCGCGTCCTGGTTGCGGCTGACGTCCCAGCGCCAGTCGAGCTCGGCGCGCGCCCCTCCGGGCCGCCCCAGCCCCATCTGGTACGGCAGCGCCGCCAGCGGCACGCTCAGCCGGGTGTCGTCCAGGTCGGCATCGGCATGCGCGGACAGGTCGAGCCGGTATTCCAGCGTCCCGTCGAACTCCAGCCGCCCGTCGAGGTCGAGCGTCAGGTCCCCGGCCCGCCAGCGCGACACCCAGGTCACGGCCGCGGCGCTCCGGGAGGTGATCCGCCACCCGTCGCTCGCCCACGCGTGGCCGGGCACCTCGAAGCCGACCGGCCCCGACAGCACCTGCACGGCCTCCTGCCCGAGCGTCACCTCGAGCGTGAAGTACGAGGTCAGGGCGGCGGGCAGCCCGTCGGGGCCGAGCGTGACCGTGCGGCCGAGCACGCCGAGCCGCGCGCCGTCCACGGTGACCGGCGTGAACGGGCGCACCACGGTGTCGTCGGCGAAGCGCCGGGAGTCGAGCCAGCGCAGCCGTGACAGCTTGGCCGGATCGCCGTCGCCGTGGTCGTCGGAGGTCCGATCGCTGAGCTCCACCACGAAGTCGACCGTCAGCGGCTGCTCACCCTCCGTGAACACCCGGACAGTGAACTCGCTTTCGGAAATGAGCGCTCCGCACCAGAGCGCTTGCACTGTGTGCGCGCTCACATCCAGGCGCCGGGTGAAGTCGCGGCCGAGGTGGTCGGTGCCGCCGAGGGTGTGACAGGTGAAGCCCGGCAGGTCGCATTCCACGCGGACGTCGCGCAGGGGGCGGGAGCCGTACACGCCGATCTGGAAGGCGAGGTGGTCGCCGCGGTCGGCCCGCAGCCGGACGGGGCCGGGCTCGCGCTCCAGCCAGCGGGCGGGCAGGGCGCGCATCCGGATGGGGTGCTCGCGGCTCTCGCCGAACGCGAGGAAGCCCTCCTGCGCGGGGGCGGGACGCTCCATGTCGGTGTAGCGGTCGTGCTCGGTGCGGGCCTCGTAGGACTCCACCACGCACGTGCCCGAGGGGCCTTCGGGCAGGTCACCGGTGGGCGGGAGGTACTCGTGCTGAGGGTACTGCGGGGTCGCCGCGTTCTCGTACGCAGTGTAGTAGAGAACGTAGCGTCCCCTGCCATGGGTGGGCGCGAAGGCGTAGCCGCCGGGGACGGCGTGCGCGCGGCCGGCCTCCTCGCCGCCGGCCGTTCGCACGAGGCCGGAGCCCCGGTGGTGCTGGGGCGGGATCCATGGCACGGGCACCGTCACCAGCGGGCTTTCCGTCTCGACCAGGACGGTCACGCGGTGGTTGCCGAGCTCGACGGGAGCCCAGAAGGAGACGGCCTCGTGGGGTTGCAGCATGGCGGACAGGCTAACGTGTGCCCAACGGTGATTAAAGATGTCTCTTTCATAAATACTGCGAACACTATTGACCAGGGCGGTTGGCATCTCGCACGATGTCGGATCAATCCCCCAATAATCCGGACGAAGGTGAGACGTGACGACGGTCGAGTCGGCAGTGCGCCCCCCACAGGGGCAACGCCGTACCGAGGGCGAGGCGAGCGGGAAGCGCGCCGGGCGCTGGCGTAGGGACAAGACCCTGTTCTTCCTCGCCTTGCCGGGTGCGCTGTACTTCGTGTTGTTCTTCTACATCCCGCTGCTCGGCAACGTCGTGGCGTTCCAGGACTACGCGCCGTTCCTGGGGTTCACCGGGAGCTCGTTCGTCGGGTTCGAGAACTTCACCGCGATGCTCGCGGACGAGGCCTTCTGGAAGGCGGTCGGCAACACGCTGGAGATCACCCTTCTCCAGCTGTTCCTGTACTTCCCCGCGCCGCTGGCGCTGGCGCTCCTGCTGCACGGCATGCTCGGCAACCGGCTCAAGCGCCTCGTGCAGACCGTGGTCTACCTGCCGCACTTCATGTCGTGGGTCATCGTCGTGGCCATGTTCCAGCAGGTCTTCGGCGGCGCGGGTTCGCTCAACATGTTCCTGCGCCAGAACGACATCGGCATCTTGAACATCATGAACAACCCCGACACGTTCTCCCTGCTGATGACCAGCCAGGTCATCTGGAAGGACTGCGGGTGGGGCACGATCATGTTCCTGGCCGCCCTGGTCGCCGTGGACCAGAACCTCTACGAGGCGGCGGCCGTGGACGGCGGCGGCAAGTGGCGCAGGTTGTGGCACGTGACGCTGCCCGGCATCAGGCCCGTGCTGATCATGCTGTTCATCCTGCGGCTGGGTGACATCCTCTCGGTCGGCTTCGAGCAGATCCTGCTGCAACGAAAATTCGTCGGCGCCAACGCCTCAGAGGTGATCGACACCTACGTCTTCTACAACGGCGTGATCGACGGCAACTGGGGGATCAGCACCGCCGCCGGCCTGATGAAGGGCATCATCGGCGCCGCGCTGATGCTCGCGGCCAACAAACTCGCGCACCGGCTCGGAGAGCAGGGGGTCTACAACCGATGAGGAATCCGTTCGCGCTGCCCCCGATGCCGCCGTGGATGGAAAAGCCCACGATCCTCGGCCGCGCCACCAAGGGCATCGCACTCACGATCATCTGCGTGCTCGTCCTCTACCCGTTCGTGCTCGCCGTCGGCACCAGCCTGGCCGGCGCCGACGAACTGCGCGCGGCCGGCGGCTGGGTGCTCATCCCATCAGAGCCGACGCTGGAGGCCTACCAGGTCCTGATGTCGGGCGGCGTGGTGACCAAAGCCGCGCTCGTGACGGTCGGCGTCACGGTGATCGGCACCGCGCTGAGCATGCTCGCCACCATCATGATCGCCTACGGCACCAGCCGCCCCG
The DNA here is from genome assembly GCF_044457345.1 of Nonomuraea sp. NPDC050547. Lineage (NCBI taxonomy): Bacteria > Bacillati > Actinomycetota > Actinomycetes > Streptosporangiales > Streptosporangiaceae > Nonomuraea > Nonomuraea sp. NPDC050547. The sequence goes on from NZ_JBITGW010000005.1 coordinate 18,988, forward strand.
GCTCACTCGGCAGCCGCTGGATCGTGCTGATGATGCTGGGAACGTTCCTTTTCGCACCGGGAATCATCCCGAGCTTCCTCATGGTCAAGCAGCTCGGCATGCTCGACACCTACGCCGCTCTGGTCCTTCCGGTACTGCTCAACGCCTTCAACGTGATCGTGGTCAGGCAGTTCTTCATGAACGTGCCCGACGAACTGCTCGACGCCGCCCGCATGGACGGCGCCACCGACATGACGATCCTGCGCAAGGTGATCCTCCCGCTGTCGAAGGCGGTGCTGGCGGTCGTCGGCCTCTTCTACGCCGTCAGCTACTGGAACGCCTTCTTCAACGCGATGCTCTACGTCCAGTCGGACAAGTATCCGCTGCAGATGATCCTGCGCTCCTACATCATCGAGGCCGGCGAGATGAACGCCGGTGACCTCGGCATCGCCCACCTGCCTCCGGGTCAGGCGATCAAGATGGCGGTCCTGGTCTGCGCCGTGGCCCCCATCGTCTGCGTCTACCCCTTCCTCCAGAAGTACTTCGTCAAGGGCGTCCTCACGGGCGCCATCAAGGGCTAAAAGGAGCCTGCACATGAACCTCAACCGGCGTTCCTTCCTGGGCCTGGCCGGGCTGACCGCGGCCGTCGCGGTCACCGGTTGCTCCACCTCGGGCGGCGGCACTGCGGGCTCCAAGGCCGGGGCCGCGGGCGGCCCGCTGAAGATGCCCACGTACGTGCCGTTCGCGGGCCCGACCCCCGACCTGCCCGGCAACGCCCAGGGCCTGGACCCGGGCTTCCTGAAGTTCCCCGCGAGCCCGGTGAAGTCGGTCAAGGCGGTCCCCGGCGACGGCTCCACGATCACCGGCCTGACCTACTACGACGGCCCGATCGTGCCCCAGATGAGCGGCAACGCCTTCTGGCAGGAGGTCAACAAGCGCCTCGGCGTCACCTTCCAGCTCGACACCGGCAACGACGAGGGCTACCCGACGAAGTTCAACACGATCGTCGCGGGCGGCGACATCAAGGACTTCATGTGGGTGGCCCCGAACCAGGGCCTGACCAAGATCGCCCAGCTCGCCGAGGCGAAGTTCGTCGACCTGACGCCGTTCGTCTCGGGTGACGCGGTCAAGGAGTACCCGAACCTGGCCAACTTCCAGGAGATGACCTGGCAGGCCGCGGTGATGAACGGCAAGATCTGGGGCGTCCCGGTGCCCTACAGCTTCTTCGGCCAGGTCTACGCCGGCAACAAGAAGTCCTGGGACTCCGTCGACGGCTTCACCGCCAAGTCCCCCGACGAGCTGGTCGAGAAGTTCAAGCAGCTCACCGACGCCAAGGCCGGACGCTGGGCGCTGGAGCCCGCCTACGTCAACGCCGTCGCCCAGTTCAACCAGATCTTCCGCGGCGTCAACACGTGGAAGCTGGAGGGCGGCAAGCTCACCCACATGTTCGAGACCCAGGAGTACGTCTCGGCCATCGAGATGGCGATCAAGGCGTTCCAGGCCGGTGTCTTCTACCCGGACCCGAAGATCACCGACATCGCGTCGAAGGTCGCGCAGGGCACGGTCGCGGCGCAGGTCCTGTCGGGCGCGGGCTGGGTCGGCGTCCCCAACCAGCCGGGTTACGGCACCGCCTGGGAGATGACCACGTTCGTCCCCTTCGGCCACGACGGCGGCAAGGGCGTGCACAACCTGGCCAGGGGCTCGGTCGGCTTCACCGGCATCAGCAACAAGAACGACGAGAAGAAGACCAAGATGCTGCTCAAGGTGCTGGACTACCTGGCCGCGCCGTTCGGCAGCGAGGAGTGGTTCTTCCTCAACTACGGCGTCGCCGGAACCCAGCACAAGATGGAGAAGGGCGCGCCGGTCAAGACCAAGGAGGGCGAGACCCAACTGGCCTTCAGCAACCAGCTGAAGTTCATGACCCAGTCGCCCGAGTTCCTCTACTACCCGGGCATGGACGAGACCACCAAGGCCATCCACACCGCCCAGCAGCAGTTGCTGGAGATCTCCCAGCCGAGCCCGATCCTCGGCCACTACTCCGAGACCAACATCGACAAGGGCCAGTCGCTCACCTCGAAGGTCTACGAGTACATCGAGGACGCCGTCACCGGCCGCCGGCCGCTGACGGACTTCAAGTCGGTCGTGGAGGAGTGGAAGAGCGGCGGCGGCGACAAGATCCGCAAGGAGTTCGAGGAGTCGATCGCCAAGGCGGGCTGATCTTCGCCGGGGCCGGTGTGGACTGCCACACCGGCCCCTCGCGTATCCAGGCGTCCGAAACTCTCCCCCAAACCCCGCCGAATCGGTAGAGTGCCCGGTCCCTGGACGAATAGGAAACACGCGTGAACGTGCAAGAAGCGCGCCAGGCGGCGGCGCGCTGGGTGGCGGGGATCGAGTGCGAGGGAGCGTTCCTCAGCGGGTCGGCGACCTGGCTCGCCCGTGACGACGACCTGCCGCCCGCCTCGGACGTGGACGTCTTCGTCCTCGTCGCCGAGGAGCGGCACAAGCTGGGCAAGTTCCGCTTCGAGGGCGCCCTGCTGGAGGCCACCTACCTCACGTGGGAGCGCATTCCGTCGGCCGCGGCGATCCTCGGCGACTACCACCTGGCCGGGGCGTTCAAGGACGACAACGTGCTGGCCGACCCCACCGGGCGGCTGCGCGAGCTGCAGGCCGCCGTGGAGCCCGCCTGGGCCGAGCCGCGCTGGGTGCGCGAACGCCGCGAGCACGCGGAGAGCGGCATACTCAAGGGGCTGGCGGCCATGGACGAGGCGCAGCCGTACCCGATGAAGGTGTTGCGGCTGTTGTTCGCGACGGGCGTCACCACGCACGTGCTGCTCACGGCGGGGCTGCGCAACCCGACGGTGCGGCTGCGCTATCCGGCGGTGCGCATCATGCTCATGCCGTACGGCCGCGCCGCGCTCTACGAGCGGCTGCTGGAGCTGCTGGGCAGCGAGCACCTGTCCCCGGGCCGGGTCGAACGGCACCTGGCGGCGATGACCAGGGTGTTCGACCAGGCGGCCCGGGTGGAGGGCTCGCCGTACTCCTTCGCATCGGACATCTCCCCGCAGGCCAGGCATATCGCGGTGGACGGCAGCCGGGAGCTGATCGAGCGCGGGCTGCACCGCGAGGCGATGTTCTGGATCGCCGTCACCTATGCGCGCAGCCTGCTCATCCTGGGCGGCGACGCCCCCGGCTTCCACGAGATGCTCGCCGACCTGCGGATCGGGTCGCTGGAGGAACGCGCGGACCAGGTGCGCGCGTTCCTGCCGAGGCTGCGGCGGGCGGCCGAGGGGATCATCGGGCGCCGAGCCGGCGCCGGGCCTCCTCCAGCTGACGCATGACGGCGAGGCTGTCGTCCAGCGGCATGATCGTGCTCTCGGTGCGGCCTTCCGCGACGGCGCGGGCGACCTCGCGGACCTCGCCGCGGTAGCCGTTCTCCTCTGGGTCCAGCACGTGCTCCTCCGGCTCGGCGCCCGGCCTGGTCAGGACGATACGGCGGGGCGCCCAGAAGGCGGCGGGGATGTCGGCGCGCATCTCGGTGCCGATCACCGTGGCGCTGTTGGGGTGCGGGCTGAGCAGCGAGGTGTCCAGCAGCGCCCGGCGGCCGCCCCCGTAGGCCAGCAGCACGCCCGCCTCCGCGTCCACGCCGGAGGGGCCGAGTGAGCCGGTCACGTGCATGTCCACCGGCGTGCCGAGCAGCAGCTGGGCCAGCGCGAACGGGTAGACGCCCAGGTCGAGCAGGGCGCCGCCGCCCAGGGCCGGATCCCAGAGCCGGTGGGCGGGGTCGTAGGGCTGCGGGAACCCGAACGCCGCCTGGACCCCGCGGATCTCACCGAAGCGCTCGTCGGCGGCGATCTTCTGGATGAGCGGGTTGAACCGCATCCACATCGCCTCCATCAGGAACACCCCGGCTTCGCGGGCGAGGGCGACCATGCGCTCGGCCTCGTCGAGGCGGGCGGTGAGCGGCTTCTCGCACAGCACGGCCTTGCCGTGGGCGATGGCCGCGGCGGCGATCTCCAGATGCTGGGCGTGCGGGGTGGCGACGAAGACCGCGTCCACCTCGTCGGCGGCGCACAGCTCCGCGTAGGAGCCGAAGGCGAGCTCCGCGTCCAGCTCCTGGGCCAGGACGGCGGCGCGTTCCTTCGAGCGCGAGCCCACGGCGGACACGCGCATGCCCGGCTCGGCGGCGATGACCCTGCCGACGGTCCGCGCGATTCCGCCGGTGGCGGCGATACCCCATCTCATTCGGACACCTGCATCCTGAAGTCGTAACGGCTGGGCAGCGGGTTCTCCCTGCGTGCCCGTTCGGCGAGCTCCGGCGTGACCGGGCCGGTGCCGGACAGGCGGCGCTCGTGGTAGGCGAACCAGACGGCGTCCAGGGATATCTCACCTTCGCGAAGGTTGTCCACTTCGATGCCGCTGGTGAGAACGTTCCCGGCACGTTCCAGGTCGCCCGCGTCCAGAGCGGCCTGCGTCTCGATCAGCTGAACCCTGCCGCGGGAACGCTGCTCCGCGGGGAGCGCGTCGATGAGGGCCAGCGCATCGGCCGGGCGCCCGGCGGCGAGCAGCGCGCGCAGGGTCTCGACGGCGAGTTCCGGCACCTGCGGCGCCAGTGAACAGGCCTCGGCCAGCAGCTCAGCCACCTCAGACCGAGCGCCATCCGTCGCGGAGGCCGCGCCGTCCGATTCCAGGCGCGAGCCGGCGTCCGTCTCCGGATGCGGGCTCTCGGCTGTTTCCAGGCGCAGGCTCTCGGCCAGGCAGCGCAGCGTCCACGGGGTGCGCCGCAGGGCCAGGGACTCCTTCCACGCCGCGCGGGCGCCCTCGGTGTCGCCGTCGGCATAGCGGGCCAGGCCCAGGTGGTAGCGGGCGTGCCAGTCGGCGGGGTGCGCCTCCAGCAGCGCGCGCCACCTCGGCCCGGTCACCGGCGCGGCGGGCGGGTCGCCGACCGGCAGCCTGCCGGTCGCCAGCAGCTCCGCCCAAGGAGCCTGCTCCTCCCCCATCTCCCCGTACGGCAGGCCGTCCAGCTCGGGCAGCGCCCCGGCGGCGGTCTCCAGCGCGGCCCACCCGGACCCGTGGGCCAGCCGTACCGCCTCCCCGGAGAAGCCCTCGGCCTGCTCTTCCAGCGTCTCCCGGGAAACGAGCCGGTCGAGCGCCTCCGACACCGCCGAACGCGCCTCGTCCCACGACCCGTGCACCCGGTCGGGGTCGGCTTCCAGGAGCCCGTACGCCTCCACCCAGGTCCACGACGTGTTGCCCGGCATCGGCACGTGCTCCAGCTGGGTACGCGCCAGCCCCGCCTGAATCTCCAGATAGCGCGAGCCCGGCCCGCTCAGCCACTCCTGCCAGCGCCGCCCGCCGGCGCCGGTGCCCCAGTGGAACAGCTTGCGCCCGCGCAGCGGGTCGGTCGAGGTCTGGACCAGGCCCCGGCCCCCGGCGTCGAGGGCGGCGATCCAGCGCCGCTCCGCCGGCGGGATCTCGAAGAAGTAGTCGGCCGAGCGCGGCACCTCGTCGGTGTAGCTGCGGTCGATGCCGTCCAGCACCGGGAAGCCGACCACGCGCAGCTCGGCGGTGTAGTCGAAGTGGTGGGCCCGGTCCGCGGGCGCCACCACCCGCACGCCGGGCCCCTCGGGGACGGCGATGTTGGACCACCAGTAGACCGGCACCTCGGCGGGCGCCGGGTTGCGGATGGTGACCCGGACGAACAACACCGGGGAGTCCTCCGGCAGCCACGCGTCGATCTGCAATAGCAGGCGGCGCATCCGCTCGAACTCGTACAGCCGCAGCATCGGCGTCCCGTCCGCCCTGGTCAGGCGGACGGCGTGGAGAGGCGAGCAGGTCAGGGGCCAGTGGCCGGTGGCACCGAGGTTCCACTCGACGCCACCGGCCAGCCAGGCGTCGCGCAGGGCCAGGTTGGCGGGCTGGAGGATGGGGTTGCGGTGCAGCAGCTCCCGGCCGCTCCGGCGGTGCTCCAGTGACCACAGCCGCCCGCCGTACCCGGGCAGGAAGGTGGCGGTGAGCTGGGAGTTCTCGAGGACCACCACGGGCAGCTCGCGCTCGCGGCGGGTGCGCGCGTAACCGTCCTGCGGCGTGTACGGCAGCAGCGAGTACGGCTGGCCGTAACCGATCTGCGCGGTCATCTCGGGATCGGCGCCGGTGATGCCGGGCCTGACCCGGGTTCCGTGCAGGATCGGCAGCGGGCCGTGCCGGGGCGGATCGGTCGCGGGCAGGCGCAGCGTGCCGCCGCGCAGAGTGCTGGTCATGTGGTGGTCCCCGAGTGGGTGGATCGTCAGTTGCAGGTCGTGAGCTGGTGCATGCCGATGTCGGGCGTACAGGTGACCGGGTTGCCGAAGTGGTCGCGGCCGCCGTTGGCCGCGATCTCCCGGCCCTTCTGGAGCGCGGGCGAGCCCTGCTGGAGCTTGCCCTCGTCGGTGAGGAGCGGGTCGCCGGTGACGGTTCCGGTCGCGCCGTCCGGTACGGCCACGCCGTTCAGGAGGTTGTTCTCCAGCTTGTATCCGCCGGAGCGCAGCTTGAACGCAGCCTTGCCGGTGCCCCTGGTCACGACGATGTTGTTGGCGAACAGGACGTTGCGCGGGTTGGCGTTGTTCTCGTTGATGACGGTCTGGGTGACGCCGTCGCCGATCACGAACGTGTTGTTGTAGATCGCGGCGCTCTCGATGCCGCCGCCGCAGTTCTCGACGCCGCGGAAGTGGTCGTTGACGCTGAGGTTGTAGCGCACGACCGCGTCCTTGATCTTCCCGGCGGCGTTGCACAGGAGCAGGAAGCCGCCCTGGTTGTCGTGGCTGCGGTTGTACTGGAAGACGGTGCCGAAGCCGTTCTCGTCCACGTCGAAGCTCATGCCGTCGCGGGTGGTCTCGCCGCCGCTGACCTCGTTGAACTGGATGACCACGTTGTCGGAGTTGTGGGTCCAGAGCCCGACGCTGTAGCCCTGGGAGCGGCGCTGGAAGCCGTGCACGCGGTTGTGCTCGGCCAGGGCGCCGGTGACGCTGCCCAGCACGATGCCGTCGCCGCCGACGTCGGTCACGGTGTTGCGCTCGACCTTGACGCCGGTCCAGGGAACGTGACGGTTGCCCGGCTCCCGGCCCCAGCCGGAGAGGTTCCAGGTGGAGAAGAGGAAGATGCCGGAGCGGTCGACGCTTGTGACCGTGTTGCCGGTGATCAGGACGTCGTCGAAGAGCGTGGGGGTGGTGTTGCCCTCGACCCACATGGTGATGCCGGCCGAGCCGTACTCGTCCTTGGAGTCGTCGCCGTTGACGTCGTGCACGTCGAGGTCGCGCAGCACGATGTGCCGGAGGGTACCGGCGTCGCGGGCGCTGACGCGCACGCCGCGGCGCTTGCCCGCGGTGGCGCCGGTGTTGGCGACGTCGAGGTTGGCGATCTCCCAGTGCTGCTGGTTGTGCAGCTTGACCGCGTCGTCGGCGCCGCCGCCCTGGATGCGGGGCTTGGCGCCGCGGCCGTAGGCGTCGACGCGGATCGGCGCGCCGGCCTGGCCCGAGCCCTGCGGGGCGAGGGCGCCGGTGCAGGTGGAGCCGCGCTTGAACAACACGCGGTCGCCGGGGCGCAGGGCGAGGGCGTTGACCTGGGCGAGAGAGGTGAGCGGACGGCCGACGGTGCCCTTGGGCGTCTTGCGCGACTGGCAGTCGACGTGAACGGCGCGGCCGTGGCCGAGGGTGGGCGTGCTGGGGGTGGGCTGGGCCAGTGCGGGCGTGGCGGTGAGCCCGACCAGCGCCAAACCGACAAGCAGAGCTTTCACGCGAAAAATCTCCTTATTTCCCAATGCCAACGGTCATGCCCTGGATGATGCGGGTGCCCAGCCACGAGAACAGCGCGACCATGGGGGCGAGGATGATGCAGATGCCGGCGAACATGGTTCCCCAGTCGCGCCCGGCGTACTGCTGGAGGCCGACGAAGTTGACCAGCGCCACCGGCAGCGTGATCTTGTCGTCGCTGGTCATGAGCGCGATCGCGAACAACGTCTCGTTCCACGCGCCGATGAACTGCAGCAGGAACGCGGTGATCAGCCCGCCCCGCGCGACCGGCAGCACGACCTTGACGAAGGCGCGCAGCCCGGAGGCCCCGTCGATGGCCGCCGCCTCCTCCAGCACCACGGGGATGCCGGCGAAGAACCCGGTCAGCAGGTAGACGGTGAACGGCATGGCCAGGCCGATGTAGACGACGGTCAGCCCGACGAAGCTGTCGGTCAGCTCCACCGCGGCCAGCCCGACGAACAACGGCACCAGCAGCACCTGCCCCGGCACCCCGAGGCCGAGCGCGAAGGTCATGGTCAGCGCGTTCGAGGTCCTGGTACGGCGGCGCGCGAGCGCGTACGCGGCGGGTGCGGCCAGCGCGACGGCGATCAGGGAGGAGACGGCGGCGACCCCGACGCTGTTGATCGCGGCGCTGCTGAAGCCGCCGTCGGCCCAGGCCTTGGCCCAGTTGCCGCCCTGTGGCGGCACCGGAAGCCCGAACGGCTCGTTGAAGATCGACTGGGTGTCGCGCAGCGAGGTGACGAAGATCCAGGCCAGCAGCGCCAGGTCGGCGGCGACCAGGAGCCAGACGATCGTGTGCCCGATCCGCCTCACAGCGACACCCGCTCCCTGCGCATCATTCGCCGCAGGATCAGCACGAACACGCCGACCATGATCAGGCTGACGACGGCGGCCGCGGCGGCCAGGCCCAGCTTGGGCACCGAACTGCCGGGGAAGGCGGAGTAGTAGACGTACATGGCCGTGGTCCAGGTCTGGATGGGCGCGCTGCTGACGGTGGCGCCGCCGCCGAACAGCAGCACGATCTCGAAGACCTTCACCGAGCTGACCGTCCAGAGCACCGCGCAGACGCTGACGACCTCCCACGACAGCGGCAGCGTGACGTGCCGGAACCGCTGCCAGGCGTTGGCGCCTTCGAGCTCGGCCGCCTCGTACAGGTAGGTCGGGATCTGGTCGACGGCGGCCATGATGATCGTGGTGTAGTAGCCGGTGGCCGTCCACACGATGGTGGCGATGATCATCGCGGGCAGGTTGTCGATCGACAGCCACTTGGGCACCGCGTCGATGCCGAGCAGGTTCAGCATCTTGTTGACCGGCCCGGTCGGCCCGAACAGGAACCCGGCCGCGATCCCGAAGACCAGCGCGTTGACCAGGCACGGGAAGAAGAGCACCGAGCGGGCGAACATCTTGCCGGCCATCTCGCGCAGCGCCAGCGTGAGCAGGAAGCTGATCGCGAAGGTGGAGACACCGCCCACGACCAGAATCTTCACGGTGTTGATCACCGAGTGGTGGAAGGCCTGGTCGTCCAGCAGCGTCTGGTAGTTGCCCAGGCCGCGCCACTGCATGGCGCCCATGCCGTCCCACTTGTACAGGCTCGTCCAGGCGGCGTAGGCGATCGGAGCCAGGAACAGCAGGGCGTAGAAGGCCAGCGCCGGGCCGACGAACGGCCAGAACAGGCGGCTGGCCTGCCGTTCCAGCGGGCCCCCGCGGGCCGCGCGGGCCCGCCGGGGTGCGGCCATGGAGGTGACCGCCACTAGCCGTTGGCCTTCCAGTAGGCGAGGTGGCCTTCCTTGGCCTTGGTGATGAACTGCTCGGCCGTGGCCTTGCCCAGCCACAGCTCGCTGAAGGCGGGGAAGAGCGCCTTGTCGAGGTAGTCGCCGGAGACGCCGTCGATGGGCAGGCGGCTCGGGCTGTCGGTGAGCAGCTTCTGCGCGTCGAGCAGTTCCTCGGGGGCGGGCACGTCGGCGCGCGGGGTGATGTTCTTCGCCTCGGTCGAGATGCCGGAGATGTTGTCCTTCTTCAGGAAGTAGGCGATGAACTTCTGCGCGGGCTCGGGGTTCTTGGCCCGCTTGGGGATGGCGAACCCGAGGGGGATGATGTCGAGTTCGGTGTTGTTGCCCTTGGTCGTGGGCACCGCGAACTCGCCGACCTTGAAGCCGCTCGCCAGGTTCTTCTGCGCCTCGCTGGGCACCCAGGTGCCGTCGAGGTGGAAGGCGGCCTTGCCGGTGGCCCAGTTGGTCTGCTGGGCGGGGTACTTGCTGGCGTCGTAGCCCTTGAGGATGTGGCCCGCCTTGACGAACGCCTCGATGCGCTTGGCCGTCTCCAGAATGCCCGGCTGGTCCCAGGCGGCGCCGCTCTTGTCGTTGACGATCTTGCCCATGGTGCCGGGGCCGTTGTCGCGGACCAGCAGGTAGTCCATGAACAGGAAGTTGGTCCAGGTGTTGTCGCCGTCGGAGGCGACGCACGCCTTGTCCTTCGCCTTGAGCGTCTCGCAGAGCTTGACGAAGTCGTCCCAGGTGGCGGGGGTCTTGGCCAGGTCGGCGTCGGCCTTGTTGTAGTAGAACACGGCCGAGTTGAGCACGTAGGGGACGATCCAGCGGGTGACGCCGTCGGGGTCCTTCGGCATCGCGTCCAGGTACTTGGCGGGGATGACCTCGGAGACCTTCTTGCCCTCGCCGGGCACCTCGCTGTCGTAGACGGGGGTGAGGTCCCGGGCCTGGCCGGTCGAGGCGAGCAGCGAGCTGATCACGTCGAAGCCGTTCTCGACCAGGTCGGGCGCCTTGTTCGCGGCGATCGCCGGGCCGATCTTGGTGCGGATGTCGCGGCCCTGCCACTCGACCGTGACCTTGGTGCCGGTCTCCGCCTGGAACTTGTCGATCGCGGCCTTGATGACCTTGGCCTGCGGCTCGTTCTCCTTCCACATCGACCAGTAGGTGAACTGGCCGCCCTTCTCCTCCGTGGTGCTCTTGTCGCCGCCGCCGCAGGCGGTCAGCGCCAGGGCGGCCACGACACCGGCCGCCAGGACCTTGGGTGCGCGCATATCGGTTCACCTTTCGCGATTACCTGTTGCGGCACCCTAGAACCGGCTTAAAGCGCCAAACAAGGCAGTACATGCAACACTTTGATCACATCGTGCACTAAGCGACGCTTTTTGCGCATAAAGATGCACACTCCTGCAAGGAGTGCGAGAAAAGCTGCACTGGAGGTGCTGAAAGACCTCAGGAGGCGAAGACGGTCAGTACTGCTTGACGCTGTAGTCGTAGCGGCACGGCAGGCGCGAGGCGTGCGTGTGCGGCTGCCCGTGGTAGTCCCACCACAGGGCGTCGAGCGAGTCCTCGCCCTCGCGCAGGTCGTCGACGACCAGGCCGGTGTCGAGGATGCGCCGGGCCCTGGCCCGGTCACCGCCGTCCAGGGCGGCCCGGCACTCCAGTAGCCGGATGCGCCCGTGCCAGCGGTCGGCCGGGCCCAGCTTGTCGATCAGCGCGAGCGCGTCGGCGGGGCGGCCGCCGGCCAGCAGCGCCGAGAGCGTCTCGATGGTCAGCGGGCGCAGGCGCGGCGAGAGCGCGTGCGCCTTCAGGTAGAGCTCGGCCGCCGCGCCGGGCTCCGGCTCCAGGACGGCCAGGTTGCGCAGCGCCCACGCGTTGGGCGCGCACTCCAGCGACTCCTCCCAGGCGGCGCGCGCGCCGTCGTGGTCGCCGTCGTGGTAGACGTTCACGCCCAGGTGGAACCGGGTGAACCAGGTCGGCTCCGCCGCCTCGAGAAGGGCCCGCCACTCGGGTCCGACGGTGTAGGAGGAGGGCGGCAACGCCGGGGCCGGGGTCGGGATGAAGCCCTTGCGCACGAGCGAGAGCCACGACTGCTGGTCGCGGCCGATCGTGGTGTCGGCGAACGGCGTGGCGGGCAGGTTCAGCGCTCTGCTGCGCCGCTTGGCGAGGGCCCGGCGTTCGAGCGCGCCCCATCCGCTGCCGACGTGCAGCGTCTCCTCCGGTACGGCTGCCGCCAGCCGTACCGCCTGCTCGTGCTCGGACGCCAGCCGGTCGCGGGGGATCAGCCGCTCGACCGCCTCGCCCGCACCGGCGGCCGCGCGCTCCCACTCGCCGTGCGCGTCCTCGACCTCGGCCAGCCCGTAGGCCTCCGTCCAGGAGAAGGCCGAGCGGGGCGCGAGGCGGACGTGTTCGAGCTGCGTGCGCGCCAGGCCCGCCTGGATCTCCAGGTAGGGGCGGTCGGGGCCGGACAGCCAGTCCTGCCAGTTGCGCCCGGCGGGGCTGGCGCCCCAGCGGAAGTGCTTGCGCCCGCGCAGCAGATCGGTGGAGACCTGCGCCAGCCCGGCGCCGGACTCGTCGACGGCGGCGATCCAGCGGCGCTCGCCGTCGGGCAGCTCGTAGAAGAAGTCGGCGGCCTGCTCGTTGCGGCCCGGGTAGGACTGGTCGGAGTCCTGCCAGCTGGGCACCGGCACGCGGCGCAGCCGGCCGTCGTAGGAGAAGTGGTAGGCCTGGCTCGCGGGGGCGAGCACGCGCGTGCCCGGGGTCTGCGGCACGGCGGCGTTCGACCACCAGTAGACCGGCGCGTCCACGGGGAACGGGTTGTACACGCGCACGTGCACGAGCAGCACGGGCGAGCCGGGCGGCAGGCACGCGTCGATCTGGTAGACCAGGCGCCGCAGCCGCTCCCACTCGTACATGCGCAGCACCGGCACGCCGTCCGGCCTGGTCACGCGGGCCGCGTGCAGGGGCGCGCAGGCCAGCGCGGTGTGGCCGAACGTGCCGAGGTTCCACTCCACTCCCCCGGCGAACCAGGCGTTGCGCAGGCCGAGGTTGGCCAGTTGCAGGTGCGGCGGGCGGTGCAGCAGTTCGCGGCCGGTCGGCTGGTGGATCAGGGAGCGCAGCCGCCCGCCGTACTCCAGGAGGAACTCCGCGCGCAGCACGCCGTTGTCGAGCACAGCCGTCTTCAGCTCCCGCTCGGCCCGCTCACGCCCGTAGCCGTCCTGGAAGGTGTACGGCAGCAGCGACCCGGCATGCCCATAGGCCAGCTGAGCGGCCATCTCGGCGTCGGCCGCGGTCGTCTCGAGGCCGCCGCGCGGGTCGGTCAGCGTGTGGAGCGGCGGCAGCGGGTTCTCCGGGCCGAGCGGCGAAACCGGGAGCCGGACAGAGGAGATGCTCAGCATTTCGGCATATCTTTGCACATATCGCGCATTAACTGCATGATTGGCCAGGTGAACCGGTACGAACGCTGGAACGTCCTGCTGGAGATGGTCGCCGAGGCCGGGCAGCTGGACGTCGTCGAGACCGCCGAGAAGCTCGACGTGTCGACCGCGACGATCAGGCGCGACTTCGACGAGCTGGCCGCGCAGCAGTTGCTCACCAGGACCCGCGGCGGCGCGATCGCGCACAGCGTCTCCTACGACCTGCCGCTGCGCTACAAGGTCGCCCAGCACGCGCCGGAGAAGCAGCGCATCGGCTCGGCCGCCGCCGCCCTCGTGCCGGAGGGCTCGACGGTCGGCCTCAACGGCGGCACCACGACGACCGAGGTGGCGCGCGCCCTGGCCACCCGCGACCTCGGCGGCGACCAGCGCGGCCCGGCGCTGACCGTGGTGACCAACGCCCTGAACATCGCCCACGAGCTGGTCGTACGCCCCCACCTGCACGTGGTCACCACCGGCGGCTCGGCCCGCGCCCAGTCGTATGAGCTGGTGGGCCCGGTGGCCACCGGCATGCTGGAGCGCATCGCGCTGGACGTGGCGGTGCTCGGCGTCGACGCCCTCGACGTGGACCACGGCGCCAGCGCGCACAACGAGGGTGAGGCCGCCATCAACCAGCTCATGGCCGCCAAGGCCCGCCAGGTGATCATCGTCGCGGACGGGTCGAAGCTGGGCAAGCGGGCCTTCTCCCGCATCTGCCCGCTGGCCCAGATCGACGTCCTGGTGACCGACTCGACCGCGCCGGCCGACCTCACCGCCCGGTTCGCGGAGTCCGGGGTGCGGATCGTTCAGGTGTGACCCCGGCGGGCTTGGCGCGTACGTGCATGCGCTCCCCCTGGCGGCCGAACAGGCTGAGGATCTCCACCGGCCCGTCGCCCGCGCTGCCGAACCAGTGCGGCAGCCGGGTGTCGAACTCCGCCGCCTCCCCCGAGCCGAGCACGATGTCGTGGTCGGCCAGCACGAGGCGCAGCCGTCCCGACAGCACGTACATCCACTCGTAGCCCTCGTGCGTGCGCGGCTCCGGGACGCACTGGTCGGCGGGGATCACCATCTTGTAGGCCTGCAGCCCGCCGGGCTGGCGGGTCAGCGGCAGCACGGTGCGCCCGTTGACGGTGCGCGCCACCACCCTGACCCGGGGGTCGCCCACCTCGGGCGCGCCGACCAGTTCGTCCAGCGGGACCTGGTGGGCCTGGGCGATCGGCAGCAGCAGCTCCAGGCTGGGCCGGCGCTGGCCCGACTCCAGCCGTGACAGCGTGCTCTTGGAGATGCCCGTGGCCTCGGCCAGCGCGGACAGCGTGACCCCGCGCTCGGTCCGCAGCCGCTTGAGCCGGGGCCCCACCTGGGCGATGACGTCTTCCATACCCCCATTGTCCCGGATACGGCAACCGGCGTTGCCAAGCCGCGCGACCGGCGTTCCGCGCGACCGGCGTTCCGCGCGACCGGCGTTGCCGGGCGGCCGCCCCCGCGGCGCCGCCCGGCCCCGTCGCCGGAACCGCTAGGCGGCGAAGAAGCCCCGCATCGCGTGGGCGACCTGGGCCGGGGCGCTGTCGTTCGGCGCGTCGTGGGTGAGTCCGGGCAGTTCGACCAGCCGCGAGGCCGGGATGACGTCGTTCAGGACGGCCGCGGCACTCAGCAGGTACGCCGGCCCGCGCTCGCCGGTCAGCAGGAGGGTCTCGGCGGCCGTGTCCCGGTAGCGCAGGCCGTCGGAGTCGAGCCTCAGCACCTCCCGCATCTCGGCGGGCACCCTGGGCAGCACCTCCACGTACCCCTGGCGGCGCTCGCCGCGCAGCGTGAGCGCGATCATGGTCTTGATCAGCCAGAGCGGCAGCCCGCCGAACGGCCCCGCCATCTCCAGCCCCTTGATCTGCCGGGCGAGCGCCTCCAGCGTGCGGCCCTCGGCGACCGCCCGTTCGAAGGCGGGCAGCCAGTCCCGGGGCAGCCCTCCGCTGACGCTCACGGCCGGTTCGTAGGCGGCCAGCTTCTCCACTGGGTGCCGCAGCGCGGTCTCGAGCGCGACCAGCCCGCCGGAGCTGTGCCCGAACAGGCGCGTGGACCCGGTCTCCGCCATGACCGTGATGACGTCGTCGCAGACCCGGTCGATGCTGTAACCGGCGAGGCGGGTGTCGCGGTCCAGGAGGTGCACGGTGAAGGAGTCGGCCAGATACCAGGCCAGCGCCCGGTATCCGCGCCCGGCCACCCGGCCACCGCCGAGGACGACGATCCCGGGTCCGGTTCCGATGCTCTCGTAGCTGATCAGCGTCCCGTCCGCTGAGGCGAGCTTTGTCATGCGCGATCACCCACTCTGTCGGCGTATCGTGAGAGACGATATATCGCGTCTTCGGGATAGTCAAGATATATCGCGTCAACGGCGGGCTCATCGGATGCCAAGATGGAGGGGATGACTGATGACCTGCCCCGGGAGCGATCACGGCGGCGGGTGCTGGCAGACGCGCTCGCGGGGGCGGCGGCGCTGACCGTTCTGGGAGTGGCCGCGCTGCGCCGCGACCCCGGTCCGAGCGCGGGACCCGCCGAGCCCGCCACGCCCGGCCCCGCTCCCTCCTCCGGCTCCTCCGTGCCCTCCCCTTCCACGCCCTCCCCCACCGCCTCGGACGTGCCCACCTGGGTGGGCCCGACCGCGCCCGGCGTCGAGGCGGGCCTGTCCCTGGGCCGGCCGGGCGCGCTCGTGGCGATCGAGGAGTTCGGCGACTTCAAGTGCCCGAGCTGCCGCCGCTACGCCCGCGAGATCGCCCCGGCGCTCAAGACCCAATACCTGGACACCGGCATCGCCCGCCTCTTCTGGCGCGACTATCCGATCAGGGGCCGCGACTCCACCCGCGCCGCCCACGCCGGCCGGGCCGCCGCCCGCCAGGACCGCTTCTGGCCGTTTCACGACGTGCTCTACTCGGGCGAGGTGGCGCTGAGCGACGCCGGTCTGCGCGAGGCCGCCGTTCGGGCCGGGCTCGACGTCGCGCGTTTCGAGCGTGACCGCAAGGATCCGTCGGTACGGCAGGCCGTACAGGCCGACCTGGAGTTCGCGCTCCAGCTCGGCCTGCCCGGCACGCCCGCCTTCCTCATCAACGGCGAACTGCTGTTCGGCGCCCAGCCGGTGGCCGCCTTCCAGAAGGCGATCGAGAAGGCCAGGCGGGCGCGTTGACCGAGATCGGCTACGCCGCCGCGTTCCTCGGCGGCCTGTTCTCGCTGGTCAGCCCGTGCGGCGCGATGCTCCTGCCAGCCTTCTTCTGCTACGCCTTCCCGACCGGCCGGGCGCTGGCGGGCAGGACGGCGCTGTTCTACGCCGGGCTGTGCACGGTGCTGGTCCCGCTGGGCATGGGCTCGGCCCTGGCCAGCCGGGTCTTCTACGGCCACCGCGAGCTGCTGGTCACGGTGGCCGGGTGGACGCTGATCGGCTTCGGCGTGCTGCAGATCGCCGGGCGGGGCTGGACGCTCGGGCCGGTGGAGCGGCTGCGCTCCCGGCTGGGCGGCGACTCGCCCTGGGCGGTGCTGGGGCTGGGCGCGGTCTCCGGGCTGGCCGGGTTCTGCGCGGGCCCGATCCTGGGCGCGGTGCTCACCGTGGCCGCGGCCTCGGGTGACGCGGTGCGGGGGGCGGTGCTGCTGGCCGTGTACGCGGCCGGGATGGCGGCGCCGCTGCTGCTGCTCGCCCTGCTGTGGGAGCGCTACGACCTGGGGCGGCGCCGGTGGCTGCGCGGACGCGGGGTCGAGCTGGGGCCGGTCGGGATCGGCCGGCTGCGGATCGGCCCCGTTCGCCTGCACACGACCTCCACGCTGTCGGGGCTGGTCTTCGTGGCGCTCGGCGTGGTGTTCCTGGTGACCGACGGCACCGCCGCGCTGGCCGGGCCGGTGCCGGAGGGTTTCGAGGACCGGGTCGGCGCGTGGGCGGCGGGCGTACCGGATCTGGTGCTGGTCGGGGCCGGGGCGGTGGCGCTCGTCGCGGCCACCGTCTGGGGTCTGGCCCGCGCCCGCCGATGACCGGACGGGGACGGCCCAGCCAGGCTCCGGCTGACCAGGGCCAGAAGCCGGCCCGGGACGAGGCCCGGGAACAGGAGCAGGGCGGGTCAGGCTTCGGCTGACCAGGACGTCGTCTGGGCGCCGGTCGGCAGGTCCACGCGGAAGCGCGGCAGCGACTCGGGATGGTTCTCGCGCACGTACCCGACCAGGTGCTCGCGCACGTCGCACTTGAGGTCCCACGCCGAGGCCGAGTCGGCGGCGCTCATCAGCGCGCGCAGCTCCACCAGGCCGTTGGGCAGCACGTCGGTCACCTGGAGGGTCCAGTCCTTCTGGTCCCAGAGCGGGTTCTCCTGGATGAAGCGGTACAGCTCCTCGCGCAGGGCGTCGACCGGCACCGCCCAGTCCACCCGCAGGTGAACCACCGCCAGGACGCGGCTGCCGTGCCGGGTCCAGTTCTCGAAGGGGTTCGTGGTGAAGTACGAGACCGGCAGCACCAGCCGCCGCTCGTCCCACAGCCGCAGGACGACGTAGGTGAGCGTGAGCTCCTCGATGCGGCCCCACTCGTTGTTGACCACGACCACGTCGTCCAGGCGCAGCGCGTCGCTGAAGGCCAGTTGCAGCCCGGCCAGCATGTTGCCGATCGTGGACTGGGCGGCGATGCCGACGATCGCGCCGGCGATGCCCGCCGAGGCGAGCAGACCGGCGCCGAGCGCGCGTACCTGCGGGAAGGAGAAGAGCATCGCACCGAGCGCCACGACGATGATGACGGCGGTGGCGACCCGGCGGACCAGCGCGATCTGCGTCATGATCCGCCGGGCGCGGCGGTTGCGCTCGCCCTCGACCAGCACGAGGCGGTCGAGGATGACATCCGTGACGGCGTAGGAGGCGCCGACGATCAGCCAGGTGACGCAGGCGATCGTGATCAGCCCGAGCACCCGGTCGACGCTCTCGCCGATCGTCCGCTCCTGGGGCGTCCCGCCGAACATGGCGGGCACGAAGGCCACGTTGGCCGCGATGACCACGGCCGTGGCGTAGCCCGCCCACGT
Source organism: Nonomuraea sp. NPDC050547 (assembly GCF_044457345.1). Classification (NCBI taxonomy): domain Bacteria; kingdom Bacillati; phylum Actinomycetota; class Actinomycetes; order Streptosporangiales; family Streptosporangiaceae; genus Nonomuraea; species Nonomuraea sp. NPDC050547. Next base: position 36,957 of record NZ_JBITGW010000005.1, read on the forward strand.
GCAGTGCTCGACGAGGTGCCTGGCCAGGCCCCACTTGGCGCCCGCCCTGGACAGCAGCCTGCGGGCCACCTCCACGACGATGATCGCCCCTGCCACCGAGAGGGCCAGGATCGCCCAGGTCGACACAGTCACTCCTCACCTGTCGCGAAAAATCACACTCCCCCTATGGTGCCGGAGATCTCAGAAGGACTCGTCGAAGGACACGTTGCCCTCGACCGCGACCTGGTAGGCCGACACCCTGCGCTCGAAGAAGTTGGCGAGCTCCTGCACGTCCTGGAGCTCCATGAACGCGAACGGGTTGGCGGTGCCGTACTTCTTCTTCAGGCCGAGCCTGGACAACCGCTGGTCGGCCACGTACTCCAGGTACTCGCGCATGTGCTCGACGTTCATGCCGCCGATGCCGTCGCCGCACAGGTCGCGGGCGAAGGCCAGTTCGGCCGTGACCGCCTCCTCGATCATCTGGGTGACCTGCTCGCCCAGTTCGTCGTCGAACAGGTCCGGCTCCTCGGCGCGCACGGTGTCCACCACGCTGAAGGCGAACTCCATGTGCATCGACTCGTCGCGGAAGACCCAGTTGGTGCCGGTGGCCAGGCCGCCGAACAGGCCGCGGGAGCGGAACCAGTACACGTAGGCGAAGGCGCCGTAGAAGAACAGGCCCTCGATGCACGCGGCGAAGCAGATCAGGTTGAGCAGGAAGGTGCGCCGGTCCTCCCGCGTCTCCAGCCGCTGCAGGCTGGACAGCGAGTCGATCCACCGGAAGCAGAACTCGGCCTTGTCGCGGATGGAGGGGATGTTGTCCACCGCGGCGAACGCCTTGACCCGCTCGTCCGGGTCGGGCAGGTAGGTGTCGAGCAGCGTCAGGTAGAACTGCACGTGCACCGCCTCCTCGAACAGCTGCCTCGACAGGTAGAGGCGCGCCTCAGGAGCGTTGACGTGCTGGTACAGGTTGAGTACCAGGTTGTTGGCCACGATGGAGTCGCCGGTGGCGAAGAAGGCGACCAGGCGGTTGATCAGGTGGCGTTCCTGCGGCGACATCTTGGCCAGGTCGGCCAGGTCGGAGTGCAGGTCCACCTCCTCGACCGTCCACGTGTTGCGGATGGCCGCCCGGTAGCGCTCGTAGAAGTCGGGGTAGCGCATCGGACGGAGCGTCAGGTCCATTCCGGGGTCTAGCAGCATTACTGACACGCCTCGCAGTACTCGGGGTTCTCCAGGGAGCAGGCGATCGCTTCCTGGACGGGGGTCGTCTGAACGGTGGTCTGCGCGATCCGGGTGGCCGGTCGTGAGCGCAGGTAGTAGGTGGTCTTGATGCCCTTCTTCCAGGCATAGGCGTACATCGAGGAGAGCTTGCCGATGGTGGGCGTCGCCATGAACAGGTTCAGCGACTGCGACTGGTCGATGTACGGCGTGCGCGCCGCGGCCAGGTCGATCAGCGCCTTCTGCGGCAGTTCCCACGCGGTGCGGTAGAGCACCTTCAGCTCATCCGGGATGCCGGGGATGTCCTGGACGGAGCCGTCGGCCCGCTTGATGGCGTCGCGCAGGTCCTGCGTCCACAGCCCGCGCTCCTGAAGGTCGCGCACCAGGTACCGGTTGACCTGCAGGAACTCGCCCGACAGCGTCTCGCGCTTGAACACGTTGGACACCTGCGGCTCGATGCACTCGTAGCACCCGGCGATGGAGGCGATCGTCGCCGTCGGCGCGATGGCGATCATGAGCGAGTTGCGCAGCCCGGTCTCGGCGATCCTGGCGCGCAGCGCGTCCCAGCGCTCGGAGGCGCCGACGCCGTAGTGGTCGGGGTGCAGCACGCCCTGGGCGGCGCGGGTGTCGTCGTAGGACGGGTGCCGGCCCCGCTCGACGGCCAGATCGGCGGAGGTGGCGTAGGCGGCGAGGGCGATCTCCTCGGCGATCCTGGTCGACAGCGCCAGCGCCTCCGGCGAGTCGAACGGCAGGCGCAGCGCGAAGAACACGTCGGCCAGGCCCATGACGCCGAGCCCGATCGGCCGCCACCGCTTGTTCGCCTTCTCGGCCTCGGGCGTCGGGTAGAAGCCCAGGTCGATGGTGCGGTCGAGGAAGCGCACCGCGGTGCGGACGGTGCCGGCCAGGCGCTCCCAGTCCAGGCCGGCGCCGGTGACGTGGGCGGCCAGGTTGACCGAGCCGAGGTTGCAGACCGCGGTCTCGCCGTCGCTGGTCACCTCCAGGATCTCGGTGCACAGGTTGGACAGGTGGATGACGTTCTCCGGCCTGGCCGTCTGGTTGGAGACGCGGTTGGCGGCGTCCTTGAAGGTCATCCAGCCGTTGCCGGTCTGGGCGAGCGTGCGCATCATCCGGCCGTACAGGGTGCGGGCCGGCATCTGCCGCGTGTACAGGCCCTGCGCCTCGGCGGCGCGGTAGGCGGTGTCGAAGGCGTCGCCGTACAGGTCGGTGAGGTGCGGGACCGTCTTGGGGTCGAACAGCGACCACACGCCGTCGGACTCCACGCGGCGCATGAACTCGTCCGGCACCCAGTTGGCGAGGTTCAGGTTGTGGGTACGGCGGGCGTCCTCGCCGGTGTTCTCCCGCAGCTCCAGGAACTCCTCGATGTCGGCGTGCCAGGTCTCCAGGTAGACGCAGGCCGCGCCCTTGCGCCGGCCGCCCTGGTTGACGGCGGCCACGGAGGAGTCGAGCGTGCGCAGCCACGGCACGATGCCGTTGGAGTGCCCGTTCGTGCCCTTGATGAGCGATCCGCGCGAGCGGACCCGGGTCCAGGAGATGCCGATGCCGCCGGCGTACTTGGACAGGCGGGCGACCTGCCCGTACCGGTCGTAGATGGACTCCAGCTCGTCCCGGGGCGAGTCCAGCAGGAAGCACGACGACAGCTGCGGCCGGCGCGCGCCGGAGTTGAACAAGGTCGGAGAAGACGGCAGATAGGACAACGTCGACATCAAGGCGTACAGCTCGGCGGCCTCGCCGACCGTCTGGGACAGGCCGCAGGAGACGCGGAGCATGAAGTGCTGCGGGCGCTCCAGCACCTTGCGGGTCTCGGGGTGGCGCAGCAGGTAGCGGTCGTAGACGGTGCGCAGGCCGAAGTACTCGAACCGCTCGTCGGCGTCGGCGTCGATGAGGGCGTCCAGCTCTTCACGATTTTCCCGGACGAAACCGGCGAGCGCGTCCTGGATGAGCCCGGCCGCGTGCGTGGCGGCGACGGAGTCCGAGAACGAGCGGACACCGTGGCCCGCCGCCTCGTCGGCGATCTCCTCGGCCAGCAACCGTGCGGCGACCCGGGAGTTGGCCGGGTCGGCGATCACGCGCGCCGCCGCCTCCTCGATGGCCAGCCGCCGATCCATCTCAACGATCTGCGTCACGTGCAACACTCCTCGCGAGCGAGCTTTCCCCCTGCGAGGGCACGCGAGAGCGCACACGGCAAGTACGGAGATCCCCCGGCCGCGCAGCCCCCGGGCCCTCCCTCGAGGCCCAATGGACAGGACAACCGCTGGCAGGTCTTCGGGCTCGCGGGCGTCTCAACGCGTGAGTCCTACTGGCCGTCGCTTCCCGGACCATGGTCCAGTGCTGATGACGGCGGTCGTTCCCGCTTACCGCTGCGGGGCAGCCCTGGAATCGCACCAGGTTCCCTTTTGCTCCGCCTCCGGGGAGGCGAACCAGCGACAGTGCAGGATCCTACATCTAGTGGCCGATCCCGCAACTATCCCCGGTATGTTGTGCTCGGCGTGTCGAGCATGCCGAGTTCACGGAGTACTCTGCGGGTACGGGCGGACTCGGTGGCCAGCCATGTGGAGAAGTCGTCGCCGCTGAGCGGGATGGCCTCCCAGCCCCCGTTACGGCAGGCCTCGTGCCACGGCGCCGACCGGGTCGCCTCCTCCATCATGCGCACCGCGGCGCCCCGCCGTTCGCCGTCCATCGCCGCGGGCCCGACCACCGCGCACCAGTCGGCGAAGTCGACGCGAACCCCGCACTCCAGGAGCGTGGGGGCGTCGACGCCGGGGACCCGGGCGGCCGAGGAGACGGCCAGCGGCCTGATCCGGCCGGAGTCGAGCCGGGCCCGCCAGTCGCGCAGCCGCCCGGTGGCCGCCGCGACCTTGCCGCCCTGCATGGCTGCCGCCACCTCCTGGGCGCCCGGGTAGCCGGTGTAGTCGATCTTCCTGACGTCCACGCCGAGCCCCTGCGCCACCAGGCCGAACAGCAGGTGATCGGGCTCGCCCAGGGGCCCGCCGGCCAGGTAGGTGCGCTCCGGCTGGGCCAGCAGGTGGGCGGCGAAGGCGTCGAAGTCCTTCAGCCGTGAGTTGGCCGGCACCACCAGCACCTCGACGTTGCCGGTGAGCCTGGCCAGCGGCGTGGTGGCGACGTGCATGGGGCGCTGGTCGTTCAGCTCGGCGGCGGCCAGCGCGGGCAGGCCGGTGACGGTGACGGTGGTCGTGCCGCCCGTGCCGGTGGCGGGGTAGCCGGTCCTGCGCAGGGTGCGGTAGAGCGCCTGTGCGACCGCGGCCCATCGCTCACCGCCGGGGACGACGCCGACGGGGCCGAGGCCGTTCGCGCCGCCACCCGCGCCGGCGCATCCGGAGACACAGGCGGCCAGGCCGAGCCCGAGTGCGAAGAACTGCCGACGCCGCATGATGCCCCTCCCCGAACCCCGATAGACCTCCCATTACATGAGGTTATTGGCAGATCACACGGTGTTACACATCGGGGGGCACTCTTCACGTTTCATCGGCCGGCAGCGCGAACAACCTGATGTAGAGCGGGCGGGCGTCCGGGGGCGCGTCGTCGGCCTGGTGACTGTACTTGGACAGCAGCGCGATGTACTCCTCGAAGAAGGCGTCGAACCCCTCCTTGGTCATCCGGCCGAACCCCCGTGAGGCCTTGGCCCAGTCGGGATCGCGCCGGTAGGCGGCCCCGAAGCGGTCCATCAGCGCGCGGTCCTCGGCCATGCCGATGCGGTAGAACTCCTCCAGCACCGCGCGGCTCTCCGGCGCCACGTCGCGGAAGTTCGGCGTGCGGATGTCGCGCGGCATGTCGGCCTTGCGCCACCAGCGCTCGCGGCCGGCCGAACGCTCGGGAATCTCCTCGATGAAGCCGTACTTCTCCAGCTGGCGCAGGTGGTAGCTGGTCGTGCCGGTCTTGGCGCCGAGCAGCTCGCCCAGCGTGGTGGAGGTGGCGGGGCCGTGCACGTTGAGGTGCGACAGCATGCGCCGGCGCATCGGATGGGCCAGGGCCTTCAGACGCTCGTGATCGTCGAGATACAGCGGCGCCCCATCCTCATCCCTCATGAGGAGAGAGCTTAGTCCTGCCGGATGATTTCTGCAGACATGTCTTTGCCGACAAATCTCTGCAGAGTAGCGTCGGCAGCATGAAGAGGTTAGTGATCATGTTGTTCGCGCTCGTCTGCGCGTTCGTTCCGGCCGTTCCCGCGCTGGCCGCCGACGGGCTGACCGTCACCGAGGTCTCCTTCCGCGGCAGCGGCGGGCTCCAGATGCACGGCAGCGTGCTGGTCCCCTCCGGCGCGCGCGGGCCGCTGCCCGGCCTGGTGCTCGTGCACGGATCAGGCGGCGGCACCCCGCGTACGAAGCTGATGACCGAGGCCGAGGCCTTCGCCCGCCAGGGCCTGGCCGTGCTGGTCTACGACAAGCGCTCCGAGGGCTACTCGATGACCGTCCGCGACTACGGCCAACTGGCCGGCGACGCGCTCGGCGCGCACGCGGCCCTGCGCGCCTTCGCGGGGGTCGATCGGGGCAACGTCGGCATCTGGGGCCTGAGCGAGGGTGGCTGGGTCGCCCCGCTGGCCGCCACCCGCTCCAAGGACGTCGCCTTCGTGGTGATCGTCGGCGGCAACGCCATGCAGCCGCTGCGCCAGCAGACCTGGGCGGTCGCCGCCGGGCTGCGCAACGCCGGCGTCAGCGGCCCGGTGCCCGACCGCGGTGTACCCGCCGTCTACCGGCTGCTGGCCGGGGCGGGGCAGTTCCCGATGCCCTGGCACGACGCGCAGGCCGTGCTCGCCCGGGTCACCCAGCCCGTGCTCGGCATCTGGGGCGCCCACGACCTGCTCACCCCGCCGCGGGAGACCCCGGGGCTGCTGGCCGAGGGCCTCGCGCACGAGAACTACACGCTGCGCTACTTCGCCGGCGCCGACCACGCCGCCCACCTCACGCCCGACCGCGGCGTCACCCGCTCCCCCGAGCTCGCGCCCGGCTACGCCGAGGCCGTCGGGACCTGGGTGAAGCGCGTCGCCGCCGGGCGGCTGCCGACCGCGGAGAGCGTGGGCGAACTGCCCGGCCAGGCGTCGATGACCGTCGCGGTCCCGCCGCCGGCCTGGTGGGAGTCGGCCGCGGTGCAGGTGGGGGCGCTCCTGCTGTTCCTCGTGGCCTTCCTGGGCTACCCGGTGTGGGCGCTGGTCAGGCGGGTGCGGGGCCGTACCCCGGCGGAAGCGGGGGCGCGCTGGCCGCGGACGGTGGCGATCGCCGCGCCCGTGGCGGCCTTCGGCGCGCTGGCCTACCTGTTCTACTCGGTCATGACGGGCGGCAAGCTGGGCTCGCCCGGCCCGCTGGTGGCCGGCCGCCCGCTCGTCTGGCTGGTCCTGCAGGCCCTCGCGGTGCTCGCGCTGGTCGCGGCCGTGCTCACGGTGCCCGCCGCGCGCCGGGCCCGCGGTTCCGAGCGGGTACGGCTGGCCGTCCTGCTGACCGGCGCCGCCGCCTTCCTGCCCTGGGCGCTCTACTGGGGACTGCTGACGCCGTGACCGGACGGGTGGGGGCGGGGGCGCCGTGACCGGGCTAGTGGGGACGGCTCGTGCTGTGACCCGGTTTGCGGCCCATCGCGGCGCGCAGGTACGGCGGCAGCCGGTCCTCACCCACCAGCCGGGGCGCGTCGGGACGCCACTCGGTCACCTCGACCAGTCCCGGTTCGACCAGCTCGAAGTCGCCGAAGAAGCCCAGGATCTCCGCCTCGGTACGCCCCACGGCCCCGCCGGCGGAGGAGCCACGGTAGATGTTCTTGGCCTCCTCCTCCGCCTCAGGGTCACCGAGCGTCGGCACCGCGTGGGTGAGCACCAAGTAGCTGCCCGGCGGCACGGCCTCGCGCAGCACCGCGACCATGCCCGCCGGGTCGTCGGCGTCCTGGACGAAGTGCAGGATCGACACCAGCAGCACCGCGACCGGCTCCGTCCGGTCGAGGAACCCGGTCACCTCGGGGCTGGCCAGCAGTTCTCTGGGCCGCAGCAGGTCGGCGCGCAGGAAGACGACCCGGCCCGACTCCTCCAGCAGCGCGCGGGCATGGGCCGCCACGACCGGGTCGTTGTCGACGTAGACGACCCGGGCCTCGGGCGCGATCTCGTGCACGTTGCCCTGCGTGGGCAGACCGCTGCCGAGATCGAGGAACTGCCTGACACCCGCCTCGGTCAGCGCCCGCACCGCCCGCTGCAGAAAGGCGCGGTTGGCCCTGGCTATGGGGATGGCCTCGGGGATGTGCTTCGACAGCTGGTCGATCGCGTCGCGGTCGACGCCGAAGTTGTTCTTGCCGCCGAGCATGTAGTCATACATCCGCGCCAGATTCGGCGTCTGCGGGTCGAAGGCCACATCATGATCTTAGGTCTTCTCAGCCATGACTTCACTGGATACCGTCCGATTCATGGCCGATTTAGAGCATTTTCCCTTTCCGTCCGGTCCGAGGGGTGCCCCATCGGACCTGTACGCCGTCCGCCGCGAGAAGGAACCGCTCGGCCTGGTCCGGGTACCGAGCGGCGACCACGTCCACCTGGCGACGCGCTACGAGGACGCCGTCGTGGTGCTGACCGACCCGCGCTTCAGCCGCGACCTGTCCTACCCCGGCGCGCCCCGCATGTTCAGCGGCTTCACGATCGCCGAGGCGCCCGGCGGCCTGATCGGCATGGACCCGCCCGGCCACACCCGGCTGCGCCGCCTGCTGTCAGGCACCTTCACCCCGCGTCAGGTGAACGGCTGGCGCCCCCGCCTGCGCGAGCTGGCCACCGATCTCGCCGACCGGCTGCCCGCCGAGTTCGACTTCGTGACCGAGTTCGCCTTCCCGCTGCCCGTCCAGGTGATCTGCGATGTCATGGGGGTGCCCGGCATCGACAGCGAGCGCGTGCGGCGCTGGTCGGACGCCATGCTCTCCTCCTCCGGACTCACCGAGGAGGAGAAGGCCGGTTCGGCCGCGGAGTTCTACGCCTACTGCGCCACGATGATCGCCGAGCACCGCGACGCCCCGGGCGACGGCCTGCTCGCGGCCATGATCGAGGCCAGGGACGGCGCCGACCGGCTCACCGAGGAAGAGCTCGTCCGCATGACGCTCGGCCTGTTCCTGGCCGGGCACGAGACGACCGGCTCGATCCTGTCCAGGGCGGCACTGCGGCTGCTGGCTCCCCGCGACGGCTTCGCACGCCTGGTCGCCGACCCCGGCGTGATCCCGAAGGCGACCGAGGAGCTGTTCCGCGTGGAGCAGCCCGGCGACAGCCCGCTCATCCGCGTCGCCACCGAGGACGTCGAGCTGCCCTCGGGCCCGATCAGGAAGGGCGAAGGCGTCATCGCCTCCTTCTCCGGGGCCAACTTCGACCCCGAGGTCTTCCCCTCCCCCGCCACCATGGACTTCGACCGCGCCGCCGGGCAGTCGCACCTCTCCTTCGGCCGCGGCGCCCACTACTGCGCGGGCGCCAACCTGGCCACGGCGGAAGTGCAGGAGTTCCTGGGCGTGCTGGCCGCGCGCATGCCGGGGTTGCGGCTGGCCGTACCGGCCGAGGAGGTGGAATGGACGGTGGGCAGCATCATGGTCCGCCCGCTCCACCTGCCCGTGCGCAGGTAGCCCCTACTCGACGGTGACGCTCTTGGCCAGGTTGCGGGGCTTGTCGACGTCCCGCTCCAGGGCCACGGCGGCGTGGTAGGCCAGCAGCTGCAGCGGGATCGTCAGCAGGATGGGGTCCAGCTCGATCTCGTTCTTCGGCACGACGATCGCGTCGTCGGCCAGCTTGGCGTCGGGCTCGCGGTGGCCGATCATGAGGACGTTGCCGCCGCGGGCGCGGATCTCGCCGAGTGTGGTGAGGTTCTTGTCCAGGAGTTCGTCGTCGGGGACGATCGCCACCGTCGGCATCTCGGGGCCGATGAGCGCGAGCGGCCCGTGCTTGAGCTCGCTGGCCGGGTAGGCCTCGGCGTGGATGTAGGAGATCTCCTTGAGTTTCTGCGCGCCCTCCCTGGCCACGGGGTAGCCGCGCACCCGGCCGACGAACATGATCGACGGGCGGCCCGCGTACTTCCGCGCGAAGTCCCTGATCCGGTCGCCCTGCTTGAGGATCTCCTCGATCTGGTCGGGCAGCTTGGCCAGGCCGTCCACGATGCGGCGGCCGTCGGCGGGCGAGAGGTCGTGCACGCGGCCGAAGTGCAGGGCCAGCAGCGCGAACGCCACCGCCGTCGAGGTGAAGGCCTTGGTGGAGGCGACCGAGACCTCAGGCCCGGCGTGCAGGTAGATGCCGCCGTCCACCTCGCGGGCGATGGCGCTGCCGACGGCGTTGACGATGCCGATGACACGGCCGCCCTTGCGCTTGAGCTCCTGGACGGCGGCGAGCGTGTCGTAGGTCTCACCCGACTGGCTGATCGCGACGTACAGGGTGTCGGGGTCGACGACGGGGTTGCGGTAGCGGAACTCCGAGGCGGGCTCGGCGTCGGCGGGGATGCGGGCGAGCTCCTCGATGAGCTGGGCGCCGATCTGGCCGGAGTAGTAGGCGGAACCGCAGCCGATGATCTTCACGCGGCGGAAGGAGCGGGTCTCGCGCGCGTCCATGTTGAGCCCGCCCAGGTGGGCGATGTGGAAGCGCTCGTCGAGGCGGCCGCGCAGCGTGCGCGCGACGGTCTCGGGCTGCTCGGAGATCTCCTTGAGCAGGTAGTGCTCGAAGCCGCCGGTGTCGTAGTGCCCGGCCTCGACGTCGACGGTCAGCGGCTCCTTCGCGGTCTCCAGGCCGCCGCTGGCGAAGGTGTGGAAGCCGTCGGCCTTGAGCACGGCCAGCTCGCCGTCCTCCAGGTGGACGACCTGGCGGGTGTAGCGGACCAGCGCGGCCACGTCCGAGGCGGCGAACATCTCCTTCTCGCCGATGCCGAGCACAATCGGGCTGCCGTTGCGGGCCACGACGACCTCGCCGGGCCGTTCGGCGTCGAGGACGGCGATGCCGTAGGTGCCGACGACGCTCTTGAGCGCCTTCCTGACCGCCTCCTCCAGGCTGGAGGTCTCCTCGACGGTGCGGGCGATCAGGTGGGAGAGCACCTCGGAGTCGGTCTCGGAGACGAAGGCGACGCCGTCGGCCTCCAGCTTGGCGCGCAGTTCCGTGGCGTTCTCGATGATGCCGTTGTGGACGACCGCGACGCGCTCGTCTGCGGAAAGGTGCGGGTGGGCGTTGACGTCGCTGGGCACGCCGTGGGTGGCCCACCGCGTGTGACCGATGCCGAGCGTGCCCTTGAACCGCGCGGGTACGGCCTGCGCCAGGTCGGCCACCCGGCCCTTGACCTTGCGGACCTTGAATCCCTTGTTGGAGACGACGACCCCGGCCGAGTCGTACCCGCGGTACTCCAGGCGCTGCAGCCCCTCCAGCAGGATGGGGGCGGCGTCCTTCGGACCGACATAAGCCACAATTCCGCACATACGGGCGTCCTCTCTTATCCGTAGACGATGCGGCGCAGCTGGCGCAGGGACAGCTCCGGTGCCGCGACCCGGCGTCCCGGCAACTCGGCGGCGATCCTGGGGAAGATCTCGTCGTTGGTGAGGCCGCGGGCCTTCAACTCGGCGTGCCGCCGCCGGACGAACTCCTCCACCGTTTCGGAGAAGTACGCCAGCACCTCGGCGACCACGCGGGCCGCCTCACCGGGGCCCAGCGGACTGGTCCTGGTCAGGTGCGCGATGAGCTCTTCGTAGGGATGCCGTGCCGTGGACACAGTCGAGGACATTACGCATCTGGGGACCGTTCAAACAACTTCCTGCCCGAAATCGGGCAGGAATTGGCGACTTCGTCCCATGCCTTTGCCTCGCAAGGCCGCAAAATCGGACCACATACGCATCGCACGCCCCGGGTGACACTCTTCTCACAGGGCATGATTACTCTATGTAGTTGCATGCTGCCTTTCCGTGGGAGTTTTCATGCCACACTGGATCGCCCTCACCCTCGCCACCGGCCTCCTGACCGCACCCACCCCCCAGCCCGGACGGCAGGGCGACTTCGCCGAGGCGGCCCGGGAGTACGGCGTTCCGGTCAGCGTTCTGCTCGGGGTCTCCTACCTGCAGTCGCGGTGGGACGACCATGCCGGGCGGCCGAGCGTGTCCGGGGGGTACGGGCCCATGCACCTGGTGGACGGGGGCGCGGCCGTACCGGAAGGCCGTCATCACGACGGCGACCCGCGCGGCGACGACGCCCGCCCCATGCGGCTGACCGCGACCCCCGAGGTTCCCGGGGTTCCCGAGGCTTCCGAGGCTTCCGAGGACACGTTGCGGGAGGCGGCGCGGCTGAGCGGGATCGGGGCGGCGCGGCTGCGGCGCGATCCGGCCGCGAACATCAAGGGCGGGGCGGCGCTGCTGGCCTCCTATCAGGCGCGGCCCAGCACGGCACCGGCCGACTGGTATGACGCGGTGGTGCGGTACGCGGGGTCGCGTGGGTTCGCGGACGAGGTGTTCGCGCTGATGAGGACGGGTGCAGCCCGCCGTACCGAGGACGGCTCCCTCGTCCGGCTGACCGCCGCGCCCGAGGCGGTGCCGCCCGCGCGCCCGATGCGGAAGGCGGCCAACCCGGCCGAGTGCCCGGCGTCGCTGGACTGCGAGTGGATGCCCGCGGCCTTCAAGAAGTTCGGCAAGAAGAAGGACTACGGCAACCACGACCGCCTGAACCGGCCGCGGCGCGTCGACTACATCGTCATCCACGACACCGAGGGCTCCTACGCGGGCGTGCCGTCCATGGTGGGCAACCCCCGATACGTCAGCTGGCACTACACCATCCGCTCCCGCGACGGACATGTCGCCCAACACGTGCGAAATCGCGACATTGCCTGGCATGCGGGCAACTGGGATATCAACTCGCGCTCCGTCGGCATCGAGCACGAGGGCTATCTGGCGCGGGGCGGCACCTGGTACACCGAGGCGATGTACCGCTCGTCGGCACGGCTGGTGAAGCACCTGGCGTCGGTGTACAAGGTGCCGCTCGACCGCGCGCACATCATCGGCCACGACAACGTGCCGGGCACCACCCCCGGCACCGTGCCCGGCATGCACGAGGACCCCGGCCCGTACTGGGACTGGGCCCGTTACTTCGCCCTCATGGACGCCCCGCTCAAGCCGGCGGGGAACGGCGACTCGGTGATCATCCGCCCCGACTTCGACGAGCATCGCGAGCGCTACACCGGTTGTTCGAGCAAGCGCCCCGCCCGCGCCTGCCCGTCGCAGGGCTCGGCGTCGGTGTGGCTGCGCACCGCGCCGCGCGAGGACGCGCCGCTCGTCGACGACATCGGCAAGCGCGTGGGCAAGGACAGCACCTACAGCGTGTACGACCACAGCGCCCGCGCCTCGACCGGCCAGCGCTTCGCCGTGGCCGGGCGCGAGGGCGAGTGGACCGCGATCTGGTACCTGGGCCAGAGGGCCTGGTTCCGCAACCCGCCGTCCGCACCGACCGCCATCCCGGCCGAGGGCCCGCTGGTGACACCGGTGAAGGACAAGGTGCGGGTGTACGGCCGGGCGTACCCCGAAAAATCCGCCTATGCCGGGTCAAGGAGCCGCTTCCAGCGCCACGTCCCCCTGAACTACGTCATCCGCCGCGGCCAGTCCTACTCCGCGGACCTCACCCTGACCGGCACCTACCACCGCGCCGACTCCATCCACCCCGCCCACCACGACACCGTCAAGGGCCGGCTGCGCTACCACCAGATCCAGCTCGGGCACCGGGTGATGTTCGTACGGGCGGAGGACGTACGGGTCGTCAGGTGAGGCGCGCACACGCGCGTTGCGCACGGGCACTCCACGGAAGCGATATGGTTTTCCCGTGACCGGCGCTCGCCGCCGGACACACGCGGAAGTGGCTCAGTGGTAGAGCATCACCTTGCCAAGGTGAGGGTCGCGGGTTCAAATCCCGTCTTCCGCTCGGAGTGCGATCTCCTGGTGGAGTGGCCGAGAGGCGAGGCAGCGGCCTGCAAAGCCGTCCACACGGGTTCAAATCCCGTCTCCACCTCGGTTGTACAGCGGACCGCCAGGATCCGCTAAAGTAGGTCAAGCGCCATGCGGAAGTGGCTCAGTGGTAGAGCATCACCTTGCCAAGGTGAGGGTCGCGGGTTCGAATCCCGTCTTCCGCTCGTGAACAACTGAATAATCCCAGGACGATTAGCTCAGCGGGAGAGCGCTTCCCTGACACGGAAGAGGTCACTGGTTCAATCCCAGTATCGTCCACCAGCACGGCCACCGGGCCAGTCTCAGCCCGTCCAGGATCCTCGCCCCGCTCGCGCACCTGGTTGCTCACCTTCGACGCGCCTCCGGACGCCGCCATCCCGTGCCACTGTCCGGTGATCTCGGCGGCACGCAGCTCCCCAGAGCAGGATCATCCGGAAGGCCGGCGCCCGCTCTTTCCCTCATCGCCCTTGAACCGCACCTCGCCGGTCGGACCGCCTGGGCGGAGCGGAGCAGCGGAACGGTCCCCGTGAGTCGTCACCCGGACAGGATGCCCCCAGGAGGGGTCCCCGGCGCCGGCGGGCGGGGCCGGCGCCGGGTTTTCCTGGATGGTCAGGTCAAGGCGGGTTCGAGGATGCGGTTCTGCTCGTCCACCAGGACGACGCGGGGCCGGTGCTCGGCGATCTCGTTCTCGGCCAGCTGGGCGTAGGTGATGATGATGACGGTGTCGCCGCGCTGGACGAGCCGGGCCGCGGCGCCGTTCACCACGACCTCGTTGGCGCCCGGCGTCCCAAGGATCGTGTACGTCTCGAACCGGGCGCCGTTGTTGACGTTGACGACGTGCACCAGTTCGTGCACGCCGATACCCGCCGCCTCCAGCAGTTCGGGCGAGAGCGTGAGCGAGCCCACGTAGTTCAGGTCGCTGTCGGTGACCGTGGCCCGGTGGATCTTGGAATTCATGAAGGTGCGCAACATGCGGTGAGCCCCTGTCTGGGTCGATGGAAAGCCGTCGGAAAGTCGATGGATACAGGGCCGACGCCCGCGCCGAGTTTATCCAGCCCCACCCCCGACGACCAGCGAAAAACTCTGCGGTGCATCTTTAAGGAATACTGAAAGGCCCTCGATTCGGCTCAGCCCGAATAGATTGGCAGCCGCCGCCGGGGCCCATAACGTCGCGTCCAAGGGGTAATCGGGGATGAACTTCTGGCGCACGCCGTACGGGCGCGCCGTTTTCCCACGTATGTTCAGAAGGGGATTCCGCCATGCCGAATTCCGTGACCAAGCATTACATCGATCAATGTCTGGACGAGCGCTCCGGCCTGCGTGACGCGGTACGGCGGGCGCCGTTCTCCCCGGCCTTCGCCCACGCCTACGGGCAGCGGCTGGCGGATCGGCCGTGGTTCGCCGGCGAGGCCCGGCTGCGTGAGTTCGCCGCCGATCTGCGGCCGTTCCTGGATCTGCTGGTGTCGCTGCCGTGGCGGTTGTTCGACGGCGACCTGGCGGCGTACTGCGCGACGCTGGGTGTCAGTCCCCGGCACGCCGCGGTCATGACGAGGAACGCGACCCGCAATCCGCCCAGGTACGCCCGGCCTGACGTGTATTTCGACGGCTCGGCGTTCAAGCTGCTGGAGCTCAACATCTGCAGCGCGCTCGGCGGGCTCGACCAGGCGGCGGTCAACCGGGCGCTGCTGGAGGTGCCCGAGTTCCGGGCTTTCGCCGAGGAGCACCGGCTCGGGTTCTCCGACACGGCCGCCGAGTTCGCCGCCGCCCTGCGCGACATCGCCGCGCCCGTGGCGGAAGGCGACAGCCCGGTGGTGGCCATGACCGAATGGACGGACGGCCTGGCCGCCTATGGGCACCGTATGCAGGTGCTGCGGGAGCAAATGGGCGCGGCCGGTCTCGACGTACGGCTCGCCGAGGCAGGGCAGTTCAAGGAAAAGGCCGGAAAGCTCTTTCTGGACGGCACGCCGGTCGACATGGTCCTGCGCTATTTCTCGGTCGACGAAATATGTTCTGACCCGTCAGGGGAAGAGCTCTTGGAGCCGATTGTGCGGGCCCACGAATCGGGCCGGACTGTTCTCCATTCAACGCTCGACAGCTATCTCTACTCCAACAAGGGCTGCATGTACCTGCTGTCGGACCCGCGCTGGCGGGAGGCGTTCACGGCCGAGGAGGCCGCGCTGATCGACCGGGTGCTGCCGTGGACGCGGGCCCTGTCGGGCGCGGACGTGGTCGAGCAGGCGCTGGCCGAGCGCGACTCGCTCATCCTCAAGCCGCGCGTCGGCTACGCCGGCACCGGGACGGTCGCCGGGTGGGCGGCCGGCGAGCGGGAGTGGCGGGAGGCGGTGGCGGCGCACACCGGCGACGGCTACATCGTCCAGCGGCGGGTGACGCCGCAGTCCGAGCCGGTCTGCGACGCCGGCAGCGGCGAGGTGGCCGACTGGATCGCCGCCTGGAGCTTCTTCTTCACCGACCGCGGCTACGCGGGCTCGTCGTTCATCCGCGCCATCCCGGCCGGCTCGGGGCCGATCATCAGCCCGTCCACGCAGCCGCCGATGCGTACCACCAGCGTCTTCACCTTTCCGCACGAATGAGGGGTTGCAGCCATGACCGACATCATCAGGAAACGGGCCGAGCGCGTCCTTGTGATCGGCGCCGGGGTGAGCGGCCTGACCACGGCCCTGTCGTTGTCGCGGGCCGGGTTCGAGGTCGTCGTCGCCGCCGAGAAGGACGCCTCGCAGTGCGTGTCCGTGGTGGCGGGCGCCTTGTGGGAGTGGCCGCCGGCGGTGTGCGGCTACCACCATGACCAGATCTCGTTGTCGCGCTCGAAGGGGTGGTGCATGGAGTCGTACGAGATCTTCGACGGCCTCGCCGCCGACCCGTCGACGGGCGTGTTCATGCGGGTCTCGAACTTCTACTTCACCCACCGTGTCGAGCAGCACGTCCACGACCAGAACAAGATGAACGAACTGGCCGTCAGGGTACGCGGGTTCGAGCGTGACCCCGGCCTCGCCTCGGCCAACGGCGTGAACCCGACGTACGGGATCCAGGACGCCTACCGGCACCTCGCCCCCATGATCGACACCGACACCTACACCGGCTGGCTGCTGCGGCAGGCGGAGGAGGCCGGGGTCAAGGTCGTGCGGGCGCGGGTCTCGGGCCTGCTGCGTGAGCAGGAGCGCGAGCTGCACCAGGCGTACGGCGTGGACGCGATCGTCAACTGCACCGGCCTCGGCGCGGCGGAACTGCACGGGGTACCCATGTACCCGCTGCGCGGCGCGCTGGTGCGGGTGCTCAACGACGGCACCCGGATCCCGAAGATCGAGGAGGCGCACTGCGTCTCCCACGACGAGCGCAACGGGGACGAGCAGGACATCGTGTTCATCGTGCCCCGCGGCGAGAACCTCGTCGTGCTGGGCGGCCTCGCCGAGCCCGACCAGTGGAGCACCGACATCAACCTCGACAACCACCAGCCGGTACGCGACATGTACAACCGGTGCGTGCAGTTCATGCCGGCGATCGGCAAGGCGGAGATCGACCCGGTCGAGCCGGTACGCGCCGGCCTGCGGCCCTTCCGCAAGCAGAACGTCTGCCTGGAGAGCGAGCCGGGGACCCGGATCGTGCACAACTACGCGCACGGCGGCGCCGGGTTCAGCTTCTCGTGGGGGTGCGCGCGGGAGACGGTCGACATGGTGAAGTCCTTCGCGATCTGAACGGCGATCTGAACGGCGAGGGGGCCCGGCGGTCCGGGCGGGCCCCCTCAGCCGGGGTCGAGCGGGATCTCGGTCAGCCACTCCGGGTGGCGCTCGGAGCGTCCGCGCACGATCGCCGCGTACTCCCGCTCCAGCCGCGCCGTCACCGGTCCCATCGTCCCGTCGCCCACGCGGCGGCCGTCGACGGTCGTGACCGGCAGGATCTCCCAGGCGGTGCCCATGAAGAACACCTCGTCGGCCAGGTAGAGCTCGCTGCGGTCCACCTCCCGCTCCTCCAGTGCCAGCCCGAGGTCGCCGGTCAGCGCGCAGACGCTGTCCCTGGTCAGCCCGGCCAGCAGGCCGCTGGTCAGCGACGGGGTGATCACCGTACCGTCGCGCACGAGGGCGACGCAGGCGCCGGGACCCTCGCTGACCTTGTGCCGGTCGTTGAGCAGGATGGGCCAGTCGTGGCCGTTCTCCCTGGCCTCCATCATCGCCAGCCGGCCGTTGTGGTAGTTGGAGAACGTCTTGGCCCGCGGCGGCATGGACGCGTCGCTGACCCGGATCCACGAGCTGACCGCGGCGCGGCAGCCGCGCGGCGTCAGCAGGTGGCTGTGGAAGGGCCAGCTGTCGACGACGATCTCGCAGCGGGTGCCGGCCGGGACCATCTGCTCGCGGATCACGCCGCGCGGGAAGGCCCACGGCCGGATGTAGGTGTCGGTACGGCAGGCGTTGGCGCGCAGCAGGCCGAGAATGGCCTCCCGCAGGCTGTCCACGCTGCCGGGCAGGTCGAGCCGGCACAGCCGCGCCGAGTCGAACAACCTGCGCAGGTGGTCGTCGAGCCGGAAGGCCAGCAGGCGGCGCCCGTCCGCGGCGAGGTAGGCCTTGATGCCCTCGAAGACGGCGGCGACCGAGGCGTGGCCGACCGCGTTGACGTGCACGGTGGCCTGCTCCCACGGCACGAGGGCGCCGTCGCGCCAGATCCACTCCGGGTGCCCGCTGCCGCGGGCGGCCAGGGAGTCGAGTGCCTGGCTCTCCAGTGCGTGCGTCATGCGGCCGCCACCTCCAGGCCGTCGAGCGAGATCTGGTACAGGGTGTCGAGAACGGCGCTGGCGGCGCCGAGGTCGGCGTGGCGGCCGGCGGCGCTGGGCACGGCGACGCAGCGCAGTCCGGCGGCCCGCGCGGCGGCGACCCCCACCTCGGAGTCCTCCAGTGCCAGCACCTCCTCGGCCCGCAGCCCGCACCGCCGCAGGGCCAGCAGGTACAGGTCGGGAGCGGGCTTCACCGCGATGCCGCCGTCGGCGGTGACCAGGTGGTCGAACCACTCGAGCGCCCCGAGCCGCCCGAGGTGCCCGGCCACCCAGGTCCGCGGCGAGCCGGAGACCACCGCCAGCCGGATGCCGCGCCGCGCGGCCTCCCCGGCCAGCGCCCGTACGCCGGGCCGCAGCGGCTCGGCGTCGGACAGCTCCTGCTTGCGGGCCAGCCGCCAGGCGACCTCTTCCTCGGTCACCGCGCGGCCGAGCGTGCGCCCGAGATGCCCGGCCGCGATCTCGGCGCCGGAGGAGCGTCCGGTCATCGCCGCCCACACCGACTCGGGGAAGGCGAGGCCGAAGCGGGCGTAGAGGTCGCGCCAGGACTGCCTGGCGGCCCGTTCGGTGTCGCAGAGCAGGCCGTCGAAGTCGAAGAACAGTCCCCGGACGGCCATCACGCGGGCTGCCCTGCGTGGACGGGGCCGAGGACGCGGCCGAGATAGTCGTTGGCGAACACGCCGTCGGGGTCGAGCGCGGCGCGCACGCGCGCGAAGCTCTCCCATTCCGGGTAGCGCGGGCGCAGGATCTCGGCGGTGGCGGTGTGCGCCTTGCCCCAGTGGGGCCGGGCGTCGAGGTCGCGCAGGACGGGCTCGGCGACGCGCAGGATCTCGATGTAGCCCGCCGTCCTGGGCACGCACAGGTTGACGTAGCCGGTCCGCCGGCCGTACGCGGGACTGAGCGGGGAGTCGTCGGGGGCGCCGACGCGCACGAGCACCGAGTACGGCGAGTAGTGGCCGAAGCGGCGCAGCGCGCCGCGCAGCCCGGCCAGCGCGGCGGGGATGTTCTCCAGCGGCAGCGCGTGCTCCATGGCCAGGAACTTGATCGGCTGCGGGAAGGCGAAGACCCGGTGGGCGGTGTCCACGTAGGAGACGCGCTCGCCGGTGGCGGGCGTACGGCCCAGGCGGGGGACGATGCCGGGGCGCAGCCGTCCCGCCAGGCCGGACAGGCCGCAGCGGACCTCGGCCAGCGTGCTGTCGTAGCGGTGCAGCGCGGCGCGCGGCGTGGGCGGCGCGGCGGTGCGGTCCAGTGCGCGGGTGGCGGCGCTGTCGGCCCACGGCAGCCAGGAGAACGAGACGTGCTCGGCGCTGCCGGCCCACTCCCCGAAGCGTTCGAGCAGCCCGTCGAGCGGCTCGCGGCCGAGCACGGCGCGCAGGTTGAAGCGCGGCACCACGCGCAGCGTGACCTCGGTGATCACGCCGAGGGCGCCGAGCGAGGTGCGCGCGCACCGGAACAGCTCGGGGTCCTCGCGGGTGTCGCACTCGCGTACGGAGCCGTCGGCGGTGACCAGGCGCAGGCGGGTGACCTGGCCGGAGAACGGCGGATGGGCCAGGCCGGTGCCGTGGTTGCCGGTGGCCAGCGCCCCTGCGACGGTCTGCGCGGCGATGGTGCCGAGGTTGCCGAGCGCCAGCCCGGCGCGGTCGAGGGCGGTGCTGAGCATGTGTAAGGAGGTTCCGGCGCGCACGGTAACGGTCCCGGCGGCGCGGTCCACGCCGGCGACGCCGCGGAAGCGGGTCAGGTCGAGCAGCGTGCCGTCGGTGCAGGCCAGCTGGTTGAAGGAGTGCCCGGTGCCGACCGGGCGCACGGTGCGGCCGGCCTTGGCCGCGGTGCGCACCGCGTGGACGATCTCCTCCTCGCGGGTCGGCGCGAGCAGCGTGGCGGGTGCGCAGCGCGCGGTGCCCGACCAGGTGCGCCAGGTGGGTCGGTTGCTCATGTTCTCCCGTTCCCTGTGGAGAGGTGGGTGCGGTAGCGGGAGACCGCGTCGGACCAGTCCGGCATGGTGATCCCGAGGTGCTTCAGGCGGCCGGTGCTCAGGGTGGAGTTGCGCGGGCGGCGGCCGAGGAAGCCGCAGTCGTCGAGCGCGACCGGCTCGGCGGCTCGGCCCTCGCGCCCCAGCGCCACCCTGGCGACGTCGAACCAGCTGGCCGAGCCGGTGTTGGCCACGTGGAGCGTCCCCGCGGTGCCCCGCTTGAGCAGCAGCACCATGGCGCGGGCCAGGTCGACGGTGTAGGTGGGGCAGCTGAACTGGTCGTGGATGAGGCGTACGCGCTCGCCCCGCTCGGTCTGGCGGATCATGGCGAGCACGTTGTCGGTGCGCTCGTCGCTGCCGCCGAACAGCCAGGAGGTGCGGATGACGAGGTGGTCGTCGACGGTGGCCACGATGCGCTCGCCGGCCAGCTTGCTCAGCCCGTACACGCTGAGCGGGCCCGGGGTGTCGGTCTCGCGGTAGCCGCCGTCGGGGGTGTCGGCCCCGTCGAAGACGTAGTCGCTGGAGACGTAGACCAGGCGGCTGCCGGTCCTGCGGCAGGCGTCCGCGACGTTGCGGACGCCTGCCACGTTCACGCGCAGCGCGAGCTGCGGGTCGGCCTCGCACTCGTCGACGATCGCGTGCGCGGCGGTGTGGACGACGACGTCGGGCGCGAAGCCCTCGACGGAGTCGCGCACCGCCCCGGGATCGCCGATGTCGAAGTCGGCCACGGAGACGCCGCGCACGTCCCAGCCCGCGGTGAGCGGGTCGGCGGCCAGCGCGGCGCGCAGTGCGGTGCCGAGCATCCCGTCGGCTCCGGTGAGGTAGATCCGCATTCCCCCGCGTCTCCTTTACAGGTGGCCGAACTCGGCCAGCAGCTCGGACACGGTCGCCCCCGAGTTGATCTTGTCGCGGATCGTCTTCTCCTTGCCGATCTGCACCCGCGTGCCTTCCAGCACGTCCTGGGCGTCGGCGGAGGGGACGACGGCGATGCCGTTCTCGTCGGCCACGATGATGTCGCCCGGGTGGATGACCTGGCCGTCCACCACGACGGGCACGTTCACCTGCACCGGCTCCGTGCGGTTGTGCACGGCGGTGGGCGAGGGCCTGGGCACCGTGCCGCGGTACCAGACCGGGAAGTTCAGGTCGCGGATCTCGTCGACGTCGCGGATGGCGCCGTCCACGATCCCGGCCGCGACGCCCGCCTTCAGCGAGAGCGTGGACATCAGCCCGCCCCACATCGCGGTCCTGGTGGAGCGGTGGCAGGCGAGCACGATCACGTCGCCCGGCTGCGCCCTGCTCAGCACCGGCATGCAGTCGACGAGGTCGTCGATGGACAGGTTCACGGTGATCGCGGGCCCGACGATCTTGTGGTGCGGCAGCACCGGCAGCAATCCCCCGATGGCTCCGGTACGGCGGCGCGCGTCGGTCACCAGGCAGCTCGGACTGTACTCCTTCAACACCTCGCGGAAGGCGTCGACAAGCTCACGCGGCGGGCGCTCGACGTCGTTGTAAATGGTCTCCACGGTGGTCCTTTCAGGGAGGGGCGCTGGTCAGGAAAGGTGCTTGCGGATGGTGTCGGCCAGGTGCTCGGCGCTCAGCCCGTGGGCGGCGAGCACCTCGTCGTCGCGCCCGCAGCGGGGCACGTCCTCGACGCCGATCCCGAGGAAGGCCGGCGGGCCGGGCAGGCCGAGCTCCAGGAGCGTCCTGGCGACGACGTCGGCCTGGCCGCCCCTGGTGTAGTGGTTCTCCACGACGAACAGCCGGTCGGCGCGGCCGGCGAGGTCGGCCAGCCAGCCGGCGTCCACGCGGTTGAGCCAGGGCAGGTTGACCACGGTGAGCTCCAGGCCGGTCGCGGCCAGCGCCTCGGCCGCGCGCAGCAGCTGGGCCAGGACGATCGGGCCCGAGCCGATGGCCACCGTCCGGCCGCCCTCGCGCACGACGGTGCCCCGGCCGGGCACGAGCGGCGCGGCGGGCAGCGTGGCGGTCTCCGGCGGGCACGGCACGCTGACCAGCCGGAGGTAGACGCTTTGCGGGGTGTTCGCGCAGAAGTCGACCGCGGCCCGCGTCTCCTCGGGGCTCGCCGGCTCCAGGATCACCAGGCCGGGCATCGCGGCCAGCGCGCTCACGTCGCGGACCGCCTGGTGGGAGTGGCCGGGAGCGGCGGGCAGCAGCCCGGCCAGCGACCCGACGTAGATCACCTTCCGGCCTTCCGTGGCGTTGGTGTAGATCTGCTCGTTCGGCCGGGCGTGCAGGAAGCAGGAGAAGGAGTGCACGAACGGCAGCAGCCCCCGGTAGGCCAGGCCCCCGGCGATCGAGACCATGTCCTGCTCGGCGATGCCGCATTCGACGAAGCGCAGGGGGAAGCGGCGCCAGAACGGGATCAGGCCGGTGTCGAGCACGAGGTCGGCGTCCAAGGCGATCACCCGGGCGTCTCTGGCGGCCAGGGTGGCGAGGGCTTCGCCGTACACCTCGGGGAGTTTGGGTGTCTGGAGTTTGACGGGGGGACGGTCCTCGCCGGTGCTCAGCCCGAACGGGCCGCAACTGTCGCGGGCGGCTTCGAGGAGTTCGCCGTGCGCGGCGAGGTAGTCCTCGCGTGCGGGCGCGCCGCTGTGGAAGCGGTAGCGCCACTCGTCCTCGCGCATCGAGGTCGCGGCGAAGCGCGCGCAGCCCGCGCCCTTCACCGTGTCGGCGATGATCACGGCGGGCCGGTCGGCGTGCTCGTCGGCGCGGCGGGCGAAGGTGGCGGCCAGGTGTTCCTGGTCGTGCCCGTCGCACCGCAGGACGGCCCAGCCGAACGCGGTGAACTTGGCCTCCAGGTCGCCGAGGTCGCTGACGTCGCGTACCCAGGTGTCGGACTGGATCTTGTTGTGGTCGACGATGACGGTCAGCTCGCCCATGCCGGAGCGGGCCGCGCCGGCCAGGGCCTCCCAGTTCTGGCCCTCCTGGAGCTCGCCGTCGCCGGTCAGCACGTAGACGCGCTGGTCGCGGCCGAGCAGCCGGTTGGCCAGCACGACGCCCTTGGCCTTGGAGATGCCCATGCCGAGCGAGCCGGTGTTGAAGGGCATGTGCGGGGTGCCGACGTCGGGGTGGCCGGGCAGGCCGCCGAGGCGGCGCAGCCGGTGCAGCAGGTCCTCCTCCAGTTTGCCGAGGCCGATCAGCGCAGCGTACAGGCCGGGGGCGTCGTGGCCCTTGGAGGAGAAGAACAGGTCGTCCTCGCGCAGCTCTTCGAGCAGGAGCCGGCTGATGACGTCGGCCGCGCTGAAGCTGGACCCGAGATGCCCGGATCCGGCGCGCATGATCATGTAGAGGGTGTTGATCCTGGTGAGGGAGGCGAAGGCGTGGGCCCGGCGGCAGGGGTCCTCGATGCCGCCGAGCACGCGCGTGATCTCGCTGACCGGCACCCAGGCCAGCGTGCGGGTCTCACCAGCAGACGTAGCCGCCATCGACCTGCAACTCCGTTCCTGTGACGTAACTGCTCTGGTTGGAGGCGAGGAAGAGCAGCGGGCCCGCCAGGTCCTCGTGGCGGGCCATCCGCTGCAGGGGCACTTTGGCGCTGAACTTCCTGCGGAACTCGGGGTCCTGGCCGCCGAGCACGCCGCCGGGCGAGAGCGTGTTGACCCGCACGCCGCGCGGGCCCCACAGCGCGGCCAGGTACCGGGTCAGCGCGGACACCCCGGCCTTCGACATGCCGTACGCGGGCGGCTTGAGGAAGGGCGGGTCGAGCGGCAGGTGCTCGTACAGCCGGGGGTCGGGGGCCATGCTCCCGTAGAGGGAGCCGATGTTGACCACCGAGCCCCGGCCGTTCCTGGCCAGTTCGGCGCCGAACACCTGGCAGGCGCGCAGCGTGCCGTGCAGGTTGACGTCCAGCACGGCCGCCGAACGCTCGTCGGGGATGTCCTCGAACGTCCAGCTCCCGGTGGTGGCCGACGGCGGCTGGTCGATCCCGGCGTTGTTGACCAGGATGGCCGGCCGGCCCAGCTCGGCCAGGCACGACTCCAGTGCCGCGCCCAGGCTGAGCCGGTCGGTGATGTCGGCCTTGGCGAGCACGAATCGCTCGTCGCCGTGGCGGGTCAGGGTCTCGGCCAGCTCCGCGCTCAGCTCGGCGTGGATGTCGAGGCCGAGCACCTTGGCGCCCGCGCCGAGCAGCGCGTCGGTCCAGACCGCGCCGAGCCGGCCCAGGACGCCGGTGACGACCGCGATCTCCCCGGTGAGGTCGATGTTCAGCGCAGTCACCCTCAGTCGAGAAGGTCGGGGCTGAGGTCGGCGTCGAAGGCCAGCGGCGCGCGCAGCGTGCGCCCCACGACCTGTCCCAGCAGGTACGGCCGCATGCCGTCGCCGCCGGGTGACTTGATCGCGATGTCGTCCTCGGTCAGCACGTGGCCGGTGTCCAGGTCACGGGCCGCGACCAGCTTCTTGCCCAGCTTCCGCAGGGCCGGCGCCTCCGCGGGCAGCTGGCGCTTGTCCCCCGAGCCGAGCGACTCCCGGGTACGGCGCAGCCCGGCCACCAGTTCTGCCAGTTGTTCCGGTTCGAGGGAGAAGTGGTGGTCGCTGCCCGGCCGGGTGCGGTCGAGGGTGAAGTGCTTCTCGACCACCCGGGCGCCCAGCGCGTAGGCGACGTAGCTGAGGTCGGGTCCGAGGTCGTGTCCGGAGAAGCCGACCACGACGTGCGGGAACTCCCGCCGGTAGGTGCCGATGACCGACAGGTTCAGGTCGGTGGCCGAGACCGGGTAGATGGCGGTGCACTGGAGCATCGCCACGTTGGAGTTGATCGGCAGCACCACGTCGAGCGCCCGGCGCACGTCGGTCATGTCCGCGCCGCCGCTGCTCATGATCAGCGGCAGGCCGGTCTTCGCGGCGTAGCTGAGCAGCGGGGTGTTCGTGAGGTCGGCGGAGGCCAGCTTGATCGCCGGTACGCCGATGCCGACGAGGAAGTCGACGCTGGCGAAGTCGAAGGCGGTGGAGATGAAGTCGATGCCCGCCTCGCCGGCCACCTTCACGAGGTGCGTGTATTCGTGGTGGCCGAATTCGAGGGCCTCTCTGTGCGCGCCGTAGGTGGCGCCGTAGCTGTTTCTGCCGGTATAGGGCTCGTCGTACATCGCCTTGGTGTACAAGGTCGTGTTCTCGCGCTTCTGGAGTTTGGCCGCGCTCGCTCCTGCGGCGGCGGCCTTCAGGACGAGTTCTTCCGCCTTATCCAGGTCGCCCTCGTGGTTGTGCCCGATCTCCGCGATTACATACGCGTCGGAACCATCCGAGATCACTCGGCCGGCAATTGCCAGTTCCCGCGAACTCATTTTTCCCCTTTACCATGCACACGTGTCGACGTGCGGCGCGAATGTTTGTCGCTCCGCACTCTTGGCCGTAACCGACTCGTACCAGAGGAAGCATGCTCCAGCGCTGGTCAGCGCCTTGCGATGGGAGATCCTCAAGTGTCTCCGCCCAGGCGAGCATGCTCGCCGAATACACCTTTGGATTGTTTATCCGTGCCGATCAACCGGCGCCGCCCTTGCCGTATCGATCACACCCCGATTTCACCCCTGGCCTCATCTCCGCACCCATTTGGACGCGGATCTATGTGAGGTCCCCACAAATCACTGGTCAAGTGTTACACGACCGGTCGTCGCACTGTCAACACATGACATATTTAGCCAGGTGGATCGCATTAAGTCAGGATGGCCTTAAAGCGCCGATGGACGCCACCCTTCAGCAGGGCTTCAACATTGTGATCCGATGTTCTCGGCAAATTAATGGGGCGGGATATCACGCGATGGGGGCCATTACAAGGGACTCGGCCACGGTGGTGCGCGCGTACATGACGAATCGCCCCGCGCGATGCGCGGTGACCAGTCCCGCCGAACGCAGGGCGGCGAGATGCTCCGAGACGCTGCTGGCGGCCAGACCCGTCCGATGGGTGAGCTCGGTGGTGGAGGCGGGCGTGTCGAGTTCCATGAGCAGCAGGGTCCTGGAGCGCCCGATGACCGCCGCGAGGGCGTCGGCGGTGGTGCGGTCTCGGCGTTCCCACAGCGAGGCCACCCCGCGCGCCGGATAGGTCAGCGTGGGCTGCCAGGGCGGGATGGTGCTGGAGAAGACCGACGGCCAGACGAACGCGGAGGGGACCAGCAGCAGGCCCTGGCCGTCCAGGGAACGCGCGCCGGAGTAGCGCGGGTGGGCGATGTGCAGGCTGCCGTCCTGCCAGCGCACGATGGAGGCCAGGTCGGCGAAGAGCCTGGCCGCGCCGCCGTCGGCCAGGCGGCGGGCGCGGTAGATCACGTCGCCCTGGTGCAGCGCGCGCAGGCGCGGCCAGTGCGGGGCGATCGCCAGCTCCCAGTACGCCTCGATCACCCCGGCCAGCCTGGCCAGGCCGGGAACCGGGTCGTCGTGGAGCGCGTCCACCCAGGGCGAGCGCGCGTCGACCATGTGCCCGAGGTCGGTCCTGACCTGGCCGGGCGGCGTCGCGCGCAGCGTCTCCAGCTGGGCGGCGAACTCGGGGGCCGGCGTGAGCGGCGGCGGCGTCAGGAAGTCCGGAATGTACCAGCTCGGCACGGGCACCAGGTCGGACAGCGGGCCGAGGTCGAGGCCGGAGGCCGCCAGCAGGGGCCGGGTCTCGGCCACCCACGGCTCGTGCACGATGTGGGCGGCCGGATCCTTGAGCACCCGGATACTGGCGACGACCTCCTGCAGCGGAGAGGTCGCGAAGCGGGTGCGGGCGAGGTCGTCCGCCGAGAAGCCGAGCGTCAGCATGACACCCCCACAATTTCCGCGGAAAATCCATTGTGCACGCATTTCGGGGGATCGCGAGGCTTTAAGCGGCGCTTCAACCCAGGGCACAGAATCTTTCACTACTTCTTTCCGCGGCGACCCCCCATAATGGGGCCCGAAACGGATTCCGGCTTATGGAGAAACGTCTGATGCCAAGTTCCCTTTTCTCGCTGGGCGGCGACCTTCCGATCCGGAGGCTGGGCTTCGGCGCGATGCGGCTGACCGGTGAGGGCAACTGGGGCCTGCCGGACGACCCCGGGTACGCGCTCGACGTGGCCAGACGCGCGGTCGAACTCGGCGTGAACTTCATCGACACCGCCGACGCCTACGGCCCGGGAACCAATGAGGAGCAGCTGGCGCAGGCGCTCCGGCCGTACCCCGACGGCCTGGTGATCGGCACCAAAGCGGGCCAGAGCAGGCCCAGCAGCGACGACTGGGTGCCGCTCGGCCGTCCCGAGTACCTGCTGCAGCAGGCCCACCTGAGCCTGCGCCGCCTGGGGGTCGAGCGCATCGACCTCTACCAGCTCCACCGCATCGACCCGAAGGTCCCGGCGGAGGAGCAGTTCGGGGCGCTCAAGCAGCTCCAGGACGAGGGGAAGATCCGCCACATCGGGCTGTCGGAGGTCTCGGTCGCGCAGATCGAGCAGGCGCGCAAGCAGATCGACGTGGTGAGCGTGCAGAACCTCTACAACATCACCAACCGCCGCTATGAGGACGTCATCGACTACTGCGAGCGGGAGAACATCGCGTTCATCCCCTGGCTGCCGCTGGCCAGGGGCGGCCACGCCAGCGCCGGCGGCGCGCTGGCGCAGGTCGCCAAGCAGCTCGACGCCACGACCGCGCAGATCTCGCTGGCGTGGCTGCTGCGCCGCTCCCCCGTGATCGTCCCGATCCCGGGCACCGGCTCGATCCCCCACCTGGAGGAGAACGTCGCGGCGGGCGACGTCGAGCTGACCGACGAGCAGTTCGCCTACCTCACGCGCGAGGTCGCGGGGAGTTAGGCGCCAATGGCGGCCGCCGGGGCGCGCGGTCCGGGCAGGACGGACGGCGTCCCGGCGGGCAGGGGCCCGTCGATCAGCCGGTGGTCGGGCTGGGTCACCAGCCGGGCCGCCGTGGCCAGCATCTCCACCGCCGCCATGACCGCGGGACGACGGCCGGCCTCCTGGCGCCAGACCGCGTAGACGCGGCGGCTCAGGCGGGGGCGTACCGGGACGATCCGCACGCCGTCGGGCACCTGGTCGCGGCCCAGCCTCGGCATGACCGCGACCCCGAAGCCCGCCTGCACCAGCGCCAGCTGTGTCGGGTGCTCACCGGCGGTGTGTCCCACCCGCGGCTCCACCCCGCGCTCGCGCATGGTGTGCAGCAGCCAGTCGTGGCAGCCCGTGCCGGGCGACCAGGTGATCCACACCTCCTGCGCCAGGTCCTCCAGGTCGAGCACCGAGCGATCGGCCAGCGGGTGCCCGGCCGGCAGCGCCACGTCCACGACGTCTTCCAGCAACTGCTTCGTGGCCAGCCGATCGGGTACGGCCAGCGGCACGTTGAACCAGTCCTGGACCACGGCGACGTCCAGGTCCCCCCGGGACACGAGGGGCATCGAGCCTTCCTGCTCCTGCTCCGACAGCTCCACGCGCAGCTGCGGATGCTCGCGTTTCAGCATGGTGACGGCCCGGGGCAGCAGGCCCCGCACCGTGGACGGGAATCCCGCGATCG
The DNA here is from genome assembly GCF_044457345.1 of Nonomuraea sp. NPDC050547. Lineage (NCBI taxonomy): Bacteria > Bacillati > Actinomycetota > Actinomycetes > Streptosporangiales > Streptosporangiaceae > Nonomuraea > Nonomuraea sp. NPDC050547. Next base: position 65,288 of record NZ_JBITGW010000005.1, read on the forward strand.
ACAGCTTGCCCACGACCGCGCCCCGGTATCCGTCGAGTTCGGCCTCCGCCTCGTCGGCCAGGGACAGGATGCGCTCGGCGTATCCGAGCAGGAGCCGTCCGGCGTCGGTGAGCCGCACGCCCCTGCCGTGGCGCTCCAGCATGCTCTGGCCCACCTCGCGTTCGAGCTTGGCCAGGCGCTGGGAGACCGCCGAGGTCGTGATGTGCAACACGTCCCCAGCGGCGCTGATCGAGCCGCTCCGAGCTACGGCGTGCAACGTCTGCATTAACGCCAACTCAATCATGTGCCGATCCTAACCGTGGGCCTTCCTCCTCCGTCAGCCCCGCCGGTCGGGTGGTTTTGTGCCGTTCGACGCATTCACCGGTTCCTAGGACTCCGGCTCCTCTCGCGGCAGTTCCCGCATCTTTCTCATCGGCGAGAAATAGAGCGGCAGCCACGCGAGGGCCAGTCCGGCCGCGCCCACCCAAAGGGCGGTCCGCACACCGGCGAACTGCCCGATCAACCCGGTGAGCGCGGCGCCGAGTGAAAGCACGCCGTGCATGAGGAATCGCATGGTGGCATTCATCCGGCCCAGCAGATGCGTGGGGGTCACCTGCTGGCGGAAGCTGATGAGGATGACGTTGTTCACGCCGATCCGGTAGTTGAGCACGAGCCAGGCGGCGCCCGCGAGCCACAGCCATATCCCACGGTCGACCAGCGGGAACACCGCGCAGGCCGGCACGACGGCGAGCCCGATGATCCACAGGCCGCGGCCCTGTCCGAGCCAGGCCGTGACCCGGCGCGCGGTCAGGGCGCCGAGCAGCATGCCGATGCCGTCCACGGCGAAGAACAGGCCGAGCGTGAACGCCGACAACCCGAGTTCGCGCTGGAACATCAGCGGCATGATCACGATGATCATCGAGACCGACATGTTGACCATCGCGCCGTTGATCGCGATGGCCCGCAGCAGCGGGTGGCCGAAGACCAGGACCAGGCCCTCTCTGATCTCGCGCACGAGGTGGCGCTTCCCGCCCTCGGGAGGCGGCGGGGGAGCCTCGCGGTCGCGGATGCGCGACAGGCACAGCGCCGACCACACGTAGCCCACGGCGTCCACGGCGGCGGCCAGCGGCGCGGTGATCAGCTGGATGAGGAACCCGGCGCCTGCCGGTCCCGCCACGTTGTTGACCGCCTCCATGCCGCCCAGGTGGGAGTTTGCCTCCACCAGGCGCTCGCGCGAGACGATGGCGGGCAGGTAGCTCTGCGAGGAGACGTCGAAGAACACGGTGGCGAAGCCGCTCAGGACCACGACCACGTACAGCTGGGGAAGCGAGAGCACACCCAGCGCGTACGCCACCGGCACCGACCCGACCAGCGCGGCGCGCACCAGGTCGGCCACCACCATCACCCTGCGGCGCCCGTGCACCCGGTCCATCCATGCGCCCGCCGGCAGCCCGATCAGCAGGAAGGCGATCGTGCCCAGCATGCCGAGCACGCCGACCTGGCCGGGCGAGGCGTTGAGCACGATCACCGCGACCAGGGGCAGCGCCAGCAGCCTGATCTGGGTGCCGAACATGCTGACCGCCGCGGCGGCGAACAACAACCGGAAGGAGCGGTTGACCCGGAACAGCGAACCCGGCCGCTCCTCCAGGGTCTCCGCCTCCGTCCCGCGGTTTTCAGCCATCGATCCGCCGGCCATGGACGTGGAACAGCTCGCCGAGCCCCTTCAGCGAACGGTCGCAGGCCGCCGCGTCCTCGCCGACGGCGAAGCCCGCGGCCATCCGGCCCTTCACGAACGAGCCCGGCGGCAGCAGCAGCCGCTTGCCCGGCTCGGCCAGCAGGGTGACCTCCCAGATGCCCGGGGGCAGCCGGTCGGTGTCCAGGCGCAGGTCGTCCACGACCATGTCGTGCGGGGGGTAGAAGTAGCGCACCGCGGCGCTGGAGCGGCGGCGTGGCCGTACGTCGGGACGCTCGCCGCAGGCGATCCGCGCGGCGGCCACGAGCAGGTCGACGCCGGTGGCCAGCAATCCGACGTAGGAGACGAGGTCGCCGCTGAGGCGGCCGTTGAGCTCGACCACGCGCGGGCCCCTCGCGGTGAGCCGCAGCTCGGTGTGGGTGACGCCGTTGTCGAAGCCGAGCGCGGCGTGCGCGGCGCGCACGACCTCGACGATCTCCGGGTCGTGCAGCAGCGGGTCGTCGGTGCTGACGAAGTGGCCGGTCTCCTCGAAGGTGGGCGGCCGGTCGAGTTCCTTGCGCGAGATGAACACGGGCTCGACCTCGCCGTGGAAGACGGCGGCGTCGACGCCGATCTCCGGGCCGTCCAGGTACTCCTCGACCAGCACGCCCTCGGCGTAGCGCTCGACCTCGGCGAAGTGGGCGCGCTCGGTGAAGGCGAACTGCGCGTCGAGCTGCCCGGGACCGTCCACCCGGGCCACGCCCTCACTGCCGGCCAGCGCCCGCGGCTTGAGCACCACCGGATAGCCGATCTCGGCGGCGACGCGGTGGGCCGCGGCCGCGTCGGCCACGGGGGTCGAGCGGACCGAGCCGGGGATGTCCGGGGTCATGCGGGCGCGGGTCAGGCTCTTGTCCCTGCAGGCCAGGATGGCCTCGGAGGGGCTGGTGGGCACGCCGAGGGACTCGGCGATCCGCGCGGCGTTGTGGACGCGCATCTCGTCGTAGCAGAGCACGCCGGCGAACGGCATGCGCTTGAACAGCTCCCTGGCCGCCTCCAGCGCCTCGTCCAGGTCGAGCGCGTCCACCTTCGTCTGGCCGACGAGGTAGGGCCGGTCCCAGGTGGCCTCGCGCGCGTCCAGCAGCCACAGCCGGAACTCGCGGTGCAGCCCGCGCAGCCCCCACTCGCGGTACTGCGGGTTCATCCCGCTGTTGACCAGCAGGATCAGCGGCCGGTGGTCGGCGGGGTCGTCAGGCGGGAATCCGTCGGACATGTCATCGCCCCTCGGGGTCGGTGCGCAGCCGCAGCGTGCGCACCAATTCGTCGAAGACCGGGTCGAGTTCGTCCACGTCGTTCACCTTGAAGATCAGGTGGCCGTGGCCCTGGAAGGTGCGGGGCGGCACCTCGAGGTGGTCGCCGAGGTGACGGTAGATCTCCACCTCGTCCACGCGCGGGTCGGCGGCCGCCCGGTCGAGGCCGACGATCTCGCTCAGCGTGCCCGCCCGCTCGGGGAAGATGTTCCAGAAGCCGATGGGCCGCGCGACCGCGCGCGGCGCGATCTCGGGGGTACGGCCCAGCGCCAGGTCCAGCGCCGCCTCCACCAGGTCCACCCCGGTGCTGAGCAGGACCGAGCGGTAGATGGGTCCGCCGCCCATGCGCGCCGCGGCCTCGAGCACGACCGGCTCCACCCCGCCGGCCAGCCGGAACTCCACGTGGGTCGGCCCGGTGAGTATGCCCATCGCCTCGTGCACGTCCCGTACGGCGGCGGCGATCCGCTCGACCGTCTTCGCCGGCAGCCGGGTCGGCGTGCAGGCGTAGACCTCCTCGAAGGTCGGCCCGGTCGGCAGCGGCTTGTCGTGGATGGCCAGCACGTGGGTCGTGCCCGCCACGACCAGGGACTCCACGCAGATCTCCGGTCCCGGCACGAACTGCTCGGCCAGCACGCCGCCCCCGTAGGAGCGCATCGCGGAGTCGTGCAGCGGGTCGTAGGTGAAGCCGGCCCACGCGCCCTCGCGGATGACGTCGAAGTGCTCTTCCAGCTCCGCCATGGTGGCGACGCTGCGCACGTACATGCTGCCGGTGCCGATGATCGGCTTCAGCACCATCGGGAAGCCGACCTCGTCGGCCGCCTTCACCGCCTCTTCCAGGGTCGCGGCGAGGGCGAACCTGGGCTGCGCGACCCCGCCCTCGGCGAACGCGGCCCGCATCAGGTACTTGTCCCTGGCCAGATGCGCGGTCCGCTCGCTGACCCCCGGCAGCCCGAACTCGGCGGCGACGCGGGCGGCGGAGGGCACCGCGGCCTCGGCGAAGGTGACGACCGCGTCGATCGGGGCGCTCTCGGCGGCGGCCACGGCTTTGGCGGCGCTTAACGTCTCGTCGATGCTGCTGGTGTCGGCGACCACGACCTCGTCGACGTAGTCGGCCTCCCATTCGGGATCCTTCATGATCATGATGACCCGGTGGCCGTGCTCCTCGGCGTATTTCCGCGTGCGCGCCAGGTGCCTGCGCCGGCTCAAATTCTTTTTATGCAGCAGGATAATACTCATCGAGGCCCCCACGAATTTCGTCCCGGAACACGGAGTAAAGGGATTTCGAATTCGATGCTAACCGGGGGCCACCCGGGTAACCAGTGAAAAGGTCTTTCAACCATCCTTTAGCGATGCTGAAAGCGCGTGGCAGAATGGCGCCGGTGACCTTCCACGCCCCCGAACCCCACTGGCCCGCGACCGTCGCCGAGGCCGAGGCCGAACAGGATCGCCTGCGGCCGTTCACCGACCTTGACAGCCCGGGACCGGCCGAGGCGGGCCTGGTAGCCGGTCTCGACGTCGGGTACCGGGACGACGACGAGGTGGTGGGCGCCGTCGTGGTGCTCGACGCCGCGAGCCTGGAGGTCGTGGACCGGGCGGTGGTCAGGCAGCGCGCGCGCTTTCCCTACGTGCCGGGCCTGTTCGCCTTCCGCGAGCTGCCGCCGTTGCTGGCGGCGGTGGACAAGCTGTCGGTCCGTCCCGAGCTGCTGGTGTGCGACGGGTACGGCCTGGCCCACCCCCGCCGCTTCGGCCTGGCCTGCCACCTGGGCGTGCTGACCGGGCTGCCGGCGATCGGCGTGGCCAAGACGCCCTTCGTCGGCGAGCACGCCGAGCCGCCGCCCGCCCGTGGCGCCTGGTCGGCGATCCGGCTCGACGGCGAGGTGGTCGGCCGGGCGCTGCGCACCCGTGAGGGGGTCAAGCCGGTCTTCGTCTCCCAGGGCCACGGGGTCGGCCTGGACAACGCCTGCGCGCACATCCTGCGCCTGTCGCCCGCCTACCGCGTCCCGGAGCCGATCCGCCGGGCCGACCACCTGTCCCGCCTCCCCTGAACCGCCCACACCCACAAAAACCCTGCCTACGTGCACGAGAAATGTGCGCGAGAACCGCCTACGTGCGCGAGCGGGCCAGGTGCCACAGCAGGAACGGCGCGCCCAGCGCGCCGGTGACCACGCCGACCGGCAGCACCGTCTCGGTCAGCAGGCGCTGGCTGATCAGGTCGCTGACCACCACGAGCGTCGCGCCCGCCCAGGCCGAGGCGGTGACCGGTGGCATCGGGGCCCGTGCCAGGCGCTGGGCCAGGTGCGGGGCGGCCAGTGCCACGAACAGCACCGGGCCCGCTGCGGCCGTCGCGAACGCCGCCAGCGCGGCCCCGCACAGCAGCAGCGCCACCCGCGCACGCTGCACCCGCACGCCCAGCCCGATGGCCACGTCGTCGCCGAGTTGCAGGGCCCGCTGCCCGCGCGTCAGCAGCAGCACCACCGGCACGAGGACGGCCAGGGCCAGCGCCAGGGGCCGGGCGTGGTCCCAGCCGCGGTCGTTGAGGTTGCCGACCAGCCAGCCGAGCGCCCTCGCCGCCTGGTACTGCTCGGCCCGGCTGAGCAGGTAGTACGTGACGCTCACGCAGATCCAGCTGACGCCGATCCCGACCAGGACGATCCGGTAGCCGGTGGTGCCGCGGTTCCACGCCAGCACGTAGATCAGCAGACCGGCGGCCAGCGCGCCCGCCAGGCCCAGGGCCTGGGAGCCGAGCCCGGTGAAGCCCAGGACGATGGCGGCCACCACCGCGGTGCCCGCGCCCTGGGTGATGCCCAGCATGTCGGGGCTGGCCAGCGGGTTGCGGGTGATGCACTGGAACAGCGCCCCCGCCATGCCGAACGCCGCCCCGGTCAGCACGGCCACCACCGCCCTGGGCAGGCGCAGCTCGTGGACCAGGAAGAGGGTGGCGGGATCGCCGCTGCCCCACAGCGCGGGCAGCACCTCGCCGAACGGCACCGCGATGTCCCCGGCGCCGATCCCCACGGCCAGGCAGAAGGTCAGGAAGGCGGCGAGGGCCAGGGCCAGCCAGACCACCAGGACACGCGGGCGCACGGTTCCGGAGACGGCCGGCCGTACCAGCCGGAAGGCCGCGCGGTGCCGGGAAAGCCGCACACCGCCGGAAGCGCTCACGGCGCGGCCGCCCTTCGGAGCCGCAGTGGCGTGGCCGCCCTCGGACGCCGGGCCATGACGGCCGCTCACAGCTCGGCCACCCTGCGGCGGCGGACCAGGGCGATGAAGAACGGCGCGCCGAGCAGCGCGGCGACCAGGCTCACGTCGATCTCCTGGGGGCGGGCGACGACGCGGCCGAGGATGTCGGCCAGCAGCACCAGGCAGGGCGCGACCAGGGCGGCGCCGGGCAGCAGCCAGCGGTGGTCGGGGCCGGTGACCATGCGGACCAGGTGCGGGACGACCAGGCCGACGAAGACGATCGGGCCGGTGACGGCCACGGCGGCGCCGGTCAGGACGGTGACGGCGATCGCGGCGCGCAGGCGGGTCGGGCCCAGGCGGCGGCCGAGGGTGACGGCCACGTCGTCGCCCAGGGCCAGGGAGTTGAGCGCGGGGGCGGTGCCGAACGCCAGGATCGCCCCGAGCGCCAGGAACGGCAGGACGGTCAGCACGGTCTCGTTGGAGTGGCCGGTGAGCGAGCCGGCCGACCAGTAGCGGTAGCGGTCGAGCGCCTCGGGGTCGGTCAGGGCCAGGCCGCTGGTCAGGGAGTCGAGCAGGTACGTGAGCGCGACGCCGGCCAGCGCGAGCTTGACCGGGGAGGCGCCGCCCCTGCCGCGGCTGCCCAGGGCGTAGACGACGACGGCGGCCAGCGCGGCGCCGCCGAAGGCGAACCAGATGGTGGTGAGCAGCCCGGTGGCGGCCAGGAAGGTGGCGGAGGCCACGATGCCGAAGGCGGCGCCCGCGCTGACGCCGAGCAGGCCCGGGTCGGCCAGCGGGTTGCGCGTCAGGCCCTGCATGACGGCGCCCGCCAGTCCCAGCGCGGCTCCGGCGAGGATCGCGACGAAGGTGCGGGTCAGGCGGGTGCCGCGGACGATGGCCGCGGTCTCCGGGTCGACGCTCGCGGGGTCGGTCAGCGCGCGGGCGACGTCGGCGAGCGGTATGGCCCGGCTGCCGACGGCCAGGGAGAGCAGCACCAGACCGAGCAGGACGACCACGGTGCCCGTGATCAGCAACGATCTCTGACGAGTCACCGAGGTCCGATCAAATTGAAGAAGAGGGAAGGCTTACCTTACTATCACGGTCCCATGGACACTCCTCGACGCCTGCTGGTGTCGCTCGCCGCCCTGGCGCTGAGCCTGACGACCGCCTGCGGTGGCACGCAGCCCGCACAAGACAAGACCGCGGAGGGCCAGGCCACAGCCTCCGCGGCACCCGGCGCGGCCGGCGCGTTCCCCGTGAAGGTCGAGCACCTGTACGGCACGACGGAGATCAAGAAGAAGCCCGAGCGGATCGTCACCATCGGGCTCAGCGACCACGAGCCGGTGCTGGCGCTCGGCCACAAGCCGGTCGGGGTGGTGGACTGGTTCCAGCGCAGCCCGTTCAGCGACTGGCCGTGGACGAAGGACAAGTGGGCAGGCACCGAGCCGACCGTGCTCGGCCTGCGCGAGGACGGCGTGAAGATGGAGAAGCTGCTCGCGCTCAAGCCCGACCTGATCTTCGCCATGTACTCGGGCGTCCAGAAGGCGACCTACGACCAGCTTTCCAAGATCGCCCCCGTGGTGGCGCAGCCGAAGGGCTTCGACCCTTACGCCGCCCCGTGGCAGGAGATGACGCTGCTGGCCGGGCGCGCCCTGGGCCAGGAGGCCGACGCCAAGAACCTGATCACCGGCATCCAGGACCGGTTCGCCCAGGCGCGCAAGGACAACCCGCAGTGGGCGGGCAAGACGGCGGTGGCCGCCGACAGTTTCAAGGCCGGCACCTACTCGGCCTTCCAGAAGGGCGACCCGAAGTCGGCGTTCCTGGCCGAGCTGGGCTTCACGATCCCGGAGAAGATCACCAAGCAGGCGGGCACGTCCAACGTGGCCGAGTTCGGCTCGGAGGGGCTGAACATGCTGGAGGTCGACCGGCTGGTCTGGCTGACCACCGGCAAGGAGCCGTGGGAGCGGATCAAGAAGGACGCGGTCTACAAGGAGCTGAAGGTGGCCAAGGAGGGCCGCGACCTGTTCCTGACGTACCAGGACCCGCCGATCGGCGCGGCGCTGTCGTTCAACACCGTGCTGAGCATCCCGTACGCGATCGAGCAGATGGTCCCCCAGATCAAGAGTTGAGCGCGTTAACGCGTTAGGCTGGGTCGCGTGAGTGGGATCTTACTGCTGACCTTCGACGACTTCTTCGTGCCGGAGTGGCGCGCGGCACGGGAGGTCTTCCGCGCGCACGGCGCCCGGGTGACGTTCTTCGTCAGCGAGCCGTGGCAGGTCCGGAGCTGGGCGGGCCTGCGCGACCTGGCCGCCGACGGCCACAGCGTGGGCGCCCACGGCTTCCGGCATCTCAGGGCCGACGAGCGGGTGGCCGAGGCGGGCGGCGCGGCGTACCTGCGCGAGGAGATCGAGCCGTGCCTGGCCGCCCTGGCGGCCGAGGGGCTGCGGGCGCGCAGCTTCGCCTATCCGAACAGCGCCCGCTCCCCCGCCTCCGACACGGTCCTGACGACGGTCTTCGACCGGCTTCGGGGCGGGCGCGGGGTGCCGGACGGCGCCGAGCCCGCCGACGTCGGCGACTTCTTCGTGCCGGTGGCCGAGCTCCCGCGCCGGCGGGTGCTGATCGGCGCGGGCGCCGACAACGGCCGGATGTTCCGGCCCCGCGGTCTCACCGACGCCGCCCTGCTCGGCGCCCTGCGCCGAGCCGCCGACCGCGAGGAGGCCCTGACCCTGTACGCGCACGCGATCGCCCCCGCCCACGAGGCCAACTACCTGGCCCCGGACCGCCTCGACCGGCTGCTGGCCGAGGCCGCCCGGCTGGGCCTGCGCTGCCTCGGCTTCGACGACCTGCCCGCGCCGGCTTGAACCTGACATCAATGGCAAGTCTTACGGTTCTCGCATGACGAACCAGACGCTTTTCGACTACAGCCCCATCCCCGATCGGCCCGCGATCACCTGGCCCGGCGGCGCCAAGGTCGCCGCCTACGTCGGGCTCAACATCGAGCACTTCCTCATCGACCGCCCGTCCACCAGCATCTGGCCGGGCACCGCCGACCTCGTGCCCGACGCGCTCAACTACGGCTGGCGCGACTACGGCGTGCGCGTGGGCATCTGGCGCACGATCGAGAGCCTCGACCGGCACGGCGTGCGGGCCAGCGCGCTGCTCAACTCCGACGTGGCCGTGCACTACCCGCAGATCATCGAGGCGGGGCTGCGCCGCGACTGGGCGTGGCTGGCGCACGGGCGTACCAACTCCATCCTGCACACGGGCATGGAACCGGAGGAGGAGCGCGCCTTCCTCACCGACGTCGTGGACACCATCGCGGGGGCGACCGGGCGGCGGCCGAAGGGCTGGATGGGGCCGGGGCTGACCGAGACGTTCAACACCCCCGCCCTGCTGGCCGAGCTCGGGCTGAGCTACGTGCTCGACTGGACCAACGACGACCAGCCGTACCGGCTGAACGTGCCCGGCGTGATCAGCGTGCCGTACACGCTGGAGCTCAACGACCTGGCGCTGTTCTCCAAGGGGACGAGCGGGCCGGAGTTCCTGCGGATCGTCAAGGACCAGTACGAGCAGTTGCGCGCCGACTCCCGGGACAGCGGGCGGGTGATGGCGCTGGCGCTGCACCCGTTCGTGACCGGCCAGGCCTTCCGCGCCAAGTACGTGGACCAGGCGCTGGAGTACCTGGCCGCCCAGCCGGACATCTGGCTGACCACCAGTGACGAGATCGCCGAGCACTACGTGCGCACGTCGGCCGCGGCCTGAGGCCGGTAGAGCAGGCGGCGCAGGAGTGCCTCGGCCGGGCCGGGCAGGCCGCGCCGTTCCAGGAAGAAGGCGAGCGCGAGCGTGATCAGCCACGCGCCCAGCGCGTAGAGTGCCGCGCCCGCGCTGCCCAGATGAGCGCCGAGCCCGAGGCCCCACGCGGCCAGCACCGGGCCCAGCAGCACCGAGTGGGCGAGGTAGACCGACAGCGACCGGCGGCCCGCGGCGCTCACCGCGAGCCCCAGCGGGCGGCGCACCCACCCGCCGGTCGCGAGCAGGGCGAACACCGCGACGTAGCCGAGCCCGGCGAAGATCCCGGTCGCCGCCTGCAGCAGGAACAGCTCGCCCTGGTCGGCCTGCGCCCCGCTCGGCACGCTCAGGACGCCGAAGTGGGCCAGGGCGGACGGCAGCGCGCCCAGCCAGCCGAGCGGGATGCCCACCGCGGCCGTGACGACCAGCAGCCGGCGGTGGCGGACGGGCTCCTCCAGGACGCGGTTGCGGGCGGCCCAGATCCCCAGCAGGAGGACGGCGTGCATGCCGAACTGCGCCGGCGCGCCGAGCAGGAGCATTCCCCAGGTGGCCAGACGCCCGGCGGCGGCGGCGAGCCAGCCGTCCTCGCCGGTGGCGTACTCGGCGTGGCCGGGCGTGACGACGTGACCGGGCGCGGCGTCGGACACGCCGGTCGCGAGCATCAGCGCGTTCAGCCCGAGCGCCAGCACGACGAGCAGACCGGCGAAGATCGCGGCCCAGACGAGCAGCGTGCGGTCGGTGCGGCGCAGGAACAGGGCGCCGAGGACCAGGCTGATCAGGCCGTACACGGCGAGGATGTCGCCGGCCAGCAGCAGGGCGGCGTGGACCAGGCCGAAGGCGATCAGCAGGAGGCTCCTGCGGCGTACCAGCCGGACCGCCGCGGCCGGTGAGTCGCCCCGGCCGACCTGCCGGTCCATGAGGCGGGCCATGCCGTACCCGAAGAGGAAGGCGAAGAGCGGATAGATCCGCAGGTCGACCAGGACGATCATCAGGAACTGCGTGATCCGGTCGGCCGCCGACCCGTCCGCGGGATGCCAGCCGGAGGGTCCCGTGGGCGCGGCCCACAGGTGGAACACCACGTTCGACAGCACGATCATCGCCAGCATCAGGCCACGCGCCAGGTCGGGCGCGGCCGAGCGTTCGCTTGAAGCCATCACTCCCCCTCCACAACTCCGATTGATGTTCGGAGTTTCGTGACTCCGAACGCTATACGGAGTTGTAGGATGGCCGCAAGATGACGATCGACGACCTGCTGTGGGGGCGCGTGCGGCGCCCGACCCGGGGGCCCAAGCAGGGCCTCGACCTGGAGCGTGTGATCACCATGGCCGTCGAGATCGCCGACGCCGACGGCCTGGCGGCGCTCACGATGAACCGGCTGGCCAAGGCGCTGGGCGCGGGCGCCGCTTCCCTCTACACGTACGTGCCGGGCAAGCCCGCGCTGGAAGCGCTCATGCTCGACTGGATCATCGGCACCGGCCCGCTGCCGCACACCCTGCCGGGCGGCTGGCGCGAGCGCCTGGAGGCGGGCGCGCGCGCCGACTGGTACGGCTACCGCGCCCACCCCTGGGTCCTGCAGCTGGCCGTCGCACAGGTACGGCCAGGCCCGAACCTCGTGGCGTGGTACGACTCGACGCTGGCCTCGCTGGAGGCCACCGGCCTGACCGAGCCCGAGAAGGTGGACGTCGTGGAAGCCCTCGACGCCTACGTCCGCGGCATGGCCCGCTCGGCCCTCGACCCGGCGCCGGTGCGCGACGACGAGCCCGACGGGGCGGCGGAGGCCTACCCGGCGCTGGTCAGAGCGGCGAGGGCCGGGGCGCTGGCGCCCCGGCCCGAGGAGAGCTTCGAGTTCGGCCTGGCACGGCTGCTCGACGGCGTCGAAGCCCTCGTGCGCGAGCGGGTCAGGCCGTGACGCGCTCCACGCTGGTGTAGGCGGGCACGCCCGCGCGGGTCACCACCGCCCGCACAGTCGCCCAGCCCTTGCCGCCGCACCCCATCAGCCGGCCGTCGCGCACCTTGACGACGCGCCTGTCGCTCACCTCCCATCGCACCTCGGCGCCGGTCAGGTCCACGGCGGTGCCGTCCCACTCGGTGATCGCCGGATCGGTGCCGGTCACCGTGGTCGAGCCCGAAGGCCAGCGCCCAGCTGAGGTTCTCCGAGGTGTCGATGCCGCGGTCGAGGTTGTGCGGGTAGAAGGCCACGCGGTCGTGCATGACCGCGGTGCCGAGCGGCCACTGCTGCACCACGACGCCGTTCTTGTTGGGGTTGTCGTAGGTGCCCGCCCGGTCCCCCTGCATGGTGTTGAGGGAGAAGCCCAGGCTGGAGCTGAGGTGGCGGAAGAGCCTGTCGCCGCCGCCACGCTCGCGGTGGTCGTGGCCGCCAGGAACGTACGCCGCGACAGGGCGCTCATGCCAGTCCCACGAGCTGGGCGGAGCGGAACAGCGCCGGGTTCTTGGGCGCGGAGCCCACCCCGCCGCCCCACTCCAGGTAGCCGTCGCGGGCGTCGCCGATCGTGCCCGCGTCGGCATCGTTGACCAGGAACGACAGCCCGACCAGACCGGCCGGCGGCGCGTCGTGCCCCAGCGACTTCCACGGTACGGCCAGCCGGTACGTGGTGGTCTTGGCCGCCTCGTCCCGCGTCACCCGGACGTCGGCGCCGGGCGTCGGCCCGGCCGGCTGCCCAGGAGGCGGGCCCCAGCTGTAGGCGACGGGCCCGCCGGGAAGCAGGGCCGCCCCGACCTCGACCCGGGTGCCGTCGAGTTCGCTGGGGAAGGCGGAGTACAGGTCGAACTGGATCGAGTCGACCTGCCAGGCGAGCGCGGCGTCGCGGGCGGCGTTGTGCGTGTCGTCCTTGATCACCGCGTCCAGGATCAGCGCCTCGGGAGTGTGCGTGAAGCGGACGTTCCCGGACAGGTCGTCGGGCCCGGTCCTGGTCCCGCCCCGCAGGCCCACCCAGCGGCCCAGGGTGTCGAGGTTGATCGGGTCAAGCGTGATCGCGCCCGCCTTCTCCACGGGGGTGAAGCTCATCGAGCCGCTCTCGGCCGCCTCGCCCGCGTTGACCGCGTAGCCGTAGGCGACGAACGGCGCGACCTGCGGCAGCGTGGCCTCGACCGATGCCGTGGCGGACGGCGCGACCTGCGGCGGGCCGGCGATCGTCCCCTGCCAGGGGCCGACCCGCCAGCCGACGGAGCCGAGCGTGAGCGGCGTCGTGGGGCTGTTGTTGGTGAGCGTGACCTTGACCTTCTTGGCGTCGACGACCGGCCGCGCCTTGATCGAGTACGGCTTGAGCACCCGCGTGGAGGTGCGCAGCCTGGCGATGGCGCCGCGGGCGTCGGCGGCGCTCGCGGTGACGGCGCGGGTGCCGGTGGTGCCGGTCGCGGGCAGTTCCAGCGTGACCGAGGTCTTCTGGCCCCTGCGGGTGACCAGGTCGGCCGTGACGTCGCCGGCGGCGACGGTCAGGCGGCTGGGCAGGTGCGTGCCGCCGGTGCGGTCGGCGGTGACCGTCACCTTGAGCTTCTCGCCGGTGACCGACTTCTCGGGGGCGCCGGCCGACAGCGGCGAGGCGCCGGCCTTGGCGGCCAGGGCGCCGGAGACGAAGACGGGGCTGCCGTCCAGGTCCAGGCGTACCTTGCCGGCCTGCGGGGTGAGGGTGCCGACCTTGCCGAACTGGTCGGTCAGCGTCACCGGGGTGAGCGCGGCCAGCGTGACCGAGCGGGGCTGGGTGGCCCACAGCAGGCGCTTGCCGCCGCTGATCGGGTAGGAGTAGATCTCGGGGTCGCCGAGGTTCTGGCGGGCGCCGAGCGTACGGCCGGCGAGCTGGCGGATGAGCACGGCGTTGGAGATCGCGGCCGGCTTGGGCGCGGGCGCGCCGATGCCGGAGCCCGGACGGCGGAACAGGCCGAAGCGGTGCTCGCGCTCGCCGGCGTTGTCGCCGTCGTCGAGCACGTCGTACCAGAAGTACTTGCTCGCGCCGGCGGCCTTGGCCAGGGTCTGCGCCCTGATCAGGTAGTCGGCCTGCTGCGCCTCCGTCGAACCCGCGGTGTGGGTGGGCCAGCCGTTCTCGCTGACCCAGATCGGCATGTTCTTCTTGGCCTTCACCTTCTGGACGAGCTGCGGGAACTCGGTGACCAGGACCGTCTTCTCCGGCGGGGTGCCGGCGCCGAGGGCGGCGTAGCCGTAGAAGTTCACGCTGAAGGTGTCGAGGTGGTTCAGGCCGCCCAGGTTGATGAACTCCTCGTGCCAGGCGAGCTGTGTGCCGGCCGAGGTCGGGCCGACCAGGTTGGTGGTGCCCGGCACGGCCTGGTCGACGGCCTTGACCATGTTCAGGTAGCACTGCGGGGTGATGCCGCAGGCGCCGTCGTTGAAGCCGGTGGAGTTGTACTCGTTGTAGATGGAGAGGTCGCGGGTCTGCCCGGCGTACTCGGCGGCCACGGCGGCGCCGAAGCGGGCGAAGGCGGCCAGGCCATCGGGGGTGCTGGGCGTCTTGCCGCCGTCGTAGAGCGGGTTGCGGTAGCCGAGGATCGGCATGGTCTTGATGCCGTGCTTGGCGGCCTCGTTCAGGCCCATGTGCAGGGGGTAGCCCTCGTGCGTGTAGACGCCGGGCTGCTTCTCGATGCCGCTCCAGCTGGCGTCGGAGCGGACCTCGCTCCAGCCGATGCGGCCCATGGTCTCCAGCAGGGCCTCCTCGTAGCCCTTCTGCCAGCCGTAGTGCATCGCGACGGAGAAGTAGGGGTCCTTCGCGGCCAGCGGGGTGATGACGCCGAAGCTGGTGGACCGGGTGGTGAGCGGGGTTTTGGCGGTCAGCGTGTAGTAGCCGGGCCCGAATGCCGAAATGTCGAGGCTTGCGGCGCCGTTCGCGACCGGCAGCGTGCCGGAGCGCAGCGGCACCCCGTTCGGGTCCCCGACCGTCCAGTCGATCTGGCCGGCGGTGGAGGAGAAGGTGATCGCGTTCTGGCCCTGGGTGAACACCAGCGACTTGCTGGTCACGCTGAGCTGCGAGGGGTCGGTGAAGTAGACGTCGACCCGCGACACGCACACGCCCGGCATCGACGCGGCGTCGGCCTTGACGTTGAGCCGGAAGTCGGCGCCGTTGGCGCGGTTCTTGAAGGTGATGCCGCCGAGCTCGTACTGGTGCGTCTTCCACGTGCCCGAGCCGGTCAGCTGCAGGTTGGCCGAGCCGGTGAAGGCCCCGGCCGTGCCGTCGTAGTGGATGTCCATGCCGGTCGGCCCGGCGTCGAAGTACCGCACGACGACGTACGCCCTGCTCGCCCCCGCCGGGATCGCCGCGTCGGCCACGTCCACGTAGACATAGCGGTTGTACGGCGTGCCCGACGTCTGCCAGCACGACACGCCGCCGCGCTCGCTGACGGCGGCGGCCGGGTTCTTGTCGGCGTCACCCGGCCACGCCCGCACGACCCCGGTGTAGACCGGGTTCGCCCCGAGCGTGGCACTGGCGGCGGGCGCGGCCATGGTTGTGGCGCCGGGCCGGCCGGGGTCCGCAAGGGCGGGCGGAGCGGGGTCGGCGCTCGCGGGCGGAGCGGACAGCGGCCCGCTCGCCAGTACCGCCGCCAGCACCGCCAGCGCGGCCCGGCGTAAGGTGCTCTTCATACGAGGTCCCTTCTCGTGTGCCGCCGCCCGCCCCTTCCTGGTCGTCGTGGCGGGCGGCACGGTCAGATCGTGCGGACGGCCACCGCGACCTGCCCGGTGGCGGGGTCGCCGTGGTTGTACAGGACGGCGGAGCCGTCGGGGGTGAAGATCGGGTGCGGGTGCCGGGGGTGGGTGTCGGCGCCGGTCCTGGCGAGGAACGTCTGTTCCCCGGTCGCGACGTCGATCAGCAGCACGTCGGAGATCTGGCGGGCGTCGTCCCAGCCGCGGCCGGGCTCATCGTGTGGCCCGGTGGTGTCCACGACGGCGTGACGGCCGTCGCGGCTGATGTCGCAGTGCCAGATCCGCTCCCCCTCGCTGACCAGCCGCGCGGGCCGGCCGTCGGGGTGGACGGCGTAGAGCCCGCGCGGGCCGCGCTCGCTCACGCCGTAGACGCAGACGAGGGCGCCGAGGTCGTGGAACATCCAGCGCTCGTGGCCGGCGGCCATCCCGCGCTGGTCGAAGACGCGGCGGCGCTCGCCCTGGTGGTACGCCCACACCCGGTCGCCGATCTCGTTCGCCGGGCCCTCGTGGGAGTAGGCCAGCCAGTCCTCGTCGTGCGGGCTGTGGTGCGGGTGGTTGGCGAACCACTCCTCGCGGAAGAGCCGGGTGACCGCGCCGGTGGCGAGCGAGACCTCCAGGCAGTCCACCGCCTCGCCGTCGTGCTCCATCACCACCACGCGGCGGCCGTCGGCGGTGATCGAGCACAGGCCCTGCAGTCCTCGGCCCCGGTGGACCGGCTCGGGTTCGCCGCCGCCGAGGTCGAGGACGTACAGGGCGCCGTCGCGCACCCAGGCCGCCACCTCGGCCGCCGGCGCCACGTCGGGCCAGACCGGCTCCGCCGCCGTGAACGCGCACAGCGGGCGCTCGTCCGGCTCACCGCCGCGCCAGGCGACGCTGCTGATGCCCCGCTCGCCGGTACGCGGGCCGTACGTGCTCACCAGCAGCCGCTCGCCGCCCGCGTGGAAGCCGTTGGCGTGCGGATAGGTCAGGTGCGCCCCGGTCAGGACGAGGTCGTGGCCGGTGCGGGACAAATGGCGCATGCCACTCCTAGGTGACGTTCGTGACGGGCCCGGAGACGAAGAATGGCGACGCAGGGTAACCATGAGGGAAGGCGGGATCTCATGGGGGGTGAGTCCTTCCTGTTCAGAGCCGGTACGGGTGCGCGGCCTCGAAGCCGAGGACGCGCCGGGCCTCACTCAGATCGATCGGTACGGCCCGGCCCGGCAGCCCCGCGCGCAGCGGGGAGCCGGGGTGGTGGCGGGCGAGCAGTTCCTCGGTGGGCCGGGACGCCAGCGTGTCGGGGGCTGCCACGAACAGCACGTGCGCCCCGCTCAGCGGCTTGGTGATCGACAGCCAGCAGGCGGTGGCCGCGTCGCGCAGGTCGAGGTAGGCCCACAGCTCCCTGGCGCCGTCGGACGGGTCGGCGGCCAGTTCCGCCGCCCGCTCAGGCAGGCGCTCGTCCGCGCCGCCGACGAACGGGAAGCGCAAGGCCACCACGGACATGCCGTGCAGGCGGGCCGCCATCCTGGCCGTGGCCTCGTCGGCCTCCTTCGACAGTCCGTAGGGGTCGGCGATCAGCAGCGGGTGCGCCTCGTCCACGGGCACGTAGGCGGGGCTGACCGGGGTGGGGGAGAACGGCAGGCCGAGCGCGCACAGGCTGCTGGCGATCGCCGCCCGGCGCACGCCCGCCCTGCCCGCCTCGTCGAGCACGGTGAAGGTGGCGCGAGTGTTGTTGCCGAACACCTCCGGCGCCGGGTCGTGGTTGGGCGAGGGGATGGCGGCCAGGTGGACCACCGCGTCGGCGTCGCGGACGGCCTGCCGTACCGCCGAAGGGTCGCCCGCGTCGCCGGACACGACGCGGTCGGCCTTGAGGTCGCCCGGGTCGTCGAGCACCAGGGCGGTGACGTCCGCGCCCTCCTCGGCGCAGCGGTCGAGGACCGCGCGCCCGATGAGTCCCGCCGCCCCGGTGACCAGCACTCGGGTCAACCTTTCACCCCCGTGAATCCGACACCGCGCACGATGTACTTCTGAAAGACGATGAACACCAGCACCGGCGGAAGAAGCGCCATGAACATCCCGGCGATGACCATGTTCTCCTCGGCGAACTCCGCCAGCCTGGGCAGCGCCACCGAGATCGGCTGCGCCTCGCCGTCGGAGATCGCGACCATCGGCCAGAGGAAGTCCTTCCACGCGCCCATCAGCGTGAGCAGCGAGGTCACCGCGAGGACCGGCTTGGACATGGGCAGCACGATGTACCAGAACATCCGCCACGGTCCCGCGCCGTCGACCTGCGCCGCGCCGAACAGCTCGCGTGGGATGCCGTCGAAGAAACGCTTCATGAGCAGGACCGTGAACGCGTGCGAGGCGTGCGGCAGCCATACCGCCCAGGTGGTGTTGGCGATGCCCAGGTCCAGGACGGTCAGGTAGAGCGCGACCAGCGAGACACTGCCCGGCAGGAACAACGTGGCCAGGATCGCGCCGTAGACGTAGGGGCCGTAGCGGGGGCGCAGCACCGACAGGGCGTAGGCGCCCATGACGGAGACGATGATCTGCGCCAGCCACGAGCCGCCGGCCAGGACGACCGTGTTGAGCATGAAGTGGCCGATGCGCAGCCTGCTCCACGCCTCGCCGAGCAGCGACCAGTCGGGGCTGGCGGGGAACAGGCGCAGCGGGTCGGTGAGGAGTTCCTGGGTGGGCGAGATGGCACCCTTGATCGTCCAGAGGATCGGGCCGAGGCCGAGCACGAGCACACCGAGGAAGACGGCGAACTGGGTCGAGCCGAGGACGACCCGCACGATCCGGCGCCGCCGGTCGAAGTTGGAGATCATGAGCTGCTCCACGTTCTGGTCGCGCGCAGGTAGACCGCCGACAGGGCGCCGAGCACCACGGCCAGCAGCACCGACAGCGCCGCCGCCATGCCGTAGTCGCCGTAGACGAAGGCGTAGCGGTAGATGAGCAGCAGGACCGTCACCGTGGAGTCCTCGGGCCCGCCGTCGGTCATGACGAACGGCTCGGTGAAGACCTGGAAGGTGCCGATGACCTGCAACAGCAGCATGAGCAGAAGGACGCCGCGCAGGTGCGGCAGCGTGATGTGCCACACGCGCCGCCAGATCGAGGCGCCGTCGCTCTCGGCCGCCTCGTAGAGCTCCTTGGGCACGGCGGTCAGCGCCGCCAGGTAGATCAGCACGGTGCCGCCGGCGCCCGCCCAGGTGGCCTCGAGCACCAGGGAGGGCATCGCCCACGCGGTGTCCTGCAGCCAGGGGTACGGCCCCAGCCCGACCACCCCGAGCAGGTTGTTGAGCAGCCCGTAGTCGGCGTTGTAGAAGAACTTCCACATCATGATCGCCACGACCGGCGGCACCGCCACCGGCAGGTACACCAGGACCCGGAACACCGCCGAACCCCGCCGCAGCTGCGACATCACCACCGCCAGGAAGACCGGCACCGGGAAGCCGAACAGCAGCGCGAGCACCGTGAACCAGGCCGTGTTGACCACGGCGGTGCCCAGCAGCGGATCGGCGAACAGGTTGGCGAAGTTCTCCCACGCCACCCACTCGGCCACCGCCACCAGGTTGGTGCGCTGGAAGGCCAGCAGCCCGCTCTGGATGATCGGCCACCAGGAGAAGACGGCGAAGACGAACACCAGCGGCGCCAGGAACAACACCGAGGCCAGGCCATAGGGGCTGCGGCGCCGGCGTGGGTGGCCCGGCGCGGGCGCCGCCGCCCGCTCCTTCCGCTGCAGGACCGCCGTCACCGCTGCGACCTGTCCAGGATCGGCGTCACCTTCCCGGCCGCCTTGGCCAGCTCACCCGCCGGGTCGGCGTCCTTTCTCGTGAGTACGGCCTGCACCACCGTGTCCAGGGCGGCGTAGAGCTCCTGCCCGGCGACCGGCGGCTCGGAGATGAACTCCTGCTTCTTCACGCCCTCGTTGTAGGTGGCGAAGTGGTCCCAGTTCACGTTGGAGGCGGCCTTCTCGGCGGCCACCACCGGCCCGGAGACCGCGTCGGTGTAGAACGGCAGCGTGGGCAGGCCCGCGACCAGGCCGTCGGCCTTCCGCTTCTCGGCGCGCTGGGTGGCGAGCGCGGGGTCGTACTTGGGGCGCAGGTAGAAGTAGTCGATCCACTTCACGGCCGCCTGCCGCTGCTCGGGGGTGGCCTTCGGGCTGACCACGGCGACCGTGCCGCCGAGCAGGGTGCCGTTGCCGGAGCCCGAAGGGAGCGTGGTCTGGCCATAGGTCTCCGGCTTGCCGGCGAACTTCGCGACGTAGCTGGAGTAGAGGTTGGGGGCGCCCATCATCATCGCGACCTTGCCGGAGGCGAAGTCGCGCAGCAGGTCGTCCTGGTTGCGCAGGTGCTGGGTGCCCATCGACCGGTCCTGCCAGCGCATCGCCTTGAGCAGGTCGAGCGCGCTTCTGGTGGGGACGTCGTCGAAGGCGGGCGCGTACTTGCCGCCTTCCTCCTTCTCCATCCGGCCGCCGTAGGAGTAGGTCATCGTGGTGAGCATCCAGCCGCCGGTGTTGGCGGTGGCGTGCATGCCGAAGCCCGGCACTCCGGTCTTGTCGCTGATCTGCTTGGCGGCGGCGCGGACCTCGTCCCACGTGGCCGGGGGTTTGTCGGGGTCGAGGCCGGCCTTGGTGAACAGGTCGCGGTTGTAGACCAGGCCGGCGGCGTACGCCTCGGTGGGCAGGCCGTACACCTTGCCGCCGGAGCTGCTCGGGGCCAGCAGGCGCGGGTCGAAGTCCTTGTTGGCCAGGACCTTCAGCTCGGCGGTGAGGTCGGCGACCTGGCCGCGCTTGATCATGGAGGGCGGGTCGGTGAGCGGGATGCGGAAGACCGTCTCCAGCTGGCCGGCCGCCAGGCGCGCGGCGAAGGTCTTGACGTCGTACTGGGTCTCGGTCGGCTTGAGCTTGATCGTCGGGTTGGCCTTCTCGAACGCGGCCACGTCGGCCAGGAAGTTCTTCTGGCTCTCTGCCTGGGTGCTCGGCGGCATGCCGGAGACGGTGATCTCGATCTTGCCGCTGTCGGCTCCGTCCTGGCCTCCGCCGCAGGCGGCGGTGGCGAGCAGGAGCAGTCCCGCAGCTCCTCGTGCGATGTGTGTGTTCATCGGGACTCCAGTTCATGCCGGGGGGCGAGGTGAGTCGAACGCTATATTTGACGCGTTAACGTGTAAAGCACGAGATGGTAACTTGGCCGAAATATCGTGATTTAACGCGTCAACTAGGGTGGCTCCAGGCCGCCGTCGGGGCGGCGCACCCGCGCCGCCCACCGCTCGTGCAGGTGCGTGACCGGCGGGAACCGCGCGGCCAGCCGTTCGTCGAGTTCCACGCCCCAGCCGGGCGCGGAGGAGGGATGGAGGTGGCCGCCGACGGGATTGAGCGTGCCGGGGAACACCTCGCACACCGCCTCCGGGTAGACGTGCGCCTCCTGGATGCCGAAGGCGGGCGTACTGACGTCGAGCGCGACGCCGGCCGCGACGCCGACCGGCGAGACGTCGCCCGGCGAGTGCCAGGCGGTGCGCACCCCGGTCAGCTCGCACAGGGCCGTGAGCTTGCGCGCGGGAGTCAGGCCGCCGATCGCGGAGATGTGACAGCGCAGCAGGTCAACGCCGCCGTTCAGGACGAGCCTGGCCGCCTCGGGCACCGACACCAGCAGCTCGCCCACGGCGATCGGCACCGGCGAGGCGGCCCTGACCTCGGGCAGGCGGTCGTAGTGCTCGGGCGCCACCACGTCCTCCAGGAAGAACAGCCGGTGGTCGGCCAGGCTGCGGGCCAGGATGACCGCGTCCTTCGGGGTCAGGCGGCTGTGCACGTCGTGCAGCAGCTCGACCTCCTCCCCCAGCACCTGCCTGGCCCGCTCGAACAGCGCGGGCGTGGTGCGCAGGTAGTGGCGCACGTCCCAGCCGTCGGGATGCGGGGCCGCCGGGTAGCCGCCGGGGGCGCCGGGCGCGCCGTAGGTGCCGTGGCCGGGCTGGCCGGTCTGCAGGCGTACGTGGCGGTATCCGGCCGCCATGAGCCGCTGCGCGTGCTCCAGCGTGGCCTCGACGGTGGCGCCCTCGGCGTGCAGGTAGAGCGGCGCCGCCGCCCTGACCCGTCCGCCGAGCAGCTCGTGTACGGGCATGCCCGCGCGTTTGCCGGCGATGTCCCACAACGCCATGTCCACCCCGGACAGCGCGTTGTTCAGGACCGGGCCGCCGCGCCAGTAGCTCGACAGGTGGATCATGCGGACGATGTCCTCGATGTCGGCGGGGTGGCGGCCGATCAGCAGGGGGGCCACGTGCTCGTCCACGGTGGCGGCGACGGCGTGGAAGCGCTGGGTGAAGGTGGCGCAGCCCAGGCCGTACAGGCCGTCGTCGGAGGTGTCCACGCGGACCACCACCAGCGGGATGCCCTCGGGGGCGGTGACGATCGCGCGCACCCGGGTGATGCGCAGGGCGTCGCGGGGCTGCCAGGGGGGTTGTGTCTCGGGCATGACCTGGCCGGGAGAGGGGGTCACGGCATCGCCTTTCAGCGGGTGTCTTGAGGCGGGACGGTCGGAGGTGGGCGGTTTGAGGCGGGCGGTTTTGCGGTGGGACGGCTTTGTGGTGGGACGGCTTGGCGGCGGGTCAGCGGGGGAAGGGCGTCGGGTGCGCGGGTGTGGAGACGCTGAGACCGCCCCAGCTCCAGACCGCCTCCGCACCGCCGCTGCCCTCCGCCCTTCGGCTCTGCGTGCCGAGTTCCGCGGCGGTGTCCTCCGGACGACCGCCCGGTGAGGTGGACCGGGGAGCGGCAGAGCCAACCGAGGCGACGGAGCTGGCCGCGCCGGCGGGGCTGGCCGGGCTGGTCGAGCCGGCGGGGCTGGCGGGGCTTGGAGCGGCGGCCGGTGGAAGGTGGCAGGTCAAAGGGGAGGCGGTGGGCCGCTCGTCGCCGGTGAGCAGTTCGACGGCGAAGCCCGCGCGCAGGATCGCGTCGTGGAAGTCCACGGGCCGCACCTCCCCGCTGTACAGGACGACCTCGGCCGCCACCTCGTCCCCGTCACGAGCCAGCACCCACCCCGCCGAAGCGCCCAGGAAGGACGCGGCGGCGGTGTGCACCACGGCCCGGCGTCCGCCCGCGGCCAGCTCGAAGCGCCCCTCCCCCAGGTCCCGCCCCGACACCCCGTTCCCTCGCAACGTGACCCGCAGCCGCAGGTCCCCCACGGGAAAGACGGATCCGGGCGGCAGGTCGAGGTTGGGGTGGAAGTCGCCGGAGTCGTAGCTGAGCCACCACCCGGCCAGCACGCGCGGCCCGTCCTGCGCCTGGCGGCACCACGCCGCCGACAGGTCGCGCCCGTTGTGCGTCATCCGGGCGCGCAGGACCACGGCCGGGTCGTCGGGCGTACGCCAGTACCCGAGCAGCGGCCGTCGCTGCACCCACGCGAACTCCTCGTTCACGCTGCCCAGGCAGGCGTCCTCGGTCAGCCAGGTGGTCCCGGCGGTCTCGCCGTCGAAGACCGTCCGCACCTCCACGGGGTCCGCGGGCAACGCGCGAAACCGCTCCACCAGGTACGGCGGGCATGCCAGCCCCGGCATCAGCCGAGGCGTCGGGTCTCCCTCCGGCACCCCGGCCCGCTGCCCGATCGGCACCCCGGTCTGCTCCGCCAGATAACGCGTCAACTCGGGCCGCAGCCAGTCGTCGTAGGCCCGAGCGTGCGGCCCCGCCAGTTGCCCGGTCCCGGGATGGAACCGCTCGGCCACCGCGCCCCACACCCGCTCCCGCAGCCGCTCCACGCCGGCCAGGAACTCCTGGTCCGTCACGACCAGCCGGGCCCGCTCGGCGATCTCCAGCAGGAACGGGCTGTAGGCGGGCGAGTTGTACTCGGCGAAGGCGTCCAGCGCGAGGAGGGCGGTCAGCTTGGCCCTGCCGTACTCCAGCAGGAAGGGTTCCGGAAGCAGTTCGCCCGCGGCGGCCGCGGTCACCGAGCCGAGCAGGGCGATGTTGGTGTAGCGCGGGCCGACGTTCCTGCGGAAGATCGACATGGCCGCGTGGCGCAGGGCCGCCGCCACCCCGCCGTCCAGCACGTCCCCGTGTACGGCCAGCACCTGGGCGAGCCGTACCCCGATGAAGTCCGCCCAGTTCCAGTCGGCCGGGCCCATCGCGTGCGGCGGCTCCTCCAGGAAGTAGCCCCAGATGCCGTAGTGCTCGTCCAGGGGGTCGGTCACCTGGAGGGCGGTGACCGCGGCGAGCACCTCGCGCGCGCGGTCCAGGCGCCCGGCCCTCAGCAGCGCGAGCGCGTAGTCGGTGGATTCGCGGGTCTCGTGAACCCTGGTTCCCGCGGGGATCCTGGTGTGGTATCCGTTGCTGCGCGACAGCCGCCAGGGCATGCGCGCGGCGGGATCGTAGCGTTCGTCCTGGAGTTTGAGGAACTGGTCCAGGTCCACGTGGGCTCCTTTCGCCGAATGGGGGCCGACAGTAGTCTTAGCGTGTTAACGTGTCAACGATCACATAGGCAGACGAAGGGGGCGGGATGAGCGACGCTGGCGACACCCAGGAGCCGCTGTACCAGCAGGTGAAGCGGGATCTGGTCGCCGCGATCTCCCGCGGGGAGTACATCGCCGACGAGCCGTTCATCAGCCAGCGGGAGGTGTGCGAGCGCTTCGGGGTCTCGACCACGACCGCCGTGCGGGCGCTCAACGAGCTGGTCACCGAGGGCTACCTGGTGCGCCACCGGGGCCGCGGCACGTTCGTGGCGGAGCGGCCCGCCGAGCCTCCCCAGGCCAGGGAGCGCTCGATCGCCTACATCATGCACGGGCACGGACCGCACAACACCGACATCATCGACGGCATCGGGTCGGTCTGCGCCGAGCTGGGCTACCGGATGTTCCTGTCCGACACCAAGGGCTCGGCGGCCGCGCAGGAACGCGCGCTACGGCAGGCGCTCGACACCCAGGCCAGCGGGGTCGCGCTCTACCCGGTGGACGGGCACGCGGAGTCCCCGGCACTCGACGAACTGCGCCGTCGCAAGGTGCCGCTGGTGATGGTGGACCGCTACCTGCCCGAGGTGCCCACGGACGCGGTGCTGTTCGACAACTTCGCCGCCGGGTACCAGCTGACGCGTTATCTCGTCGGCCAGGGCCACCGCCGGATCATGGCGCTGTGGGACGCCACCGACTGCACCAGCGTCCAGGAGCGGCTGTCCGGCCACGTACGGGCGCTGCGCGAGCACGGCATCCCGATCTCCCCCGAGCTCACCGCGCTGACCACCTACCTGCGACTGCCGGACGAGCGGCGGCGGGCCATGCTGGCCGGGCTGCTGGAGCGGGCCGAGCCGCCGACGGTGCTGCTGTGCGCGAACGGCTACGTGCTGGCCCACGCCGCCACCGACCTGACCCGGATGGGCGTGCAGGTGCCGGAGAAGGTGGAGCTGGCCGGGATGGACGACGCGGGGCCGTTCGACCTGCTGCCGCTGACGGTCGCGGCGGCGCAGCTGCCCTCGCGGGACATGGGTGAGCGGGCGATGCGGCTGCTGGCCGAGCGGATCGACCAGCCGGACTCGGGCCGCGAGATCGAGCACATCGTGCTGCCCATCGAGATCCGCACCCGCGACGCCGCCTCCGCCTACCTCCGCGTCGTCTCCACGCAGTCCGCCTGACACCCAGGCTGCCTGACACCCTGTCCACCTGACACCCGGTCCGCCCTGACACCCGGTCCGCCCTGACACCCAGGCCGCTTGACACCCAGGCCGCTTGACACCCAGGCCGCCCTGACACCTGGCCGCCGACACCCGGCCCGCTCGATCCGTTCCCGCCCCTTGCCGGGGTGGGAGCCTCCCCATACGCTCACGGTAAGCGCTTTCCAAGCAGGAGGTTCCCTCGGTGCCGCCCCCCATCCGCGTAGCCGTCGTCGGCGGCGGTCAGATCGCGAACGCCGTCCATATGCCGACATTTCGTAAATTGCCGGAGGACATCGAGGTCGTCGCCGTCGTCGACGCCACCGAGGACCTGGCCAGGTCCTTCGCGAGCCGGTGGGAGATCCCGCACGCGAGCGACGACCTGGACGCCATGCTCGCCGAGGTCAAGCCCGATCTCGTGGACATCGCCAGCCCGCCCTCCCTCCACCGCGAGCAGGCCGTCGCCGCGCTGCGCGCCGGGGCGTGGGTGTGGTGCGAGAAGCCGCCGTGCCTGTCGCTGGAGGAGTACGACGCCATCGCCGCCGCCGAGCGGGACGGCGGGCCGTACGCCTCGATCGTCTTCCAGCAGCGCTTCGGTTCCGGCGCGCGGCACCTCAGGCGTCTGATCGAGTCCGGCGCGCTCGGCGCGCCGTATGTGGCGCACTGCCAGACCACCTGGTACCGCGACCCCGCCTACTACGCCGTGCCGTGGCGCGGCAAGTGGGCGACCGAGGGCGGCGGGCCGGCGATGGGGCTCGGCATCCACCAGATCGACCTGCTGCTGGAACTGCTCGGCGACTGGCGCGAGGTGCGCGCCATGGCCGGCCGGCTGGCCCGTGACATCGAGACCGACGACGTGACCACCGCGCTGGTGCGCTTCGAGTCGGGCGCGCTGGCCACCGTCGTCAACACCGCCCTGGCGCCGCGCCAGGTCAGCCACCTGCGCATCGACCTGGCCGCCGCCACCTTCGAGCTGACCCACCTGTACGGCTACGCCAACGACGACTGGACCTGCACCCCGGCCCCCGGCGTCGAGGAGATCCCCTGGCCGCCCCCGCGGAACGAGTCCAGCTCCCACCTCGGCCAGCTGCGCGGCCTGGTCGCCGACCTGCGCGCCGGCCGCCGGCCGCGGGCCAGCGGAGACGACGGCCGCCACTCCCTGGAGCTGATCACCGCCATGTACCGCGCCGCGCAGACCGGCGAGACCGTGCGCAGAGGCCAGATCGCCCCGGGCGATCCCTTCTACTCCAGCTTGGAGATCACCCTGTGAAGATCAGCGGATTCGAGCTCTTCTTCGTGGAGCCGCGCTGGCTGTTCCTGCGCGTCGACACCGACGAGGGTGTGAGCGGCTGGGGCGAGCCGATCGTCGAGGGCCGCGCCGAGACGGTCGCCGCCTGTGTGCGCACGCTCATGGACGTGCTGTCCGGCGCCGACCCGCGCCGGGTCGAGGACCACTGGCAGGTGATGACCAAGGGCGGCTTCTACCGGGGCGGCCCGGTGCTGTCGAGCGCGGTCTCGGGCATCGACCAGGCGCTCTGGGACATCAAGGGCAAGGCGCTGGGCGTGCCGGTGTACGAACTGCTCGGCGGCCCCGTCAGGGACCGGGTCCGCGTCTACACCTGGGCGCACGGAGACACCCCCGAGAGGCTGGCCGAGGACGCGCGGGCGAAGGCGGCTGCCGGGTTCACGGCGGTCAAGTTCGCCGCGTGGGAAGGGCCGCTGCCCGCGGTGCCGTCGGCGGCGCAGGTGCGGGCGGTCGTCGCCCGCTTCGCCGCGGTCCGCGAGGCGGTCGGCGACGGCGTGGACGTCGGCGTGGACCTGCACGGCCGCTTCAGCGCCGCTGCGGCCCGGCGGGTGCTGCCGCTGCTGGAGGAGTATCTGCCGATGTTCGCCGAGGAGCCGGTGCTGCCGGAGTTCTCCCGCGACCTGCGCCACGTGGTGGAGAGCACGTCGGTGCCGATCGCCACCGGCGAGCGCCTCTACTCCCGCTGGGACTTCCGCGACGTCGTGACCACCGGCATCGCGGTCGCCCAGCCGGACCTGTCGCACGCGGGCGGCATCTCCGAGGTGCGCAGGATCGCCGCGATGGCCGAGACCCACGACGTCACGCTCGCGCCGCACTGCCCGCTCGGCCCGATCGCGCTGGCGGCCTGCCTGCAGGTGGACTTCGCCACGCCCAACTTCCTCATCCAGGAGCAGTCGCTGGGCATCGGCTACAACACCGGCGCCGACCTGCTCGACTACCTGGCCGACCCGTCGGTGTTCGCCTTCTCCGCCGGCCACGTCGGGCTTCCGTCCGCGCCGGGGCTGGGCGTGGAGGTGGACGAGCGGACGGTACGGCGGGCCGCCGATCGCGGGCACGCCTGGCGCAACCCGGTCTTCCGCCACGAGGACGGCTCGTTCGCCGAATGGTGAGACCTCCTACAGGGAGCCGGTGAGCGTCGGGATCGAGTCGAGCAGCAGCTTGGTGTACTCGTGCTCGGCGTGCCTGATCACCCGCGGCGCCGGACCGCTCTCGACCACCTTCCCGTCGCGCAGCACGATCACCTCGTCGGCCAGCAGCCGCGCGCTGAGCAGGTCGTGCGTGATGTAGAGCATCGCGATGCCCCGGTCGCGGGCCAGCCGGTCGAGGAGCTGGAGGATCTCGGCGCGGATCGAGACGTCCAGCATGGAGATCGGCTCGTCGGCCACGAGCACGCCGGGCTCGGGCGCCAGCGCGCGGGCGATGACGACCCGCTGGCGCTGCCCGCCGGACAGCTGGTGGGGCAGCTTGTCCAGGTACTGCTCCGCCGGATGCAGCCCGACCGCCTCCAGCAGTCCGGCCGCCTTCTCCGCCGCCGCCCGCTCACCGAGTCCGAGGTGGTTGCGCAGCGGGCGGGCGAGCGCGTACCCGACCGTGCGGGTGGGGTTGAGCGCGGCGAACGGGTCCTGGAAGACGATCTGCACGTGCCGCCGGTAGCGGGTGAGCCGCCGCCCGCGCAGCCCGCCCACGTCGAGGTCGCCGAAGACGACGGTGCCCGAGGTGGGCCGTTCGATGCCGGTCACGAGCCTGGCCAGCGTGGTCTTGCCCGATCCGCTCTGCCCGACCAGCGCGGTCACCCGGCCCGGCCGCAGGTCGAAGGAGACCCGGTCGACGGCCCGCGTCACGGTGGTGCGCCACCCGCGGCGTACCCGGTAGTCCTTGACCACCTCCCGCACCGACACGACGGGCTCGCGCGGCGCGGGCTCAGGGCGGTCCGGGGTGAACGCGCGGGTCCGGCCCGCCTCGGGCAGGTCGCCGCCGAGCACGCAGCGGACCGCGCCCGGCCCGGCCGGGGCCAGCGGGGGGTGGGTGGTGGCGCAGGCGGCGACCGCGACCGGGCAGCGCTCGCGGAAGCGGCAGCCGCTCTGCTCGCGCGACAGGTCCGGCGGGCGGCCGGGCACGTAGTCCACGCTCACCTCGGCGGCCCGCGGGTCGGCGTAGGAGCCGAGCAGGCCGCGCGTGTACGGATGCATCGGGCGGGTGAGCATCGCGGCGGCGGGCTGGTCCTCGACGATCTCCCCGGCGTACATCACCATCACCCGGTCGGCCATCTCCATGACGGTCCCGAGGTCGTGGCTGATGAACAGCACGGCGAAGCCCAGCTCGGCCCGCAGCTCGCGCAGCCGGTCGAGGATGGTGCGCTGCACGACCACGTCGAGCCCGGTGGTGGGCTCGTCCAGCAGCACGAACTTCGGCCGCAACGCCAGCGCCAGCGCGAGCGCGGCCCGCTGGCGCATGCCGCCGGACAGCTCGTGCGGGTAGCGGCGCAGCACGTCCGGGTCGAGCGCGACCATCTCCATCAGCGCCGCCGCGTCGCCATGGGCGTCGTGCGCGCGGAAGGCGTCCTCGAACTGCGCGCCGACCGTGATGACGGGGTTGAGGGCGTTCATGCTGCTCTGGAAGACGGTGGAGATCCTGGCCCACCGCAGCGGCCGCAGGCTCTCCTCGCTCGCGCGCGTGACGTCCACGCCGTCGAAGACGACGCTCCCGCCGCTGATCGCGGCGGGCTTGTCCAGCAGCCGCAGTACGGCGTTGCCGAGCGTCGACTTGCCGCACCCGGACTCCCCCAGCAGCCCGGCGAACTCGCCCTCGTCCACGTCGAAGCCGACCCGGTCCACCGCGCGCACCGGCGCGGCGTCGCGCGGCCGGTAGGTCACCGACAGCTCGCGCACCTCCAGCAGGGCCATGTCAGTCCTCCCTCAGGTGCGGGTTGCTCAGCGCGTCCACGCCGAAGTTGACCAGCGTGAGCGCGATCATCAGCCCGGCGAAGGCCAGGCCGGGCGCCACCAGCCAGGCCCATTGGCCGGTGAGCATCGCGCCGCCGTTGTTGGCCTGGTTGAGCATCGCGCCCCAGCTCACGCTGGCCGGGTCGCCGAGCCCGAGGAAGGAGAGCCCGGCCTCGCCGCCGATCGCGCCGAGGCAGGCGCCCATGAATCCGACCACGACGAGCGAGGTCATGTTCGGCATGATCTCCTTCATGATGATCCGGGCGGTGGAGTCCCCGGCGAACTTGGCGGCCGTCACGTAGTCGCGGGTGCGCAGGGAGATGATCTGCGCCCGTTTGATCCGCGCGCCGTACGCCCAGCCTGTGACGCTGATGACCGCGACGATCAGCCACAGGCCCTTGACCGGCGAGTACGCCGCGAGGGTGATCATCAGCGGCAGGACGGGCACGACCAGCGCCAGGTTGGTGAAGAAGGAGAGGATCTCGTCGACCAGCCCGCCGAGGTATCCGGAGGTCAGCCCGACGGCCAGCGCGATCACCGTGGACAGCGCCCCGGCGGCCAGCCCGACCACCAGGGAGATCCGGGCGCCGTAGATGAGCTGGGAGAGCACGTCCTCGCCGCGCGCGGTCGTGCCGAGCCAGTGCCCGGCGCCGGGCGGGAGCGACCCGTCGAAGGAGTCGTCACGCGGCCCGTACGGCGCCAGCCAAGGCGCGAGCAGCCCGACGGCGACGAACCCGGCCAGCATGACCAGCCCGATCCGGCACTTGCGGTTGCGCCACAGGATGACCAGCCAGCCGGGCAGCCGGGTGGCCCGCCGGGCCTCGGTGGCGGCCAGTTCGGCGGTCATGCGGCCACCTCCCTGCGCACGCGCGGGTCCAGCACGCCGTAGAGCATGTCGGCCAGGAAGTTGGCGAGCAGGACGCCGATCGTGATGAACAGGAACAGGGCCTGCATGAGCGGGTAGTCGCGGTTGGTGACGGAGTCGAGCATCATCCGGCCGAGGCCCGGATAGTTGAAGATCGACTCGACCAGGACGGTGCCGCCGAGGATGCCGCCCAGCGCCATGGCGAAGCCGGTCACGTTGGGCAGGATGGCGATGCGGGCGCCGTAGGTGAGCGCGATCCTGCGCTGGGGCAGGCCCTTGGCGCGGGCCAGGCGGGCGTAGTCCTCGCCGAGCGTCTGGACCATGTTGTTGCGCATGCCGATGATCCAGCCGATCGGGCCGACGATGAGCAGCGCCAGCGCGGGCAGCACGCTGTGCTGGAAGGCGTCGGAGAAGAAGATCCAGCTCCAGCCGGGGTTGGAGCCCGGCCCGTAACCGCCGCGGGCGGGGAACCAGTTGAGCGTGATCGCGAAGACGTAGATGAGCATGAGCGCCAGCCAGAAGAACGGCAGCGTGCCGACGAACGTGGAGCCCAGCGTGATCACCGAGTCGGTGCGGGTGTTGCGCCGGTGGGCCGCCCACGCGCCGAGCAGTGTGCCGGCGGCGAACGAGAGCACGTGCGTGACCCCGACCAGGATGACCGTCCACCACAGCGCCTGCCCGATCATGTGCGTGACCGGGTAGGGGAAGTAGGTGTAGGAGACCCCGAACTCGCCCCGCAGCACCGCGCCCAGGTAGTTGACGTACTGCGTGAGCAGGGTGCCGTCGGGGGCGCCGAGCATCGTGCGAACCGCGGCGACCTGGGCGGGGTCGATCGCCTGGCTGCGCCCGCTGAGCCGGGCGACGATGGCCTCGGCCGGGTCCCCCGGCTGCAGCCGGGGGATGAGGAAGTTGAGCGTGACGGCGGCCCAGAGAGTGGCCGCGAAGAAGCCGGCCCGCCGCAGGAAGTACCTCATGCCGGCTTCAGGTTCGTGATGATGAGCAGGTTGTCGCCCGGGTTGGCGTAGGGGTTCTTCGCGTCGGGCCAGCCGACGGCCTTGTCGGTCTGGTACTGGAACCACTTGGCCCCGTACCACAGCGGGATGACCGGCACCCGCTCCATCATGATCGTGGCCAGGCCGGCGACGGCCTTCTTCTGGGTGGCCTCGTCGGTGGCGACGCGCAGTTCGTCCAGCAGCCGGTCGGTCTCGGCGTCCTTCCAGCGCACGAAGTTGGAGGCCGCCTTCTTGCCGATCGGCGCGCTCTGGTCGCCGGCGAGCGGCTCGGCGAAGTTCCTGAACATGTTGCACGAGCCGCCGTGCACGCCGAGCAGCGCGTCGTAGCTGCCGATCGCCCGGTCGCTCTCGTAGGTCGGGAAGTCCGGGGTCTCCAGGTCGACGTCGAAGCCGAGCGCCTTGAGGTTCTTGACGATGATCTGGCCGGCGGCCAGCCAGTCGGTCCACTCGCCCGGCACCTTGAACGTGAACGTCAGCGGCTTGCCGTCCTTGCCGAGCCGGGTCCCGTCGGCGTCCTTGGTGTAGCCGGCGGCGGTGAGGGCGGCGTCGGCCTTGGCCGCGTCGTACGGGACGAGGCCCCGGCCGGCCAGGCCCGGCGGAAGCCACTTGTCGTGGCCGGGGACGACGAGGCCGCTCTGGCTCGCCTGGGTGACGTAGCCGTTCTGCGACTTGTCGATGATCTGCCTGTGGTCGAAGGCGCCGGTGAGCGCCTTGCGGAAGGCCAGGTCGTCGAAGGGCTTCCTGGTGAGGTTGAGGTAGACGCTGATCGTGCCGCCCGGCGGGTACCAGTAGTGGTTGACCTTGGGGTCGCGGGCCACGTAGGCCTTGTCCACGTCGGGGATGAACATCGCGTTGTGGTCGTACTCGCCGCGGCTCATCTTGAGCTGGTCGATCGGGCCGCCGCCGTCGGCCTTGTGGAAGCGGATCTCCTGGACCTTGATCTTGCCGGCCTGCCAGTAGTTCGGGTTGCGCTGGATGGTCAGTTGCTGGCGGTTGAAGGCCTTCACGGTGAACGGGCCGGTGCCGACGGGGTTGTCGGCGTTGACGAACGTCGTCGGGTCGGAGACCTTCGACCAGATGTGCTCGGGCACGATGAGGACGTTGACCGCGAGCGTGAAGGCGGAGGCGCCGGCGTCCTGGAAACGCATGGTGACGGTCGAGGCGTCGGTGGCCTCGACCGAGGACAGGTAGCGCCACACGCCCTCGTTGTCGAAGGCCGGATGTTTCTTGATCAGGGAGTAGCTGTAGGCCACGTCCTTGGCGGTCAGCGGGGCGCCGTCGGTCCACTTCACGCCCTGCCGTATCCGCAGGACGAGGGTCTTGGGGTCGGTCCAGGAGTACGCGGCGGCCAGCCAGGGCTTGGGGGTGCAGGAGAAGTGGTCGTACTCGACGAGCTTCTCGAAGAGGTATCCGGTGGCGCCCAGCTGGGTGGCGAGCAGGTAGGGGTTGTAGTTGGCCTGCGGCTCGGTGCCGCCGCCGAAGTCACCGTAGTCCAGGTGACCGATCATGCCCTGGGCGGTGTCCTGCGGGGCGGCCATGCCTTCGGTGCCGGTGCATCCGGCCACGGCCAGTGCCGCCACTAACGCGATGAGGATCTGCTTACGTCCTCTCACCTTTGCTTTCACTCCTTCTGCTGGTGGTGCAGCCGCAGCTCTCGCGCAGCACCGGTTCGGTGGCGAGGACCGCGTCCATGACGGCACCCGGGCCGCCGAGTCCGGAGATGAGCAGCCGCGCGGTGGTCGCGCCGAGTTCCCTGATGGGCTGGCGGACCGTGGTCAGGCGAGGCTGTACGAGCGAGGCCATGGGCACGTCGTCGAAGCCGGTGATCGCCACGTCGGCGGGCACCGACAGGCCGCGGCCGAGCGCGCCGATGAGCAGGCCGAGCGCGGTCTCGTCGTTGGCGCAGACCACCGCGCGCGGGCGGCGGCGGCCTTCGAGCAGTTCTCCCGCGGCGATGACGCCGTCGGACTGCTGCAGCCCGAGCCGCAGCGGCTCGCGCGGCGCGCTCACCTTGGCGGCGCGGTGGGCGGCCTTGAACGCCTCCCAGCGCTCGGTCACGTCGGGCGAGCCGTCGGGGTTGCCGACGAACGCCAGCCGCCGGTACCCGTGGTCGGCCAGCAGGTGCCTGGTCAGCTCGCCGATCGTCGTGTTGTCGGCGCGCACGGCGGGCACGCCGTCCATGGAGCGCCCGGCCAGCGTCACGACCGGGACCAGCTCGGCGACCCGCCGGAGCGCGTCGTCGCTGATCGTGCCGCCGTGGACGGCCATGCCGTCCACCCGCTCGGCCATGGTGAGCACCTGCTCGCCGGCGCCGGCGCGGTGGTGGGTGGCCAGGATGTGCACCGAGGCCCCCGCCGCCATCGCCTCCGACTCGAAGCCCTGGATGAGCTCGGAGAAGTACGGCCCCGCCAGCCCCGGGAAGACCATCGCCACCGAGCCGTGCTTCTGCTCGGCCAGGGCGCGGCCCATCTGGCTGGGGCGGTAACCGTATTCCTCGATGACGCGGAGCACGCGCTCGCGCATCTCGGGGCTGACCTGGCCCGTTCCCCGTGAGACGCGGGAGACGGTGGCGACGGAGACCTGGGCGATCTTGGCGATTTCTCGCACTGTCGGGCGTCTGTTGCCCATCTGCCCGCCTCCGCCGTAACGTGTTGCTGTAACCGCTTTCAGCGACCATATGTGAGGAACCTCACCACGGCAAGACCCCCACGGAGAGGACCCGTCCGCATGCGCGACATCCGTCTCGGCCGGCGCAGGATCCTGATCGACGGCGTGCCCTCGCTGGTCATGAGCGGGGAGGTGCACTACTTCCGGCTGGCGCCCCACGACTGGGGCGACCGCCTCGACCGGCTGGCGGAGGCCGGGTGCACGGCGGTGGCGACGTACATGCCGTGG
This sequence comes from Nonomuraea sp. NPDC050547, assembly GCF_044457345.1. Lineage (NCBI taxonomy): Bacteria > Bacillati > Actinomycetota > Actinomycetes > Streptosporangiales > Streptosporangiaceae > Nonomuraea > Nonomuraea sp. NPDC050547. The sequence continues at coordinate 99,500 of NZ_JBITGW010000005.1, forward strand.
CTGGTGCACGAGCTGCCCGACGGCTCCGTCGACCTGACCGGCAGGACCGGCGGGCACCGGAACCTGACCGGGTTCCTGGACCTGGCGGCCGAACGCGGGCTGGCGGTGATCGCCCGGCCGGGGCCGTTCGTGATGGCCGAGCTCAAGAACGAGGGCATCCCCTACCGCGTCTACGCCCGGCACCCGCAGGTACGTCCGGTGACGTGGGACGGCGCGCCCGTGCCGACCAGGACCCTCGACTACCTCGCGCCCGCGTTCCTGGAGGAGGTGGACGCCTGGTACGCGGCGATCATGCCGGTCCTGGCCGAACGGCTGGCGCCGCGCGGCGGGCCGGTGGCGGCGGTGCAGCTCGACAACGAGGTCGGGATGTTGTCGTGGGTGAGCAACTCCCCCGACCTCACCGACGGCGTGCTGACCGACTTCGCCGCGTGGAGCGGCGGCGCGTTCGGCGGCCTGTCGCCGCGCAGCCCGTCCGGCCCCGGCTCACCGGCCTTCCACCACGCGCTCGGCGCCTACAACCGCGACCGCTACGCCCGCTACCTCGCGTTCCTGCGTGAACGGGCCGAGGCGTACGGGGTGCGCGGCGTGCCGTACCTGGTCAACATCCACGGGACCGGCGGCGGGCGCGGCAGGACCTACCCGATCGGCATCAGCCAGCTCTACCTCGCCTACCGGGGTCAGCCGCAGCTGACCTCGGGCTCCGACCACTACCTGGGCGACCTCACCGTGGGCAACGTCGCCGACCTGTACGTCGGCAACGCGTTCATGGCCGCCGTGCACGACGCGGACCAGCCGCTCACCTCGCTGGAGTTCGAGGCGGGCACCGGCGACTACGGCGAGGACCTGGCGCTGATGGTGCCGCCGTCGGCGCTGGAGCTGAAGACCCGGCTGTGCGTGGCGCAGGGGAACCGGCTGATCAACTACTACCTGTTCGCGGGCGGGGTGAACCCGCCGCTCGACGTCCCCGCGGGCGACGGCAACGACCGCGTCGCGTTCACCGGCGAACGCCACGGCTTCGCCGCGCCCGTGGACCCGGAGGGACGCACCGGCCCGGCGTTCGCGGCGATCCGGTCGGTGCTGTCGGCGGTGCGCGGGGCGGCGGACCTGCTGGCCGACATGGACGAGGAGCACGACGACGTGGCGCTGGGCTTCGTGCCCGACCACTACCTGACCGAGTACGCCTACCCGGGCGACGCCGAGCGGCGGGCGATCGTGGCCGACCTGGAGCGTTTTCGCGGGATGGGCTCCAGGGACGTCGTGGCCCGCGCGCTGCTCCTGGCCGGGTTCTCCTTCCCGGCCGTCGACCTGCAGGAGGATTTCGGCCCCGGCCGGGTGCTGGTGCTGGGCAGCGCGACCACGCTCGCGGCGGGGGTCCAGCGGCGGCTGGCCGCGTACGTGCTGGACGGCGGGCGGCTGCTGCTGGCCGGCATGCTGCCCGCCCGCGACACCGACGGCGCGCCCTGCACGATCCTGGCCGAGGCGCTGGGCCTGTCGGCCGGGCCGCCGGTGGAGGGCTCCGCCGGGTTCTTCCCCTCGGTCCGCGCGGAAGCCCACACGGAAGGCCACGCGGAAGCCCACGCGGAAGGCCGCGCGGGAGGGCACGCGGGAGGGCACGCGGAAGGTGGCGAGGGAGGGCGCGCGGAGGTCCGGGTCGGCGTGCTGCAGCATCTGATCGCGCCGGAGGCGGAGGTCCTGGTCCGCGAGGCGGTCTCGGGCGCCCCGGTCGGGGTGCGCGTGCGCGCCGGGTCCGGCCAGGCGATCGTGCTGACCTGCGACTACCCCTGCCATCTGGACTTCTGGACCGGCCTGCTCGCCCTGCTCGGCGCCCGGCCCCGCCACACCCACGACGCGCCGGTCCCGGGCATCGTGGTGACCTCCACCGCCGACGCGGACGGGCAACGTCTGGTGCACCTGCTGAACGTCAGCCCGGTGGACCAGTCACTCGTGCTCAGCCGCGACGGCGAGCCGCTGTTCGGCGGGCGCGGGATCGACCTGCCCGCCCGCTCCGGCCTGATGCTCCCCGAGGGCGTCGGCGACCTGGCCTGGTCGACCTGCGAACTGGCCGGTCCCGGTCTGCTGCGCCGGCGCGGCAAGGGCGACGCGGCCCAGGTCGGGGACCGCCTGCTCACCTGGCCCGACGACCCCGCCGCCCGCGGACAGACCGTCCGGCCGGGTCAGGAGCGCCCGGCTCCCGGCCACTCCACGCCCTCGAACGGGTCGTAGTCGACCTCCAGCTCCTCCTGCGGCGGCCGCTGCTCCTCGGGCACGTGCTGGAGGTTGACCCGGATCCGGTACCACACGCTGCTGCGCCCGCGCATCCCGTCGACCAGCACGTCAGCGGGCTCCAGCAGGGCGGCCACCTCCGGGTGGCGCTCCTTCCAGCGCTCGAACCCGGCCATGGCCTCGTCCTTGTGCTGCGCCCGCGCGATCTCGATGAGCGGCATCGTCTGCTGCCGCCGCCCCTCCCCCTTGGGCGCCTTGGGCGCCGGCCCCAGCGACTCGGCCAGCTCCAGCAGCCCGTCGAGCACGCCGGCGTGCAGATCCATGTCCTCCCACGGGTCGCCGATCTCGGCGTAGCGCTTGGGCACGGTCTCGACGGTGAACGCCTCCGGCCGGCAGCCCGGCACCTCGTCCCAGGTCAGCGGCGTGGACACGCGGGCATCGGCCACCGCGCGCACCGAGTAGGCGGAGGCGACGGTGCGGTCGTAGGCGTTCTGGTTGAAGTCGACGAAGACGCCCTCACGCTCCTCCTTCCACCAGCGGGCGGTGGCCAGGTCCGGCGCGCGCCGCTCGACCTCGCGGGCGACGGCCTCGGCCGCCTTGCGCACCTGCGCGTACGGCCAGCGCGGCTCGATCCTGGCGTAGACATGGAAACCCCGCGACCCGGACGTCTTGGGCCAGGCGGTCAGCCCGTGCTCCTCCAGCACCTCGCGCGCCACCTGCGCGGTGGACAGCACGTCGCGGAAGGGCACGCCGGGGATGGGGTCGAGGTCGATGCGCAGCTCGTCGGGGTGGGCCAGATCCCCCGAACGCACCGGATGCGGGTTGAGGTCGACGCAGCCCAGGTTGAGCACCCACACGAGCTGGGCCAGGTCGCCGACCACGACCTCGGCCGCGCTCAGCCCCGAGCGGTACTTGAGCTCGGCCACCTCGATCCAGTCGGGCCGCTTGGCGGGCGCCCGCTTCTGGAAGAAGGCCTCCTCGCGGATCCCGTGCACGAACCGCTTGAGGATCATCGGCCGTCCGGAGACGCCGCGCAGCGCCCCGCCGGCCACGGCCCGGTAGTAGGAGATCAGATCGAGCTTGGTGTATCCGGCCTCGGGGAAGACCACCTTGTCGGGGTTGGTGATGCGCACCTCTCGCCCAGCCACGTCCATGCACTCAACATACGTGCTCACTCCGACAAAGCCCGGGACCCCCGCAGCAGCGCCCGCATCCGGGTGATCTCCGCGCCCTGCCCCTGGTCGATGTCGGCGGCCAGCGCCCGGATCGCCGGGTCGGCGCCTTCCTTGACCACCCGCCCGGCCAGGTCGAGCGCGCCCTCGTGGTGGGCGATCATCCCGGTGAGGAGGGCCCGGTCGAAGTCCGCGCCGCGCAGCGCCGCCATGGCGTGCCCGCCGGAGTGGGCGGAGTGCTCCGGTGTACGGCCCAGCCGCCCCAGCCACGTCGTCAGCCAGGTGATCTCGGCCTCCTGCGCGACCCTGACCCGCTCGGCCGCCGCCAGGACGGGCCGCGAGGTGGTCCGCCCGCGGGCCAGCGCGGCCATCTCCAGCCCCGCCCGGTGATGGGCGATCATGGCTTCGGCGAAGCGCACGTCGGCCGCGTTCGGCCGCTCGACCGGGGCGACGGTCTGGCCGGGGGTGGCGGTGGCCGCGGGCTCGCCGGGGCCGCCGGGCAGGATCACGGGCGGCCCGCCGGTGGGGACGACTCCCCCCGGGGGCGGCTGGGCCGTACACGCGCAGGCGAGCACTGTCACGGCGGCGATCACCGCGTTACGGTTCATCTGGGCAAAATCTACGACGAACGGGGTGACCGTGCGACGGGGTGTTCTCATCGGGCCGCTCGCCGTCCTGTTGTCCGGATGCCTGTCCGGGTGCGCGGGCGAGCCGCCGCTCCGCGCCGCGCCGCTGCCCGTGGTGTCCGACACCCCGGCCCCCACGGGCGCCCCGATCGACCCGGACATCCTGAAGAAGCACGACGCGACGATCAGGCACAGCGACAACCTCCGGCCCATCGCCGGGGTGAACAACCCGCCCCCTTTCGACACCGCCGCCGCCATCGGCACCGACCTCGCCTTCACCGGGAACCACGCGATCGCCGGCAACTACGAGGGCTTCACCGTCTACGACGTCTCCGCGCCCGAGCGGCCCGTGATCGTCAGCCAGGTCTACTGCCCCGGACCGCAGAACGACGTGACGGTCAGCGGCAACCTGCTCTTCCTGTCGGTGGACCTGCCCATGGGCGGCGCGAGCTGCGACCCCGGCGTCTCCGGGCGTACCTGGGAGGGCCTGCGGATCTTCGACATCACCGACAAGGCCGCCCCGAAGTACGTCGGCGCGGTGGCGACGCCGTGCGGGTCCCACACCGCGACGCTCGTCTCGGCCGACGCGCGGAACGTCATCCTCTACTCCTCCTCCGCGCCCAGCCGCCTCGGCGGCGGCGCCGGCGCGGCCTGCGAGCGGAACAAGGGCCGGCTCACCGTGGTGAAGGTGCCGGTGGGCGACCCGGCCAGGGCGGCGGTGGCGGCCACGCCCGTGGTGCTCGACGACGGCGGCACCGCGCTGCCCGAGCCGTTCGGCTACGGCGGCTGCCACGACGTCACCGTCTTCGCCGCCAAGAAGCTGGCCGCCGCCTCCTGCATCGGCGACGGCCTGCTGCTGGACGTCACCGACCCGTACGACCCGAGGGTGCTCGACCGGGTCCAGGACCCGGAGCACTTCGGCTACTGGCACTCGGCGGTCTTCACCCGCGACGGCGAGCGGGTGGTCTTCTCCGACGAGTTCGGCGCGGGCCGGTCGGTGGTCTGCGACCCCAAGACCGGCCCTCAGCTCGGCGGCAACGGCGTCTACGCCATCGAGAACGGCAGGCTCAAGCTGCTCGGCTACTTCAAGATCCCCCGACCGCAGCTCGCGCCGAAGACGTGCAGCGCGCACAACGGCTCGCTGGTCCCGGCCCGAGGCAGGGACATGATGGTGCAGGGCTGGTACGACGGCGGCGTGTCGGTGATCGACTTCACCGACCCGGCGCGGGCCAGGGAGATCGCCTACTTCCAGCGGGAGAAGTCGCCCTTCGACCACGGCGGCTCGTGGGCCGCCTACTTCTACGCCGGCCACATCTACTCCAGCGACATGATCGCCGGCCTGGACGTGCTGAAGCTGACCGGCGTGCCGTTGGAGCCGGCCCTGCCCGGCGAGTTCAACCCGCAGACGCAGCGCTAGGAGAAGCGGCCGTGCCGGCCCTCCCCCGAGGCGAACCTGGCCGCCCCCGCCAGCCCGTCCTCCAGGGAGATCATGCCGTGGCGCAGCTCGTTGACCATGGCCTCGCGCTCGGGCAGGCCGTCCTGCTCCAGAGCCGACAGCCGGTCGCCGCGCAGGCACGTCTGCGGGAAGGCGGCCAGGGTGGCGGCCAGTTCCTCCGCCGCCTGCCGCGCGGTGCCGGTGGGCACGACCCGGTTGGCCAGGCCCATGTCCAGGGCCTCCCCCGCCTCGACGGGGCGGCCGGTGAGTATCAGGTCCATGGCCCGTGACAGGCCGATGAGGCGCGGCAGCCGTACCGTGCCGCCGTCGATGAGCGGCACGCCCCAGCGGCGGCAGAAGACCCCGAAGACCGCGTCGCGCTCGGCGACGCGCAGGTCACACCAGAGGGCCAGCTCCAGCCCGCCCGCGACGGCGTGGCCCGCGACCGCGGCGATCACCGGCTTGGACAGGCGCATCCTGGTCGGCCCCATCGGGCCCTCGCCCTCCTCGCCGACGTGGTTGTCGAGCCGCTTGAGGTCGGCGCCGGCGCAGAACGTGCCGCCCTCGCCCCACAGCACGGCGACGGCCGCGTCGGACTCCTCGAACTCGGTGAACGCCGACACCAGCGCGTCGGCGGTCTTCCTGTCGACGGCGTTGCGCGCTTCCGGCCGCGACAGCACGACCGTGCTCACCGGGCCCGCGCGCTCCACTCGGACGCTCATGGCTCTCGCCTCCGTGATCCGTAGTCGCCGAACGGGGTCGTCGCGCTCACGCACGGCGGTCTGGTCGCACAGCAGCTTGAGCATCTCCAGCCGGTCGCCGGGAAGCAAGGCCATCCGGGACGCCGGCGCCGTAACGTGCTCATGGAGCCGCTCGTCCGGCACGGATCACGCGATGGCGCCCGCCAGCAACGTGTCGAGGTGGTCGGCGTGGGGGGTGTCCAGGCCGCGCAGCGGGCCGCGCTCGGCCAGGTGCGCCTCGGCGTAGAGGCGGGCCACCAGCGCCTTGCGCTCGTCGTCGATGCCCCACGTGGCCTGCTCCTCCAGCAGCGCGGCGGCGTAGACGTCGGCCATGAACTGGGCCAGTGGGTAGAGCCTGGCCTCGTCGGGGGCGCCGAGCCAGGCCTCGACGGCCTTGGCGAGGTCCTCGACGCGCTCCTGGGTGAGGGGCGAGGTGGCGGCGCCGCGCAGCCGGTCGAGGAAGGGCAGGTGGGCCTGCTCCTTGAGCATCGCCCGCCGTACGTCCAGGCAGAGGATGTTGTCGCCGCCCTCCCAGATGGGGTTGACCTGGGCGTCGCGCAGCAGGCGGGCGACGGGCCACTGCTCGATGTAGCCGTTGCCGCCGTGCACCTCGATGGCGTCGCTGGCGGCGGTGACGCCGAGCCTGGCGGTGCGCAGCTTGATCACGGCCGGGCCGAGCCGCAGCCGGTTGATGAGGCCGTCGAAGACCATGGCCTGTGCCGCCTCGACCTCGACGATCAGCTCGGCGAGCTTACGGCGCATGAGCGGCTGGGCGATGAGCGGCTTGCCGAACGCCTCGCGGGCGCGGGCGTAGCAGACGGCCTCGACCAGCGCGCGGCGGGCCACGCCGACGCCCATCATGGACACGCCGAGCCGGGAGGCGTTGGTGAGCTTCATCATCGTGCCGAGGCCGGAGCCGGAGCCCGAGCCGGACAGCAGGAACGCCTCGGCGCCGGTGAACTCGACCTCGGCCGAGGCGACCGAGCGGGTGCCGAGCTTGTCCTTGAGCCGGCGGATGCGCACGCCGTTGCGCACGCCGTCGCGCCGCTCCCACAGGACGAGGAACGGCTTGACCTCCTCCGACGGCAGCCGGGCCAGCACGACGAAGGCGGAGCCGTTGGCGTTGGAGGCGAACCACTTGAAGCCGTCCAGCCGCCACGCCTCGCCGTCGGGGACGGCGGTGGTCTCCAGGGCGGCCAGGTCGGAGCCGCCGGTGCGCTCGGTGAACATCTGCGCGGCCTCGCCGGAGTAGAAGCCGTTGGCGAAGATCTCGCGCACCCGGTCGCGCACGTCCGCCGGCGCGTACTTCTCGGCGAGTTGCACCACCATGTCGCCGCCGGTGCCGAGCGCGCAGCCCATCCCGATGTCGGCCTGGTTGAGCAGGTAGGTCCAGGCGGCGCCGAGCGCGGCCGGGCTGGCGCCGTGGTCGAGCGCCTCCTTCACGAAGGCGGGCGCGAGGAAGTTGTCGGCCATCATCGCCGCGCGGGCGGTGTGGAAGGAGGGCGGCATGACGACCTGGCTGACGTCGCGGCCCCACTTGTCGTACTTCTCCAGCCGCGGCGGGTTGCGGTCGGTCTCCTCCGCGCACTCGGCCACGACGCCGCCCGTGACGACGCCCAGCCTGCGCAGGTACGGCTCCGCCCACGGGTAACCGTCGCCGAGGTGGTGGCGCATGAGCAACTGCAGCGTGGGGTCGATGGCCCACCAGTCGCGCCCGGCGGCGCCCTGGTAGCGCTCGGTCGCGTAGCGGTCACTGTTGTCGAACGGTTCGATGAGATAGCGGCCCATGCTCGGAGTGTTACATATACTCAACACGCGATGGAAGAGCGTAATAGTCTCAGTGCCCGGTCCGCCGTCCTCAGCGCGCTGCTCGGCAGCCACCCGCCCCGCCTGGCCGCCCGCCACCTCGTGCGCATCGGCGAGCTGTTCGGCATCGCCGAGGGAACCGTCCGGGTGGCCCTATCCCGGATGGTCGCCGCCGGCGACCTGGTCCAGCAGGACGGCCGCTACACCCTGTCGGAACGCCTGCTCGAACGGCAGGGCAGGCAGGACGAGAGCCGCGACCCGCACACCAGAATGTGGGACGGCGCCTGGGAGATCGCGCTGGTGACCGCCGAGCGGCGCGCCCCCGCCGACCGGGCCGCCTTCCGCCACGCGATGGGCGCGCTACGCCTGGCCGAGCTGCGCGAGGGCACCTGGATGCGCCCGGCCAACCTCATCAGGGACTGGCCGGAGAGCGTCACCGCGCAGTGCACGCTCGTCGACGGCCGCCCCCGCCGGGATCCCACTCCCCTCCTGTGGGATCTCGACGGGTGGGCGGCCGAGGCGCGCGCGCTGGAGCGGGAGCTGGAGCGGGCCGACGGGCTGGCCGAAGGCTTCATCGTCTCCGCCGCGGTCCTGCGCCACCTGCTGAAGGACCCGCTGCTGCCACCGGCGCTGCTGCCCGCCGGCTGGCCGGGCGCCGAGCTGCGCGAACGCTACGACGCCTTCGACCGGTCCTACCGCGAGGTGCTGATGAGGCACCTCAGAGACTGACCCCGAAGACCACGCGCCGGTTCTTGAACTCGGTGACGCTCCAGAGCCTGCCGCCCTGCACGGTCAGGTCCTCCGGGCCGATCGGGAAGGGCCGGGCGCTCAGCTTGGCGCCGTTGGTGACCAGGAGCCTGCCGTTCCTGTCGGCGTCGAAGGCCTGGCTGAGGTACCACGTGCCGCCCTGGGAGACCGCGCCCTGGATCTTGGCGGCGCCCATCTGGAAGCAGTCGCGGGCCGGGCCCGGCCGGTTGCCGGCCAGCTCGTAGCGGACCACCCGGCCGGTGGGCCCGTCCGGGTCGTACTCGCCGGTGATCAGCAGGTCGGGGCCGGCGCTGCGGTCGATCGCCACGAACGAGAAGATCGCGCCGCTCGGCGAGGCCAGCCGCCAGAAGTCGCTCTGCGGGACGACGTAGCGATAGCCGAAGGCGTGGAACCTGCCCCCGTGGCGGCCCACGCGCTTGTCGTCGCCCAGGTCCTTCTGCGCGGTGCGCAGGTCCAGCATGGTGTTCAGGTCGAAGACGCGCAGGCCCCGCTTGGTGTCGGCCACGTAGAGCAGGTCGCCGTACCAGGCGATGCCGCCCGCGTGGATGTCGATCGGCCCGTACGAGCCGTCCGGCTTCGCCTCGACCAGCAGCACGTGCTGGTACTTCAGCGTGGACGGGCTGAGGAACGTCACCCGGACGCCCCGCTCGGGCACCGGCGCCTTCGGCTTGAAGTACCAGCTGACCGCGAACACCGGCACGCCCGCCTCGCCGGAGTCCTCGCCGCCGGTCAGCCCCTGCGGATACCAGTCGACGGTCTCCTGGTCCCTGGCGTCGAAGGCGTACCACTCGTGCGGCTTCGGGCTCATCGCGCCCAGCGCCGCCGGGGCGCCCTTGCGCACGGCCGTCCTGTTGGCCTGGGCGAGCAGCGCCTCGACGCCGGTGCTGCCGATCTCGCCGGCCAGTTTGGCCGCGCCCTCGGCGAGCTCGCCGGGGGCCTGCCGCAGCGCGAAGGGCGCCGCGTCTGCCGGGACCATTCCCGTGGTAGCCATGTACCCCTCGCTTATCCGTCTCCTTTGTCTCCGTTTGACGAATGGGGCGGGCCAGAAGTTGCGTTCAGCGCCACAAGTGCACCGGCAGCCCGGACAGCGCCAGCTCGCGATAGCGCCGCACCAGCCGCTCCACGTCTCCGTCATAGCGTTCCAGCGCCTCGCGCTGCCACACCGATCCGGTACGGCGCAGCCGTACACGCTGCTCGATCACCGCGAGCGCCCGGTCGGCCTCGTCGGCCGCGACCCCCGCCCCGAGCAGGGCGGCCCTGGCCTCGGGCAGGAGGGCGAGCACCAGGTCGGCGGCGGGCAGCTCGCCCTCGCGGCCCGGCCAGGACAGCCGCGCGTCCAGGCCCTTCTGGGCGGCCCGGTAGAAGTTCTGGTAGGCCTCGGCGAAGCGGTAGCCGGTCAGGTCGTGTTCGGCGCAGGCCAGCGTGAGCCCGATCAGGAACGCGGTGTTGGCGATCATGTCCGCGCAGCTCGGCCCTGCGGGCAGGGCGCGCATCTCGACCCGCAGGTGGCCGCCGTCGCCGGGGTCGTAGACGGGGCGGTTCCACTGCCAGACGGTGCCCTGGTGAAGCCGAAGCTCGGCCAGCTCCCCATCGGACGACATATCCGGCATGACGGGGTCGTAGTCGCGGACGTACCGCTCGAACAGCTCATACGCCCCCTCGTGCACCCAGTCGGAGCCGAACGTGACCCGCCCGTCCTTTCTGAAGCGCCGCTCCACGTCCCGGTCGTCGGCCGCCTCCTCCATGAGCGCGATGCGCGTCTCCTCCCAGAGCGTGCGGCCGAGGAACAGCGGCGAGTTCCCGCAGGCGGCCAGCACTGGCCCGGTGGCCAGCTGCGCGGCGTTGAACAACCGGGCGAAGCGCTCGGGCGGCGTGCGCAGGTGCACCTGCCAGGAGGTGTTGGCCGCCTCCAGGACGACGTCCTCCACCTGCAGCTCCAGGTCGTCGATGACCACCAGGAACGGCTCCACGCGCAGCCGCCTGATGCCCCTGCTCAGTGCCCGGTAGCGGTTCTCGTCGCTGATCGCCTGCCGGGTGAAGTCGCCGGTGCCGAGTGTGGGCAGGATGCCGATCGGCAGGACCCCGCCGCCCTCGACCGCGCCGTCCGCCTTCAGCAGCGTCTCCTGGATCTCCGCCCCCATCGCCGAGAACGGCCGGCCGGCCAGCGGCACCGGTGTCAGGTTGATCTCCAGGTTGTACCTGCCCAGCTCCAGCACCACGCGGGGGTCGTCGAGGGCGGTGCGTACCTCCTGGTTGCGCGGCAGCGGCCGGCCCTTCTCGTCGATGAGGAAGAGCTCCAGCTCGGCGCCGAGCGTCGTCGGGCCCTGGCCGAAGCCGGGCCTATCGAGCAGCGCGCGCAACGTGCCGAGCTGCTCTTCCAGCCGCTCTCCGAAACGGGCGAACTCCGCCTCGGAGAACCGCTCCTTGTCCAAGTCTCGTCCCATCCCTCCCTTCTGTCCTGGGGGCGGGCGTCCACACCTACCAGGGCACCGGACCGGCGTCCTCGAAGTAGCCGCCGCTCGGCCCGTCGCCGGCCAGCGTCGCCAGGTGCAGCGCGATGGCGGCGCCCTGCGCGGCGGTGCGGAAGCCGGTGTGGCCGTTGAGGTCGGTGGCGCAGTAGCCGGGGTTGGCGGCGTTGACCTTGATCGGGGTGTCCATGAGCTCCTTGGCGTAGGAGATGGTCACCATGTTCAGCGCGGACTTGGAGGAGTTGTAGGCCAGGTAGTTGTGCGGGTAGAGCGGGTCGTCCGGGTCGATCGCCCTGGCCAGCGAGCCGAGCTCGCTCGACATGTTCACGATCCGGCCGCAGGGCGCGCGGCGCAGCAGCGGCAGCATGGCGTTGGTGACCGTGACCACGCCGAACACGTTCGTCTCGAACACCTGCCTGAGCACCGCAGCGTCGGTGGCGCTCGGGCGCGGATCCTCCTGCGCCACGACGATGCCGGCGTTGTTGACCAGGATGTCCAGCGTGCCGTACTCCTCCTCCAGCCACTTCGCCGCGGCCTGCGCGCTCGCCGGGTCGGTGACGTCGAGCCGCACGTACGGCTGGCCGATCCGCCCGGCGGCGGCCCGCCCGCGCTCCTCGTCGCGCGCCCCGACGACGGCGGTGACGCCGCGCTCGCCGAGCAGCCGGGCGATCTCGAAGCCGATTCCCTTGTTCGCGCCTGTGATGAGAGCTGTCGTCATGCCGTCGAGATTCGCGCCGGCGCGGCGCGGGCGGGAGAGACCTCCCGAGACTGGGATCGGCGGTACCACCCTGGCTCGCGGCCGATGACGGACGATGAGAGACATGAACCGCGAAGAACTGGCCGGCTTCCTGCGCAGCAGACGTGCCCGCCTCGCCCCGCGCGAGGCCGGCCTGCCCGAGGGCGGGCGCCGCCGTACCCCGGGGCTGCGCCGCCAGGAGGTCGCCCAGCTCGCCGGCATGTCGATCGACTACTACATCCGGCTGGAGCAGGCCCGCGGCCCGCACCCCTCGCGCCAGGTGCTCAACGCGCTGGCCAGGGCGCTCATGCTCAACACCGACGAGCGGACCCACCTGTTCCACCTGGCCGGGCAACCGCTGGAGGCCACCCGGCGGCGCGGCGACGTGCCCGAGGGCACCCTGCACCTCATCGCGTTCCTGGAGGAGGTCCCCGCCTACGTCCTCGACGCCAAGTACGACATCCTCGCCTGGAACCCGATGGCCGGCGTCCTGATGGGCGACCTCGACTCCCACCCGCGCGAGGACCTCAACGTCATCCGCTGGGTCTTCCGCGCCCCCGACCTGGCCGAGCATCTCGGCGACGAGGAGAAGGGCCGCTTCGCCCGCGCGTCCGTGGCCGACCTGCGCTGGGCCGCCGGCCGCTACCCCGGCGACCCCGAGATCCAGGCCCTGGTGGCGGAGATGCTGGCCTGCAGCCCGCAGTTCGCCGCCCTGTGGGACGAGCACGAGGTGGCGGTCCGCAGGGAGCAGCGCAAACGCATCCACCACAGCGCCGTCGGGACCATCGACGCGATCTGCCAGGTACTGCCCGTCCCCGACCGCGACGACCTGCGCCTGGTCCTCTACACCACCGAACCCGGCTCCCCCTCTCACCAGGCCTTGCGCAGGTTGCGGCAGGTGACCCTAAGCTCATGAGATGCGAGCGGTAGCCTTTGACATCTTCGGCGGCGAGCTGGACCTGCGCGAGCTCCCCGATCCAGCGCCCACGCCCTACGGGGCGGTGATCAGGGTCGAGGCGACGGGCCTGTGCCGCAGCGACTGGCACGGCTGGCAGGGGCACGACCCCGACATCACCGCGTTCCCGCACGTACCCGGGCACGAGCTGGCCGGCGTGGTCGTCGCCACCGGTTCCCTGGTGCGCGGCTGGTCCGAGGGCGCGCGGGTGACCGTCCCGTTCATCTGCGCCTGTGGATCCTGTACGGCCTGCGCCGCCGGAGACCAGCAGGTGTGCGAACGGCAGACCCAGCCCGGCTTCACCCATTGGGGCTCCTTCGCCGAGTACGTGGCCATCGACCACGCCGACGTCAACCTCATCCCGGTGCCGGAGGAGATGGACTTCACCACGGCCGCCGGCCTCGGCTGCCGCTTCGCCACCTCCTTCCGTGCCATCACCGAGGTCGGCGACGTACGCCCCGGCGAGTGGGTGGCCGTGCACGGCTGCGGCGGCGTGGGCCTGTCCGCGATCATGATCGCCACCGCCGCGGGCGGCCGGGTCGTGGCCGTGGACATCAGCACCGACGCCCTCCACCTGGCCGAACGCGCCGGCGCCACCCATTTCGTCAACGCCTCGGCCGGTGACGCCGCCGCCCAGGTCAGGGAGCTGACCAGGGGCGGCGCGCACGTCTCCCTCGACGCCCTGGGCAGCCCGGCCACGTGCGCGGCCTCCGTCGAGTCGTTGCGCCGCCGGGGACGGCACGTCCAGGTCGGCCTGCTGCCGGACGCGGCGACGCCGATCCCGATGGGCCGCGTGATCGCGCACGAGCTGCGGCTGCTCGGCAGCCACGGCATGGCCGCCCACGCCTACCCGAGGATGCTGGAGCTGATCAGGGCCGGCATCCTGCACCCCGACCAGCTCGTCACCCGCACCATCGGCCTGGCCGACGCGGGCAAGGCGCTGGCCGCCATCGGCTCGGTGCCCGGCGTCACGATGATCGTCCCCTAGCCGCACAGCCCCTTCTCCAGCACGGCCTGAAGCGCTGGGACCGCGTCGCCCCGGTACGGGGTGGCGCTGACGGTGACCTGCCGCCCGCCGTCGGCGCTGTGGAAGGACCCGGTGACGTAGCCGGGGATGCCGCCGCCGTGGCCGTAGGCGGTGCCGCAGGAGGTCGTGAACAACTCCAGCCCGAGGCCGTAGCCGCCGCCGACGCCCGCGGTCTTCATCAGCGCGAGTTCGCCCGGCCGCAGCAGCCTGCCGCCGAGCAGCGCCCGGAAGAACGTGTTGAGGTCGGCGGTCGTGGACATGACCCCGCCGGCGGCGCCCGCGACGGTGGGGTTGAGCCGGGTCACGTCGCGCGGCGCGCCGTCCACTCCTTGAGCATGCCGTTCTCGTCGATCACCTCGCCGGTGTGCTCGGGCACGCCGCTGGTGTGGCCGAGCAGGTGCTTGATCGTGACCGTCCCGGCCTCCTCCACCACGTTCGGCAGGTGGGCGCTGAGCGGGTCGTCCAGCTTCAGGCGGCCCTCGGCCACGAGTTGCAGCACGACCGTGGCGGTCATGACCTTGGTGACGCTGCCGATGCGGAACCGGCCGTCGACCGGGGCGCGGCGCGGGCCGCCGAGCTCGGCCACCCCGGCGGCCGGCCTCGTGCTCCTGCCCGGCCGCCTGACCTCCGCGATCGCGGCGGCCGAGCCGGAGGCGACGACCTTGTCCAGGTAGGGGCGCAGCGGATCCGGGTGCCCGGCGGGGGCGGGCGCGCGGCATCCGGGCAGGGCCCTGCCGCCGCCCTGATCCCCCTACTCCCCGGGGAGGAGGGGCGGCTCATCCGAGCACCTTGATCTTCTTCATCGTGGGCTGGGAGATCACGCGGGCGACGCCGGGAATGCCGATGATCTTCCCGGTCTGGAACGCCTCGTAGGCGGCGTAGTCGGCCACGAGCACGCGCAGGTGGTAGTCGGGTGTGGCGAACAGCCGCCGGAACTCCACGACCTCCTCGTAGGCCGCGATCGTCCTCTCCAGCTCCTCCAGCGTCTTCAGGTCGCTGACGCTCACCTCGATCGAGACGATCACTTCGAGACCGGCGCCGAGGATCTCGTGGTCGACCGTCGCCCGGTACCCGCTGATCACCCCCGCCTCCTCCAGCCGCTTCACCCGGCGCAGGCACGGCGGCGGCGTGAGCCCCACCCGCCGGGCCAGCTCGACGTTGCTCAACCGGCCGTCCTGCTGGAGTTGAAACAATATTTCGCGATCAATGGCATCAAGTACGTATTCATTGCCCATGTCGCCACGATAGCGCCATAAGTGGAAACCACATGAGGCCCCATCCGCACTAGAATTTCGCCGAACCCCCGCCTTGAGCCCGGATTCCGGCATGCCCAGAGGAAGGCAACAGATCATGACGAACCCCGCCGCCCAGGTCCAGGACTGGCTGGACGCCCGCGCCGACGACATGGCCGCCCTGCTGACCCGCCTGGTGGCCGTGGACTCCGAGAACCCGCCCGGCCGCGCGCTGGGCCGGTGCGCCGCGATCCTGCGCGAGGAGATGTCCCGCCTGGGCCTGACCCCCGAGATCCTCCCCATCCCCGACGCCCCCGGCGACCTGGAGGAACCGTGCGTCGTGCGCGGCACCGCCGGAGAAGGCGCCAGGCTCCTCTACTTCCACGGCCACTTCGACGTCGTCCCCGCCCAGGACCGCGCCCAGTTCACCGCGGAACGCCGCGACGGCCGCATCATCGGCCGCGGCGCCGCCGACATGAAGGGCGGCATCGTCAGCATGCTGTACGGCGCCGCCGCCGCCCGCGAACTCGGCCTCCTCAGCGGCGGCCGCATCGTCATCCACCTCGTGTGCGACGAGGAGACCGGCAGCGTCACCGGCTCCGGCCACCTGCGCGAGGCCGGGCTCATCGACCCGTCCGCGCTGGCCATGCTCACCGCCGAGCCCAGCGGCGGCGGCATCTGGAACGCCGCCCGCGGCGCCGTCTCGCTGCGCGTGGACGTGGCGGGCCGCGAAGCCCACGTCGGGCAGGCGAACCTCGGCGTCAACGCCTTCGAGCACATGCTCCACGTGGCCCGCCCGGTCCTGGACTACGCCACGGAGATGGCCGGGCGGCTGACCGCCTACCCCATGAACCCCGCCGACGCGCGCGGCACCATGCTCGTGGTCGGCGGCCGGTCCACGGCCGGGTCCAACTTCAACGTCGTGCCCGGCTCCGCCTCCTTCACCGTCGACGGCCGCTACAACCCGGAGGAGGACCTGGAGGGCGAGCTCAAGCGCCTGACCACTCTGATCGAGCACGCCGCCGGTGAGATCGGCGCCGACGTCACCGTCCGGACGACCCAGCTCCAGCCCTCCGCCGCCACCGACCCCGCCCACCCGGCCGCCGCCTCGCTGGCCCGCGTGGTGACCGCGGTCTCGGGAGAGCCCGCCCGGTTCGAGATGTGCGCGGGCATCCTGGAGATCCGCTGGTACGCCCAGCTCGGCATCCCGTCCTTCGGCTACGGCGCCGGCCGCCTGGACGTCTCCCACGGCCCCGAGGAGTACATCGACGAGAGCGCCATGCGCCGCTGCGCCACCGTCTACGCCCTCTACGCCGCCGACCTCCTCACCTAATGGGAGCTACCGGGTCGGCCGCGCTGGCAGACTCGGTGCCTGGTAGCCGACCGCACCACCCTCGCGCCGGGCATCCCCGAGCATCCCGCCCCACGCGTCGCTCACCCGCGCGCCCACGCATGGCACTCGGATCCGGCGCGCCTCCGTCCCATGGCTCGGCTCGCCCGGCGGGCCGTACCGGAGAAAGGGGGTTGTCGGGCGTCAGGTGAGGGTCGTGAGGCGGTGGCGGGTGCGGGCGGGGGCTGTCGGGGGGATGCCGGTGAGGATGTCGGCCAGCGTGGTCGCGGCCAGGGTGCGGCGCCAGGCCTGGTGTGCCTCGGCCATCTTGACGGCCAGGACGCACGGCGCCCGGCACTCCTCCGGCGGCAACGCACCCCGTCCCTGCTGCCGGATCTCCCGGCACTCGTACGGCGACGACGTCCCGTCCACCGCCTCCACCACCTGCAACAGGGTGATCTCGGCAGCCGCCCGTGCCAGCCGGAACCCGCCCCGGGGCCCCGTGCTGGCGCTCAGCAGCCCGGCCTTGACGAGCGCCTTCAGCTGCTTGGCGAGGTAGGGCACGGGCAGGTCGAAGTACAGGGCGAGCTGGGTCGTGGACGCGCTCGTCCCCGGCTCGAGCTGCGCCAGCGTCGTGGCGCAGTGCAGGACCCATTCCGTGCTCACAGGCAACTTCACGCCCATGAGTCTATAGGAGATATTAAGGACCCATTTAGTCCGTGATACTGTCACCCGGTACCGAGACGAGGAGAGATCATCATGCGCATCGCAGTAGCCGGCGCGACCGGCAACATCGGCGCCCTCACCATCGCCGCCCTCGAGAAGGACGGGCACGAGGTCGTCGGGATCAGCCGCTCGCTGGGCGTGGACCTGTCCACGGGCAAGGGCCTGGACGAGGCGCTGACCGGCGTCGAGGCGGTCGTCGACGCCATCAGCATGCCCGGGGCGGCCGAGGCCGAGACGGTGGCGTTCTTCGCCGGCGCCACCGGCAACCTGCTCGCCGCCGAGCAGCGGGCCGGCGTCCGCCACCACGTGCTGCTCTCGATCGCCGGCCTCCACCGCACCGCCGGCAACGCCCACTACGCCGGCAAACGCGAGCAGGAACGCCTCGTGTCGGCGGGCCCCGTGCCGTGGACCATCGTGCCGGCCACGCAGTTCCACGACTTCGCCGCGATGGCCGCGAGCTGGGACGAGCGGAACGGCGTCGCCAGGGTCGCCCCGCTGCTCATGCGGCCGATCGCCCCCGCGGACGTGGCCGCCGTCCTGGCCGAGGTCGCCACCGGCGGGCCGCAGGGCCGGTACGCCGACATCGCGGGGCCCGACCAGCAGGACCTGGTCGACCTGGCGCGGCGCACGTACGCGGCACGCGGCCAGGAGATCGTGCTGGTGCCGACGTGGTCGGGCATCTTCGGCCCGGACATGGCGGGCGAGGTCATGCTGCCCGGCGAGGGGGCCCGGATCATGCCGACCACGTTCGACGAATGGCTGGCCGGCCAGGTCCCGGCGGCGAGCTAGCCGCGCGTCCGCGCGTGGGCGCGGGCCGACGCCGTCTCGCGGCCGACGATGGCCGGCGCCTCGTGCACGAGTTCGTCGTTGGTGAGCGCGTCCACCATGAACAGGGCGAAGTCGATGCGCCGGGTGAGGTTGCCGGCCAGGACGGGGTCGCCCACGTGCCGGCTCCACACGGGCAGCCCCTGGCTCTCGCCCTCCTCCAGGTCGCTGCCCCGCACGACCGTCCACCGCGTGTCGCTGGCGAAGATACGCCGGCAGGCCTCCACCTGGTCGCGCAGGTCGGCGAAGCGGACCAGCCGGGCGAGCACGCCGAACACCGCCGCGAACGTCCGCAGCTGCCAGGTGTAGACGTCCTTGCCGTCGCGGGTGATGTGCCACCCGCAGGAGAACACCAGGCGGGCGCCCGGCCGCGCGTGGTCCATGACCGCCTGGGCGGTGCCGCTGGAGTACTTCCGCACGCCCCACGGCACCAGGACCGTGAGAACTCCGTCGCATCCGGCGACCGCGCGTTCGATGACCCGCCGGTCGTTGGTGTCGCCGGGGACGATGGTGATGCGGTCCTTGACGGCGTCGAGCTTGCCGACGCTCTTCTTCCGGCAGACGCCGACGACCTCGTAGCCGCGTTCCAGGGCGTGCCGGACCATGTACCGCCCCAGCTTGCCCGAGGCGCCGACGATACAGACCTTCATCGAGTTTCCCCCTGTCCGATGGTGATGACGACCTTGCCGCGGGCCCGCATGCTCTCGACGTACCGGATCGCCTCCGGGACCTCGGCCAGCGGATACACGCGGTCGATGACCGGTACGACCTCCTTGGCCGCGAGCAGCTCGGCCAGGTGGTTCAATGCCTGCTTGCCCGGCTTCCACGAGACGCCGGTGATGCGCTGCCCGACGAACCTCGTCACGACCATGCCCTTGATCAGCTGCGCCAAGGGCCCGAGCACCCGCCCGCCGCCGGAGGTCAGGCCGCCGACGAGCGCCAGCGTGCCCTTCGGCGTCAGCGCGCGCCTGAAGTCCTTGAGCGAACGGTTGCCGATGAGGTCCACCAGCAGGTCGTAGGGCTCCGGCGGCCGGGTGAAGTCCTCGCGGTTGTAGTCCACGACCTCGTCGGCGCCGAGCGAGCGGACCAGGTCGGCGTTGCCGGCGCCGCACACGCCGGTGACGTGCGCCCCGAGCGCCTTGGCGAGCTGGACGGTGAAGGTGCCGATGCCCCCCGAGGCCCCGTTGACCAGCACCCGCTGCCCGGCCGCGAGCCCGTCGAGCGCCTTCAGCGCCGTCTGCCCCGCCATGGGCACGGCCGCGGCCGCCTCGAAGCTCACGTCCTCGGGCTTCAGGACGAGCGTCTCCTGGGGTACGGCTACCGCCTCGGCGAAGGCGCCCAGCCGTACACCTCCGAACACCTCGTCACCCACGGCGAGGCCGCGCACGTCGGCCCCCACCCGTTCGACGACCCCGGCCAGGTCGGCACCGAGGATCGACCCCGGCCTGGGCCGCCGCAGCCCGGCGGAGAGCCGCACCAGGTGCGGGTCCGAGCGCAGGTGGCGCCAGTCGGCGGGATTGACGGACGCGGCCCGTACCCGGACCAGGACCTCGTGGCGTCCGGGCTCGGGCTCATCGACCTCGCGCAGGGCCAGGACGTCCGGCGAGCCGTACCGCTCCCAGACCCAAGCCTTCGTACGTCGTAAGGTTGCCATACGTCATAAGGTTGCCGTACGACGTAAGGTTGTCAAGTCCCAGCCTGAGACGGCTCTCAGCCGAGCCGGCGGCGCTCCAGTCCCTCAAGAATCAGATCGAGCGCGAAGGAGAACTCCGTGTTGTCATCGCACCAGCTCAGCGTGGTTTCGGGAGGTTCATGGGCGATCGCCGCCATCATCCCGGCCAGATGGGGATATTTCATACCCATCTGTTCCATCATCGCCTCGTCCATGTCACCGGCCGGATCGTCCGGCTCGAACAACTCCTGCGTGAACCCCATCGCCCGGCTGCCCAGCGCGTGCAGCGCGTGGTGCGCCAGATCGTAGGTGAACCCGCCCGCCCGCAGAATCCCGAGCACGCCCTCGTAGTAGGCGATCGCCGCCTCGCTGAGCGACGAGCGCGTCTGGATCACGCCCGGCGCCCATTTGTGCCGCAGCAGCACCTCGCGCGCGGCGAGAATCCGCCCCCGCAACGCCGCCTGCCAGTCACCGGCCGGATCCGGCCCCTCAGCGACCTCGACCGCGCCGAGGATCTCCCCGATCACCATCTCGACGACCCCGTCGAGGATCGCCTCCTTGTTGGCGACGTGGTGGTACAGCGACATCGGCTCCACCCCGAGCTCCTGCGCCACCCGCCGCATCGTCAGCGCGTCGAGCCCGGCCCGGTCGGCCAGTTCGACGGCGGCGCGCAGCACCCGCCTGCGGCTCAGCGGGACACGAGGCTGCTCATCGGATTCTTCGTCGGTCCAAAGAGGCACCCCAGCACTTTACCCGTACACCGTAAGGCCCAGTCCAGGCGGCTCTAGCCGTCGCCGGGCCGCCCGCCCGGGGAGATCAGGCCGGTCTCGTACGCGAGCACGACCGCCTGCACGCGGTCACGCAGGCCGAGCTTGGACAGGATGCGGGCCACGTGCGTCTTCACCGTCGTCGCGCTGAGCGTCAGCCGGTCCGCCAGTTCGGCGTTGCTCAGGCCGGTGGCCAGCAGGCGCAGGACCTCCAGCTCGCGCGGCGTCAGGCCGGACAGGTCGCGGTGCAGGGCCGCGCGGGCGTCGTCGCGGCGGGCGAAGCGCTCCACCAGGCGGCGGGTGATCGTGGGCGCGAGCAGCGCGTCGCCGGAGCGGACCAGCCTGACCGAGGCCACCAGGTGCTCGGGGGTGACGTCCTTGAGCAGGAAGCCGCTGGCTCCGGCGGTGAGCGCGGCGTAGACGTAGTGGTCGAGGTCGTAGGTGGTCAGGATGAGCACCCGGGTGTCGTCCGCGCCGCCGGTCGCGATCTGCCGGGTGGCCTCGATGCCGTCCGTCCCCGGCATGCGGATGTCCATGAGCACCACGTCGGGCCTGGTGCGCCGGACCGCGGCGACGGCTTCGGCCCCGTCCGCCGCCTCGGCCACCACCTCGATGCCGTCGGCCGTCAGGATCATCCTGAACCCGGTGCGGACCAGCGCCTGGTCGTCGGCGATGACCGCGCGCAGCGGCGGCGGGCTCACGCGGCGGTCCAGGGGATACGGGCCCTGAGCCGGTAGCCGTCCGCCCCGCGGGTGGTCTCCAAGGTCCCGCCGTACAGGGCGAGCCGCTCGCGCAGCCCGATGAGGCCGCGGCCCTGGCCGGTGCCGGGCCCGGCGGCCGTGCCGCCGCCGGTGTCGCCGACCTCGACCACCAGGAAGTCGCCCGCGCGGGCGACCGTGACGGTGGCCGCGGCGCCCGCCGCGTGCTTCATCGTGTTCGTCAACGCCTCCTGTACGACACGGTAGACCGCCAGGTCCACCCCCGGAGGCAGGGGCTGGAGACCGGCCTCGACCCTGGCCTCCACCTGGAGCCCGGCGGCGCGTACCCGCTCGATGAGGCCGTCGAGCTGGTCGATTCCCGGCTGCGGTTCGAGCCCGCCGAGACGCTCTTCGGACGCGGCGAGCAGCCCCATCACATTGCGCAGCTCGGCCATGGCGGCCCGGCCGCTGGCCTCGATCGCCACCAGGGCCTGCTTCGACTGCTCGGGGTGCGCGTCCATCACCTTGCGCGCGGCCCCGGCCTGGATCACCATCACGCTCACATTGTGGGTCACCACGTCGTGCAGTTCGCCCGCGATCCGGGAGCGTTCGGCCTGGACCGCCCTGCGCGTGGCCTCGTCCCGGTCCCGTCGCAGCGCGTCGAGGCGCTCGCGGTTGCGCTGCCAGAACCGCACGAACACCGCGAGCGCGCCCGCGCTGAGCAGCACCACGTACGGCCCCAGCCAGCTCGGCAGGCTCGGCACGATGTCCGCGCCGGCGGCGCCCGCGAGCACGGCCGCCAGCAGGACCCCCGCCGCCGCTGCCACCCGGTGGCGGCTGTGCGCGAGCGCGCTGTAGGCGGCGATGACGCAGGCCAGGACGGTGATCCAGGTCTCTCCCCCGTCCATGGCCAGCGTCGCGAGCACCACGGCCCAGAAGCTCGTGAGCGGGAGGCGGCGGCGGGCCGCCAGCGGCAGCGTGCCGAGCACCACCAGCAGCACCGCCAGACCGGCGTCCTCGTCGGAAACGGGCACCACCGGCTCGGGCGACGGCATCGCGCCCGCCGGCCCGCCGGTCGGCGGGGTCATGAGCGGCGAGGTGTTGAGCGGCGAGGTGTTGAGCGGCGGGGTCACCGCCGGCAGGACCGGCGGCGTCGGCAGATCAGGCGTGGCCGGCAGAACCGGCGGCGTCGGGGGCGTGGGCGCGGCCGGCGTCGTTGGCGGCGTGGGCGCGGCCGGCGGCGGCTTGAGCGTGGCCGTCGGCGGCAGGGTCGGCGGCGGTAGCGGAAGCGGCTGGGTCGCCGGCGGATGGGCGGACCGGGGTGCCGCGTCGTGGCGGAGGCGGAGCAGGTCCGACACGGGGTGGGGCACGGCACCACGGTCGGCTTCGTCCAGGCTCGTCGTCGCGAACACCGCCATGACGGTCAGGGCGATCGCGAGCAGCGCGTCGGTGACGAGCGCCGTCCGGGACGGCCGGGCGGCCGGTGTCTCCGGGCGCAGCAGGCCGCGCACGTGCTGCCGCCAGAGCCGCCGTTCATCAGCTGTCACCTGCGTATTGTCGCGTTTGCCCGTCTACCGCGCATCGTCCCGAGTGACCGGGGCGGTGGTCCGGCGGACGTACATCGCGAGGATGACGTCCCGGCGGGTCATCCCCGGGAGGGAGCCGACATCGCCGTCACGGCCGACGCGCCCGCAGGTCCCCCGCCCCTAGCGTCGTCCCCACTTCACACGAGAAACGGGGATATTTCATGCATCGTCGTGCCTTGGGCGGCTTGGTGGTTGTCACGAGCCTGCTGTCACCTCTGGCCATCGCCGCCACACCGGCCTCCGCCTCCACAACGATCTCCGCCGCCACACCGGTCCTGCCGAAGCCGACCGGCTCGCGGGCGGTCGGCACCACGTCCCTCCACCTCAAGGACACCTCGCGCCCCGACCCCTGGATGCCCTCCGTCAAGATGCGGGAGCTCATGGTCTCGGTCTGGTACCCGGCGACGTCGCCGGGCAGGCGGCGGGCGCCGTACATGACGGCGAAGGAGTCGGAACTGCTGCTCAGGGACGGCGGGATCACCGGCGTGCCGCCCGGCGTCCTCGCCACCACGCGCACCAACGCCTATACCGATGTGAAACCGCGCGGACGCAAGCACAGCCTGCCGCTCGTGGTGCTCTCGCCCGGATTCAAGAAGCCCCGCGCCACGCTGACCGCGCTCGCCGAGAACCTGGCCAGCCGGGGCTACGTGGTGGCCGGCATCGACCACACCTACGAGAGCGTCGCCACGGCCTTCCCCGACGGGCGGGTCACCACCTGCGTGCCCTGCGAGGGCGAGCGCGAGCCGTCGACCTTCACCAAGGCGGTCAACGGGCGGGCGGCCGACGTCTCGTTCGTGATCGACCGGCTGACCGCCAAGGGCACGTGGAAGGGCGCCGTGCTGATCGACCGGTCCAAGGTCGCGATGGCGGGCCACTCCCTGGGCGGCGCGAGCAGCCTCGCCGCGATGGTCAAGGACGACAGGATCCGCGCCGGGATCGACATCGACGGCACCGTGCCGCCGGGCGTACCGGGAACCGATCTCGCGCGGCCGTTCATGTTCCTCGGCAAGCCCGCCACCTACACCCCGGGATCCGGCAGCGCCGAGACCGCCACCTGGGAACAGGCCTGGAAGCGCCTGACCGGCTGGAAGCGCTGGCTGCTGATGACGGGCGCGCAGCATGAGTCGTTCAACGACCTCGGGCCGCTGGCCGCGCAGCTGGGGCTCGACACCGGCGCGCAGGTGCCGGGACCCCGCTCCTGGGAGCTCACCCGGACCTACGTCGGCGCCTTCCTCGACCTGCACCTGCGTAAGAAGCCCCAGCCGCTCCTGGACCGCCCCTCACCCCGCCACCCGGAGATCAAGCACGTCTCCCCCTAAGGGCGGATGTAGGCGAGCAGGCGCTCCACCGGCCAGGTGTTGACCACGTCGTCGGTCGTCAGCCAGGCGCGCTGAGCGATGCCGACGCCGAAACGCTGGTTCTTCAGATGGGG
The DNA here is from genome assembly GCF_044457345.1 of Nonomuraea sp. NPDC050547. Classification (NCBI taxonomy): domain Bacteria; kingdom Bacillati; phylum Actinomycetota; class Actinomycetes; order Streptosporangiales; family Streptosporangiaceae; genus Nonomuraea; species Nonomuraea sp. NPDC050547. Next base: position 123,724 of record NZ_JBITGW010000005.1, read on the forward strand.
TACGGCATGCGAGTCGCTGTCGATGGAGAACTTCACCCCGTGATGCCTGGCCAGCCGGACCAGATCGGAGGGAAGGTCGCTGCGGTCGGGGTAGGCGTCGATCTCCATGACCGTGCCGGTGCGCGCGGCGGCGGCGAACACGGCGTCCCAGTCGGCCTCCACCGGCTGGCGCTTGCCGATCTTACGCGTGGTCGGATGCCCGATGACGTCCACGTACGGGTTCTCGCAGGCGGCGATGAACCGGCGGGTCATCTCCTCGCGCGACTGCGTGAAGTGGGAGTGGACCGAGGCCACGCAGACGTCGAACCCGGCCAGGACGTCTTCCGGCCAGTCGACCGAGCCGTCCGGCGCGATGTTGAGCTCGCTGCCGTGCAGCAGCCGCATCCCCGGATAGGACTCCTGCAGCTTCCTGATCTGCTCGCGCTGCTCCAGCGCCTTCTCCAGCGTCATGCGCTGCATGGTCAGGTCGGGGGCGTGGTCGGTGATGGCGTAGTAGGAGTAGCCGAGGGCGTGCGCGGCGGCGACCATCTCCTCCAGCGAGGCGATGCCGTCGGTCAGGTTGGTGTGGGTGTGCAGGTCGCCCTTCAGGTCGGCCAGCTCGACCAGGGCCGGGAGCTCGCCCTTCAGGGCCAGCTTCACCTCGCCGCCGTCCTCGCGCATGGGCGGGGGGACGAACTGCATGCCGAGCGCGGTGTAGATGTCCTGCTCCGCGGCGGCGGCCAGGACCCGATCGCCCTCGAACAGCCCGTACTCGGAGAGCTTCCAGCCCTTCTTCACCGCGATCTCGCGGATGGTGACGTTGTGCTCCTTGGAGCCGGTGAAGTATTGCATGGCGGCGCCCCACGACTCCTCCGGGACCACGCGCAGGTCCACCTGGACGCCCGCGGTGGTGCGGATGGAGGTCTTCTTGTCGCCCGCCGCGATGACCTCGGCCACGTACGGCTGCGCCCGGAACCGCTCCATGATCTCCACCGGCGCGACCGCGAGGATGTCGATGTCGCCGATCGTGTCCTTCATCCGGCGCAGCGAGCCCGCGTAGTCGATGCGCGTGGCCAGGTCGGACAGCGACGCGATCACCTGCTCGGCCAGCGACATCGCGGCGCCGACGTGCACCCGCCGCCCGGCCTGCTCCATCTGCTCGATGCCCTTGGCCAGATTGGCCAGCGTCTTCGGCCCGAGCCCCTTGACTCCGTCGAGGCGGCCGGCGGTGATCGCCTCGGCCAGCGCGGCGGGCGAGTCGATGCCGAAGTCCTCGAACAGCATGATGGCCGTCTTCGGCCCCAGCGTCGGCACGCTCGTCAGCCGCCGCACGCCGTCGGGCACCTTCGCGCGCAGGGCGTCGAGCTGCCGGAAGCTGCCGCGCTCCAGGAATTCCTCGATCTTCAGCGCGATGGCCTCACCCACGCCCGGCACCTTGCGGACGTCGACCTGCGCGATGTCCTCGGGGAAGCCGGCGATCGCCTTGACCGCCTTCTGGTAGCTGCGTACCCGGAAGGCGTCGCCGCCGGTCAGCGCGAACAGCTCTGCGTATTCCTGAAGGGCGGCCGCCGCCTGCTCATTTGCCCGTGCCATGTGCACAGCTTAGGAGGTGGGGCCGACATTTCCTCTCGCCATGTCGGCCCGGACATGTCACGCTCGATCATGCGTAGAACCACCCTCTTAGCCCTGTTATCGGTCCTCCTCCTGCCGGCCGGTACGGCTGCCGCCGCCCCCGTGCCCACGCCGACCCCTCCGGTCAGGGACTTCGGCAACGGCCCCGAGCGCAACGAGGAAGCCGCCCTGGTCGAGGATGCGACCACGGCGCTGAAGGCCCAGGCGGCCGCGCCGTACCACCACGACAAGACCAGGGGCTATCCCCGCAAGAACCAGCTCCCCCTCCCGCCGGAGAACCCCGCGGACGCCTCGATCAAGCTGGGCCTGATCCCGCACCACGCGATCGCGGCGAAGCTGAACGCGTTGCAGGCGCTCGGCGACCGCGTGAGCGCCGAGGTCATCGGCCGTTCCGCGGGCGGGCGCGACCTCTACTTCGTGACGGTCACCGCGCCGGAGAGTCCCGCGGAGGTCCGCGAGCAGGAACGCCTGCGCCGGCAGATCGAATCGGGAAGAAAAGTACCGAAGAATCGGTATAAAACGCCGATCTTCATCAACGGCAACATCCACGGCAACGAGTGGGAGGGCACCGACGCCTCCCTGAAGGTGATCGAGGAACTGGCCACCGCCCCGCAGGCGGCCACCCTGCTCAAGCGCACCCGCCTGTACTTCAACATCACCGCCAACCCCGACGGCAGAGTCCTCGGCCAGCGTCCCAACGGCAACGGCTTCGACCTCAACCGCGACATGATCACCGCCTCCCAGCCCGAGGCCAGGGCCATGCGGCAGATCATGATCGACACGCAGCCGGTCGCCATGCTCGACCTGCACGGCTACGTCAACGGCACGCTGATCGAGCCGACCACCCCGCCCCACGGCGCCAACTACGAGTACGACCTGTTCATCACCAACACCTACGCCAACGGCCTCGGCATGGAGGCGGGCGTCAACGGCCTGGGCTACACGCCGGAGAAGGACGGCGTCTTCCCCGTCCAGATCCCCTTCCGCGACTCCGAGGAGGGCTGGGACGACTGGCCCCCGATCTTCACCCCGCAGTACGCGCCGTTCCATGGCGCGGTCGCCGCGCACACGGTGGAGATCCCGCTACGCGTCAACGGCTCCGACTACACCAACCTGCCGGTCGAGGAGCTGCGCCGCCGTTCCCGGATCAACACCGACGTGGCCGCCGCGGCCGTGCGCGCCACCTACGGCCACGTCCTGGCCAACCACGACAAGCTGATCGCCGACCAGACCGAGGTCTTCCGCCGCGGCGCGGCGGGCGAGCCGGCCAGGACGGTCCCGCTCGGCATCGTGCCCGGCTTCGGTCCCGAGGACGTCTACACCACGACCTACCCCCGCGGCTACGTGATCCCCGAGGGCACCCCGGCCGCGGCCCGGCTGGTGGACCATCTGATCGCCAACGACGTGGAGGTGGAGCGGGCGATCCTGCCCTTCCGGGCGGGCGGGCGCACCTACCCGTCCGGCACGTACGTGGTCGACATGCGCCAGCCCAAGCGCGGCCTGGCCAACGTGATGCTGGAGCCCGGCGCGGACATCAGCCCGCGCGTCGACGCCATGTACGACATCTCGGGCTGGAGCCACGCCCTGCTCTGGGGCGCCGGCGTCACCTCCGTGCGCGATCTGCGCGTGCTCGCGGAGCCGGTCCGTTCCGCGGCTTCCACCGGCTACGTCCCGCACGGCGACGGCGCGCTCGCGCTCAAGGTCGCCGACGGCCGTGACGCGCAGGCGCTCAACGCGCTGCTCGCCCGCGGCGTCGAGGTCACCTGGGCGGGCGACACCGCCACGCTGCCCCGCTCGGCGCGCGCCGCCGCCCGCGAGGTGGCCCAGCGCTACGGCGTGCGATTCTCCCGGGCCGGTACGGCGGGCGGCCCCAAGCTCGCCCCGGTCAGGATCGCCGCGGCGGCCTCGGCCGACGAGCTGTTCACGCTGCGCGAGATGGGCTTCGCGGTCACCCCGGTCTCCACGACCCTGGCCAACGCCGGATTCGACTGGAACGCCGTGGACGTCCTGTTCGTCTCCAGCGGCCTGTCCTACACCGCGCTCAACCCGGCGGCCAAGGCCGCGCTCGACGCCTTCCTGGCCAAGGGCGGCGTCGTCACCCGCGGCGGCACGGGCGCGACCTTCAACGCAGCGGCCGGGCTCCTGACCGTCACCTCGGTGGCCGGGCGCGGCGACGCCAACGGCGTGGTCAGGATGGCCTCGGGCGAGCACGGGTTCGTGTACTCGCCGCGCTGGTTCTCCGGGCTGGGTCCCGAGGTGAAGGCCGAGCAGACCTACGACGCGTTCGTGTCCGGGCACTGGCGCCCGAACCAGGACGGCACCGGCGGCCAGGACGCCGCCAAGGGCCAGGCGGCGGTCGTCAGCGGCCAGGACGAGCGCGGGGCGCGCGTGGTGCTGTTCGGCACCGAGCCGATGTTCCGCAACCACCCGAAGGGGCTGTTCGCGCAGGTCGCGCGGGCCCTGTACAGCACGTCCCAGTGAGATGAGGCGAGGGCCGGGCGTCGCTGGGGCGCCCGGCCCCCGCGCTCACATGCGTACCTCGCGGGGGGTGTAGGCCTCGCTCAGGAACGCGATCTCCTTCTCCGTCAGCTCCACGCCCACCGCGGCCGCCGCGTCGTCGACGTGCCGGTCCTTGGTGGCGCCCACGATCGGCGCGGTCACCCCGGTACGCCCCAGCAGCCAGGCCAGCGCCACCTGCGCCGCCGGCAGCTCGCGCTCCCTGGCCACCTGGGCCACCCGGTCCAGGACCACCTGGTCGTTGTCCGGCTCGTACAGGAAGTCGATGCGCTCGTCCGAGCCCTGCCTGGCGGTCTGCCGCGCCGATCCGGCCCTGGCCAGGACGCCGCGGGCCAGCGGGCTCCAGGGGATGACGCCCACGCCCTGGTCGGCGCAGAGCGGCAGCATCTCCCGCTCCTCCTCGCGGTAGAGCAGGTTGTAGTGGTTCTGCATGGACACGAATCTCGTCCACCCGTTCACCTCTGCCACGTGCTGGGCCTTCGCGAACTGCCAGGCCCACATGGAGGAGGCGCCGATGTAGCGGGCCCTGCCGGAGCGGACGACGTCGTGCAGGGCCAGCATGGTCTCCTCGATCGGCGTCTCGTCGTCCCAGCGGTGGATCTGGTAGAGGTCCACGTAGTCGGTGCCGAGGCGGTCAAGGGAGGCGTCGATCGCGGCCATGACGTGCTTGCGCGACAGCCCGCGGTCGTTGCGCGCCTTGCCCATGGGGAAGTAGACCTTGGTGGCCAGCACGTAGTCCTCGCGGCGGGGGAAGACGCGGCGCAGCACGTTGCCGGTGATGACCTCGCTGGCGCCGGCGCTGTAGACGTCGGCGGTGTCGAAGAAGGTCACCCCCGCGTCGGCGGCGCGCCGGATGAGCGGCTCGGCCTGTTCCTCCGGCAGAGTCCATTCCATCTTGCCGGGATCGCCGTAGCTCATCATGCCGAGGCAGATACGCGAGACCTGAAGGCCGGTGTTACCGAGACGCGAATATTCCATGAAAGTCAGCTTATGGCGGTCCATTGTGTGATGACTGGGTGAGGACGGATGAGCCAAGGGTAAGAGCCGGAAATGGTGACACCCCGCAAGATGCTGGTCCGGATTCTTTACGGCTCCCGCTACGACCGGTTGCCGCACGGCCAGCGTGCTTACGTGCGACCGGGCGAGCGGGTGATCCGCGAGGCGCAGTGGCGGCTGAGGCTGCGCCGCGCGCCCGTGACCTCGCTGCCCGGCTACTCCAGGTCGGTGCCGCTCGGCGAGATCGAGGAGTTCCTGGCCTGCACGCTGTGCGGCGAGGAGCGCCAGCAGCCGCTGTTCGAGCCGACCGGCGGCAAAGGCTGGCGCTACCGGGTGGTGCGCTGCCCGGCCTGCGGCTTCCTCTACCGCAACCCGAACGTCCGCCCCGAGCACCTCGGCGACCTGTACGCCGGCTCCTACAGCTCCTTCCTGACCGGCAAGTACGCCGCCCAGCGCCGGCGACGCTACGAGCTGACGATGAAGGCGTTCTCCCCCGTGTTCGACGACGGCGCCGGCCGCAGGCTGCTCGACTTCGGCTGCGGCGCCGGGCTCTTCCTGGGCCTGGCCGAGGAGCTCGGCTTCGACGCGGTCGGCGTCGACCTGTCGCCCGACTCCGTGGAACGGGCCAATGCCACGCTCCGCACCGCCCGCGCCCACCTGGGCGACCCCGAGGACGTGCCGGAGATCGCCGCGGGCGGGTTCGACGTCATCACGCTCTGGTCGGTGCTGGCGCACCTGCCGCGCCCGCTGGACGACTTCGCGCGCTTCCGCCGACTGCTGGCGCCGGGCGGGGTCCTGCTGGTGCTGACCGTCAACGCCAATTCCCTGCTGCTCAAGGCGTACGGCTCCCGCTGGAGCGGCTTCACCAAGAACCACCTGATGTTCTACTCGTCGGTCACGCTGCCGGTGCTGCTGCGCCGTACCGGATTCTCCGGGGTGGCCTTCGCGCCCCACTTCGGCGACGCGGTCGAGGCGGGCACCACGCGATTGCCCGCGAAGCTGCGGCGGCGCCTGGTGACGCGGATCCGCGCGAGCGACGGCGGGAACATGATGCGCGCGCTCGCCTTCGCCGACCAGGAGGCGCTGGAGCGGTGGGGCGCCGAGCAGAAGGCCCGTGAGCTGTAGCAACCCCGCTATACGGATCCTGAACACGGGCCTTCTAAGGTGATGGCCCATGAGACGACAGATGGTCGCCGTCGCCGTCCTGGCCTCGGCGCTTACGGCTTGCGGACTCCCCCAGGGCGGCGGCGGAGAAGAGAAGGTGGCGGCGAACCCGCCCGCTTCCGGGACTCCGGCCGCGCCGAAACAGACGGCCGCGCCGCAGGGCGAGACCGTGATCGCCACCCGCCGCGTCAACGACGACCAGGCCGTGATCAAGGTCGAGATCACCGAACTGCGCCGCGAGGGCAAGATGGCCACGCTGAGCTGGACGCTGACCGTGGAAGAGGGCGAGCGCTGGAGCGTCGCCACCAAGATGGGCCGGCACAACACCGACTACTCCGTCTCCAACGTCTCGCTCATCGACGTCCAGAACGCCAAGCGCTACCGCGCGGCCATGAGCACGGGCCCTGAGGGCACCTGCGCCTGCACCAAGACCGACCCCACCACCGTGGAGACCGGCGGCAAGCTGTCGTTCCAGGCGACCTACGCGGCGCCGCCGCCCGAGGTCGGGAAGGTCAACATCACCCTTGGCGAGCTCGGCGGGCTGACCGATGTCCCGATCTCCTGAACGGCTGGCCGCCGCGGCACTCGCGGCCGCCCTGGTCCTGTCCGGCGGGCCCGCCCGCGCCGAGCCCGTCCCCGCCCCGGTCGAGGATCTGGTCGCGCCCGTGGAGGACCTGCTGGCCGAGGTCGAGTCGCTGGACGGCAGCCAGAGCGAGTCGAAGCGCGGGCAGACCGTCACCGTGGCGCTGACCAGCGATGTGCTGTTCGCCCTGGACAAGCACACGTTGACCGCCAAGGCCCGGCAGCGCGTCGCGGCCGTCGCCGCCACGATCGGATCGGGTCCGGTGAGCGTCGAGGGCCACACCGACGACCAGGGCGCCGACGCCTACAACGTGGCCCTGTCGCAGCGCCGCGCGCAGGCCGTACAGCGGGTGCTTGAGGCCGCGCTGAACGGCCGGGGCATCGCCGTCCAGGCGAAGGGGTTCGGCGAGGCCAAGCCGAAACTGCCCAATCAGCTCGAAGGCCGGGCCATCGAGGAGAACCGGGCCAAGAACCGGCGCGTGGAGATCATATTCAACGTCGGCGAATGAGCCAATAGTGCCGGCGCGTATTGGCAAATAATCCACTTGATCTTTCTGGGAAATGCCCTTTGGGTACCTACTGTCAACCGAGGTACGTGAAGGGAACCCTTTTATGGCTCGTAGCCGCCTCATCGGCTTAGCCGCCACCGTACTCACCCTCCCTCTCCTGATCGTCGCGGCGCCCTCCGGCGCGGCGGCGGCGCCCGATCCCGCCCCACCCGGGGACATGATCGCCGGCGCCAAGACCAGCGCCCGGATGGTGGTCGACGGCACCACCTACGAGATGCCGGCCACCTACACTCCGAAGACGGCCGCCAAGGCGCGTTCGGCCGCCCCCACGCCGCCCGTCGGAACGGTCCGGCAGTGGTTCGCCAGCGACGACAACACCGGCTGGTACCTGAAGGACTTCACGCTGCGCGGAGTCGGCGCCAAGATCGAGGTGTGGGTCGCCAACGACCTCGCCTTCCCCGCCGGCGACTGCCGCCCGGCCGGTTCAGTCGCGATCACCGACGCCAACGTGGCCCGGATGATCAGCGAGTTCGACACCAACATGTACCCGAAGGAGACGGCGGCCTTCAGCACCCCGCCGGACCGCGACGGCACCGCCTCTCAGGTGCCCAGGGACTTCACCGGCGACGGCGACAACACCGTCGCCCTGGTCGACAACGTGCGCGACGCGAACTTCTACGACTTCCCCGCGAACACCACCTACACCGCGGGATTCTTCTCCGGGGCGCTCAACGAGGCCACCGACCGCAACGTCATGACGATCGACGCCTTCGACTGGGCCCACCGCACCGGGGTCAACCCGCCGGACGAGCCCACCTCCGACCCCTGCACCAGCCGCCCGGCCCGCCCCAACTCCTACGAGGGCACGTTCGCGCACGAGTGGCAGCACCTGCAGATGTACTACACGGACTCCTTCGAAGGTAACTGGATCAACGAGGGCCTGTCGGACTACGCCATGTACCTGACCGGGTACTCCGACAGCCTCAAGACCGTGCACGAGAAGGGCTGGGACAGCCACCTGATCTGCCAGCAGGGCTGGGCCACCGTGCAGACACCCGCCAACCCCAACGTGCGCGACTGCGGCGGCCCGGAGAACTCGCTGACGCTGTGGGGCGAGGGCAACACCGGCGGCGACGTGCTGGCCGACTACGGCAACGCCTACGCCTTCATGCTCTACCTGGCCGACCGCTTCGGCGCCGACATCCTCACCAGGCTTCACAACGACGCCAAGCGCGGCCTGGAGAGCGTCACCGCGCAGCTCGCCGCCGAGGGACAGAACGACCTCTACCGGGTCATCCACGACTATCAGTCGATGACGCTGCTCGACGGCATCGTGGGCGAGTCCCGGCACAGCGTCGTGATCGGCGTGCCCAAGAAGCGGGTCACCGCGGCGAACCTGCGCTCCAGCGTCAACTTCGCCAACCCCGACTCCCACGCCACCCCCGGCGCGGCGCCCAACGGCGCCGACTACCTCGCCCTGCGCGACGCCGCCGGCAAGGAGCTGCGCGGGCGCGACCTGCGCTCCCTCTCCTTCGAGGGGGTACGGTCGCTGCCGCCCGCGCCGCTGCAGTGGACCGTGGTCGGCGACGACGCCGACCGGCCAGGCAACCCGGTCCTCTGGTCGGGCAACCGCAACAACCTCGACGCCACGGCCGTCGCCAAGGTGACCGTCCCGGCCGCCGACCCGGTGCTGCGCTTCCTGGCCAAGTACGGGGCCGAGACCGGGTACGACTACGCGTACGTGATGGTGTCGACCGACGGCGGGGCCACCTACACCCCGATCGCCGGTGACAGGACCACGCAGGCGCCGCTCGGCCCCGGCCTGAACGGCACCACGACCGGCTTCGAGCCGCACACCTTCGACCTGGCCGCGTACGCCGGGCAGGAGATCCTCGTCAACTTCCGCTACGTCAGCGACGGCGGCGTCAACGAGGGCGGTCTCAAGCTCGACGACATCGCCGTGGGTGGCGCCGCGGTGAGCGACGGCTCCAGCCTCGACCCGTTCGACTCGGTCACCGAGGTCAGGCCGATCGCGATCGACAGCTGGAACGTCCGGCTGATCGGGTACGACGGCAAGCGGTCCGTGGCCCTGTACGCGGAGGTGGACGACAAGTTCGCCTTCAGCCTCAGCCGGCTGCAGCTCGCGCTGCTGGCTCCGTTCCCGAAGGTGGCCGCCATCGTGGCGGTCGACGACCCGGGCGAGCAGGTCCAGCAGTACGCGCCCTACTCCTTCAAGATCAACGGCGTGACCCAGCCCGGCTAGAACGCTCGAAAACCCCCTTCCCTGGCCGGGAAGGGGGCCGAGGGCGGACGGACTACAGGCCCGGGTCCGGCGAGCGCGGGTAGCCCGTGCCGGGCGGCCGCTCGCCGGGGTACGGCGTGCCCGGGGTGGCCGGATCGCCGGGCACGTGCGGGGTTCCCGGAGTGGGCGGGACGCCCGGGTCGTGCGGGTTGCCCGGAGTGGGCGGGTAGCCCGGGTTGCCCGGAGTCTGCCGGCCGCCGGGCGGCCGTGCGGCTTCGGTGCTGTGCGGATACGGGACGTCGCCGCGCCACGCGCCGGTCTCGCCGCCGCGCGCCTCGATGTAGTCCTTGAAGCGCCGCATGTCGCCCTGGACGCGCATCCGCACGAGTTGCAGCCAGTCGCCGGCGGTCTCGACGAAGCCCTCCGGGTCGTACTCCATCTGCAGCGTGACCCTGGTCGTGGTGTCGTCGAGCCGGTGAAAGGTGACGACGCCGGCCTGGTGCGGCCGGTCGACGGAGCGCCAGGCGATGCGCTCGTCCGGGTGCTGCTCGGTGATCTCGGTCTCGAACTCCCGCGTGACCCCGGCGATCTCCGCCAGCCACGCGTTGCGCGTGTCGGTGAGCTGCTTGACCGACTCCACCCCTTCCATGAACTCGGGGAACGTCTCGAACTGCGTCCACTGGTTATAGGCCACCCTGACGGGGACCATGACGTCTACTGAATACTCGATGCTGCTCATGAGCTCGCAGCTGCCCCGGGGCGGCGAGCCCTAACGTCTTCAGGCCGTGACCGCGAACAGCGCGACCGTGGTGCAGCTGCCCCCGATGTTGAGGGTCAGCGCGGTGCGCGCGCCCTCCACCTGGCACTCCCCCGCCCCGCCCGAGACCTGCCGGGCGGCGTCGTACAGCATGCGCACCCCGGTGGCGCCGACGGGGTGGCCGAGCCCGATGAGCCCGCCCGACGGGTTGACCGGCAGCGATCCGCCGAACTCGATCGCCCCTGATTCGACGGCCCGCCACGACTCGCCCGGCGGCGTGAGCCCGAGGTGGTCGAGCGCCACGTACTCGGTGATCGTGAAGCAGTCGTGGGTCTCGATCACGTCCACGTCGGCCGGGCCGCGCAGCCCGGCCCGCTCGTAGGTGTCGAGCACGGCGCGCCGCAGATGGGGGAAGAGGTACGGCTCGCGCGCGGCCAGCTTGTCCTTGAGCAGCATCGGCGCCGTCCTGTGCCCCCAGCCGGAGATGGCGGGGCCTGGCCTGCCGTACCGGTCGGAGGCCAAGACGACGGCGGCGGCGCCGTCGGTGATGCGGCCGCAGTCGTACTTGCGCAGCCGTCCCTCGACCGGCGGGTTGAGCACGTCGTCGGCGCCGAAGCAGCCGTCGGGGAAGGTCCAGGAGCGCGCCTGGGCGAGCGGGTTGCGCAGGGCGTTGCCGTGGTTGATCTCGGCGATGCGGGCGAGGTGCTCGTGGGCGAGCCCGTAGCGGACGTCGACCTCGTCGGCGATCTCGGCGAACAGCGCGGGCCACGGGAAGTCCGCCCCCTGCGCCTCGCGGCCGGCCCACGCCGCGCAGCCGAGGTGCTGGGCGGCCTCCTTGGCGCCGACGTTGCGCATGAGCTCGACGCCGACGACCAGCGCCACGTCGTAGCGGCCCGCCTCCAGGTCGGCCATGGCGGCCAGCACCGCCATCGACCCGGAGGCGCACGCGGCCTCGTGACGGGAGGCGGGCAGCATGGACCAGGCCGGGTCGATGGCGGCGACCATGCCGCCGAGGTGGGCCTGGCCGGCGAACAGCTCTCCGGCCAGGTTGCCGACGTGCGCGACCTCCACCTCCCGCGCCGCCACGCCCGCCGACTCCAGCGCGCCGAGCGAGGCCTCGCGCATCATGTCGTACAGACTGGCGCCGGAGCGGGCGAAGTCGGTCTGGTGGCCGCCGAGGACGCGGATCACAGCTTCAGCTCCCTCTTGAGTATCTTGCCGACCGGGCTTCTGGGCAGCGCCTCGACGATCTCCAGCCGCTCGGGCAGCTTGTAGGAGGCGATGCCCTTGTCGCGCAGGAACGCCACGACGGACTCCAGCGAGATCTCGCCCTTGGCGACGACGACCGCGCAGACCTTCTCCCCGAGCACGTCGTCGGGGTAGCCGGCCACCGCGGACTCCGCCACCGACGGGTGCCCGGCCAGCAGCCCCTCCAGCTCGGCGGGGGCGATGTTCATGCCGCCGCGGATGATGATGTCCTTGGCCCGGTCGACGTAGCGCAGGTACTGGCCGTGCTCGCCGGCGATCTCGAACAGGTCGCCGGTCCTGAGATACCCGTCCTCGTCGAACGGCTCCGCCACGGCGGTGCCCGGCAGGTAGCCGGCGAAGACGGTGGGCCCGCTGAGCCGCAGTTCGCCGGGCACTCCTGGCTCGGTGATCTCCTGGCCGTCAGGGGCGACGAGCTTGGTGCCGACCCGGTCCAGCAGGGCGGGCGCACCGGGCGCGCCGGGGCGGGGGAAGTAACGGGCGCGGGTCTCGGGGTCGGGCATGTGGGCGGGGTCCGACAGCAGCGCGACGCCCTCGTTGGAGCCGAAGAAGTTGATGATCGCGATTCCGTGTTTCTCCTGCCAGCCGCGGACCATCGGCGGCGGCAGCGGCGCGGAGCCGGAACCGATCCTGGTCAGCGAGGAGATGTCGGCCTTGGCGAGGATCGCCTCCTGGTGCAGCAGCAGGGTGAGCAGCGCGGGCGGGGCGAGGGTGTAGGTGACGCGTTCCGCGGCGATCTGGGCCAGGTAGGTGGGCAGGTCGAAGGGGTGGTGCTGGACCAGCAGGGCGCCGGAGCGCAGCCAGGGGAGGAAGACGCCGCCGATGCCGGCCATGTTGACCATGGGGAACGGGTTGAGTATCACGTCGCCGGCGGTGAGGGCGGGCGCGGCCGTACAGACGGATTCGACCGCGAGCCAGTCGTAGTGGCAGCGCGGCACGCCCTTGGGCGTCGCCTCGGTGCCGGAGGTCCAGCAGATCGTCACCCGCTCGGCCGGGTCGGCCGTGCGGGGCGGCGGCGGGGCGGCGCGCACGCCCTCCAGGTCCGCGGGCCACGACAGCGTGGGGGTGCCCGCCGGCGCGCGCGAGTCCCGGCCGGTGACCAGCAGGGACGCGCCGGACAGCGGGAGGAGCTGGGCCAGCTCGTACGCGCGGTACTGGACCGGGAACGGCGTGACGCTCGCGCCGAGCCGGACGACGGCGAGGAAGGTCACCGCCAGCTCGACGCTGTTGGGCAGCTGGACGGCCACCACGTCGCCGGGTCCGATGCCGCGACCGCGCAGCACGCCGGCGACCCTGTCGACGTCAGCGTCGAGCTCCTCCCAGGTCAGGCGCTTGATCGGGCCATCGATATGGGCGGCCTTGTCGAGCGGGTCGACGATCGCGAGCACGCCGGGCCGGGCCGCCACGTGGGTGCGGAGGAGCTGGTCAATGGTCTCTTCTGTCCACCAGCCCGCGGCGACGTAGCGGGCGATCCGGTCGGCGGAATGCGTCATCGCGACTCCCCAGGGGTGTGATGGCCGCAACACTACGAAAGCAGAAGTCAGGTCGTCAACGGTCCGGATATTGACGGCTGACTTCGTCTATCGTAGCTTCCAAGTATGGCCGAAACTGTCGTGATCATGGACGAGTCGGGCGAGCGGAACCCGTACCTGCTGGGCCTGTACGCGCCGGTCCAGGAAGAGCTCACCACCGGCGACCTGACGGTGATCGGGCGGATCCCCGCCGACCTCAACGGCGTCTACCTGCGCAACGGGCCCAACGCCCGCTTCCCGATGAAGGGCCGCTACCACTGGTTCGACGGGGACGGCATGGTGCACGCCGTCCATTTCGAGAACGGCCGCGCCCGCTACCGCAACCGCTGGATCCGCACCCGCGCCTTCGAGGCGGAGTCCGCCGCGGGGCAGGCGCTCTGGACCGGCGTGATGGAGAACCCGAAGGGCAACCCGTTCGGGAACGCGCGCGGGCTGCCGTTCAAGGACACGGCCAACACCGATGTGATCTTCCACCGGGGGCGGGTGCTGGCCTCCTGGTATCTGTGCGGCTCGCCGTACGGCGTGGATCCGCTGTCGCTGGAGACGCTGGGGGCCGACACCTTCCTCGACACGCTCAACGGCGACTTCATGGCGCATCCCAAGGTGGACGAGCGGACCGGGGAGCTGTTCTGGTTCGACTACGGGCCGCGGCCGCCGTACCTGCGCTATGGAGTGGTGGGCGCGTCGGGGCAGGTCGAGCACTGTGTGGAGCTGGACCTGCCGGGGGCGCGGCTGCCGCACGACATGGCCATCACCCAGAACCACGCGATCCTCATGGATCTGCCGCTCTACCAGGACCCCGACGCCGCGCGGCAGGGCCGCTACAAGCTCACCTTCAACCGTGAGCTGCCTTCGCGCTTCGGGGTGATCCCGCGCCGGGGGCAGGCGCATGAGATCCGGTGGTTCGAGGCGAAACCCTGCTACATCTACCACGTCGTCAACGCCTGGGAGGAAGGCGGGGAGATCGTCATGGACGTCTGCCGGGTCTCGCGGCCCGCGCCGTCCGGGAACGGCTCCGCGCTGTCGCGGATGATCGCCTATCTGAAGCTCGACGCGCGCATGTACCGCTACCGCTTCGACCTGCGCACCGGCGCCACCTCCGAGCAGTACGTGGACGCCGACCACAACACCGAGTTCCCCTCGATCGACGCGCGCGCCACCGGCCTGCCGAGCCGCTACGCCTACAACGTCTCGGTCGCCGACGCCGCGACCAACCTGTTCGACGGCCTGGTCCGCTACGACAACCTCACCGGCGCCAAGGAGACCCACACCTACGGCCCCGGCGTCTACGGCAGCGAGGCCCCCTTCGCCCCGCGCGACGGCTCGACCGGCGAGGACGACGGCTACCTGGTCACCTTCGTCACCGACGAGCGCGAAGGCCGCTCCGAGGTGCGGATCCTGGCCGCCTCGCGGATCTCCGAGGGGCCTCTCGCCCGTGTCCTGCTGCCGCGACGGGTGCCGCTCGGCTTCCACGCCACCTGGGTGCGGGCGGACCAGCTGCGATGACCGTCTACGTCTACGACTGCGTCAGGACCCCGCGCGGCAAGGCCCGCCCCGGCGGCGGACTGGCCGAGGTCACGCCGCTGGCCATGCTCGAAGGGCTGCTGGGCGCGCTCGGCGGGCGTACCGGGGTCACGCGGGCCGACGACCTGATCGTCGGCTGCGCGACCCAGAACGCCGAACAGGGCGGCAACCTCGCCCGCACCGCCGCCCTGACCACCGGTTTCGACACACCCGGCATGACGCTCAACCGGTACTGCACCTCCGGCATCGACGCCGTGCGCACCGCCGCCGCCCTCGTCGCCTCGGGAAGCGCGCGGGTCGTCGTCGCGGGCGGGGTCGAGTCCGTCTCGCGCGTGCCGATGTTCTCCGACCGCGGGCCGCTGTGGTCGCTGCCGGTCGGGTCCCTGCACATGGGCGTCGCGGCCGACGTGGTCGCCACCTTGGAGGGCTTCTCGCGCGAGGAACTCGACCGGTACGGCCTGCGTACCCAGACCCTGGCCGCCGAGGCGTGGGCGGGCGGCCGCTACGACCGATTCCTGGTCCCGGTGAACGACCTCGGCCACGACGAGCACGTACGGCCCGGCCTCACCCAGGCCGCCCTGTCCGCGCTCGAACCCGCCTTCGCCGGCTCCCCCGGCCAGGACGCCGTCGCCCTCGCCCACCTGCCCGAACTGGGCCGGATCCGCCACCTCCACACCCGGGGCACCTCGCCCAGCCTGTGCGACGCCGCCGGGCTGGTGCTCCTCGGAACCGGCCTGGACCTGGAGCCGCTGGCCAGGGTGACCGGGAGCGCCACGGCGACCGGCGACCCCGTCACGATGCTCACGGCCGGGCAGGCGGCGGTCGAGAAGGTGCTGGCGCAGGCGGGGCTGAGCGCCGACGACGTGGAGGTCTTCGAGTTCGCCGAGGCGTTCGCGGCGTTGTGCCTGAAGTTCCAGCGCGACCTCAAGGTCGGCGACGACCGCTTCAACGTCAACGGCGGCACCATCGCCATGGGCCACGCTTTCGGCGCCACCGGGTCGCTGCTGGTGGCCGCCTGCGTCGCCGAACTGCACCGGAGGGGCGCGCGGTACGGGGTGGCCGCGGTGAGCGGGGCCGCCGGGTCGGGGTCGGCCGTGTTGCTGGAGCGAGTATGAGCCACGACGCTCCCTTGGGGTCCGGCGGCGTGCCCGGGTTGCGGCTCAGCGTCTCGCTCGGGTTGTGGCAGGATCGGCCGGCTGAGGAGGCGCTGGCGACCGCGCGGGCGGCCGACGCCCTCGGGTACCCGTCGCTGTGGGTCGGAGAGATGGCCACCTATGACGCGTTCGCGCTGGCCACGGCGATCGGGCTGGCCACCGGGCGGATCGGGCTGACGGTCGGGCCGCTTTCGGTGACCGTACGGGACCCGATGACGATCGCCATGGGCGCCGCCTCCGTGGCCGCGCTCACCGGCAGGCATGTGGACGTCGCCCTGGGCACCTCGAGCCCGCTCGTCGTCGAGGGCTGGCACGGACGTTCCCGCGCCCGCTCGGCCGCCGCGCTGCGGGAGTCGGTCGAGGCTCTGCGGCCGATGCTGGACGGTGAACGGTCGGCGTTCACCGGCGGGTCGGTGGCCAGCAACGGCTACCGGCTGCGGCTGCCCGCGCCGCGCTCACGGCTGACGGTGGCGGCGTTCGGGCCGTCGGCGGTGCGCACGGCAGCCCGCGCCGACCGGATGGTGCTCAACCTGATCACTCCGGCGTCGGCCGGCCGCCTCGCCGCCCAGGTACGCGCCCTCAACCCCGAGGTCTCGGTGGCCGCCTGGGTGAGCGCGGCCGTGGACCCCGGCCGCGAGGCCGTGGACCGCATCCGCCGCGCCGTCGTCGGCTACCTGCCCGCGCCCGGCTACGGCGAGATGTTCGCCGAGGCCGGGTTCGCGGACGTGGTCGCCTACGCGCGCACCGGCCCGCACCCGCGCGACCTGCTGGCCGCGGTGCCGGACGAACTGGTCGCCTCGGTGGCCCTGCTCGGCGACGCGGACACGGTGGCCGCGCGCCTGGCGGCGTACGCGGAGGCGGGCGTGGACGAGGTGGCGCTGGTGCCGGTCAGCACCGACCGCGACCCCGCCGGCACCACCACACTCCAAACCCTCGCCCCCCGCAGACCAGTCCCATAGACCACCCGCGGCCTTCACCCGTCGCGACTCTGGACGTCCCGGATCGTGAAGGCGTCAGCTGGCCGGACCACCCGGCTCCGGACCGTCCTCGGTCGCCTTTCCAGCCGCCGGCCCATCGTCGGTGGGCTTGCCGGGTTCCGGACCGTCCTCGACCGGCTTGCCGGACACCGGGCCGGTGGGTGCGGTGCGGCGGCGGGAGCCCGCGAACCACATGCCCGCGCCCAGCACCACCAGCACGGCGGCCACCACCCAGATCCAGCCCGGCAGCCCCTGGCCCTCCTGGGTCGCGGCCGCCGCCTGCCCCGGGTCGGCGGGCTGTGCGGAAGCGCTCTCCGCCGGCGGCGCCGGAGCCGTGGACTCAGCGGGGCCGGCCGTGTCGGTGGGGTCGGAGGTGGGGGTGGGCGGGGCGGTCACGGTGAAGGGGATCTCCCCCTGGATCGGATGGCCGTCGGAGGAGACCACCCGCCAGCCGATCACGTAGCGCCCGGCGGCCAGCGCCTCGGGCACCTCGGTGGTGACGGTCTTGTCGTCGGCGACGGGCTTGCTCAAAGGAACGAGCTTGTCGCCGCTGTCCCGCAGTACCACGACCGGCATGCGGATCTTGGCGGTGAACTCCAGCTCGATCTCCTCAAGCGACTTCACCTTGGCGTTCTTGCCCGGCGAGCTCGACTTGAGCGCGTCGTGGGCAAGAGCGGCGGTGGGCAGAAAGACCAGCACAAGACCGCAGATCACCGCGGTCAGGATGGAACGCGGCAGCTTCGCCATCGTCTGAAACTCCATGGAAACGACCCGGCCCGCAGAAAGGCCGGGGACACCGGATGGACGCCTGTGGCGCCGGCGCACGTCAGCCGGCGCGCGGCGGCCCCGGGGGTCCGCGCCGGTGCACCACCGCGGCGAGCTCACGCCGCCCGCGGGGCTCCGGTTCACCTTCCGGTACGGCCGGCCGCATCGCGGAAGGCAGCCGCACCGGAGCGGCGGCCAGCAGCCGCGGCAGGCGCGGCGGCGGCGCGGACCACAGGCGCAGCAGGGTCCACACGGCGCTCTCGCCGCGATACAGCCACCACCCGGTCAGCAGCGCGACCGTGAAGTGGGCCACCACCATGCCGGGACGCGGATGCCCGTGATCGGGCACGACGACGTGCGCCGACGTCTGCGCGAACAGCAGGTGCAGCAGCATCTGCGTCCCGGCGGTGGCGGCCAGGACGCCTTCGCGGCTCCGTTCGCGCCCGCCGAGCACCAGGGCGAGCGACAGGGAGGCGGCGGCGCCGAGGGCGAGCGCCCACGGCGCGATGGCGCCGCCTCCGGCCAGCAGGTGTCCTCCCGCGGAGACCACGACGCA
Organism: Nonomuraea sp. NPDC050547; assembly: GCF_044457345.1. Taxonomy (NCBI): domain Bacteria; kingdom Bacillati; phylum Actinomycetota; class Actinomycetes; order Streptosporangiales; family Streptosporangiaceae; genus Nonomuraea; species Nonomuraea sp. NPDC050547. The sequence continues at coordinate 141,876 of NZ_JBITGW010000005.1, forward strand.
CGCCATGCCGAAGACGGCGGCGCGGATCAGGCGCAGACTCGGATCCCGAGGGGACACATCCGCCATGGTGTCAGCCGCGCCCGCCCGCGAGAACCCGGCCGAGCACGATGTCGAGCAGCAGGAACGCGCACAGGGAGATGCCCAGGAGCGGCAGGAAGTACCCCACACCCACGGCCACCAGCGCAAAGGGGATCAGAACCACCCAGCGCACGCCGCGCCAGCCGCCGCGCGGGTAGCCGCCGAGTTTCGGGCGGCGCGACCACCACATCCGGTAGCCGAGCACGATCATGGTGATGACGCCCGCCGCGAGCAGCATCAGCACGATCTGGTTGGCCAGGCCGAACAGCAGTCCCTGGTGCCCGTCGATGCCCCAGCGGGTGAGCTTGGCGGCCAGGGGGAAGTCGGCGAAGCGCAGTTCGGCGCGCACCTGGCCGGTGGCGGGGTCGACGGCCACCTGGTCCAGCCGTTGCGGCCAGGTCTTGTCGGACTCCTTGACCAGGTACGGCTCGCCGGGCTTGGCCGGCCAGACGATCTCCAGCGGCCCGGACAGCCCCCGGCCCGCCGCGGCCGCCGTGACCCGGTCGGGGCCGACGTCGCCGCCGCCATGCCGGTGCCCGCCGGCGGCGGAGGGGGCGTGGGCGCCGTGCTCGCCACCGGTGGCGATGGACGGTGTGGTCCAGCCGAGCGTGGTGCGGAGCCGGTCGACGTTGTCACCGGCGTACTTCGACCAGGTCAGGCCCGTGGCCGACAGGAACACCAGGCCCACCACCGCCCACAGGCCGATCGAGCCGTGCCAGGAGAGGATCCGCCGCCGGCCGGTGACGCCGCGCTCCGGCGTGGTCAGGCGGCGCAGGCGGGTGCCCTTGCGCCGCTTGCGGCCGATCCACAGAAGCAGGCCGCCGAGCGCGACGACCCAGAGCCAGCTGGCCGCCAGCTCGCTGTAGATGCGGCCGGGTTCGCCCAGGTGCAGGTTGCGGTGGAGGTGGGAGATCCAGGCGCGCACCGGCAGCGCGCCGGAGCCGCCGTAGCTCTCCAGCGAGCCGCGTACCTGGGCGGTGGACGGGTCCACGAAGACGGCGAGCTGGGTGCTGTCCGGCAGGCCGGGCACGTCCAGCAGGACGCGGGTGGTCTCGCCGGGCTCGGCGGCGGGCCGTACCGCGGTGATCGGGGCCCGCGGGTGCGCGGCGCGGGCGGCGGCGATCTGCCGTTCCAGGGGCAGGCTCGGGCCCCCGGGCGGCGCGGTCAGCTCGTGCGCGTAGACGATCTTCTCGATCTGGTACGACGCCGCGTACAGCAGGCCGGTGGTGGCCGCGACCAGGAGGAACGGGGCGATGAGGAGCCCGGCGTAGAAGTGAAGGCGCAGCACGAGCGGGCGCAGCGCCGGCCAGCTCGCCGATCGCCCGGGGGGTGGATCGACGCTCTCGGTCCGTTCGATGACGTCGGTGGAGGAGCTCATGGTGGTTTCTCCGTTCGGCCGGTGGCGCGCACAGCGAGGTACGCGCGATCCGGTCAGGGGGTTCGGACGCGGCCCTGATCGAGGAGGACACGCGCGGAGGCCGCGGCTGCCGGAGCGCACGGCCTTACGCCCAGGCGGAGACGCCCGGGAGCGCCCGGGCGGGGATGCCCGGGTTCAGTGAACGGAGAGAATGAGCGGCGGTCCACGCCGGGAGACGATCGTGACGAAGGGCGTACGAGGGGCGAGCGTGCCCTCGTCCTCGACCGGCGCCAGCCCGGCGGAGCCGGTCTCCGGCGTGGCGGTCAGCAGGACGAACAGCCGGGCCCACAGGCCGCCGACGGAGGCGACGGCCAGATGTGCCAGCAGAGCCAGCGCGCACTCGCCGCGCTCAAGCCACCAGGCGGAGATCAGGGCGACGACGGCGTGCACGAGGAACATGCCCAGGCCGTTGCCGAGCCCGTCGCCGTGCCCATGAGCGGCCACCGGGGCGGCCACGGGCACGGCACCGGCGGTGAACAGGTGGTGCATGCCGTACTGGGCGGCGAAGCTCGTGGCCAGCAGAAGTTCCCTGCCGCGCTGCCGGCGGCCGAGCAGGTAGGCCCCGGCCCAGGTCAGCGCGAGCGCGAGCGCGAGGGTGACGGGCCGTATCTGTGCGCCTCCGGCCAGCATGTGCAGGGTGAGCGAGGCCAGCACGCAGGCCACCGCGAACGCGGTGGCGCGCAAAGCGCGCAGAACGGGCCGGCCGACATGCACCCGCACATGATGCCACAGCCCGCCGCGAACCTCAGGCGGTCCCGGCCAGCGGCAGCCGCCGCTCGGGGATCACGAAGTGCACCTCGGTGCGGCTCAGCGCCACCCCGCACGACCCGCACCTCAGGTACGGCAGAAACGACCGCCCGCAGGCCCGATGGGTGAACCGCAGATCGGTGTCCGCCGGCCCCTCGTACCACTTCTGCGCCCACTCGACCAGAAACGCGAAGATCCCGAAGAAGCCGAGCCCCTTGCCGGTCAGCCGGTAGCGGGGCCGCGCCCCCGGCTCCTCCACGTCCAGCACGCCGAGCTCGGTGAAGCGCCGCAGCCGGCTGGACAGCACCGACGGCGCCACCCCCAGCTCGGCCTGGAAGTCCGCGAACCGCCGCACCCCCAGAAAGGCGGCCGCCAGAACCACCGTGCTCCACCGATCCCCGAGCAGCTCGAACGTCTCCGGCAAATACGACAGCGGATCGTCCTCCCCCGCACGCACGATCCTGCGATGATGCCGCGGCACCGTCACCTGGGCGAAGGTCGCCGCCCCCCGCGACGTCTCGGTGTCGCGCGCGCCGACGGGCGCCGCCCCGCACCCCAGACACCCCAGCTCGACGTCGGTACGGCTCCCGCACACATCATGCGCCAGCTCCGGCAGCCCGTGCCGCCTGGGCACCCACCGCCGTTCCCACGACCAGATCTCCACCAGCACCGGCCACAGCTCGATGGCCCGCTCGGTCAGCAGGTACTCGGTCCGCGTCCGCCCCTGCTCCCGGTAGGGCACCGGCCTGAGCAGGTCGCCCGCGACCATCTCCTTGAGCCGGTTGGACAGCACCGACTCCGACATGCCGAGCTCATCGCGCCAGTCGGCGAAGCGGCGCAGGCGCAGCAGGAAGGCGCGCTGCAGGATGAGCATCGTCCACTGGTCGCTGACCGCCAGCAGCGCCTGCCCGATCGCGCTGGGCCGCTCCGCTTCCATCCACCCGCTCCGCTTCACGTTGTTCGCCGGGCAGAACCACCGCTCGACGCTACCGCTGTTTACACGCCTCCCCAGCATGCCAGCCCACCCCCACCCCTCACCGACCCCCACGTGACCCCGCCCGGCCGGTCCCGCCCGATCTTCGCGTGCCGGCCCCGTGCCCTCCGCCTGGCCGGGCGCGCGTCGGGGTCCGAGCTCGGAAGCGCCGCGACCGCGTGAACACGCCCGTGGGAGCGCGGGCAGCGCAGGATGTCACGCGATATCGCGGGTGTCGGGGCGTGGGGGGTGTGGGTTAGAAGGCCGGGTCGGGGTTGGGGGAGTCGTGGACGTGGCCGGTGGCGGTGAAGGTGAGGTGGCGGTCGAAGTCGGCGGCGAACCAGCGGTCGTGGGTGACGGCCAGCACGGTGCCCTCGTAGGCCGACAGCCCCCGCTGCAACGCCTCCGCGCTGGCCAGGTCGAGGTTGTCCGTGGGCTCGTCCAGCAGCAGCAACGTCGCCCCTGACAGCTCCAGCAGCAGGATCTGCAGCCGCGCCTGCTGCCCGCCCGAGAGCGTCTCGAAGTGCTGGCCGCCCGCCGGAGCCAGCTCGTAGCGGGCCAGCGCGGCCATCGCGTCGTTGCGCTCCACGCCGTAGGTCGCCATGATCAGCTCGGCGATCGGGCGGCCGTGCAGGTCGGGACGCAGGTGGGTCTGCGCGAACCACCCGGGCCGCACCCGGGCGCCCAACGTGAACGCCCCGGTGTGGGCGATCGGCTCCCCTGCCAGGAGCCGCAGGAAGTGCGACTTGCCGGTCCCGTTGAGGCCGAGGACGCCGATCCGCTCGCCGTACCAGATCTCGGTGCTGAAGGCGCGCACGAGGCCGGGCAGGGCGAGTTCGCGCACGGTGAGCGCGCGTTTGCCGGTGCGGCCGCCGCGCAGCCGCATGCGGATGTTCTGTTCCTTCGGCGGGCGCTCCGGCGGGCCCGCCTCCTCGTAGCGGGCGAGCCTGGTCACGGCGGACCGGTAGGCCCCGGACAGCGCGTCGTTGCGGGTGGCGCGCTGGCGCAGCGTGTGGACGGCGCCGCGGAGCCTGGCGCGTTCGTCCTCCCAGCGGCGGCGGCGCTCGTCGAGGCGGGCGGCGCGGTCGCGGCGGGCCTGGGGGTAGCCGGTGTAGCCGCCGCCGTGCACCCACACGCCGCGCGCCTCGACGGTGACGATCCGGTCGGCGACCTCGGCCAGCAGCCTGCGGTCGTGCGAGACGAGCAGCACGGTCTTGGCGGAGGCGCGCAGTTCGCCCTCCAGCCACTGCTTGCCGGGCATGTCGAGGTAGTTGTCGGGTTCGTCCAGGAGCAGGACGCCGTCGGGGCCGCGCAGCAGGGCGTGCAGCATCAGGCGCTTCTGCTCGCCGCCGGACAGCGTGCGCACGTCCCGCTCCCGCGCCGACAGGTACGGCAGGCCGAACGCGGCCGTCGTGCACACGTCCCAGACGACCTCCAGTTCGTAGCCTCCGGCGTCGGCGTAGTCGCTGAGCGCCTGGGCGTAGGCGAGCTGGCTCGTCTCGTCGTCGCCCAGGGCCGCCTCGGTCCGCCGTACCGACGCGACGGCGGCGCGGACCGGCGGGGGCGCAACCGACAGCAGCAGGTCTCCGACGCTTCCCGCGTCGAGGAACTGGCGCATCACCCCGATCCCGCCGCCGGCGCGCACCCGCCCGGCGGTGGGCCGCAGCTCACCGGCGATCAGGCGCAGCAGCGTGGTCTTCCCGGCGCCGTTGGGGCCGGCCATGGCGGCCTTGGCGCCCTCGCCGACCTTGAACGACACCTCGTTGAGCAGCAGGCGGCCGTCGGGCAGCACGTAGGTCAGGTCGTCGACCTCGATATGGCTCACTGTTCTATTACTAGACCATCGATCCGGTCGGCGTACAGCGTATTATCGGCCGGGTGAGCGACGAGAACGTGTGGCTGCGGCCCCGCAAGCCCGCCCGCCAGGTGCTGACCATCGAGCGGATCGTGGCCGAGGCCCTCGCCCTGCTCGACGAGGAGGGCATCGACCGGCTGACCATGCGGCGGCTGGCCGAGCGGCTCGGCACCGGGTCCACCACGCTGTACTGGCACGTGAAGACCAAGGACGACGTGCTCGACCTGGCACTCGACGCGGTGTTCGGCGAGGCAAAGCCGCCCTCGGAGGGTGACTGGCGGGCGCGCGCCGAGGGGCTGTGCTCGGCCTGGCGGGCGGCGATGCTGCGCCACCCGTGGTCGATCACGCTGCTCGACCGGCCCATGATGGGGCCGAACGCGCTCGGCCGTACCGACTTCCTCTACCGCACGCTGGAGGAGGCCGGGCTGCCCGACGTGCGGGCGGCCGCGCACAGCCTGTCCACGTTCGTGATCGGCTCGGTCACCCTCCAGGCCCACGACAGCGCCGCCGACCTCACCGAGCACCTGCGCCCGTATCCCACGCTGGCCGCGCACGGCCTGGCCCACGACTGGGCGGCCACCTTCGCCCGCGGCCTCGGCTACCTGCTCGACGGCATGAGCGTGATCGCCCCTGTGGGGCAGCCGGAGACCGCGCGCCGCACCTGCGGGCCGTCGGCCTGAGCGAGCAGGACGATCCGGCCGTCGTCGGGATCCTGGTCGAAGACCTCGGGCGCCCACGCCGCGCACTGCCCGGCGGCGGCGCACCGCTCCCTGTCCACGACGATCACCACGTCACCTCCAGCCGGTCCACGCCGTACACGAGCATCCCCACGCGCTTCGGCACCTCCTCCAGCGGTACGGCCAGCCGCAACCCGGGCAGGCGGCGCAGCAACGCGGGGAAGGCGATCTCCAGCTCCATCCTGGCGAGATTCTGCCCGAGGCACTGGTGCGGGCCGAAGCCGAAGGCCAGGTGATGGGTACGCGGCCGGGCGAGGTCCAGGACGTCGGGGTTCTCGCACAGGGACGGGTCCCGGTTGGCCGCGGCCAGCGAGACGGTGAGGAAGTCGCCCTCCGGGATCGTCACCCCGCCCAGTTCGAGGTCCCGCGAGGCCCGCCGGAACATGAGGGTGTCGACGACCGACAGGTAGCGCAGCATCTCGTCCGCCGCGGTCTTGGCGACCTCGGGCTCATCGCGCAGCAGCGCGAGCTGATCGGGCCGCTGGAGCAGCAGCAGCGTGCCGACGCCCAGCACGCTGGCGCTGGTCTCGTGGCCGGCGATCAGCAGCAGCACGGCGACCCCCGCCACCTCCTCGTCGGTCAGGTCGGTGCCGGCGAGCAGGTCGTCCAGCAGCCCCTCCCCCGGCCGGGCGCGCTTGGCCGCGACGAGCTCGGTGAGGTAGACCCCGAAGTCCTCCAGCGCCGCCGTGGCCGTCTCGATGTCGAGGTTCGTGTCGAGCAGCCGGACGCTGGCGATCTGGAAGTTCTCGCGGTCGGCGTACGGCACGCCGAGCAGCTCGCAGATCACCAGCGTCGGCACCGGCAGCGCGAAGTGCTCGACCAGGTCCACCGGCCGCGGCTGCTTCTCCACGTGGTCGAGCTGGTCGGCGATGATCTGCTCGATCCTGGGCCGCAGCCGGTTCATGCGCTGCAGGGTGAAGCGGCCGGTGAGCATGCGGCGTATCCGGGTGTGCCGGGGCGGGTCCATTTGGACGAACATCCCCGGCGGCGGCGGGGCCTCGTACAACGGTACGCCCTGCTGGCCGCCCTCCACCTCGGAGCTGAAGCGGGTGTCGGCGAACAGCCGGCGGACCAGGTCGTGGCTGGTGGCATACCAGACCTCGTCGCCGGTGTCGAGCCGCACCTTGCCGAACGCCTCGTCGGCGGCCCCGTCCGGCGGGCTGAAAGGACAGGAGCGCGTCATCGGAATCTGTCTCATGCCTCAACGGTGGGCGGCGGGGCTGACCGCGCCCGCACGCGGCGCTGACATGAGCACGACGATCTCCTCGCGGTCCATCCGGGCGCCCCGCCGGTAGGCCAGCGAGAACGCGGCGTCGCCGAGCACGCGCCTGGTCTCCGCCTCGACGCCGGCGGCGTCGGTGCCCGGCAGCCCGCGCAGCGTACCGGCCGCCCCGAGGAGCGTCGCGGCCCGCTCGGCGGCGCCTCCGGCCAGCGCCAGCCCGGCCATGCCCTCGACCGCGCCGGCGGCGGCCGGCATGTCGAGTGTGCGCAGGAGGACGTCGAACGCCTCGCGGAAGAGCCCCTCGTCGCCGGCGACCTGTCCCAGCCCGATGAGGACGCGGGCGCGCAGCTCCTCCTCCCCCGCCCAGGGCGTGTGCCCGCAGCCGGCCAGCGCCTCGCGGTAGAGCTCAGCGGCCCGTCCGCCGTCGCCTTCGAGCCTGGCCACCTCGGCCCGCACGTACGTGGCCGCGGCCATCACCTCCGGCCCCTTCCTCGACCTGGCCAGCCCGGCGGCCCGCTCCAGGTCGGCCTTGGCGCCGTCGAGGTCGCCCGCTCTGGCCTTGACCGAGCCCCGCTGGGCCAGGACGAACACGGTGTCCTCCGCGTCGCCGAAGACCGAGGTCAGCGCCATGGCCTCCTCGGTCAGGTCCAGCTCGCGCGCGTGCTCGCCCCGCCAGCCGGCGATCTCGGCCATCTGCAGCAGGGCCTGCGCCGTGCCCCAGCCGTCGCCGGCCAGCCGGAAGGCGGTGAGCGCGCTGCTCAGGTGCTCGGAGGCCTGGTCCACCTGGTTGCCGCCGCCCAGCCGTACCTGTGCCAGGAGCAGGTGGGCGAAGCCGCGCGACCACGGCTGCGAGCTCGTGGTCGCGGTCAGGAGCGAGGGGACGATCGCGCCGTAGTCGCTCTCGGCGACGGCGAGATAGGGGCGCACCATCTGGATCAGCGGGTACTCGGGCGCCGGCCCCAATTGCTCGGCCAGCCGCTCGGCCCGCTCCAGCAACGGGCGGATCTGGGCGCGCGGACTGGCCGCCGATGCCACCTGCAGCACGGACATCACGTAGTGGGCGCCGCACTCCTCCGCTCCCGGCAGTTCGAGCGCGGCGACGGTGAGCTGGGCGGCCTCCTGCCCGAGCCCGCGCTGCCACCAGTAGAGCCATAGCCCCGCGGTGATCCGCAGCGCCGTCGCGGGCCGCCCGGCCGCGATCGCCCAGCGCAGCGCCGCGTGCAGGTTGTCGTGCTCGGCCGCGAGCTCGGCCATCGTGCCCGCCTGCCGATGATTGCGCAGGTACGGCTCCGCCCGCACAGCCATGCCGGCGAAGTACTCGGCGTGGGCCAGGCGTACGGCGTGGACGTCGTCCTCCCCCAGGTGCTCGGCGCAGAAGGCGCGCACGGTCTCCAGCATCCGGTAGCGCCCCCGGTCGGCCTGGACGAGCGACTTGTCCACCAGGGCCGCGAGCAGGCCGGGCGTCGCGCCGCAGACCTGCTCCGCCGCCTTGAGCGAGGCCCCCGACGGGAAGGCCGACAGCCGCGCGGCCAGCCGCTGCTCGCCGGCCGACAGCAGCTCCCAGCTCCACGCCACGACGGCCCGCAGCGTGCGATGGCGGGCCTGGCCGCCGCGGAGCCCGGAGCCGAGCAGGTCGAGACGGTCGCCGAGCCGCTCCTCCAGCCGCTCGGCCAGGTCCTCGGCCGACAGCGCGCGCAGCCGGGCGGCGGCCAGCTCGATCGCCAGCGGCAGGCCGTCGAGGGCGCGGCAGATCCGCACGACCGCGTCGGTGGCGGCGAAGTGCGGGTCGGCGGCCCGCGCGCGGTCCATGAGCAGGCTCACCGCGGGGCTGTCCAGCGCCTCGGCCAGGGCGGCGCCCTCGGCGGGCAGCGCGAGCGGGCGCAGCGGCAGGCTGACCTCGCCGTCGAGCCCGAGCGGCTCGCGGCTGGTGGCCAGCACGCGTACGCCGGGCGCCCCGGCCAGCACCCGGTCGGCCAGGGCGGCGGCCTCCTCGATCAGGTGCTCGCAGTTGTCCAGCACGAGCAGGAGCGACTCTCCCGCCAGGATGGCGACCGGGTCGCCGGGCGTGAAAGCGCCGCCGAGGGCGCCGAGCACGGCCTGCCGTACCCCTGCCGCCGGGGCGAGTTCGACGAAGCAGACGCGCTCCCCGAGCGGCCCGCTCACCGCCTCGGCGGCCAGCCGGGTCTTGCCCGAGCCGCCGGGGCCGACGAGCGTCACCAGCCGGTGCTCGCGCAGCAGGGCGCGCAGGTCGGCGAGCTCACGTTCGCGGCCGACGAAGCTGCTCACCTGGCGGCGCGGCCCCGGCATGGCGATCAGCGGGCGCTGGGCGTGCTCGCCGCGCAGCACCGCGACATGCAGGGCTCTGAGCTCCGGCGACGGGCTGGTGCCGAGGCGCCCGGCCAGCAGGCGGCGGTAGTCCTCGTAGCACTCCAGCGCCTCGACCTGCCCGCCGGTCGCGGCCAGCGTGCGGATCAGCAGCTCACGCGGGCGCTCGCGCAGCGGGTCGGCGGCGACCAGGGTCCGCAGCTCCCCGACCAGGCGGGCGGGCTCGGCCTTCAGCGCGAGCTCGGCCTCGATCCGGTTCTCCAGCGCCTCCGCGCGCAGGCTCGCCAGCCGCTCGCGGTGGCCGTCCAGGCCCGGCAGCCCGGCCAGCGCCTCGCCGCGCCACAGCGCGAGCGCCTCGCCCAGCAGCCGCACCGCCTCCGGTGTACGGCCGGCCCGCCGCCCCTCGGTGACCAGGCGGGCGAAGCGGTGGGCGTCCACGTCGTCGGGGTCCACGCTGACCCGGTAGCCGGGCCCGACCCGCTCGACCGGGACGAACTTGCGCAGGCGGGAGATCTGCGACTGCAGGGCGTTGGGCGCGGCCCCCTCGCCGCCGTAGACGACCTCGCGCAGGCGCTCCGCGGAGACCGGCCGCCCGGGTTCCAGCAGCAGCGCGGCGAGCAGCGCCCGCAGGCCGTCCCCGTTGACCTGCTCGCCGGCCACCTCGGTCGTGCCCAGGATGCGGTAGCGCATACTCCGATTGTGTCCGCTGGCGCGCTCCGGTGAGGCACTACCCGGCGGCGAACGTGATGATCTCCGGGGCGGCGTCGGTCAGGGGCTCGCGGTTCCAGTCGCCGTACTGGGCCTCGATCTCCAGCCCCGCCTCCGCCAGGAACGCGGCGAGTTCGGCCACGCCGAGGAAGCGCAGAGTGCTCCAGCTGACCTCCGGGCGCTCCCATCCCGGGCTGGTGTAGGTCTGGGTGAAGGTGACGCGCTCCGCCGTCACCCGCCGCACCTCCACGTCCACGCGCACCGGTGTGCCGGAGGCGTCGGTGATCTCGGCGCCCGTCCAGCGTTCCCAGTCACGGGCGAGCGGGTTGCGGGTCTCGAAGACGAAGCGGCCGCCGTCGGCCAGGGCCGCGCGCACGGCGGCCAGGCCGCTGCGCAGCTCGTCATCCTCCACCAGGACCTGGAAGGCGTGGCCGGTCATGACGATCAGGTCGAACGCGCCTGGCCGGCTGAAGGTGGACAGGTCGCCGCGCACCCATTCCACGCCGGCCCGCCGCCTGGCGACGCCGAGCATGGCCTCGGCGGGGTCGAGGCCGGTCAGGCGGCCGGTGTGGCCGGCGTCCTTGGCGGCGATGAGCAGTTCGCCGGTGCCGCAGCCGACGTCCAGCACCGATCCGGCCTCCATCACCAGCGGGAGGTAGAAGGCGAAGTCGGGGCGTCCGGCGCAGAACGTGTCGTAGAGCTCGGCCAGGCGGGGTTCGGTGAAGAGGCGGTCAGCCATGCGCGCTCCTCCGGTAGCGGATCATCGGCCCCAGCAGGCCGGGAACCGTCTCGAACGGCGTCATCCCCAGGCGTTCCACCACGGCGATGGAGGCGGCGTTGCCCTCGTCCACCTCGGCGAGGACCTCCGATAGGCCGGCCGGGCCCAGGGCGTGCTCGACCACCGCGCGGGCCGCCTCCGTGGCGTAGCCGTACCCCCAGAAGGGGGGCGACAGGCTGTAGGTGATCTCCAGGCCCAGGTCCTCCAGCGGCCGGAGCCCCGCGGTGCCGGCGAGGGCGCCGGTGGCGCGCTCGCGGATCAGCCACAGGCCGCGGGCGGAGGCGGCGAAGTCGCGCTCGCCGGCCGCGATCGCCTCGGACACCTGCCCGGCGGTGAGAACCTCGCCGTCGAACAGGAAGCGCCGCACGTCGGGATCGGTCCAGTGGGCGAGCAGAGCCGCGAGGTCGGCGGCGCCGGCGGGCCGCAGTTCGAGGCGATCGGTGGTCAGAACGTGCTGCATCCGGCAAAGACTACGAGCTGTACCCCGCCCAGCGCGCGACGGTTTCCGCGTAGACACCGGGCGCCTCCAGGGGGAACACGTGCCCGGTGTCCGGGATGGTGTGCTGCGTCCAGTCGGGGCGGCGGACGTTCAGGTCCTCGCGGGCGCCGTCGATGACGATGTTGTCGGTCTCGCCCCACAGGACCAGGGTGGGGGCGCTCACCCGGGAAAGGGCCGCGCGGACGGGCCCGGGGTCGACGAAGATCGCCCGCATGATCGAGGTCACCGCGGTGACGGTGTCGCCCAGCCGGGCCGGGTCCGCCGTGCGCAGTTCCTCGCCGATCAGCCGGGTCATCTCCGGCGACAAGCGGGTCAGGTCACCGCCGACCAGCTTCTCGCCGCCGGTCAGGGTGCCGGTGTCCGCGTACGTCCTGATCTTCATCTCCAGGAGGGGACGCGCGCCGGCGCGCAGGACCGTGCGGGCCAGCGGCTGCGCCGCTGAAAGGCACACGCGGCCGATCGTGCGCCACCACCGCGCCTCCTCCTCCCGCAGCCGGGCGGGCAGGGCCGGGGTGGCGAGCACCAGGCGGCCGACCCGCTCCGGCGCGAGGCCGGCGAACATCGCCGCCACCAGCCCGCCCATCGACCAGCCGTGGACGGTCGCCTTCTCCAGGCCGAGCGTCCCGGTGAAGGCGCGCAGGAAGCGGACGTTCGGCGCCAGCCTGGCCGCGCGCGGATGTGGCAGCTCGGTGTGGCCGAACAGGGTTCCGGGCAGGTCCGGCACGTAGACGGGGCCGGAGGCGGCCAGGTGGGGAATGAGGTCCATCCACAGCGTCGCGCTGCCGCCCAGCGGATGGACCAGCAGGTGCGCGGGGCCGTCGCGCTCGGATCCGGCCCGGAGACAGTGGACGGCGGCGCCGTGCACCTCGACCGTCTCGCTGCGAATACCCGCCCAGCGGGCGCTGACCGTACCCCAGTCGGAGTGGCGCATATTTCCCAGTATTAAATGATGCGCTCGGTTCTGGGCGCGGCGACGAGAACGTAGTCCTTCGTGCACAGCGCCATCGAGCGATCCAGCCGCGCGGCGTTGAAATAGATCTCCGGTACGGCCAGCAGCGCGGGATCCACGACCAGCTCCAGGTCCGGATGGAAGGAGAAGGGCAGCACCGTGCCGCTCACGCTCCCGGCCAGTTCCTCGGCCCGCTCCTTGTCGGCGAAGGCCGCGTACGTGCCCCCGTACAGCGCCTTGACCGCCTGGAGATCGAGCTTGGCGTCGCCCGGGACGACGGCCAGCACGAAGCGCTTCTCCTTCTTGCCGATCTTCACCATGACGATCAGGCATTTGGCAGCGTGGCTCACCTCGTTGCCGCGCAGCTCGCTGACCAGCTCGGTACGCCCTTCCGGGGCGTGGTCGATCAAGCGATACCCGGCCCCGGCGGCGTCGAGGTCGGCGATCAGGCGGTCATACAGGGAGGACGTCATCCGCAGACCCTACTCCCAGGTTCAGAGCGGCACCTCCCTGATCGGGTGGAGGCCGGCGTGGGAGTTCCGCTGGGGTGCAGGAGCCGCCGAACCGTCCAGATGTATGCTGGTCGGGCGCGTCAGGGCGCATCCGGTCCGCGGGAAGGGCGAAGCCCACCTGGTCACGGTGTGTTGTTAGGCCCGACCTCTTTTCCGGTCTGATCATGCGGACGTCAGACGTATACGGAAGGGAGGCCATCGTGCCCATCTCTCGTCTTCCCGACCATCCGAGCGCCGAAGCTCTGCGCAAACAGGCCAAGACGCTGCTGCGCTACGTACGCGCCGGCGTGCCGGAGGCGCTGGCCATGGTCGAGGAGTTCCATCCCCGGCGCCCGAGCGCGCCCAAGCTGGCCGACGCGCAGCTCGTGACCGCCCGCCGCCACGGTTTTCCCAGCTGGGGACGGCTGATGAAGCATCTGGAGACCGTCGGCCGCTACACCCGTTCGCCGCACGAGGTGCCCGTCGCCGCCGATCCGGCCGACGAGTTTCTGCGTCTGACCTGCCTCACCTACGGCGACGACTACCCCGGCCGCCTGCGCGAGGCGGACGAGCTGCTCGCCGCCGACCCCGCCCTGGCCACGGCGAACGTCTTCACGATGGCCGCCACCGGCTCGGCCGCCGCGTTGCGCGCCGCGCTGGCCGCCGCCCCGTCGCTCGCCACCGCGCAGGGCGGCCCGTTCGGGTGGGAGCCGCTGCTCTACCTGGCCTACGCGCGGCTCACGCGGCCCGGCCGGTACGCCGAAGCCGCCCGCGTCCTGCTCGACCACGGCGCCGACCCGGACGCCGGGTTCCTGTGGGACGGGCTGCCGTCGCCGTTCACCGCCCTGACCGGCGCGTTCGGCGGTGGAGAGGGCGACCAGCCGCCGCACCGGAGCGGGCTGGAGCTGGCCCGCGTGCTGCTGGCCGCCGGCGCCGACGCCAACGACGCCCAGACCGTCTACAACCTCGGGCTCGGCGGCTCCTGGTCCGACGACACCGCGCATCTGGAGCTGCTGCTGGAGTACGGGCTCGGCCGCGGCGACGGCGGGCCGTGGCGCGAGCGGCTCGGGCACGAGCTGGCCTCGCCCGCCGAACTGCTCGCCGAGGAGCTGGCGACGGCCGCGCTGCGTGGCGGTCCGCGCCGGGTCAGGCTTCTGCTGGAGTACGGCGTGCCGGTCGATCGGCCGGGCGCGCATCCGGCGTTCGGCGGGCGGACGCCGTACGAGCTGGCGCTCGTCCACGGCCACCGCGAGGTGGCCGGGCTGCTGGCGGCGGCGGGGGCGCGGCGGCCGGAGCTCGACGAGCTCGAGGCGTTCGCGGCGGCGTGCATGAGCGGCGACGCCGGCGCGGCCGCCGCCTTCGGGCCCGAGGTGCTCGCGCGGGCGCTGGCCGAGACGCCCGGCCTGATGAACCGGGCGGCCGAGCACGGGCGGCCGGACGTGGTGCGGCTGCTGGCGGGGCTCGGTTTCGACGTCGGGCACCGGGAGCGGAGCACTCCCCTGCACCTGGCGGCCTGGAACGACGACGTCGACACCGTCGCAGCGCTGCTGGAACTCGGGGCCGACCCGGCGGCCACGGACGACGACCACGACTCGACGCCGCTGGACTGGGCGGAGTACGGGGGCAAGCGGCAGGTGGCCGCATACCTGAGGATGACATACCCAGGGCTGATGTAATCCCGCTCCCCACCCGGCAGGCTTGCCCCCATGAGAATCACCATCATCGCGGTGGTCACCGTGCTGGTGCTGGCCGTCGGCGGGGTGGCCTGGGCCTACCCGTCGGTGGCCGCCACCGCCTGCCCTGGCTGCTACGGGCTGAGCTCCGCCGGTGACGACGTCTACGTGGAGGAGGGCGTGCCGGCCGCGCCGGTCCTGGCGACCGTGGCCGCCGCCCGGCGGCTGGTCGGCGACTTCTACGGCGGGCGGGTGAGCACGCCCAGAATCCTCGTGTGCGGCACCGCGCCCTGCTACACGGGCATAGGCGGCGGCAAGGAGAAGGGCGTGGCGGTCCTGAACCGCGCGGTGATGCTGTCGCCGGGCGGCCTCGATCCGGTGATCGCCTCCCACGAGATGGCGCACGTGGAGCTGCACGCGCGGCTGTCGGGGGAGGTGCCGCAGTGGTTCGACGAGGGCCTGGCGGTGGTGGTCTCCGGCGACCCGCGCTACCTCGGCCCCACCGGCGACCGCTGCCTGGTGGAGCCGTCGGGGGCGCTGCCGGTGACGCTGGAGGAGTGGCTGCGGGCGGCCTCGGCCGATCGTCAGACGTACGCGAAGGCTGCCTGCCAGGTCAGCCGCTGGCTTCTGGCCCATGACGGCCGGGACGGAGTGCTGCGCCTGATCGGCAGGCTCAACGCCGGCGAGCCGTTCACCACAGCGGCCCGCTGACCCCTACCTCACCAGAAGAAAGGCACGCGATGACCCAGTCCTTCGGCACCTCGCCCGCATTCCGGCAAACCCCGTTCACCGCGGAGGAAATGGCCAGAAGCGAGGCCAACTTCTCCCCCTTCGTCGCCCAGCAGCTCAACTCCCACGGCCACTTCCGGGTGGCGGCCGACAACCCGGACCTGGTGGAGCTGTTCCAGAACGTGGCCCGCCGGGTGAGCGACATGCTCGGCCAACGCGTGGTCAGCTACTCCAACGGCCGCTACCTCATCATCACCTTCGCCGACCAAACCCCCGACGACCCTGCCCCACCCCCGAGCCCCACCCCCAAGCCCCACCCCCAACCCTGAGCCCCACTCGCGCCTTGAGCCCCACCCGCCACCCGAAGCCCCGCACCTTGAGCCCCACCCGCCACCCGAAGCCCTGACACCACCGGTCCGCCCGCCATCCCACGCTTGTCCGCGCCGGTACGGCGAGCACCTCCGCGGGCGTGGACGGCGCAACGCGGACGGTGGCCCCGCCCGCACCTCCACATGCGGCGCTGGGTTGGGTGGCCGACGAGCCTCACGAGGCAGCGAGTCCGGCCGACCAGATCGCCCGCGAGCACGACCGGCCGGATCGCCCGCGACCTCGCCTGGGCCGGGCGACCTACTCGGATCCCGCAGCACACGCAGGCCCGAGCGCCTCCGCGACGCTCTTGACCCGCTCGATCATCCCGGGCCGGATGCGGGTCGGGCTGTGCGGGAGACGAGCAGCGGGCAGGCGACGGGCGGGAGGCGCGTGGGGTGGTGGGGGTCAGGCGCCTTGGGACAGGAGGGTGGTGATGGCGGTGCGGAGGGCTGGGGCGGTCGCGTCGCCGAACGGGCCCTCGGGGTAGTCGACGACCCAGACGTGGAGCATTTCGGGGGTGGCGGGGAGCTTCGTGGTGCCCTTGGGGCAGGTGCCGTCCGGGCTCAGGACGGCCACGCCGCCGCCGGGCAGCCCGCAGAGGTCGTCGTGGGCATGCCAGTGCGTGAGGGAGCCACCGATTCTGGGGCCCTGGGCGCCCGGAGGCATGATGTACATCGCGCCCAGCAGGATGCTGCCGCCGCTCGGCTTGCGGTAGTACACCAGGGCTTCGGGACGGGTCGGGTCGAGCACCCGGTCGTCCATGATCCACGCCATCTTGGTGAGGTGAACGACGCCGCCGGTGTCGATCGACTCGGCGAACCCGTCCTTCGTGGCAGCCGCCAACGTGGGCCACCGCTTGGGCAGCTCCCGCTTGGCCGCCGCCACGGCCAGGTCCGCGGACGCCCGTTCGCCCTCGCTCGGCGGCACCACCGGCCCCTGGTCGCCATGCTTGTGCCCACCCTGCTGGTCAGCGCTCGCGCCCGGGTCGGTGCCAGGCCGCGTCCCCGTACCCTGTCCCCCGTCCGTGCCCCGGCTCCCGTCCGTGCCCCGGCCCCTGTCAGTGCCCTGGCCCCCGTCGGTGCCCTGGCCTCCGTCGGTGTTCTGGCCCTGATCGCCGGTGTTCTGGCTCTGGTCGGTGCCGTGCTGGTGGCCGCCTGCCGCCGCGGTGTCCGCCGGATCCGCGGGTACGGCGTGGCCATGGGTGCCGAAGACGGGCAGGAAGACCGTACCGACCGCGACCACCACCAGCCCGGCCACCACCCCCGCCCCGATCCGCCTCGACCGGCTGGGAACGGCCTGGCGCGCGGTCCCGTCCAGCAGGGCGAGAGCGCAGCAGACCAGGACGATCTCCAGGGCGGTGGCGAGCACGTCCGGGGCGCCCACGGGCTCCGGACGGCCCGCGCCGGGGCCGAAGGGGACACCGAGGGTCCGGCTGACTCCCCACAGGGCCACGATGGCGGCGTTGCCCACGATCCCGGCCAGCAGCACGGACCGCGCCGGGCGACGCAGAACCACCGCGGCCCAGATCACCTGCGCCCATCCGGCCGCCGCGAAGAACGCCCCGTGCCGCCAGTCCAGCGCGAAGTGCTCCCCCATGGCGGCGAAATGCACAGCCCCCGCCCCGGCCGACAACACCGCGAGCACCACCAAGCTCCCCGGCACCCGCACGCCCACCGGTGACTCCGCGCCGGGCCCCACCGACTCCTCACTCCCAGAGGCGGCCCGCGAAGGCTGCGCACCTCCGGATGCCCTCACGCCTTGGGATGCCCTCACGCCTTCGGACGGCTCCGGCAGCCCGCCGGGGGAAGACGCCGCGCCGTCACCCTCCGCCGCGTTCGGGCCCACGGAAGCGGCCCGCGAAGGCGGTGCGCCTGCGAAGACCGCCGCACCACCGGATGGCTCCGGCCGACGATCCGGGGACGACGTCGCGTCGCCGGGGAGCTCCGGTGTTGGGCCCGTGGGTGGTGCCGTGGCTTGTGGTGGGTCCGGTAAGAGGGGGTCGGTGGCAGGTGGGGTGTCTGGGGGCTGGTCGGGGGTGGTGGGGTCTGGGGTGGGGGGCATGGCGGCCTCGCTCCGCTGGCGGCTGACAAGCGCTTGCGCCGATTATGCACGCCCAACCCCACCCCCCACAGACCCAGTTACGAGCCAGGCACACGTTTTCGCGAGCGACACACGGGGGCACGTAGAAGAAGGGGAGAGTGGGCGATCATGCAGGTCACACCATAGGATGAGATTGGCTAGTTAACTGGTAGGGAATAGGGGAGTTATGTACGCCACCGCGACCATCGTCAAGCCGCTCCCCCCAGAGCTCTTCAGGACGCACGGCGCGAGCGCGGAGATGCGCTGGGACGCCATGGCGGGCCAAGGTTTCCACACCCCCACCGATCGCTTCTTCGTCCGCAACCACACCTTCACCCCGTCCATCGACCCCGCCACCTGGCAACTGGCCATCCACGGCGACGGTGTGCGATGTCCGGGCGCGTACACCTATGACCAGTTGCGCGCCATGCCCGCCCGCACCCTCGACGCGGCGATCGAATGCGCGGGCAACGGCCGCCGCTTCTACGGCACCCAGCAGGGCGAACCCGCCCCCGGCACGCAGTGGGCGCTCGGCGCGATCGGGGTGGCGCGCTGGCGCGGTGTGCCCCTGCGGTACCTGCTGGAGCGCTCGGACATCACCACCAGAGCCGTGGACGTGCTGCCGACCGGCCTCGACGCCCCCTTCGAACACCACGGCCACGTACGCCGCCCCCTGCCCGCCGACAAGGCCATGGACGACGTCCTGGTCGCCTACGAGATGAACGGCCACCCTCTCCCGCCCGACCACGGATTTCCGGTACGCCTGGTGGTGCCGGGATGGGTGGGAATAGCGTCCATCAAATGGCTCGGAGATATCGAAGTGGCCACGCGTGAATTGTTCACCCCGTGGAACACGGAGTTCTACCGCGACGTCACGGTGAATCCGGTGAAAAGCGCGCTCGAACTCGGCTGGAACGCGCAGGTGCCCTTCGGCCGCCCGCACCTGCTGCGCGGCCGTTCGTGGTCGGGCCGCGGCCGGGTGGTCAAGGTCGAGGTGAGCTTCGACGACGGGCGGACCTGGCGCCGGGCGGAACACCGCGGCCCGCACCTGGTCAGCGCCTGGCTGCCCTGGCACATCACGTGGGTGCCGAGGCGCCTGGGCGAGCGGTCGATCCTCGTCAGGGCCACCGACGCGAGCGGCGCGACGCAGCAGCTGAAAAGGCCGCGGCACGAGTTCGGTTATCACTTCGACGCCGTGGTAAGGCACCCGATTACCGTTATCCATGGATAGACAATTGTCACCGAGTCGCTGAGCTGCGGGTCCGCGCGGAGCATCCGAATTCATCTGTAAGACTCTCGCGGAAACGTCCCGGAAACCCCGCGATGTGAAGCTGACCTCGAATCGAACACCCGGGAGAAGAGCAGATGCGCCAGCTGACCGCACTCGACGCGCAGTTCCTCAACGCCGAGTCCGCGACGACCTCCGCCCACGTGGCGGGGCTGGCCATCCTCGACCCGCTCGGCGGCGTCCTCGACCGCGAGACGCTCGCCGCGCTGCTGCGCGAGCGCATGCACCTGTCGCCCGCGCTGGGCCTGCGGCTGAGCGAGGTGCCCTTCGGCCTCGACCATCCCTACTGGGAGCCGGACCCCGCGTTCGACCTGGCCAACCACCTGTTCGAGACGGAGGTGGCCGCGCCCGGAGGCGAGTACCAGCTGGCGGACGCGGTCGCCCGCATCCATGCCGGCCGGCTCGACCGCTCCCGGCCGCTCTGGGAGATGCACCTGCTGCGCGGCCTGACCGGCGGCAGGGTCGCGGTCTACACGAAGGTCCACCACGCGGCCATCGACGGCGTCTCGGGCGCGGAGACGCTCGCCGCCCTGCTCGACCTCTCGCCGGAGCCACGGGTGATCGACGTCACGCCGCCACCGGCCGAGCGGGGTCCGAGTCTGGCGGACATGCTGTACGGCGCCGCCGTACGCACGGCCACACACCCCGTGCGCGCCCTGGGCTCGCTCGCCAGGACGGCGGGCGAGCTGGACGCGATCCCGCTGGCGGCGGGGCTGCCCGGTGCGCGGCGGATCGCGCGGGCGGCCAGGATCGTCGCCGGCGACCGGCGACCGCGGCCGGAACTGCCCGGCCTGATCGCGCCGCGCACGCCGTTCAACGGGCCGATCAGCGCCGAGCGGCGGCTGTCGTTCGGCTCGGTGCCGCTCAAGGACGTCAAGGACGTCGCCAAGAGGCATGGCATGAGCGTGAACGACGTGGTCATGGCCCTGTGCGCGGGCGCGCTGCGGACCTGGCTGCGGGATCGGGACGCGCTGCCGGAGGAGCCGCTGATCGCGGCGGTGCCCGTGGCGGTGCGTACGGCGGGCGCCCGGCAACTGGTCGGCAACCACATCGCGGCCATGGTCACGCCGCTGGCGACGAACGTGGCCGACCGGCACGCGCGGCTGCACGCGACCCGCTCCATGATGCGCACGGCCAAGCGGCGCTTCGCCGCGGCCTCGTCGAGCTGGCTGCACGAGCTGTGCTCGCTGCTGCCGCCGCCGGTGACCCGGCTGGCCTCCCCGGCGATCTTCCGGCTGGCGGCGGTGGCCTGCCCGCCGATCAACCTGATCATCAGCAACGTGCCGGGCCCCCAGTTCCCGCTGTATCTGTGCGGGGCGAGGGTCCTGTCGTACTACCCGATCTCGGTGCTGACCGACCTGAGCGGCGGGGTGAACATCACCTGCTTCTCCTACGACGGCATGCTCGACTTCGGCGTCGTGGCCTGCCCGGAGCGGCTGGACGACGTGTGGTCGCTGACGCGCCACCTGCGCGCCGCGCTGGACGAGCTGCTAGATGAGCGAGTGGGCGATGAGCTCGGCGACGGCGTCGGGGTCGATCTGGTGGCCGGTTAGCTGGCAGAGGTTCTCCTGGTAGAGCAGGACGGCGGCGAACGTGGCCGCCGCCACCTCCAGTCGCGCGCTCTCGCCGCGCCGGCCGGGCAGGGCGAGTTCGAGCGCGAACCTGGAACGCCTGATCAGCTCGCCGTTGAGCCGCCCGAGGCGGTCCTTGACCGAGCGGTGGGTGTCGGCCTCGCGGAACAGGATGCGCCGCATCGCCGGTGAGGCGCGCAGCGGCAGCCTGCGGGCCAGCTTGGACAGTGTGCTCGCCGGATCGCCCGGCACGGCGTCGACTTCCTTGGTCTCCTCCACGAGGGTGCGCTCGTCGATCAGCGCCACCAGCACGTCGATCTTGCGCGGGAAGTAGTGGAAGACCAGTCCTTTGGGCACCCGCGCCAGCTTGGCGATGACCGCGGTAGGGGTGGCCTCGTAGCCACCGCCCGCGAACAACTCCTCGGCCGCGTCCAGGATGCGCGTGCGCGCGTCACCGATCACCACAGCCGAACGATATCGCCACGGCTGACACGTCGGCCATGCCGTCCAGGAGAGATCACCGTACATACCATGTCGTACAATGATGTATTATTTGCGACATTGATGTCGCAAACAAGACGAGGATGTGTGATGGCTGCCAGTCGTGACGAGATCGTCGCCGTGGCGATCCACCACCTCAACCACGCGCCGAACGCGTCGATGGCGGAGATCGCGCAGGCCGCCGGGATCAGCCGCGCCACGCTGCACCGGCACTTCAGCACCCGCGCCGAGCTGCAGTACGAGCTCAGCTCCCGGGCCATGGACGCCTGGGCGAAGACACACGCGGCCGTCGGCCTCGACGAGGCCCTGCGCGCCGGCCTCGACGCCGCCGGGATCAAACAGGTGCTCGACGAGCTGCTGACGGTCACGGTCGCCCACTCGGACGAGCACGGCTTCGCGCTCACCGACCACACCACGGACCGGCACGCGGACCTGGTGCGCCGCGCGGCCGAGCTGGAGGAGAGGGAGATCGCCCTGTTCACCGCCGCGCAGCGGGCCGGCGTGCTGCGCGCGGACCTGCCGCCGCGCTGGGTAAGCAATCTCGTGTACGGCCTGCTCGTGGCCGTGAGGGAGAGCATGCGGCGGGGGGACGTCGCGCGCAGGGACCTGCCCAGGATCTTCCTTGAAACGTTCTATCGGGGGACCACATGACGCTCACCACCGCGCCCGTCGCGCACAAGCGCAGATGGGCCGGACTCGCCGTCCTGTCGGCCAGCCTCTTGCTGGTCGTCATGGACATGACCATCCTGAACGTGGCCCTGCCGGCGATCTCGGCCAGCCTGCGTCCCGACGCCATCCAGCTGCTGTGGATGGTCGACGTCTACTCGCTGGTCCTGGCCGGCCTGCTGGTCACGGTGAGCGCCCTCGGCGACCGGTGGGGGCGCAAGAGGATGCTGCTCACCGGGTTCGGGGTGTTCGGACTCGCCTCCGTCCTGGTGATGTGGGCCGAGAGCCCCGGCGCCGTGATCGCGGTGCGCGCCCTGCTCGGCGTGGGCGGCGCCATGATCATGCCGTCCACGCTGTCGATGATCCGCGCGCTGTTCACCGACTCGCGCGAACGCGCCACCGCGCTGGGCGTCTGGGCGGCCATGGCGGCGGTCGGCGGCGCGCTCGGCCCGATCCTCGGCGGGTTCCTGGTGGAGAACTTCAGCTGGCACGCGGCGTTCCTCGTGAACGTGCCGGTCATGGCCGTCGCCGTGCTCGCCGGCCTGTTCCTGCTGCCCGAGTCGCGCAACCCTCGCCCCGGCCGCTGGGACGCGCTCGGCACCGTCCTGTCGATCGTCGGCATGGTCGGGCTCGTCTACTCCATCAAGCACTTCGCCAAGGACGGCCTGACCGATCCGACCGCGCTGGTGTCGCTGGCCGTCGGCGCGCTGGCGCTGATCTGGTTCGTCCTGCGCAGCCTGCGCCGCCCCGACCCGCTGCTGGAGGTCAGGCTGTTCCGCAGCGGCCCCTTCACCTCCGGCGTGCTGGCCGCGCTCACCACCTCGATCGCCATGGCCGCGATGATGCTGCTCATGGCCCAGTGGATGCAGCTCGTCCAGGGCTACACACCGCTGGAGACCGGGGTACGCCTCCTGCCGACGGCCATCACCGCGCTGATCCTGTCACCGCTGGCGCCCGCGATGGCCGGGCGGATCGGGGCGCGTACCGTGCTGGCCGGGGGGCTGGTCGTGGCGGGGCTGGGTTTCCTGGTGTTGTTCGCGGCGCCGCTGGTCTACGGCTGGGTCGCGCTCGCGCTGCTGCTCATCGGCGCGGGCATGGGCTCGCTGGCCATCGCCTCGGCCGTGATCATGTCGGGCGCGCCGCTGGAGAAGGCGGGCAGCGCCGCGGCCATCGAGGAGACCAGCTACGAGGTGGGCGGGGTGCTCGGGGTGGCCGTCCTGGGCAGCGTCGCGTCGGCGGTCTACCGTACGGCGCTGCCGTACACCGGAGCCCAGGCGGACGTCGTGCGCGAGTCGATCGGCGGCGCGCTCGACGTGGCCGCCACGCTCGGCGCCCAGGGCGCGCGGCTGGCCGAGCAGGCCAAGGTGGCCTTCGGCGACTCGATCGCGGTGACGGGAGCGGTGGGCGCGGCGCTGATGCTGCTGGCGGCGGCGGCCGTGTGGAAGCTGATGCCGCGCACGCTCGACATCGGCGCGGCCCATCACTGAAGCGCGCGCTTCAGCATCGGGTACGCCCGGCGCAGCTCCCGCTGCCAGAAGGCGTGGTTGTGCCCGCCCCGGTAGAAATGGGTGGTGACCGGGATGTCCAGCTCGCGCAGGCGGCCGGCGAAGGCTCTGGCGGCCCGACCGGCCAGGTCCTCGACCAGGTCGCCGGAGCCCGCGGCCACGTACAGGCGCAGTCCCCTGAGCTTTTCCGCCTGGTCGTAGGGGTTGTGCGCCTGCCAGTTGGCTCGCTGGCGGCCGGGGTCGCCCCAGATGCGCTTCCAGTCGGTGCCGAGGCAGCCGAGCGTGGTTCCGGCCATCACCGCCTGGGGGACGCCGTCGCTGAGGATGTGCACGGCGCCGCTGAAGGAGGCGGCGGCCTTGAAGCCGCCCTTGGCGGCGTACAGCATGGCGCCCTGGCCGCCCATGGAGTAGCCCGCGATCACTCGGGCGGGACCGGCGCGGTAGCGGGACTCCAGGAGCGGCAGGAGCTCCTTCAGGTGGTAGGTCTGCCATCGCGGGGGGCCGCCTTCGCCTCCGTTCCACCAGTCGGAGTAGCTGCCGCACCGGCCGCCGTCGGGCATGACGACCATGAGGCCGTCGTCGCGGGTGAGGTCGTCGACGTCGGTCTTGGCGGTCCAGGACGTGTGGTCGTCCAGGCCGCCGTGCAGGAGCCACAGCGCGGGCCAGCGCGCGCGTTCGCCCCAGCCCTTCGGGAGCAGGAGGCGGACCTTGGTGGTGGCGTCGAGGGCGGGCGAGCGGAGGGTGAGTTCGAGGCGGCGCTCGTCCAGCCGCTTCTCCTCCAGCACCTCGATCGCGGGCTCCGGCGATTTTTCCGGATTTTTCACTTCTTGAGCCGGATCTTTCACTCCTTGAGGCGGCCAGGCGACCCTCAGGACGATCACGACCAGCACGAACAGCGCGCCCGCGAGGGTCGCCCCGATCAGGCAGCCACGCATCCGGGCTCGCATCGGCCCTCCTCACGCGGCACCGGACCCTGACGGCGGAACCGCTGTTGGATGCGCGGATAATAGCGAGGTGAGATCGATCGGCACCACGGCCCTGTCCGTGTTCCCTCTTTGCCTCGGCACCAACGTCTTCGGCTGGACCGCCGACCGCGAGGCGTCCTACGCCGTCCTGGACGCCTACGTCGAGGACGGCGGCAACTTCCTCGACACCGCCGACGTGTATCCCGCGTGGGCGACCGGGGAGTCCACCGCCGAGCGGATCATCGGTGACTGGATGATCGAGCGCGGCAACCGCGACTCCCTCGTCCTGGCCACGAAGGTCGGCATGCTGTCCGGGTGGACGGGCCTGGCGCCCAGGACCATCAGGACCGCGGTGGAGAACAGCCTGCGCCGCCTGCGCACCGACCGGATCGACCTCTACTGGGCGCACGTGGACGACGCGGCCACCCCGCTGGCCGACACGCTGGCCGCGTTCGACGCGCTGGTGCGGGAGGGCAAGGTCCGCCACATCGGCGCCTCCAACCACACCGCCCCACGCCTGGCGCAGGCGCTGAAGGTCTCCGACGACGAGGGCCTGGCCCGGTATGTGGCGCTGCAGCCGGCGTACAACCTGATGGAACGCGGCTTCGAGGGCCCGCTGCGCGACGTCGTGGCGCGCGAGGGGCTGTCCACCACGCCGTACCACGCGCTCGCCCGCGGCTTCCTGACCGGCAAGTACGCCCCCGGCGTCACCGTGGACAGCCCCAGGGCGGGCAGGGCGGCCGAGTACCTCACGACCGAGCGCGGCCTGCGCGTCCTGGACGCCCTCGCCAAGATCGGCGCCGTCCGCGACGTGGAACCCGCCGCGATCGCCGTCGCCTGGCTGGCCGCCCAGCCCACGATCACCGCCCCGATCGCCAGCGCCCGCACCCCGGAGCAGCTCAGGCCGCTGATGACCGGAGCGCGACTGGCCCTGGGCGCCGAGGAACTCGCCACCCTGGCCGAGGCCTCAGCCGCCTGAGCCGGGACGCCGGGCGCCGGCGACCGTCAGGCGGATGGAGTACAGGTCGCCGGCCGAGTTGGTGACGAACAGGTTGTTGCGCTTGGGCCCGCCGAAGACGAGGTTCGAGGCGGACTCGGGCAGCAGCAGCCTGCCGATCAGCGTGCCGTCGGTGGCGTAGCAGCGTACGCCGTCGAGGGCGGCGGCCCACACCCGGTCGTGGCAGTCCACGCGGATGCCGTCGAACCAGCTCTCCGCGAACACCTTGCCGCCCGACAGGCCGCCGTCCCCGGCCACGTCGAAGACGCGGAGGTGGCGCTCGCGGGTGTCCACGACGTACAGGAGAGACTCGTCGGCCGAGAAGGCCAGCCCGTTGGGCCGGACGAAGCCCGCGGCGGCGATCCGCAGTTCCCCCGTCGCCGGGTCGAGGCGGTACACGTGGTCGCCGCCGATCTCGCTCTCGGCGGGGCTGCCCTCGTAGTAGCCGGTGATGCCATAGCGCGGGTCGGTGAACCAGATCGTCCCGTCCGAGCGCACCACGACGTCGTTCGGGCTGTTCAGGCGCTTGCCCTCGAAGCTGTCGGCGAGCACGGTGATCGTCCCGTCGTGCTCGGTCCTGGTCACCCGGCGGGCGCCCTGCTCACAGGTGACCAGCCTGCCTTCGAGATCGACCGTGTTGCCGTTGGCGTTGCCCGAGCCGTGCCGGAAGACGCCGACGGCGCCGGTCGTCTCGTCCCAGCGCAGCAACCGGTCGTTGGGGATGTCGCTCCACACCAGGTAGCGCCCGGCGGCGAAGTAGGCGGGCCCCTCGGTCTTGCGGCTGCCGCGGTGCAGCACCTCGACGTACTCGTCGCCGCCGTCGAAGGCGAACCGCTCGTCCAGTACCTCGAACACCGCTTTGAATCTGTCGATCGTCACAACTCCCCCTTCTACCATCGAGCCCGTGAGAAGGCCGAAGGGGGCGGGAGGGAGGCGCCGGCCTGACTTGCCGTAACCCCAAAAGGCCGTAAAGCCGCGAAAAGCCGGAAAGCGCAAAAGAACAGCGGCGCTCAGCGGACGGCGGCGGCTGCGGCTGCGGCGGTGACGAGGGTGGCGAGGTCGGGGTCGGAGAGGCGGGACTCGGTGGCGATCTTGACGTGGCGGGCCTTCTTGCCGGTTCCCTCCAGCAGCGCGGTCGGGTCCTGGGTGAGCAGGTCGGCACCGCGGGCGAACATCAGGTTGATGTGCGCCTGATGCAGGGCGATCGCCACGATCAGCCCCTTGTACGTGCCGGGCTGGTACGTGTAGGCGATCAGCCGGGCCGGTTCGTCGACCTCTTCCTGCGCGTCCGGCAGCAGCCGGCGCAGGAAGTTTCGGGCGGCTCCGGCCAGGGTGCGAATCTCCGGTGAACAGGTGGCGAGCAGCGCGGCGGCCTGGTCTTCCATGACTAGACTCTATCGTCCGGTCTCCGCCCGGAGGGTGGGGCGCCCGGGTCGGGGCGCCCCACGCGGTCAGTGCTCGGTGGCCTTCTCCGCGCCCACGCCGGTGAGCGAACGGACCTCGATCTCGGCGTACTTGGCGGCGTTGTACTCCTTGCTGAGCACGGTGCCGAGCCAGCCGAAGAAGAAGCCGAGCGGGATCGAGATGATGCCGGGGTTGGACAGGTTCCAGATGTGGAAGTCGGCGCCCTTGATCAGCGCGGTCTTCGAGCCGGAGACCACCGGCGAGAAGATCACGAGGATCAGGCAGGAGATCAGGCCGCCGTAGATGGCGGCGACGGCGCCGGCGGTGTTGAACCGCTTCCAGAACAGGCTGTACAGGATCGCCGGCAGGTTGCCCGACGCGGCGACCGCGAAGGCCAGCGCGACGAGGAACGCCACGTTCTGGCCCTGGGCGAGGATGCCGAGGCCGATGGCCGCGGCGCCGATGACCAGGGCGGAGACCCGGGCCACGACGACCTCTTCGCGCTCGGTGGCGTTGCCCTTCTTGAACACGTGGGCGTACAGGTCGTGGGCGAAGCTGGACGAGGAGGCCAGCGTGAGCCCGGCGACCACGGCCAGGATCGTGGCGAAGGCGACGGCGCCGATGAGCGCCAGCAGGACGGTGCCGCCGACGGTGCCGAAGAAGTTCTCGCCGATGGCCGCCGCGAGCTGAGGCGCCGCGGTGTTGCCCGCGGTGTCGGAGGCCGGGATCTTGACCAGTGCCGCGGCGCCGAAGCCGAGCACCAGCGTCAGCAGGTAGAACGTGCCGATGATGCCGATGCCCCACAGCACGGACTTGCGGGCGTCCTTGGCGGTGGGCACGGTGTAGAAGCGGATGAGGATGTGCGGCAGGCCGGCGGTGCCGAGGACGAGCGCGAGTCCGAGGCTGATCAGGTCGATCTTGCCCATGAGGCCCTGGGCTTCGGTGCCGTACTTGAGGCCGGGTTCGAGGAACGCCGCGCCCTTGCCGCTGGCCTCGGTGGCGGCGCCGAGCAGCGCCGAGAGGTTGAAGTTGTACTTGGCCAGCACCAGCACGGTGATCAGCGCGGCGCCGCCCATGAGCAGGACGGCCTTGACGATCTGGACCCAGGTGGTGCCCTTCATGCCGCCGAACACCACGTAGACGATCATCAGCGCGCCGACGGCGACGATCGTCCAGTTCTTGGCCTCGGCGCTGGTGATGCCGAGCAGCAGCCCGACCAGCGCGCCCGCGCCGACCATCTGGGCCAGCAGGTAGAAGATGCTGACGACGATGGTGGAGACGCCGGCGGCGGTGCGGACCGGGCGCGGGCTCATCCGGAAGGCCAGCACGTCGGCCATCGTGAACTTGCCCGAGTTACGCATGAGCTCGGCGACCAGCAGCAACGCCACCAGCCAGGCCACGAGGAAGCCGATGGAGTACAGGAAGCCGTCGTAGCCGGACAGCGCGATCATGCCGGCGATGCCGAGGAACGAGGCGGCCGACATGTAGTCGCCGCCGATGGCCAGGCCGTTCTGGACGCCGGTGAAGGACCGCCCGCCGGCGTAGTAGTCGGCGGCGGTCTTGGTGTTGCGGCTGGCCCAGAAGGTGATGCCGAGCGTGGCGGCCACGAACGTCAGGAACAGGATCGTGGAAAGTGTGGACGAACTCACTTGGTCTGCTCCTCGACCTCGTGCCGGAGCTTGTCGGCCAGCGGGTCCAGCTTCTTCTCCGCGTGCCTGGAGTAGGCCCAGGCGATCAGGAAGGTGGAGACGAACTGCAGCAGGCCCAGGATCAATCCGACGTTGATGTTGCCGAGCACCTGAATGCCCATGAAGTCCCGCGCCCATCCGGACAGCACGACGTACAGGAGGTACCAGACGAGGAACGCGACCGTCATCGGGAAGGTCCAAGCGCGGAACCGGCGCTTCAACTCCTGGAATTCACTGCTCTGCTGAACCCGTTCATAGACCGACGCGTCGTGTTCTTGTGTTGTCACCATGCCTCCCGCTTAGTGTGATGGGGATCACGCTCAAGGTAAGAGCGCAAACTACCCTCCGTGGAGGTCCACAGTCCCGTCGTTCGGCGAGCCGCCGCCGCGTGGCGTTTAGTTGGGTACGGCCTGCGGTGAAAGGTCCGTTTGGCGCGATAAGCGGTAAGCGCCGTCGTTTCACGGGATAAGTCCGGGCATTCGAGATAAATGGCCGCTTGACTTGTATACACGTAACTACCCTGTGTAATCAAGCAAGCTCGGCGAGCACCGCGCCCTTCAGCCCTTGACGGCCCCGGCGGTCAGGCCCTCGACGATGTAGCGGCGGATCGCGGCGAACAGGATGAGGGTCGGGACGACCGAGACGACGGTGGCGGCGGCCATCGAGCCCCAGTCGATGTCGTACTGGGTGATGAAGGAGTTCATGGCCACCGGGACCGTCTTGGCATCCTCGCTGTCGATGAAGGTGATGGCCAGGAACAGCTCGTTCCAGCACTGCACGAACGCGAAGATGAACGTCGCCG
The DNA here is from genome assembly GCF_044457345.1 of Nonomuraea sp. NPDC050547. Taxonomy (NCBI): domain Bacteria; kingdom Bacillati; phylum Actinomycetota; class Actinomycetes; order Streptosporangiales; family Streptosporangiaceae; genus Nonomuraea; species Nonomuraea sp. NPDC050547. The sequence continues at coordinate 170,892 of NZ_JBITGW010000005.1, forward strand.
CGATCCCCGGCAGCATCACCGGGATGACGACGCGGACCAGCGCCGACAGCCGCGAGGCCCCGTCCACCTGGGCCGCCTCCTCCAGCGCGACCGGCACCCGTTCGTAGAAACCGCGCATGATGATCGTGGAGAACGGCACCAGCATGGCGACGTAGACCACCATGAGGCCGGCCAGCCGGTTGAGCAGGTCGAGGTCGGACATCAGCAGGTAGAGCGGGCCCAGGGCGATGAACAGCGGGATCATCTGGGTCACCAGGAAGGCCAGCATCAGCGCGCCCCTGCCGGGGAAGGTGAAGCGGGCCAGGGTGTAGCCGCCGAGGACGCCGATCACGGTGACCACGGCCGCCGCGACCAGCGAGACCATCAGGCTGTTGGCGAGGTAGCGGCCGAAGTCTGCGAACTCGAACAGTTCGGCGTAATGCTCGAAGGTGAGGTTGGCCGGCCAGTACTTCAGCGGCATCGAGAAGATCTCGGCCTTGGGCTTGAGCGAGGTGACGACGATCCAGTAGAGCGGGAAGACGGTGATGAGCAGCCAGGCGCCCAGCACCGTCCCCTTAGCGAGCCTTTTCACCATCGGCGGACCTCGTCACGTTCAGGTAGAAGATGCTGAAGGCCAGCAGCAACGCCAGGACCAGCAGCCCGACGGCGCCGGCCCGGCCGTAGTCGCCGCCCATGACCTGCTGGATGAGGAAGGTGGTGACGATGTCGGTGCTGCCGGCGGGCCCACCGCCGGTCATGGAGTAGATCAGGTCGGGGAAGTTGAGGATCCAGATGATCCGCAGCAGCACGATCAGCGCCAGCGTGGGCCGGATGTGCGGCAGGGTGACGTGCCAGAACTGGCGCAGCCGGGAGGCGCCGTCCACGCCCGCCGCCTCGTAGAGCTCCTTGGGGACCGACTGCAGCGCGGCCATGATCATGATGGCGAAGAACGTCGTGCCGTACCAGACGTTGGCCACGATGACCGAGGTCATCGCCCAGCCGGGCGTCGACAGGAAGCCGATGCGCTGGTCGATGATCCCGGTCTTGAGCAGCAGGTCGTTGATCACGCCGAACTGCCCGTTGAACATCCACCGCCACAGCAGCCCGATCAGGAACCCGGACATGGCCCACGGGAAGAACACCCACGCCTGGTAGAGCCCCCGGCCCCTGAAGTGCCTCCTGAGCAGCAGCGCCAGCCCGAAACCCAGCACGAACTGGAAGAACAGCGAGACCACGACCCACGTGCCGGTGTTGCGCAGCGAGGTCCAGAACCGCTCCTCGGCCAGCACCGCGGCGAAGTTCTCCAGGCCGGCGAAGGGCGTCTGGGTCAGGTCGAACAGGTTGTAGCGCTGGAAGGCCATGACGCTGCCGCGCACCATCGGCCAGTAGGTGAACAGGACGACGAACACGATCCCGGGCAGCAGGCACAGCGTGATGAACGCCGCCCTGCGCCCGGTGAACGCCCTCTTGGTCACGAGACCTTCTTCGCCTGGTCGGCCCAGAAGGCGTCCCAGGCCTTGAGCACGTCGGCCGTGCTCTTCTTGCCGGTCAGCAGCGCCTGCACGTCACGGTCGGAGTCGACGAGGAACTGACTCCATCCCGGGTAGTCCACGGGCCGGATCGTGATCACCTGCTTGGGGTCCTGCTGCGCCTCCAGGTAGGCCTTCCAGGCGCCCTGGGAGAACTGCGGGTCGCTCTGTGCCTGCTTGGAGATCGGGATGAGCGAGTTGCCCTTGGCGAAGCGGATGCTCTGCTGCGACTCCGACAGGAACTGCACCAGCTTGACCGCCTGGTCGCGATGCTTGGTGAAGGAGGTGACGCCCCATCCGGCGTAGCCGACGGGCTGGTAGGCGTATCCGGTCGGGCCCTTCGGGATCGGCGCCGTGGACCACGTCTTGACCCCGCTCTCCTCGACCGTCTTGATCACCTCGGGGTCCTGGATGAGCATGCCGGTGACGCCCGAGGTGAAACCCTGCACCATCTCCGGATAGGCCCACGAGACCGAGTCCGGCGGCGAGGCCTCCTTGAAGATCTTGACGAACAGGTCGAGCGCCTGCGCGGCCTCGGGCGTGGCGAAGATCGTGCGCTTGTCCGTCAGGTAGAAGGACTTGTCCGGATTGAGCGCCTCGCCGTTGTAGGCGCTGATCATCATGACGGCGTAGTCGGCGCCGCCCTTGCCGCCGCGGAAGGAGTAGCCGAACCGCTCGCCGCCGGTCATCTTCTTGCCCGCCTCGTACAGCTCCTGCCAGGTCTTCGGCGGCGCGGCCATGCCCCAGTCGGTGCGGTAGAAGAGCGTGCGCTGGTAGAAGCCATAGGGGATGAGGTACGGCTTGCCGCCCACCTCGACCGCCTTCTTCTGGGTCAGGTCGGTCAGGCCGGCCCAGCCGCTCCACCCGGTCGTGGGCAGCTCGCCGAGCCAGCCGTTGTTGGAGAAGGACTTGGCCGTGTGGTCGCGGACCTCCAGCACGTCCAGGTCCTTCTTCGTCTGCAGGATCTGGGTGATCTTCTGGTCGGCGCTGTCCAGCGGCGGCGAGATGAGCTCCACCTTGACGCCCGGGTTGGCCTTCTCGAAGTCGGCCAGCAGTGACTTGAGCAGCTTGGTGCGCTCCGGGCTGGTCAGGCTCTCGACCATGCGCAGCCGTACCTCGCCGGGGCCGGAGCCGGAGGACGACCCGCAGCCCGCGAGCAGCACGGTGACGGCGGCAAGGGCCAGGAAGGATTTCACGACGCCTCCATAGATGTGACAGCGCTGTCAGTCACGCTAGGCGACCGACACCCTCCAGCGCTAGACCGAGGTCCTTGATCAATGTGTCCGCGGCCTCAAGGCCGACCGACAGCCGCACCAGGCCGACCGGGATGCCCATGGTCGCCCGCACGCTCTCTTCGACCGACAGCGCCGGCACGTTGACCAGCGACTCGAAGCCGCCCCACGAGACGCCGATGCGGAAGTGCCGCAGCCGGTCCAGGAACTCGGCCGCCTCCTCGCGCGATTCGGTGTCCAGTTCGATGCTGAACAGGCTGGAGAAGCCGGACATCTGGGCCTTGGCCCGCGCGTGGCCGGGGTGGGAGGGCAGGCCGGGGTGGTTGACCACCCGGACGGCCGGGTGCTCGTCCAGGAAGGCGGCGACGGCCAGGCCGCGCTCCTGGTGCGCGGCCATCCGCACCGGCAGCGTGCGCAGGCCCTTGATCACCTTGGCGGCGTCGTGGGGTGACATGGCGGCGCCGTACAGCTGATACTCGGTCAGCGCGAGCGGCCTGATCAACCGCGACGGGCCGGCCACCACGCCGCCGACCAGGTCGCTGTGCCCGCCCACGTACTTCGACAGCGAGTGCAGCACCAGGTCCACCCCGAGCGTCAGCGGCTTCTGGAAGATGGGCGTGGACCAGGTGTTGTCCATGGCCGTGACCAGGCCGCGCTCCCTGGCCCAGCCCGTGACGGCCGCGATGTCGAAGACCTCGTAGCGCATGTAGGACGGCGACTCGAAGTAGAGTAGGCGCGTGCTCGACCTGATAGCGCTGTCACACCCCGCGAGATCGCTGACGTGCGTATGCGTGACGCCGAATTTCTCCAAATAGCGCAGAAACTGGGTCGTCGGCCCGTAGACGGCACCCAGCACCAGCACGTGGTCGCCCGCCGACACCAGCGACGAGATCGTGGCCGAGATCGCGCCCATGCCGGAGGCGAAGCACTTGGCCCGCTCCCCCCGCTCCAGCGCGGCGAGCTTGCGCTGGGCCAGGTCGACGGTCGGATTGGTGCCGCGCCAGTAGACGTAGCGCTCGTCCTCGTCCTTGATCGCCTCGCCCAGCTCGCCGGCCGTGCGGAAGGTGAACAGGGAGTTCTCGAACACCGGCGGGTTGACCGCGCCGAGCAGCCAGGGCTCGTCCTCGCCGAGACGTCCGCAGATCCATTCATCATCCATGGGGGCAGAGTATGACAGCGCGCAAGCCGACCATGGCCGACGTGGCCAGGTACGCGGGCGTGAGCCTGAAGACGGTCTCCCGGGTGGTCAACCGGGAACCGCACGTCAGCGCCGAGGTCCAGCTCAAGGTGGGCGCCGCGATCAGCGCGCTCGGCTTCCGCCGCAACGAGGCGGCGGCCCGGCTGGCCAGGGGCGCCACGATGCTGACCATCGGGCTGGTCATGGAGAACATCTCCAACGAGTTCTACTCGCGCCTGGCCAAGGCGGTCGAGGCGGCGGCCGCCGAGCACGAGGCGCTGGTCGTGTTCGGCTCCTACGAGGAGCGGCCCGAGCGCGAGCGCATGCTGGTCGAGTCCATGTACGCCCGCGGCGTCGACTCCCTGATCGTCGTCCCGTCGTCGGGCGACCACGCGTGGCTGGCCAGGCACACCGGCCTGACCACGGTCTTCGTGGACCGGCTGCCTCCCGGCCAGGACAGCGACGTGGTCCTGCTCGACGACCTGAAGGGCGGCCGCCTGGCCACCGAGCACCTGCGCGCGCACGGCCATCGCAGGATCGCGCTGATCTCCGACGACGTACGGCTGAGCTCGGTGCACGACCGGGCCACCGGCTACCGCGAGGCGCTCGGCACGCCCGACGAGCGCCTCGTCGTGCACGGCGTCTTCGACCCGTGGCGCGTCTCGCAGGAGGTCGCCCGGCTGCTCGACCTGGCCGATCCGCCCACGGCGTTCTTCGCCACCAACAACCGGGCCGCGATCGGCATCCTGCAGGCCCTGCGCGAGCGCCCGGAACGCCCCGCCTACGTGGGTTTCGATGACTTCGCGCTGGCCGAGGTGTTCAACCCCGGTGTGAGCGTGGTCCGCTACGACATCGACCGCATCGCCCGCAGCGCGGTCGGCCTCCTGCTCGACCCGTCCGGACGGCCGCGCCGGGTGACCGTACCGGTGGAGCTGGTCGTACGCGGATCCGGCGAGCGGGGCGCCTAGCCCTTGGGCCGCCAGTCGCCGCGGTCCAGGTCGAGGTCCTCGGGCGTGTGCAGGCGTACCATCGTCCTGGCCACGCCCGGCGGCACCCGGTGCGGGGTCAGGAACGACACCGCCACCATCACGGTGAACGCGATCGGCACCGTCCACGCCGCCGGCTGCGCCAGCAGCGCGTTGACGACCCCGTCGTACGGCCCGCCGATGATCGTGGCCAGCACCGCGCAGCAGGCCAGCCCGCCCCCGGCGAACAGCCCGGCCAGCGCGCCCGTCGTGGTCAGGCGCCGCCACCAGATGCCGAGCACCAGCAGCGGGCAGAACGAGGAGGCCGCCACCGCGAAGGCCAGCCCCACCACGTCGGCCACGGGCAGCGAGCGCGCCCACAACGCCAGCGCCAGCGGCACCGCCACGGCCATCAGCGTGGCGATCCTGAACGAGCGCACGCCGCCGCCCAGCAGATCCTGCGCGATCACCCCGGCCACCGACACGGTCAGCCCCGACGAGGTGGACAGGAACGCCGCGAACGCCCCCGCCGTCACCAGCGCGGTCAGCAGGTCCCCGAGTGTGCCGCCGACCATCGTGCCGGGCAGCGTGAGCACGACCGCGTCGGTGCGGGCCAGGTCGGGGGTGTACAGCCGGCCCAGCCAGCCATAGGCGGCCGGCAGCAGGTAGAAGGCGCCGAGCAGCGTCAGCACCACGAGCGTCGTACGCCGCGCCGCCCGCCCGTCCGGATTGGTGTAGAAGCGCACCAGCACGTGCGGCAGCCCCATCGTGCCCAGGAACGTCGCCAGGATCAGCGAGTACGTGGAGTACAGCCCGTACTCCTTGCCGCTGCCCAGCGGCATCTGCCAGGTGGCCGCGTCGGCCGCGCTCAGGCCGGGCGCGCCGTCGCGTTTCCAGGCCAGCAGCAGGAACACCAGCGGCACCGCCAGCGCGGTCAGCTTCAGCCAGTACTGGAAGGCCTGCACGAACGTGATCGAGCGCATCCCGCCCGACAGCACGTTGACCGCCACCACGACCGCCACCAGCAGCCCGCCGGCCCAGACCGGCGCCCCGGTGATCGTGCGCAGCACCAGCCCGGCGCTCTGAAACTGCGGCATCAGGTAGAGCCAGCCGATGAGCACCACGAGCACGCTGGCCGTACGGCGCACGGCCATCGACTCCAGCCTGGCCTCGGCGAAGTCGGGCAGCGTGTACGCGCCGGAGCGCCGCAGCGGGGCCGAGACGAGCACGAGCAGCACCAGGTAGCCGCCGGTCCAGCCGACCGGCAGCCACAGCATGTCGATGCCGTAGGTGAGGATCAGGCCGGCGATGCCGAGGAAGGAGGCGGCCGACAGGTACTCGCCGCCGATGGCCGAGGCGTTCCAGAGCGGGCTGACCGTGCGGGAGGCGACGTAGAAGTCGGAGGTGGTGCGGGAGAACCGGATGCCGAACGCACCGATGAGCACCGCGGCCACCACGACGACCACGACCGCGGTCAAGCTCATTTGCGCTCGACGAGGTCGGCGAAGTGGCGCTCGTTGCGTTCGGCCTGCCGTACGTAGAGCCAGGCTCCCACGACGAAGGCGGGATAGATGAGGCAGGCGAGGACCGCCCACGGCAGCGGCACGCCGAGCAGGTGCAGGCCGCGCACGTCCGGCAGGAGCAGGAACAGCAGCGGCAGCCCGCCGATCACGCAGGCCAGCACGGTGCAGACGAACAGCGCCAGGCGGAACTGGGTGCGCAGCAGGGAGCGCATGTAGACCTCGCCGACCACGGTCTGCTCGTCGATCTCGCGCGTGGCCGGGTAGCGGCGGCGGCGCGCGGCGGCGGTGCGGGGGCTGGTGACGGCGACGCGGCGGCTGCTCATCGTTTGGCTCTTCTGACGAGGAGGTCGCGCAGCTCGCGGGTGTGGCGGCGGCTGACCGGGATCTCGGTGCTGCCCACGGTCACCGTGCACCTGCCCGAGTCGATGTGCAGCTCCTCGATGTGCTTGACCGCGACCAGGTGGCTGCGGTGGACCCGGACGAACCCGGCCGTGGCCCAGCGCTCCTCCAGCGTGTTGAGGGGGATGCGGACCAGGTGGGTGCCCGTCTGGGTGTGCAGGCGAGCGTAGTCGCCCTGCGCCTCCACGTACACGACATCGGCGGAGGAGACGAAGCGCGTCACCCCGCCCAGCTCGACCGGGATCGTGTCGGCGTCCTCGCCGTCCGGCGCCACGTCGGAGGACAGGGCGACCCTGCGGATCGCCTCGGCCAGGCGTTCCGGGCGTACCGGCTTGAGCAGGTAGTCCTCGGCCTTGATCTCGAACGCGTCGACCGCGTGCTCCTCGTAGGCGGTCACGAACACCACCCGGGGCGGGTTGGCGAACTGCGCCAGCAGGCGGCCCAGCACCACGCCGTCGAGCCCGCGCATCCTGATGTCGAGGAAGACCGCGTCGACCGGGCGGCCCTCGGCGATGCCGCGGTCGAGCTGCCGCAGCGCCGCGGCTCCGTCGCGGGCGGTCAGCACCTCGTCGATCCGCGGGTCGGCGCGCAGCAGGTAGGACAGGTCCTCCAGAGCCGGAAGTTCATCGTCGACCGCCAGGACGCGCAAGCCAGCCACGCAACACTCCTTCCGATCCCTTGACAGTGATAAAAGCGACAAGAGGCGTCAAGCCCGTCACGCGCAGGTCACAGGTCACTAGCGGGCCGAGACCCCCGGGTGGTACTTCGGCACGCGCACGTTGACCTTGGTCCCCGCGCCCTTGCCGGTCTCCACGACCAGGCCGTACTCATCACCGTAGACCTGGCGCAGGCGCTCGTCGACGTTGGCCAGGCCCACGCCGCCCGCGCTGACCACCTCCCCGGCCAGGATGAGCCGCAGCCGGTCGGGGTCCATGCCGAGGCCGTCGTCCTCGACGCTGATGCGGCACTCGGCTCCGGCGTCCTCGGCGACGATGGTGATCCGGCCTACGCCGTTCTTGCTCTCCAGGCCGTGCCGTACCGCGTTCTCCACGAGCGGCTGCAGGCAGAGGAACGGCACGGCGACCGGCAGCACCTCCGGCGCGATCCTGAGCGTGACCTGGAGCTGGTCGCCGAAGCGGGCCCGCTCCAGGATCAGGTAACGGTCGATGGAGCGCAGTTCCTCGGCCAGCGTGGTGAAGTCGCCGTGGCGGCGGAAGGAGTAGCGGGTGAAGTCGGCGAACTCCAGCAGCAGCTCACGGGCGCGCTCGGGGTCGGTGCGGACGAACGAGGCGATCGTGGTCAGCGAGTTGTAGATGAAGTGGGGGGAGATCTGCGCGCGCAGCGCCCGTACCTCGGCCTCCATCAGGCGGGTGCGGGAGCGGTCGAGCTCGGCCAGTTCCAGCTGGGAGTCGACCCAGCCGGCCGTCTCCTGCGCCGCGCGCACCAGCCCGGCGGAGGCGTGCGGGCCGTAGGCGGCCAGCGAGCCGACGATGCGGTCGTCGGTGGTCAGCGGCACCACGACCGCGTGCCTGATCGGGCATTCGAGCAGCTCGCACGGGATCGACAGCACCTGGGTACGGCCGTCGCGCAAGGTCGCCGCCGCGTGGTCCAGGGCGTCGGCGGCGTGGTGGTCGCCGATGCCGTCGTACACCAGCAGCCGCTCGCCGTCCGTGATCGCCAGCGCCGGGGAGCCGAGCAGCTCGCGCAGGTGGCGCGAGGCCTTCTGCGCGCCCTCGGCGGTCAGCCCGGCGCGCAGCGGCGGCGCGGCCAGCGAGGCGGTGTGCAGCGTCTCGAACGTGGCCCGCTCGGCCGGCCCGGTCCCCAGCTCGCGGCGCCCGCGCAGCACCCGCCAGAGCACCACGGCCGGGACGCCGACCAGCATCACCGCCAGGATCAGGCCGACGGCGAGTTCCATGACTTCCTGATCAGCTCGGCGTAGGACTCGGCCTCGGCGTCGTCGGCGTACTTGGTGCGCGGCCAGAAGAAGCCGCGCAACCCGTCCTTCTTGTGCCGCGGCACGATGTGCACGTGCAGGTGGGCGACGCTCTGGCTGATCCGGTTGTTCATCGCGACGAACGTGCCCGCCGCCTGCAGGCCGTCCTCCACCGCGCGGGCGCCCGCCTGGACGCGTTCGAAGAACGGGCCGACCTCGGTGAGGTCGGCCAGTGTCTCCACGTGGCGGCGCGGCACCAGCAGGACGTGGCCCTTGAAGACCGGCCTCGTGTCGAGGAAGCCGACGGCCACCTCGTCGGAGAAGACCGTGAAGGCGGGCCGTTCCCGCGCGATGATCTCGCAGAACAGGTCGGTGCTCACCTGCCGACTTTAGCCGCGAACGCCGACCAGCTGCTCACGTTGGGGCCGCCCCACTCCTGGGGCGCGTGCAGGAAGTGCTCGCCGACGTGCGCGGCCAGCCGCTCGGGGGCCTGGTCGACCTTGCCGCCCCTGACGTGGTAGACGAGGCCGCCGGGGCGCGGGCCCATCGCCATCCAGGGCAGCCACGGCGAGACGCGGCTCCAGGAGAAGAAGCTGGGCACGTTCTGGGCGTCGCTCTCGACGTCTTCGGCCTTGGCGAAGAACTGGAAGAGCTCTAGGGCGCGATAGGTGTCATTTGCCGAATTTTCCGGAAATTCCGCGACTTTGAGGGGCGAGGGGTAGGCGAGACGGATGTCCACATTGAAGATGACCTGGTCGCCGATCCGGGTCCGCGGGACCGGGTACGCGCCCAGGCGCTGGTTGACCGGGTCGTTGAAGACGTGCTGGACCTCGACCTCCTGGCCGGTGAACGGGTTGTCCCAGGTCTGGAGGATCTCGCGGGACTTCGGGTCGAGGTAGGCGGCGGCCTCGCGGGTCAGGAGCTGCCAGGCGCCGTCGGCCTCGACCACGCGGGCCACGTTGAGGCCTTCGAACCCGAACAGGTGGTGCGGGCCGTCGTCGTCCTGCCAGCCGTACACGTCGCCGGTCCACCACGAGATCGTCTCGGCGCCGTCAGTCGAGGCGCGCACCCGAAGGAAATCCATGGGGTGAAGCCTCTACGACCGCGCGTCAGGTTTCAAGACACTCTGTCGTGATCACTTGACGGTGATGGTGAAGATCGCGGTTCCGGACTCCCTGACGCTGTCCGGGGCCGACGGCGTCTTCTCCGCCCCGCAGCGCCAGCAGTTGTACAGCTTGACCTCCGTCGTGCCCGGCCGCTTGGCGTTGAAGACGAAGTAGCCGGTGCCGCCGCTGCCCGGGGCGTCGCCTTCGCTCTCGTGCTCCTCGCTGATGAACGAGGCCACCGTCGCGTCCGGCACCTCGACCAGCGACCAGTTGTCGCCGATCGACGGGTTGTCGGCGACGACCAGCGAGAAACGATCGCCCTGGCTCACCTCGACCTGGGTCGTCTGCCCCTTCGCGCCCTTCACGACGGTGCCGTAGTCGCTGACCGCCGAACCCGCGCCGCATCCCGCCGCCGCGACGGCCAGAAGGACCGCCGCGGCCCATGTCCTCTTCACCCGCCGCAGCGTACCGCTCCCTCCTCGGGGGTACGGCGGCGCGTTCAGCGCTTGCGCTTGAGCAGGCGGCGCACGACGAGGGCGACGATGGTGCCGACGGCGGCCACCACCAGGATGGGGCGCTTCTTCGCCTCCGTGGCGGCGGCGTCGGCCACCTCTCCCGCCTTGTCCGTCGCGGCCGCCGCCGTGTCCTTGGCGGCCACCGCCATCTCGCCCGCCTTGTCCTTCGCCGTGGCGGCCAGCTCGCCCGCCTTGTCCTTGGCCGTCGCGGCCGTGTCCTTGGCCGTCGCGGCGACCTCGCCCGCCTTCTCCTTGGCCGTGTCGGCCATGTCGCCTGCTTTATCCTTTGCCGTCGCCATCGCGTCGCCTGCCTTGTCTCTCGTTCCGGTCGTCTCATCGGACTCCGCGCCGGCCGGGGAACCCACCGTGGCCCGGTGCGCGCCCACGTCTCCCGCGCTGCGGTTCCGGTCCATCCCGGGATCTGCCTCGGTCATCTCCGGGTCCCCTCCTTGACCACGTCGGCGCGGACGAAGGCGCCCGCGGTGTGTGGCCGCCTCCTCCGACGAGAAAGGCGCCTACCCTGTCAGGAGGCGCTCTATCACGGCTGTCCCCCGCGCAGGTCCTCGCGCATGGCGTCGCGGGCGGCGAGGAGCGGGTCCTTCTCCTCGGCGTCCTCACGGCTCGCGGCGAGCTCTTCCTCCGCGCGCACGTCGGTGACGTCCCCGTGTGTGCTGTCCGCCGCGACGAACACCCCGCGTGCCTTGCGCGCCGCTTCGGCGGCCTCGGCGTTCTCCGCCGCACCCGCCCGGGTCTGCGGCACGTTGATCGAGGTCGGGTCCACGGGCGTGCCCACGACGGCCTCGTGCGCGCCGACGTACCCCGCGGTCACTCCCTCGACGTACTCCTCGTGCTCCTCCATCGGCCCTGCCTTCCCGTGCTCTCACCCGTGGTTCTAACCGCACGGGTCGAGATCAACGGCAAAGCCCCGGCCACGATGTGGTCAGCGCCGGGCGAGCCTCAGCAGGAACCCGACCACCGCCGCGGCGTCGGACGACTTGGGCACCTCACACCAGCCACCCGGCTTGTCCGGCGCGGCGAACGGCGAGGGCAGCTCGCACGGCGGTGCCGGCGGTTTGGGGCGTTCGCACCAGGATCCGCTCATGCCTTCAGCGTACGTCGGCCCCCGCCACCGCCGCGAGCCTCCGGAGAGGATCCATCCGGTAAGCGTCGCCCCAACGGCGGCGTGCTGTCGGTTGCCGGCGGTAGCCTGCCGGGGTGCTGGTGGTGCATGGAGTGTGGGCGGGTGACGGGCTCGCCTTCTGGGCGGAGGACACCGAGGCGGTCGGAGCCGCGTCGCGTGGTGCCTGGCCACGGCCTCATCCGTTCGCCGCCGGGCATGAGGAGCTGGCCGCGCATCTCGGGCTGTCCGGCGGCGGGCACACGGTGATGGAGATGGTGCTGCCGGGCTCGGCCGCCGCCCCGGTGCCGTCGCCGGAGACCGGGCTTCTGGCCGACGGGATACGACCGCGGGTGCGCGTCTGGCGGGTGCCGGTCGTGGTGCCGGAGACCGGACGCTGTCTCGGCCTGCTCGGCTCCGGCGGGGCGACGGTGCGGTTCTGGGGCGTCGTGGCCGAGCTCGCCCGCGATCTCGTCCGGCGCGGCCGTGTCCTGCCCCAGCTCATCCCGTCCGGCGAGCACGCGGAATCCGCGGGCGGGGCGGACGTGGAGGAGGGGCCGGCCATGTGGGCCATCCCTCAGGACACCGCGCGGGCCCGTTGGCGGGCGGTGCTGACCGGGCAGGACGCGGCGCGGTTCCGGGAGCTGGCCTTGGCGATGCCGCCCGCCTGCCGTACCGGAGCCGTGGAGCGGGCCTCGGCGGGGGTGTTGCGCGCGGCGCTCGACCACTTCGCTGACGCCCACGTCAGGGCCAGGGTCCAGGAGCCGCTGGTGGCGCGGCCGCGCACGCTCAGGGATCGCTGGCTGGCCGCGCTCACCGGGCCCGGCGCCTCCTGCCCGGACGTGCCGGAGCTGCGCGAGGCGCTGACCGGGTGGTACGACGCGGTGGCGGCGGCCGACGGTTCGGCGCGCGTCAGCTTCCGCCTGGTCGAACCCTCCGCCGACGCCGATGACGGCGCCGATGACGGCGCCGGGGACGCGGCTTCGGGGAGTGACGACGGGTGGCGGGTGGAGCTGGCGTTGCAGGCCGTGGACGATCCGAGCCTGTACGTCCCGGCCGACCGGATCTGGCGGGGTGAGCCGCTGCCGGGGCTTCCTTCGCGGCCCGAGCGGGAGTTCCTGACCGGGCTGGGCAGGGCGGTGCGCCTCTATCCCGATCTTGACCCCGCCCTCCGGGTGGCCGAGCCGCGGGAGCTGGTCCTCGACACCGCGGGCGCGTTCACCTTCCTGCGGCAGGCGGCGCCGCTGCTGCAGGCGGCCGGATTCGGCGTGCAGCTGCCTCGCTGGGCCGGGCGGGCCAAGCTGGGGCTCAAGCTGACCACCCGCACCAAGAGCCAGTCGGCGGCGACCGGTCAGGGGTTCGGGTTGCGGGAGCTGGTCGACTTCCGCATCGATCTGGCCGTCGGTGACGAGAGCATCAGCGAGGCGGAGCTGGCGGAGCTGGCCCGGCTCAAGGTGCCGCTGGTGCGCGTGCGCGGGCAGTGGGTTGAGCTGGACGAACGCCAGCTCAAGGCGGCCCTGCGAGCGGTGGAGGGACGCAGGGACGGCGAGCTGAGCGCGGCCGAGATCCTGCGGAACGTCGTTCAGGGCGAAGACGACGAGCTGCCCCTGCTGGAGATCGACGCCGACGGCGTCCTCGGCGATCTGCTGTCGGGGCAGGCCGAGCGGCGGCTGACCCCGCTGGCCACCCCGGCCGGGATCGACGCCACCCTGCGGCCCTACCAGGAGCGCGGGCTGGCCTGGCTGAGCTTCCTGTCGGAGCTGGGGCTGGGCGGCGTCCTGGCCGACGACATGGGCCTGGGCAAGACGATCACCACGCTGGCGTTGCTGGCCCACGAGAAGGCTCAGGCCGTCCAGACCTCGCCGACGTTGCTCGTGTGCCCGATGTCGCTGGTCGGCAACTGGCAGCGGGAGGCGGCCAGGTTCGCGCCGGGGCTGAAGGTCTATGTGCACCACGGCGGCGGACGTGACGCCACCCAGGCCGAGGACGCCGATCTGGTGATCACCACGTACGGCACCGCCCAGCGCGACCTGGAGACCCTGAAAGGCCTCACCTGGCAGCGCGTCGTCTGCGACGAGGCCCAGGCGATCAAGAACAGCGGCACCCTGCAGGCCCGCGCCGTACGGGCGATCCCCACCCGCACCCGCCTCGCCCTGACCGGCACCCCGGTGGAGAACCACCTGGCCGAGCTCTGGTCGATCATGGAGTTCTGCAATCCCGGGATGCTGGGCACGCGTACCAGGTTCCGTTCCCGCTACCAGGAGCCGATCGAGGCCCGCCAGGATGAGCAGGCCACGCTCGCGCTCAAACGCGCCACCGGACCGTTCGTGCTGCGCCGCCTCAAGACCGACCGGTCCATCATCACCGACCTGCCGGAGAAGCTGGAGGTCAAGGAGTGGTGCTCGCTCACCCCCGAGCAGGCCTCCCTGTACCAGGCGGTGGTCGACGACATGATGGGCAAGATCGACGGCAGCGAGGGCATCGAGCGGCGCGGACTGGTTCTGGCCGCGATGGCCAAGCTCAAGCAGGTCTGCAACCACCCGGCCCACCTGCTGAAGGACGGTTCGCGGCTGCCGGGCCGCTCGGGCAAGCTGGCCCGGCTGGAGGAGCTGACCGAGGAGATCGTGGCGGAGGGTGAGAAGGCGCTGGTCTTCACGCAGTACGCGGAGTTCGGCACGATGCTGCAGCCGTACCTGGCCGCGCGGCTGGACCGCCCCGTGCTCTGGCTGCACGGCGGCCTGGCGAAGAAGGCGCGTGACCGGCTCGTCGACCGGTTCCAGAACGACCCGGAGCCGATGGTGTTCCTGCTCTCGCTGAAGGCCGCGGGCGTCGGCCTCAACCTGACCGCCGCCAATCACGTCATCCACGTGGACCGCTGGTGGAACCCGGCCGTCGAGAACCAGGCCACCGACCGGGCGTTCCGCATCGGGCAGCGCAAGAACGTCCAGGTACGCAAGCTGATCTGCGCGGGCACCCTCGAAGAGCGTGTGGACGAGATGATCGAGCGTAAGAAGGCGCTGGCGGAGCGGGTGGTCGGCACCGGCGAGGACTGGCTCACCGACCTGTCCTCCCAGGAGCTGCGCGAGGTCTTCCGCCTGGGCGCCGGGGCGGTGAGCTGAGGATGCCGGTCGGCAGGGACGGATGGTACGACGGCGGCCGGCCGATCGCGGTCGAGGGCGGGCTCAGGGCGCGCACCCAGCGCGGCACGATCGGCGCCTCGTGGTGGTCGCGCAGGTTCATCGACATCCTGGAGCGGGTGTGCGACAAGGGGCGGCTGTCACGCGGGCGCACGTACGCGCGCAAGGGCCAGGTGCTCTCGCTGGAGCTGGCCGCGGGCCTGGTGAGCGCCAGGGTGCAGGGCTCGCGCCCGGACCCGTACGAGGTGGCGGTCAGGGTCGAGGTGTACGCGGAGGCGCTGTGGGCCGAGCTGGAGGCGGCGATCGCCGGGCAGGCGGTGCACCGGGCCAAGCTGCTGGCCGGGGAGATGCCGGCGGAGATCGAGGAGGTCTTCGCCGCGATGGGCGTCGACCTGTTCCCGCGCGATCTGGACATGGAGTGCTCGTGCCCGGACTGGGGGTTTCCGTGCAAGCACCTGTCGGCGGTGCTCTACCTGCTGGCCGAGTCGTTCGACGACGACCCGTTCCTGGTGCTGGCGTGGCGGGGCCGTACCCAAGAGCAGTTGCTGGGGTCGCTGGCCGATGACGGCGGGGCGCGCGGCGACCCTCTGGGGGTGGCGGACGTGCCGTTCGCCGACCGGCTGGCCGACTTCTACGCGGCGGGCGCGAGCGTGCGGCGGCCCGAGCGGCGACCGGCGGGCGCGCCCGATCTGCTGCTGCGGTTGTTCCCGCCGCCCGAGGGGCTGGCGCACCAGCTCGGACCGGCCTATATCGGCATGGCCGCAGATCTTGAGGCACCCGCCGACGAGACCTAATATGAGGGCCCTCTCGCCCCGAAACCGGAGAGGACTCCTCGTGAGCTCACCCGCGTTAACGGCAAAGGTCTCCGGCGGTTGGACGGCACGGCTCGCCCTGGCCCAGCTCGGGCTGATGATGGGCTGGTTCACGCTGATCCAGATCGTGCTCCCCCAGCACATGGTGGTGGTGGACGACGCGAACAAGGAGGCGTCGCTGGCGGTGGTGTTCGCCGTGGGGGCGGCGGTGTCGATGGTGTCGAACGTGACGTTCGGCGCGCTGTCGGACCGCACCCGCGGCCGCTTCGGCAGGCGCCGCCCGTGGATCATGTTCGGCGCGCTGACCGGCGCCGCGGCCCTGGCGCTGCTCGGCACCCAGCAGACGGTGCTGGGCATGACGATCGGCTGGAGCCTGGTGCAGCTGACGTTCAACGCGGCGTACGCCTCGACGGTCGCGGTGGTGCCGGACCGGGTGCCGGAGTGGCAGCGTGGCCGGGTACTGGCGGTGGCGGGCGCGGCGCAGGCGGCGGGACCGCTGCTGGGCGGGCTGGTGGTGGCGCTGGTCGTCACCGGCGTGCTGCCGTCCTATCTGGCGATGGCGCTGCTGCTGCTGGCGACCGTGCTGCCGTTCGCGCTCGCGACCGGAGAGGGGCCGGTGCCGGAGACGGCCAAGGCCCGCTTCGACTGGCGCACGCTCTGGGTGAGCCCGCGCCGCCACCCCGACTTCGCGTGGGCGTGGGTGACGCGATTCCTGCTCAACCTGTCGATCTCGATGGGCACCGGCTACCTGCTCTACTACCTGCGTGACGCGATCGGCTACGAGCGGCTCTTCCCCGGGCACGGCGTGGACGAGGGCGTGCTCATCCTGCTGGCGGTCTCCACGGTGGCCGGCATCGCGCCCACGCTGTTGTCCGGCTGGCTGTCGGACAAGATAGGCAAGCGGCGCCCGATCGTCAGCGTGGCGGCGCTGCTGACCGCCTCGGCGGGGGTACTGCTGGCGTTCACCACATCCTGGCCGACGGTGATCGTGGCGGCCGTGATACTCGGGGCGGGCAGCGGCGCGTTCCTGGCCGTGGACCAGGCGCTGCTGACCCAGGTACTGCCGACCGACCTCGACCGGGGCAAGGACCTCGGCGTGCTCAACCTGGCCTCGGCAGGGCCGCAGGTGCTCGCGCCGGTGCTGGCCGCGCCGCTGGTCACGCAGCTGGGCGGCTATCCGGCCCTCTACACGGTCACGGCCGCGGTGGGCGTCGCCGGCGCTCTGCTGGTGTGGAAGATCCGCGGGGTGCCGTAGCGTCGGCGCATGCTGATGGAGACGGCCGAGCGGGTGGCGCGGGAGTTCGAGCTGGGCGAGGTGGCGGCGGAGCCGGTCTACGCGGCACGCGGCGAGCTGGGCCTGATCTGGCGGGTGGACACCGACCGGGGTTCGTGGGCGGTCAAGGAGTCGCTCATCGACGTGGCCGAGGACGACGCCGCCGCCGACGTGGCCTTCCAGCACGCCGCCGCCGCGGCCGGCGTGGTGCTCCCGGCTCCGGTCGTGGACCGCGACGGGCGGGTGATCCTGCGGGCGCGGCCGTACGACCTGAGGGTCTACGAGTGGGCCGATCTCGCCGCGGGCGAGATCACCGCCGCCCAGCTGGGCGCGGCGGCCGCGAGCGTCCATCGGGTACGGCACGCCGCCCGCGGCCCGGTGTCCGAGTGGTTCGCCGCCCCGCTGGGCGCGGAGGGGTGGGCGGGGATCGCCGGGATCTCGCGGCGCCAGGAGTGGGAGGACGCGCTGCGCACCTGGCTGGACGACCTGGTCGCGGTGGAGGCGGTCGTGGCCGTGCCGGATCCGGCACGGGTGACGACCTGCCATCGCGACCTCAACGAGGAGAACCTGCGCCTGTCCGCCCGAGGCGTGCTCACCGTCCTGGACTGGGAGAACTGCGGCCCGGCCGTGCCCGCCTGGGAGCTGGCCGCGATCGTGGCCCGCGACCCCGGGGTCTATCCCGCCTATGTGGCGGCGGGCGGGCCGGCCCGGGTGACCCGGCCGGAGGACTTCTCGATGCGCGTGGCCGTACAGGGGCATCTGCTGGAGTTCTACGCGCGGCGGGCGACCGATCCCGCGGAGGGTGAGGAGAACCGGGCGCGCTCGCGCGCCCGGCTGCGCGAGATGCTGACGCGGCCGCTCACGCTGGAGCGGATCTCAGCGATCCTCGAAGGTCTCCGGGACCATCACGCGCACCCCGTTGGGCACCACGCGCAGCCGGATGGGGGTGCGTAGGCGCACCTCGCCGTCGACGTCGGCGGCCATCGGCGGGTCGGTCTCCAGCAGCATCTCGCGGCCGGTCACGAACGGCCCGCCCGCCATGCTGCGCCAGCGGCCGGACGCCGCCCGCACGAGCGTCTCGCCGAGCAGGCGCAGCTTCTTGCCGGAGCCGAGCTGGTAGGCGACGAGCTGGCCGTTGTCGATGCTGATGTCCTTGGCCACCTGCCAGCCGCCGTGGAAGCGGCCGTTGGCGATGTTGAGCTGGTGGGTGAGGAGCTCATGGCGCTGGCCGTCGACGGTGATGAAGGCGCGGAACGGCCGGTGGCCCGGCAGGATCGTCAGCGCGGTCAGCGGGTAGGCGGGGCGGCCGATGATGCGCTTGAGCCACGGCTTGACCTTGCCGGCCACCTCGACGGAGACGCCGAAGCTGGCCAAGTTCGCGAACGGGCGGTCGTCGGCCATGCCGAGGTCGATGTCGGCGACCTTGCCGGTGGCGAAGACGTTGATCGCGCCGGCCAGGTCGAGCGGCAAGCCGAGGCTGCGGGCGAAGTTGTTGGTGGTGCCGAGCGGGAGCACGCCGAGCGCGACGTCGCGGTGGGCGATGTGGCGCACGGCCGACGACAGGGTGCCGTCGCCGCCCCCGACGATCAGCAGGTCGGGCTGGGTGGCCAGCGCCCTGTCGAGATGCTCGCGCAGCCGCTTGGGCTTGAGCACCGAGAACTCGGCGAGCGGTTCGAAGCCCAGACCGTGGATGAGGTCGAGCGCCTCGAAGTAGTGGCGGCGGCCTCGGCGTGAGCGTGTGTTGATCACCACGGCCACCCGGCGCTCGCGCCGGATGGCCGCGGTGTGCTCCGCCTTGGTCCTAAGGTCCGTCATGGTCCCTCATCGTAGGGCCGCCGGAGCGGCCCCTACGATCACTTCTTGGGCGCGACGACCTGGACGATGGCTCCGAGGTTGCCGGGCAGGGGGCTGACCAGCCTGAACTGGACGCCCAGCGCCTTGCCCTCGTCACCCGGGTTGCCGGTGCCGAGCTTGTGGCCGTGGCCCATGTCGGTCCCGTACAGGTCGGTGGCGGGAGTGCCGTCGAAGTTGACGACGCGCGTGCTGTACTGCTGGTCGCCCTTCGCGGGGACGACCGCCGAGGCGTCGAAGTCGCGGTAGAACAACGAGCCGTTCTGCAGCTCGAAGCCCGGGTACCAGGTCTTCGCGTCGGTGAAGTTCGGCACGCCCTTCAGCGGGGCGATGTCCGAGCAGTACTGGCTGAACGGCTCGTCCGGCGCCTCCAGGCACTCCTTGAACGGGTAGGTCTTGTTGAAGGAGAACGCGGCGTTGGAGGTCTGGGAGCGGCCTTCCAGGTTCTTGTTGCGGCTCGGGTCCTTGGCGGCCGCGGTCCCGGTACGGCGCAGCGGCTCGTAATGGGAGTCCACGACCAGCAGGCTGCCCTTGGCTCCGATGCTGGGCAGCTGCTCCAGGCTCGGGATGATCACATTGTTGGTGTAGGTCGAGTCGCGGAGCCAGACCAGCAGGCCGGGCGCGTTGTACTTGACCTTCTGCACATTCCACGCGCCGTCGCGCGAGTAGGTGGTGTCGTAGGCGTACTGCAGGCCCTTGTCGAAGCCGTCGAAGTTACGCCACTCGGCGAGGTAGAAGCGGGAGATCTCGCGCGAGCCGTTGTTCACGGTCCAGCCCTGACCGCTGGTGTTGGTGAACGTGCCGCCGGTGGCCTTCCAGCCGTTCTCGCCGCCCTCGACGTCGTCGCTCCACACGGCGGTGCCGGCGTTGGTGAGCTGGAAGTCGTCGGCGTGCCAGCCGCGCGGGGTGGAGGCCGCGTCGGTGTTGTAGGCCAGGCGCAGCTTGACGGTCTGGCCGGCGAACGGGGTCAGGTTGACGTAGTCGTGCCGCCAGCCGTCGGTGTTGCCGGTGAGGCCGTACTTCTTGTTGCCGAACGTCTTGAGGTTCTTGTTCGGGTCCGGGTAGTCGTCCGGGGTGGTGACTTCCTGGCCGGCCTCGTTGAAGACCTTCTGCTGGGTCCAGGTGTTGCCGCCGTCGGTGGAGACCTCGACGAAGCCGTAGTCCCAGTCGGCCTCGATCTCGTAGTTGTTCCACATCCAGAAGCGCAGGTCGCTTCCGGCGGGCACCTGCACGTCGCGGGTGACCTTGACGTTGGCCCACTCCTGGTCCATGCCGGACCACCAGGCGTTGGTACCGCTGTGGGCGTCGATCATCTTCAGCGGCTGGCTGGCCAGGTTGACGCGGATGCCGTCGGCGGTGAACTTGGGCGTGCGCGAGGACTGGCCGACGGTGACGAGCTTGCTGGCGTCACCGGGGTTGAGCGTCTTGGGGTTGGCCCAGCCGAGGACCCACTTGTCCCACAGGCCCATGTGCGTCGGCATCGACTGGAAGATCGGGCCGGAGTGCGAGCCGCTGGACATCAGGTCCCAGAAGTCGACGGCGGAGCTGCCCGCGCCGCTGGTGTCGTACAGGTCGGGCAGGCCGAGGTCGTGGCCGTACTCGTGGGCGAAGACGCCGACGCCGGAGTCCTCGGGCTGCACGATGTAGTTCGAGATCTTCTTGTCGGTGCCGGGGACCTGGTAGCCGCCGGCGACCGCGCTGGAGTGCGCCCAGATCGCGTAGGTGCCCTCCTTGCCGCCGTCGGAGGACTTGTCCTTGCCGGCGTGGACGAGCACGAGGTGGTCGATCACGCCGTCGGGCTCGGCGAAGTTGCCGTCTCCGTCGGCGTCGGAGGTGTCCTCCTGGTCGTACTCGGCCCAGTTGAAGCCGGGCTGCGTCTGCGCCAGGACGTTGACCGCGTCGATGGCGAGCTGGCCGGCGCCCAGCGGGTTGTCCGGGTGGCCGGACATGTCCTGGGGAGCGCCACCGCAGGCGGCCGCGCCGTACCACGCCTCGGAGTGCGGGGCCTTGATCCAGCCGACGGCGGAGCCGGTGACGGAGTAGGCGCCCTTGGACATCTCCTCGTACATCTTCTTCATGGTGTGGCCGGAGATGTCGATGCCGGGGCGGCCGTCGCGCGGGTCCTTCAGATCCTTGCGCACCCGCTCGGTGATGCCCTTGTCGGTGTAGAGCATCTTGTTGAAGTGCGCGGGGCTGAAGTCGGGAACCCAGAAGGAGTTGTTGTCCTTCTGGGGCAGGCTCGCCGGGTCGGGGATGTTGTTGTGGAGCGGGCCGTTCATCTTGGTGCCCGGCGGCTCCACGACGCAGTCCTCGGGGGCGCTGTCGGGCGTGCGCAGGCGGTTGTAGCCGGAGAAGTCGTCGTTGGCGTTCTCGTTGAACTCCACGAGCAGCGTCAGCAGCTTGGCCGTCTTGGTCTGCTTGGATTTCTTGAAGATCCAGTCGGCGGGGTTGCGGCCGGTTCTGATGGCCTCGTTCTCCCGGGCGGCCAGGACGCGGCCGGCGACCGGGTTGCCGCTGGTGAACTTCTGGTCGAACTTCTGCGCCGGGGAGAGGCTGCGGGCGGCGGGCGAACCCGGCGTCGGCGGCTCCTCGAGGGTCTTCTCCACCCGGGGCGGTGCGTAGTTGATGTAGGCGTCTGCCGCGCTGGGGACATACCTCGCGATAGAGGCGTCCGCTGGTGCGACGGCGAGTCCCGTGGCGATGAGGGTGATCGCGGGGACTGTGGCTAAGTAGCGTCTGCTTGGCACAAAGCGGACGCTAAGCCCAAGGTCAAGTGATCGTAAAGCCCTTTCGGGAAATGTGATGTATCAGTGGGGAATTTCAGAACAGCAGAAGTACGGCTAGAGTGCCGCCCGCAATAGCGCCGCCATAACAGAGCAGCGCGATGAACAGGTCGAATCTGGCCACGCCCAGAAGTTCCTCACTGGTGTGCCGGATCCGGTGCGCCGCGTGGAACAGGCACAGGACGACGAGGGCCACCAGGGCCAGCCGTACCGGAACCGGGTCAAGAAGCGCGGTCAGATGCGGCGTGGACGGCCAGGCGAGCACACCGAGCGGCATGAGCACCCCGAACAGCAGCACCAGCACGGGCAGCAGGAGCGCGGCCACCACTCCCCCGCCGCTGAACAGCAGCCACAGATACGGCTCGGCCGTGCGCCGCCGGCTCATGGCGTCCTCAGCACGAAGTAGGCGATGACCGCCGAGATCAGCAGCCAGGCGGAGTGGTTGCCGCCCTGGATCATCCAGGCGGGCAGGCGGTAGCCGTCCAGCCGGACGACGGTGGCCTTGGGGGCCAGGTTCAGGAACGTCACCGCGTGGAAGGTCGTGGCGGCCAGCGCGACCACGTTGAGCGCGATCACCCACGGCTGCCCGGCGAAGGCGGCCGGGTCGCCGCCGTTCAGCACGGCGTCGATGACGACCATCAGGAAGACGATCGCCCACGCCACGAACACGCTGGTCAGCTCGCGCGCCACGAACAACGCGTAGGTGCGGTTGCGCAGGAACCACGCGTGGTCGCGCGGCGGCCGGTACGCCGTCGTCATCGCCTGCTCCAAGGGAGGATGGACCGCATCGCGGCCGTGACCTTGTAGCGCTGGATCGCCTCGGCCGGATCGACGTGCTTGGGGCAGACCCGGGTGCATTCACCGACGAACGTGCACCCCCACACCGCCTCGTTCAGGTTGAGCAGGTCGAAGCGGTCGCCCATGTCGCGCGAGTCGAGCTCGTAGCGCTGGGCCAGCGCGATCGCGGCCGGGCCGAGGAAGTCGGGGTCGAGCACGTAGACCGGGCAGGCCGAGTAGCAGAGCATGCAGTTGATGCACATCGAGTACTGCTTGTACGCCTCCAGCTGCGCCGGGGTCTGCGCGTGCTCGGTCGTCAGCGGCAGCTCCTCGCCCTCCCTGATCAGCCACGGCTTCACGTGCCGCAGCTTGTCGAGGAAGTCGTCGACCTCCACCACCAGGTCGCGGATGATCGGGAAACCCTTGAGCGGCTCGATCCTGATCGGTCCGTCGCCGAACTCGGTGAAGAACGTGCCGCAGGTCAGCCGGGGCTCGCCGTTGACGTTCATGCCGCACGAGCCGCAGATGCCCATCCGGCACGACCAGCGGAACGACAGCGTCCCGTCGAGCTGGTCCTTGATGTAGTTGAGCCCGTCGAGCACCGCCCAGTCGTCCATGAGCGGCACGTCGAAGCTCTCCAGCACGGGCGCGCTGTCGTGCCCCGGCCGGTATCGGGTGACTTCGAGAGTGATGGTGCGCGTGGTGGTCTGGCGGGCCTCGTGGTGTTTCGCCTCAGTCACGGCCATAAACCCTTTCGCCGGGAGGCCAGCGGGTGATCGTCACGGGCAGCAGCCCGACGGACGGCGCGCCGTCGGGCGCGCGGTAGACGAGCGAGTGCGCCAGGAACTCCGTGTCGTCGCGCGCCTCGTAGTCGGTGCGCTGGTGCGCGCCGCGCGACTCGCGCCGGTTGAGCGCGCAGGCGGCGATCGTCTGGGCCACGTCCAGCATCGTGTGCAGTTCCTGGAGGTTGATCAGCTCGGTGTTGAACGTGGCGCTGGTGTCGTCCATCCGCGCGCCGTCCGCCCGCTCGCGCAGCTCGGCCAGTGTGTCCACGGCCTTGGCCAGCTCGGCGCCGGTGCGGTAGATCCCGGCCGCGCCCTCCAGCGTGTGCTGCATCCGCTCCCGCAGGTCGGCGATGCGATCGCCGCCGTGGTTGCCCTCCCGCGCGCGCTCCAGCCGCCGCCGCTCGTCCTCCCCCTGCGCGCGTACGGCGGGCGGCTCCGCCTGCCGGTGCGCCCGGGCGAAGGCGGCGGCGGCCGTACCGGCTCTGCGGCCGAAGACGAGGATCTCGGGCAGCGAGTTGGAGCCGAGCCGGTTGGCGCCGTTGATGCTGACGCAGGCGGTCTCGCCCGCCGCGTACAGGCCGGCGATCGGGGTGGCGCCGTCCAGGTCGGTGTGGACGCCGCCCATCACGTAGTGCACGACCGGGCGGACCGGGATGAGGTCGGTGGCCGGGTCGAGGTTCTGGTAGCTGCGGCACAGCTCGCGCACGAACGGGATCCTGGCGTCGATCTTGCCCTCGCCCAGGTGGCGCAGGTCCAGGTAGACGACGGGGCCGTAGGGCGTCTCGACGGTACGGCCGCGCCCCTGCTCGTGCACGAACGCCTGCGAGAGGCGGTCGCGTGGGCCCAGCTCCATGCTGCGCAGCTTGGGCTTGTCCGTCGGCTTGCCCAGGTCGTAGTCCTGCAGGTAGCGGTAGCCGTCCTTGTTGATCAGCCAGCCGCCCTCGGCGCGGGCCGCCTCGGTGATGAGGATGCCGGTGAACGGCAGGCCCGTCGGGTGGTACTGGATGAACTCCATGTCCTTCAGCGGCGCCCCGGCCCGGTAGGCCAGGGCCATGCCGTCGCCGGTCTTGATGGCGGCGTTCGTGGTGAAGGGGAAGACCCGGCCGCAGCCGCCGGTGGCCAGGATGACGGTGCGGGCGGCGATGGTCTCGATGCGCCCGGTCCTGATCTCGACGGCCACGACGCCGTGGACGCGGCCGTCGTCGACGATCAGCCGGGTGACGTACCACTCGTCGTAGCGCCGGATCTCCCCGTACTTCATGGTGGTCTGGAACAGGGTGTGGAGCAGGTGGAAGCCGGTCTTGTCGGCGGCGTACCAGGTGCGCTCGCGCTTCATCCCGCCGAACGGCCGCACCGCCACCCGCCCGTCGGCCTCCCGGCTCCACGGGCAGCCCCAGTGCTCCAGCTGGATCAGCTCCTGGGGCGCCTCGGCCACGAAGGCCTCGACGGCGTCCTGGTCGCAGAGCCAGTCGCCGCCGGAGACGGTGTCGTAACAGTGCTCGTCCAGGGAGTCCCCCGCCGCGATCACCCCGGCGGCGCCGCCCTCGGCCGAGACCGTGTGGCTGCGCATCGGGTAGACCTTCGACACGACCGCCACGCTCAGCTCCGGGTCGGTCTCGGCGACCGCGATGGCCGCGCGGAGCCCGGCGCCGCCCCCTCCGACGATGAGCACATCGATCATGGGCGTCACTTCCCGTGGTCGGGTTCGATGGGGTCCTTCACCCGCTTGCCGTCGTGCCGGATGGCGGACAGATGGATGCTGCCGTCGTGGTATTCGTGGCGGATCCTGCGGCAGCCGCACTCGAAGAACTGATCCCTGATGACCAGGCCGTAGCCGTCGTCGTCGACGAGGCGCTCACCGCCGGACCGCTTCCCGCAGGGGGCCTGTTCTGGAGTGAAGGGGATTTTGGTGCCCGTCATCGCCGATCTCCCTAGAAAGGCGAAATGTCATCTCCACACAAGCACCACGAGGACCTCCTGAATAGGTCAGATGTCTCTCTCGGTTTGCGCCTGCTCGGCCGCCGGGGCCTGGACCGGCGCAGGCTCGCGGGGATAGTGCAGGTCGAAGGCGGGGCGCTCGGAGCGGATCGGCGGGATGCTGACGAAGTTGTGGCGCGGCGGCGGGCAGGACGTCGCCCACTCCAGCGAGTTGCAGTAGCCCCACGGGTCGTCCAGGGTGACCTTCGCCCCGTGCCTGGCGGTCTTCCAGACGTTATAGAGGAACGGCAGCGTCGAGGCGCCGAGCAGGAACGCGCCCACCGAGGAGATCTCGTTGAGCGTGGTGAAGCCGTCGGCCGCGCCGAAGTCGGCGTAGCGGCGCGGCATCCCGAGCGTCCCCAGCCAGTGCTGGATCAGGAACGTCGTGTGGAAGCCGACGAAGAGCGTCCAGAAGTGCACCTTGCCGAGCCGGTCGTCGAGCATCCTGCCGGTCATCTTCGGCCACCAGAAGTAGAAGCCGGAGAACATCGCGAACACCACCGTGCCGAAGACCACGTAGTGGAAGTGGGCCACGACGAAGTAGGTGTCGGAGATGTGGAAGTCGAGTGGCGGCGCGGCCAGGATGACACCGGTCAGCCCGCCCAGCAGGAACGTCACCAGGAACCCGACGGCGAACAACATCGGCGTCTCGAAGCTGAGGTGGCCCCGCCACATCGTGCCGATCCAGTTGAAGAACTTCACGCCGGTCGGCACCGCGATGAGGAAGGTCATGAAGGCGAAGAACGGCAGCAGCACCTGCCCGGTCGGGAACATGTGGTGCGCCCACACGGTCATCGACAGCCCGGCGATCGCGATCGTCGCCCCGACCAGCCCCATGTAGCCGAAGATCGGCTTGCGGCTGAAGACCGGGATGACCTCGGTGATGATGCCGAAGAACGGCAGCGCGATGATGTAGACCTCGGGATGGCCGAAGAACCAGAACAGGTGCTGCCAGAGCATCGCCCCGCCGTTCTCCGGCGCGAACACCTGGGTGCCGAGCTTGCGGTCCGACTCCAGCACCAGCAGCGCCGCCGCGAGCACCGGGAAGGCCATCAGCACGAGCATGCTGGTCAGCAGCGTGTTCCAGGTGAACAGCGGCATCCGGAACATGGTCATGCCCGGCGCCCGCATGCCGATGATCGTGGTGATGAAGTTGACCGAGCCGAGGATCGTCCCGAGCCCCGACAGCGCGAGACCCATGATCCACAGGTCGCCGCCGAGCCCCGGCGAGTACGTGGCGGTCGACAGCGGCGTGTAGGCGAACCAGCCGAAGTCGGCCGCGCCACCCGGCGAGACGAACCCGGCCAGCACCATGATCCCGCCGAACAGGAAGAGCCAGTACGCCACCGCGTTCAGCCTCGGGAACGCCACGTCCGGAGCCCCGATCTGCAACGGCATCACCACATTGGCGAACCCGGCGAACAGCGGCGTCGCGAACAGCAGCAGCATGACCGTGCCGTGGATGGTGAACAGCTGGTTGTACTGCTGCTGGCTGACCAGCTGCATCCCCGGCTGGGCCAGCTCGGCCCGCATCACCATGGCCATCAGCCCGGCCACGAGGAAGAACACGAACGAGGTGATCAGGTACAGGTACCCGATGACCTTGTGGTCGGTGGTCGACATCCAGGAGACGATCACGGTGCCCGTACGGCGGCGCCGTACCCGCTCGATAGAGGTCTCGCGGACGGTCGTCACGGCAGCTCCCTCCGACGCGGTGCCCCCGATGACCCCATTCCACGCCAACCGCAGCATTGGCGCAATTACCCTTGCGAAGATCGGCTGACGGAAGGGTCAAAGATGAAGCGGGTCGCGCTGGTGTGCGCCGGGGTCGTGGTGGCGGGGATGTTCACGGGGCAGACGGCGCAGGCGAAGCCGTCCATCCCGAAGAACTTCCTCCTCTACGAGAAGCAGGCGCGCGAGGACGCGGGCGGCGCGCACTGGATCCTCGTCGAGGGCGCCAAGCACGAGGACGTCTGGAACGCGCAGTGCCGCCCGGCGACCCTCAAGGGCTGGTCGGCGCGGCGGGACCTCACCTACGACACCGAGATCGGCGGCGGAGAGAAGACCAACGCGATCCGCGGCGAGCAGGTGTTCGTCTTCACCGGGGCGAGCGGGGCGCGGGCGATGATGGCCGGGATGCGCAAGCTGATGAAGGGCTGCGCGCAGATCAGGGCGAGCGCGCCGCGGATCGGCGAGGAGGCCGTGGGCGGGGTGCTGAAGGTCAAGGGCAAGATCCCGCAGACGCAGCAGTTCGTCGCGGTACGGCGGGGCGCGGCCGTGGCCCTCTACTGGGACCTGGCCAACGCCGCCAAGCCGCTGCGCACGATGGCGCGGCACGAGCGGGACGCCAGGCGGATGGCGGCCAAGTTGTGCGCGATCGGCGGCTGCTGACCCGCGGCGGCCCGGCTTCTTCTATCCTTCGTAACGAATCGATCGGAGGAGATCACGTGAACGCTCAGCGCGACTACGACACCCTGGTCAGCCGGGGCCTCAAGCTTGACCTCACCAGGGGGAAGCCGTCGCCGCGCCAGCTCGATCTCGCCGACGCGATGCTGACGCTGCCCACGTCCCACGTCGCGAGGGACGGCATGGACGGGCGCAACTACGGCAACCTGCAGGGGCTGGCCGAGCTGCGGGAGTTGTTCGGGCCTGTGCTGCAGGTCCCGGCGGAGCAGCTGGTGGTGGGCGGCAACTCCAGCCTCACGCTGATGCACGACACGGTGGTGCACGCGCTGCTGAGCCCGGTGCCGGGCGCGCCGGTGCGGTGGGTGGAGGCCGGCGAGATCACCTTCCTCTGCCCTGTTCCCGGGTATGACCGGCATTTCACGATCTGTGAGCGGTTCGGGATCAAGATGGTCGCGGTGCCCATGAACGCCGACGGGCCGGACATGGACGTCGTCGAGCGGCTCGTGGCCGAGGACGCGAGCGTCAAGGGCATGTGGTGCGTGCCGAAGTACAGCAACCCCTCGGGGATCGT
Organism: Nonomuraea sp. NPDC050547; assembly: GCF_044457345.1. Taxonomy (NCBI): domain Bacteria; kingdom Bacillati; phylum Actinomycetota; class Actinomycetes; order Streptosporangiales; family Streptosporangiaceae; genus Nonomuraea; species Nonomuraea sp. NPDC050547. The sequence continues at coordinate 198,739 of NZ_JBITGW010000005.1, forward strand.
GTACGGCGACGAGACGGTGCGGAGGTTGGCGTCGATGCGTACCGCCGCCCCCGATTTCCGGATTTTTTGGGACAACGCCTATGCGGTGCACCATCTGACCGAGGACCACGCCGAGATCGCCGACCTGCTGGCCCTGAGCGCCGCGCACGGCAACGCCGACCGGGTGTTCGTCTACGGCTCCACGTCGAAGGTGACGATGGCGGGGAGCGGGGTGTCGTTCTTCGGCTCGTCACCGGCGAACGTCACGTGGTTCCTGGCCAACACGGCCAAGCAGTCCATCGGGCCGGACAAGATCAACCAGCTGCGGCATGTGGAGTTTCTGCGCGATGGCGCCGGGGTGGCGGCGCACATGCGCAAGCACGCCGAGCTGATCGGGCCGAAGTTCGCGATCGTGGACCAGATCCTGTCGAAGGAACTGGCCGAACTCGCCTCGTGGACCAGCGCGAAGGGCGGGTACTTCATCACCCTTGAGGTGCCGCACGCCGGGCGGGTGGTGGAGCTGGCCAAGAACGCGGGCATCGCCCTGACGCCCGCGGGCGCCACCCACCCGTACGGCCACGACCCGTCCGACCGGTTCATCCGGATCGCCCCGACCTTCCCCAGCCTGGACGAACTCGAACAAGCCATGCTCGGCCTCGTCACCTGCATCCGCCTGTCCGCGCAGTGATCGCCACGCAGTGATCGCCGCGCAGTGATCGCCGCGCAGTGACGGCCGGCTGAGGCCGCTTTACCTTCTGCTGTGCCCTTGTCCGTTACGGCGCAGCCCAGTGGGCGCCTCCCGCCGTCGCGGGCTCGCATCCGTGCGGGGTCGGCCGGCAGTCTGACGTGGTACCCGCCGCTACGGCGGTTCGCCGGCAGGGTTCCGTGCCCTGGGTGAGTCGCCGTACCGGCGCGCCGGACACCACCGCCGGACTTCCCGCCGTCTCGGCGCGGAAGAGCGAAAAGCAGGGGTTTGCCCGCGAGGACCTGACGCTCCGTAGCCGCCCCATCCCGGCCCTCACCCTGCCCCGCCTCCAGCCTCCCGGCCCTCACCCTGCCCATGGTTCAGTCTCTCGGCCCTCAGCCCGCCCATGGTTCAGTCTCTCGGCCCTCAGCCCGCCCACGGCTTCTAGCCTCTCGGCCCACGGCCCCCGGCTTTTGGTCTCTCGGCCCGTGGCCCGCCCCTGGATCGCCCCTTGGACCGCGGCGTACCAACGCCGCCTGGGCGGGTGGGTGGAGCTTGGGGCGGGTGGTGGGGTGGTCAGCGGCGGAAGCCGAAGATGTATTCGCGGGTTTCGCTGGGGTGGAAGGACACTCCCACTCCGGGTTCGAAGGCGGCGTTGTCGCGGGTGCAGTAGTACAGGCCGTGCCAGACCTCTATCGCGCGTTCCCTCGCCGGGGTTTCGGCGTCGTCGCGTTTGCGGGCACCGTACGAGCCGACGACGAAGAACGTGCCGAAGATCCAGAAAAGGCCGGTCAGGCAGAACGGCGCCAGCAGTACCTCGCCCCAGGACGCGTTTCCGCCCATCGCGATGACCAGCGCGACCACCAGGTGCACCAGCGCGGCGCCCAGCAGCATGAGGTAGCCCTGGTTGCGGGCCCATGGCGTGTAGTGGCGGCTGGGGAAGGAGAGCCAGACCGCGAGCTGGGTCCGGCTCATCGAGCGCTTGGAGACGCCCAGGGCGGGTGCGGTGGGCAGGTCATGGACCTGTTTGTCGCCGGGCAGACGTACCCGGCCGATTTTGTACGTCGTGCCGGCGGCGACGACCCCCGGCACCGAGGCCACCTGATCAGCCTGGGAACACACCGGGCACGTCACATCCACCTGGTGCAGTCTGGCCGGAAGCCGTGGCCAGCGCAAACCGTAAGGTTCTCCTGTGAGCGTGATTGATACCTTGATCGACCGCCTTCCGGACGGACGCGTACTTACCGACCCTGATGTGATCGACTCCTACGCCCGGGACAAGACGTTCTGTGAGCCGGGCAAGGCTCTCGGCGTGGTTCTCGCCGGGTCGCGTGAGGACGTGGTGACCACGCTTCGGTGGGCCAGTGAGCACCGGGTTCCCGTGGTGCCGCGCGGCGCGGGGACGGGGCTGGCCGGGGCGGCGACGGCGGGCGACGGTTCGATCGTGCTCTCCCTGGCCAGGATGACGGCCATCCGCGAGCTGTCGCCGGCCGACGAGATCGCCGTGGTCGAGCCGGGCGTGATCACCGCCGACCTGGACCGGGCGGCGCGTGCGCACGGCCTCATGTACGCGCCCGACCCCTCCTCCTACGAGATCTCCACGATCGGCGGCAACCTGGCCACGAACGCCGGCGGGCTGCGCTGCGTCAAGTACGGCGTGACCCGCGACTCCGCGCTCGGCCTGGAGGTCGTGCTGGCCGACGGCCGGGTGCTGAACACCGGCCGCCGCACGATGAAGGGCGTCACCGGCTACGACCTGACCGGCCTGTTCGTCGGCTCCGAGGGGACGCTCGGGGTGATCACCGCGGCGACCGTACGCCTGCGCAGGGCACCCGAGGCGCCGCCGGCGACGTTCGCGGCCGAGTTCGGCTCGCTGCGCGAGGCGGGCGCGGCGGTGTCGGCCATCATGGCGGCCGGCTGCCAGCCGTCCCTGCTGGAACTGCTCGACCGCGCCACGCTGGAGGCCATCGACGACATGCGCAGCATCGGCCTGGAGGCGGCGACGATGGCGATGCTGATCGGCCAGTCCGACGCCACCGACTCGGCGGCGGCCGTCGCGCGCATGCAGGAGGTCTGCGAGGCGCACGGCGCGGCGTTCGTGGCGGTCTCGTCGTCTCCGGCCGAGGCCGAGGAGCTGATCGGCGTGCGCCGCATGGCCTACCACGCCAAGGAACGCCTGGGCGCCTGCCTCGTGGAGGACGTGTGCGTGCCGCGCTCGGTCCTTCCCGACATGATCGGCGCGATCGAGGCGGCAGCCGTACGGCATGGCGTGAAGATCTGCACCGTCGCCCACGCGGGGGACGGCAACCTGCACCCGGTCTTCATCTTCGACCGGGGCGCCGCGGAACCCCCGCCCGAGGTGTGGGCGGCGGCCGACGAGGTGTTCACCCGCGCGCTCGCGCTCGGCGGCACGCTGACCGGTGAGCACGGAGTGGGGCTGCTGAAGAAGCGGTGGCTGGCGTTGGAGACGGGCGAGGTCGCGGAGGAGATTCATCACGGAATCAAGGCGGTTTTCGACCCGCTGGGCATCCTCAACCCCGGCAAGGCCATCTGACCCCTTTTCCGGTACGGCCACGCCTGGTCGGCCCCCGGATTTCGGGCTGTCCGGCTCGCCGGAATGATCGGGTAAACGGCGTCTTGACTGGCGGGCGGGTTGCGTGAGCGCCGGGTTAAAACGTGAAAGATCTCTCAGGTCGGCAGACGCACCAAGTAGCACACTGGTAGCGTTTTGCCCCATCTATTGATGACTTATGGGGGTCCGACGTGAATCAGTACCAGCCGTTGGCGGCGGACGACCCGCGACGGCTGGGTGCGTACGACATCGTCGCCCGGCTCGGCGAGGGTGGCCAAGGCATTGTTTACCTGGGCAAATCTGACTCCGGTGAGCAGGTCGCGGTCAAGCTGCTGCATCATGCTCTGGCCGCCGATCCGACCGCTCGTGACCGGTTCCTCCGGGAGGTCGCGGTCGCCCAGCGGGTGGCCCGGTTCTGTACCGCTCCGGTGCTTCATGCCGATCTGGAGGGCAGCCGGCCGTACATCGTGAGTGAGTTCGTGGCCGGGCCGTCGCTGCGTCAGCTCGTCGACCAGGAGGGGCCGCGCCGCGGCGCGGCGCTCGAACGGCTCGCCATCAGCACGGCCACCGCGCTCGCGGCCATCCACCGCGCCGGGATCCTGCACCGGGACTTCAAGCCGGCGAACGTCCTCATGGGGCCCGAGGGTCCCGTCGTGATCGACTTCGGTATCGCGCGGGCTCTGGACTCTCCCGGCGCCACGGCCACGGGGATGGCCATGGGGACGCCGTCGTACCTGGCTCCCGAGCAGTTGAGCGGCGCTCCGGTGTCCGAGGCGGCGGACGTGTTCGCGTGGGGCGTCACGATGGTGTTCGCCGCGTCCGGGCGGCCCGCGTTCGGGTCCGACTCGATCCCGGTGGTCATGAATCGGATCCTCCACCAGGAGCCCGAGATCGTCGGGCTGGACGGGACGATGGCCGAACTGGTGGCCGCCTGCCTGTCCAAGGACCCTGCCGTCCGGCCGACCGCGGACCAGATCATCGTCCGTCTCACCGGCCAGCCGGTCCCCCGCGCCGCCGTCGAACCCGTCACCGGCCCCACGGCCCAGGTCCGCCCCATCCCGGACAGCTCCCTGCCTGTCACCGGAGCCCAGGCCGTGCCCGGCCCGCAGCCGACGGCCGGTCCGCACGGCCCCTCCGGCCCACAACCCGTGGCCGGTATGCCCATGGGCGGCGCCGGTATGCCCGTTTCCGCCGCTAGCGCCCCTTCCGGCCCTCAGCCCGTCGCCGGTGCTCAGGCGGCGTCCGGTGCGGCACCCGGGCCGAACACGCCAGGACCGCATCCCTCCGGACCCCACTCCCCCTCCGGGCCTCACGCTCCTTCCGGTCCTCAGGGTCCGGCCGGGCCGCAGGGTCCCGGGCAGGCGCATCCTCAAGGCGGGCAGCAGGGGCCGGGCCAGCCGGGGATGTTCGGGCCGCCCGGCGTACCCCCGCAGGGTCACCCCACCGCACCCGGACAGCGCGGAGGGCCGGGACCCGGTGTGCCCACGCAGGGCGGGCCCATGGCGGCCGCGGTCGCCGGGCAGCAGGGAGGCAACGGCGGCAAGGCCGACCCCGCCTCCCGCGGCCGCCGGACGCTGACCTACGCGCTGTCCGGCGTGGCCGCGGTGGCGCTGCTCGTCGTGGGCGGTGTCGTCATCGCCGCGCAGAACGGCCAGACGCCGGTCACGCTGGTCAACGCCCTCGGTTCCGACGAGTCGCCGACCCCGGCGGGCGACGGTCCCGGTGATGCCGGGCAGCAGCAGCCGCCCGTGGTGACGGATCCGCCCGCCGTACCGTCGAACGACCCCACGAAGGGCGAGCCCACCGAGCTGCTCCCGAGCGAGGACCCGACGTTCGAGGAGCCGTCGCTGGAGACGCTGCCGGAGCCGGTGCAGTCCAGGAACCAGCAGCCCAACCCGACGAACCCGCCCAAGCACGAGACGCGCCCGTCGGAGAAGCCCTCCTCGAAGAAGCCCACCACCACGCCCAGCAAGTCCGAGAACCAGGTGGACCCCGGCGGCGAGACCACCGACCCGCCGTCCGGCCAGCCCAAGCCCACCACGAAGCCCACCACGAAGCCGACGGCCAAGCCCAAGCCGACCCCGAAGCCGACGATCAAGCCGACCCCCAAGCCGAACCTGTACACGGTCGGCCAGGTCTGCGGCGCCGGCTACAAGACGGTCAACTCCCACGCGCTGGGCGACAAGGCGACCATCTACCTGATGTACAACTCGGCCCAGGGCAAGAACTGCGTCGTCACGATGTCGCGCCTGATGTACACGACCAAGATGCCGATGAACGCGATCCTCCAGGTCAAGGGCGGCGCCTCCGGCTCGAACCCGGGCTCGTTCACCGCCTACGCCGGCCCGGTCCGCCTGGCCGCGCTCAAGAAGTGCGTCATCTGGGGCGGTTCCTGGGGCAACCTGTCCTGGAAGTCCGGCTGGAGCCACTGCGGTTAGACCCCCTCCCGGCGGCGCCGCTCCCCTCTCCGGGGTGCGGCGCCGCCGTTATTTCCGCCCATGTGCCGTGAGGTGATTGCCGGCAGGGTCTTCCGCCGGCCAGGACGGCGGCCGTAGGGTAGTTGACGTGATCGTCAAGTCTGAGGTGCTGACCGCCCGCGGCCGCAGGACCAGAGCCGCTCTGGTCGACGCCGGCCGGGAGGCGTTCGCGGCGCAGCCGCTCGACGCCGTCCGCATCGACGACGTGTGCGCCCGCGCGGGCGTCTCCCACGGCACCTTCTACACGTACTTCGACTCCAAGGAAGCCCTGTTCAGGGAGGTCGCCGGGGTGGTGGTGGGCGAGATGTTCACCGCCAGCGTCGTCGGCCCGGCGGCCTCCGGCGCGCCGTACGAGCGGATAGAGGCGGCCAACCGCCTCTACCTGCGCGCCTGGGCGGCCAACTCCCGCCTGGTCAGGATGCTCGAACAGGCCGCCACCACCGACGAGAGCTTCGCCGGCCTGCTGCTGGAACTGCGTGAGGTGTTCGTACGGCGGGGCGCCGAGGGCCTGCGGCGCCTCCAGGACCAGGGCCTGGCCGACCCCACGCTCGACCCCAGGCTGACCGCGATCATGCTGGGCGGCATGGTGGAGCACTTCGCCCACGTCTGGCTGGACCTGGGCGAGCACGCCGACGAGGCGGCCGCCGTGGACCTGCTCACCAAACTCTGGGCCCGTGCCATCGGCTTGACGCCGACGTCAACTTCACCTCCTCTCCGCCCCGACGCGTTCACCGGCCGTCATCCTGCCGAGCCACTTCCGCCTCCCGGCGCAGACCCCCTGGAGCCGTCCCGATGATCACGAGCAGGCTGGACACGGGCGGCGCGGACTACCGGGAGCGGCGCGCGGCGATGCTCGCCAAGCTGGCCGGCCTGGACGCCGAGCACGCCAAGGCCGTCGCGGGCGGGGGTGAGAAGTACGTCGACCGGCACCGCAAGCGTGGCAAACTCCTCGCCAGAGAACGCATCGAACTCCTCGTCGACCCCGACTCGCCGTTCCTGGAGTTGTCGCCGCTGGCCGCCTGGGGCAGCGACTTCCCGGTGGGCGCGAGCGTGGTGACCGGGATCGGGGTGATCGAGGGCGTCGAGTGCGTGATCACGGCCAGCGATCCGACGGTCCGGGGCGGGGCGTCGAACCCGTGGACGTTGAAGAAGACGTTGCGCGCCTCGGAGATCGCCCTGCGGAACCGCCTGCCGTACGTGAATCTGGTGGAGTCGGGCGGGGCGGACCTCCCGACGCAGAAGGAGATCTTCATCCCGGGCGGGCAGATCTTCAGGGAGCTGACGCGGCTGAGCGCGGCGGGCGTCCCGACGATCGCGCTCGTGTTCGGCAACTCCACGGCGGGCGGCGCCTACGTGCCCGGGATGAGCGACCACGTGGTGATGGTGAAGGAGCGCGCGAAGGTCTTCCTGGGCGGTCCGCCGCTGGTCAAGATGGCGACCGGCGAGGAGTCCGACGACGAGTCGCTGGGCGGGGCGGAGATGCACGCGCGCACGAGCGGCCTGGCCGACTATTTGGCGGTGGACGAGCATGACGCCCTCCGCATAGGCCGAAATATCGTGAAATCGCTGCGCTGGCGCAAACTCGGCGCCACCCCCGGAACCACCCATGACCCGAAATATCCGGCTGACGAGCTTCTCGGCATCGTCCCCGAGGACCTCAAGATCCCGTTCGACCCCCGCGAGGTCATCGCCAGGATCGTGGACGGCAGCGCCTTCGAGGAGTTCAAGCCCCTCTACGGCCCCTCCCTCGTCACAGGCTGGGCCACCCTGCACGGATACCCGATCGGCATCCTCGCCAACGCCCGCGGCGTGCTGTTCAGCGAGGAGTCGCAGAAGGCGACGCAGTTCATCCAGCTCGCCGACCAGTCGCGCACCCCGCTCCTCTTCCTCCAGAACACCACCGGCTACATGGTCGGCAAGGAGTACGAGCAGGGCGGCATCATCAAACACGGCGCCATGATGATCAACGCGGTCTCCAACTCCAGCGTGCCGCACCTGACCGTCACCATGGGCGCCTCCTACGGCGCCGGCAACTACGGCATGTGCGGCCGCGCCTACGACCCGCGCTTCCTGTTCACCTGGCCGAGCGCCAAGTCGGCGGTCATGGGACCGGCCCAGCTCGCCGGGGTGCTGTCCATCGTGGGGCGGGCCTCGGCGACGGCGCGCGGCCTGCCGTACGACGAGGAACAGGACGCGGCCATGCGCGCCCTGGTCGAGGCGCAGATCGAGGCGGAGTCGCTGCCGTTCTTCCTGTCGGGCCGCCTCTACGACGACGGCGTCATCGACCCCCGCGACACCAGGACCGTGCTGGGACTGTGCCTGTCGGCGATCAACAACGCGCCGGAGCCGGAACCGCAGAGATATGGGGTGTTCCGTCCATGACCGTGATCACGCGCCTGCTCGTCGCCAACCGCGGGGAGATCGCCCGGCGCGTCTTCCGCACCTGCCGCGAGCTGGGCATCGAGACCGTCGCGGTCTTCTCCGACGCCGACGCGGACGCGCCGCACGTGGCAGAAGCCGATCACGCGGTACGGCTCAGCGGCGTCACCCCCGGCGCCACCTATCTCGACATTTCCCGAATCATCGAGGCGGCCCGAGTGTCCGGCGCCGACGCCGTCCACCCCGGCTACGGCTTCCTGTCGGAGAACGCCGCCTTCGCCCAAGCGGTCCTGGACGCGGGCCTGACCTGGGTGGGCCCCTCCCCCGAGTCGATCGCCGCCATGGGCTCCAAGGTCGAGGCCAAACGCCTGATGACCGAGGCGGGCGTGCCCGCCCTGACGTCACTCCCCCTCGGCCGGCCGGAGCAGCTGCCCTATCCGCTGCTGGTCAAGGCGTCGGCCGGGGGCGGCGGGCGGGGGATGCGGGTGGTGCGCTCGGCCGACGACCTTGAGCGGGAGGTGGCCTCGGCGCGGCGGGAGGCCGAGGCGGCCTTCGGTGACGGCACGGTGTTCGTGGAGCCGCTGCTGGAAGGCGCCCGGCACATCGAGGTGCAGATCCTGGCCGACACCCACGGCACCTTCTGGGCCCTGGGCGAGCGCGAGTGCAGCGTCCAGCGCCGCCACCAGAAGGTGCTGGAGGAATGCCCGTCCCCCGCGATCTCCGGCGAGATGCGGGACAGGCTCCAGCGGGCCGCCGTCAGCGCCGCCCGCGCCATCGGCTACACCGGTGCCGGCACCGTGGAGTTCCTGGTCAAGGACGACACCGTGGCGTTCCTGGAGATGAACACCCGCCTTCAGGTGGAGCACCCGGTCACCGAACTGGTCTACGGCGTCGACCTGGTCAGGCTCCAGCTTGAGGTCGCGGAGGGCGCCGCCCTGCCAGAAGCGCCCCCGGAACCGGCCGGCCACGCGGTCGAGGTCCGCCTGTATGCGGAGGACGCCCACTACGTCCCGCAGTCCGGCACCCTGCACAGGTTCGAGATCGAGGGCCCGGTCCGGGTGGATTCGGGGGTCGAATCGGGCTCCGTGGTCTCCACCCACTACGACGCCATGCTGGCCAAGGTGATCGCCCACGGGGACACCCGAGCCGCGGCGATCAGGAAACTGACCGGCGCCCTTAAACACGCCAAACTCCATGGCCTCACCACAAACCGCGACCTCCTCCTCAATATCCTGAAAAATCCGGCCTACGTGGCAGGCGCCACCCACACCGGCTTCCTCGACCAGCACGATCTCACCGCCACCCCGGAACCCACTGAGCTGGAAGCCCTGGCGGCCGCCCTCGCCCTGGCCGCCGCCAACCGGGCCGGGGCCAAGGTCCTGGCCACGCTGCCCGCCGGCTGGCGCAATGTCCGCTCGCAGGAGGAACGCGTGAGGTTCGCCGAGATCGAGGTGGTCTATCGCCCCTTGCCGGAGGGGGTCACGGTCGTGACGGCGACGCCGTACCGTGTGGTGCTGGAGCGGGACGGGATCAGGTACGCCCACGACGTCGCCCGCTACGACGACGCCGTCTACGTCGGCTCCGCCCGCCTGACGCCGCTGCCGCGGCTGCCCGAGCCGGTCGAGCACGTGGCCCCGGGATCACTGCTCGCGCCCATGCCCGGTAGCGTGCTGCGCGTGGAGGTCGAGCCCGGCGACCGCGTGACCAAGGGTCAGGTGGTGCTGGTGCTGGAGGCCATGAAGATGGAGCATCAGATCGCCGCGCCCGCCGACGGCGTCGTCGCCGGGCTGCGCGTGGAAAAGGGGCAGCAGGTGGAGGCGGGCAGCGTGCTGGCGATCATCCAGGAGGGGGACGAGTGAGCAGTCTGGTCCACAAGGAGCTCGACGGCGGCATCGCCACGATCACACTGGACTCACCGCCGAACCGCAACGCCCTGTCGGTGCGTCTGCTCGGCGACCTTGAGGCCAGGCTCAACTGGGCGCTGGCCGAGCCGGAGGTACGCCTGATCGTGCTGACCGGCACCGGCCCGGTCTTCTGCTCGGGCGCCGACCTGAAGGAGCAGCGCATCGAACCGGCCGCCGGGGCGGGGGACGCGCCGGTGACGGCGTCGTTCCCGGAGATCCTGGGGCTGATCTGGGAGAGTCCCAAACCGGTCATCTGCCGCCTCAACGGCACCGCGCGGGCGGGCGGACTCGGGCTGGTCGCCGCCTGCGACTTCGCGATCGCCCCGGACACCGCCTCGTTCGCCTTCACGGAGGTACGGCTCGGCGTCGTACCGGCGATGATCTCGGTGCCGGTGCTGCGCAGGCTGGACCCCCGGGCCGCCGCCGAGTACTTCCTGACCGGCGAGGTCTTCGACGCCGCCCGTGCCGCGGAGATCGGGCTGCTGACGCGGGCCGTACCCGGGGACAGGCTGGACGCCGAGGTGGCGCGCTACGCCGAGATGCTCCTCAGGGGCGGACCCGAGGCGCTCGCGATCACCAAGCGGATGGTGCGCGACATCCCGCAGGTGTCGTTCGAGGTGGGCCTGCGGCAGATGACCGCGTTGTCCGCGCAGCGCTTTACCTCGGAGGAGGGCCAGGAGGGCATCTCCGCCTTTGTGGGCAAACGCCCGCCGAAGTGGGTGCCGTGACCCTGCGCGTGGCCAACTGCAGCGGCTTCTACGGCGACCGCCTGTCCGCGGCCCGCGAGATGGTCGAGGGCGGCCCGATCGACGTGCTGACCGGCGACTGGCTGGCCGAGCTGACCATGCTCATCCTGGCCGGCAACCGCCTGAAGGGCCGCCCCGGTTACGCCCCCACCTTCCTCAGGCAGCTGGAGGAGGTGCTGGGCACCTGCCTGGACCGCGGCATCAAGATCGTCTCGAACGCCGGCGGGCTCGACCCGGAAGGCTGCGCCGCCGCCGTCACCGACCTGGCCGCCCGCCTGGGGCTGCGCGCCTCCGTCGCGGCCGTCAGCGGCGACGACCTGACCGGCCGCGACCTCGACCTCACGAACGCCGACACCGGCGAGAAGCTCGACGCCACCCCGCTCACCGCCAGCGCCTACCTCGGCGGACGCCCCATCGCCGCCGCCCTCACGGCCGGCGCCGACGTGGTGGTGACCGGCCGCGTCACCGACGCCGCCCTGGTCACGGGCCCCGGCATCTGGCGGTACGGCTGGCGCCCCACCGACTACGACGCGCTCGCCGGTTCAGTGGCCGCCGGGCACGTCATCGAGTGCGGCTGCCAGGCCACCGGCGGCAACTACGCGTTCTTCACCGAGATCCCCGGCCTGGCGCACTGCGGCTTCCCGATCGCCGAACTGGAGCCCGACGGTTCCGCGGTGATCACCAAGCACCCGGGCACCGGCGGCGCCGTCACGGTCGGCACCGTGACCGCCCAGCTCCTGTACGAGATCGGCGGCCCCCGCTACCTCGGCCCCGACGTCACCGCCCACTTCGACACCGTCACGCTGGAGCAGGAGGCGCCCGACCGGGTCCGCGTCAGCGGCGTACGCGGCTCGCCGCCGCCGGACACGCTGAAGGTGGCCGTCAACTACCTGGGCGGCTACCGCAACACGATGACGCTGATGCTCACCGGCCTGGACCTGGAGGAGAAGGCGCGGGTGGCGCAGGAGGCGATCTGGGCCCGGGTGCCGCGCGAGGCGTTCGACGAGGTGGACGTGAGCGTCGACCCGCCGCTGCTGCGGATCACCGTCATGTCGGGCGACGCGAAGGTGGCCGGGCGCGCGTTCTCCTCCGCGGTGGTGGAGACGGGACTGGCCAGCTATCCGGGCTTCTACGGGCTCACCCCGCCGGGGAACGCCTCGCCCTATGGGGTGTACTGGCCCGTTCTCGTGCCCGCCGGCTCGGTGCGGGCGCGGGTGACGGTGGACGGCACGCCTGTGGAGGTACCCGCCGAAGCCGAGCACACGGGCAATCTCGACAGGGCAGCGGCCGAGGGCGGCTTCGACGGGGCGGCGGCCGAGGCGCCCGCCTACACCGGCGGGCCCACCGTGCGGGCGCCACTGGGCCGGGTGGCCGGGGCCCGGTCGGGCGACAAGGGCGGAAACGCGAACCTGGGCGTGTGGGTGCGATCGCCCGCCCAGTACGGCTGGCTGGCCGCCTACCTGACCGCCGACCGGCTCCGGGAATTGCTCCCCCACCTGGCCGGATACCGCCTCGACCGGTACGAGCTGCCCAACCTGAACGCGGTCAACTTCGTCGTCCACGGGCTGCTGGGGCGAGGCGTGGCGGCCAGCCCGCGACTCGACCCGCAGGCCAAGGCGCTGGGCGAGGAACTCCGGGCCCAGACGGCCGACATCCCGGCGGACTACCTGACCTGACCACCCGCCCTGGCTCGCCTGCCTTCCCGCCCGGCCCTGGCTCGCCTGCCTACCTCGCCTGGCGCCAGCCCAGCAGGCCCGCGCCGAGCAGTCCCGCCTCGCCGCCCAGCCGTGAGACGGCCAGTTCCGGGGCGCCGCGGAAGGCGAGTCGCGCGCTCAGGCGCTCCCTCAGGGGGTTGAGCAGGTCCTCGCCCGCCAGCGACAGCCCGCCGCCGATGACGATCGCGCCGATGGGGTCCCGCCCACGTCCACCGCCACCACGCACTCCATGACCCGACATCATCGCCCATGCCCGGTCAGGGCATCATGTCCGGATGCACGTTCGGCGACTCACCCACGACGACCTGCCCGCCTGTTCCCGCCTGGCCGTCTCCCGCCATTGGGGTGCGGAGGAGCACAAGTGGCGCTTCCTGTTCGACGTCGGCGAGGTCTACGGCATCGACGCCCCCGGCGGCGGCCTGGCCTCCAGCGCGCTCCTGGTCCCCTACGGGCCGGACGCCGCCGCGGTCAGCATGGTCCTGACCGCGGCGGAGCACGAGCGCCGGGGCCTGGCCGGCCGCGTCGTCGGCCACATCCTCGGCACGGCGGGCGAGCGCACCGTCTGGCTCTATTCCACCGCCAACGGCCGACCCGTCTACGAGCGCCTCGGCTTCCGCGCGGTGGGCCGCGTCGAGTCCCACCGGGGCCCGTTCACGGGCGCGCCGTCCGGCGCGACCCGCCCCGCGACCGAGCGCGACCTGGACGACATCCTCGCGCTGGACGCGAAGGTCTTCGGCGCCGACCGCTCGGACCTGCTGCGCCGCATGCCCGCCTTCCACGAGCGGGTCAGGGTGCTGGAAGCGGGCGGCAGGATCGAGGGGTACGGCGGCGCGTGGCACAACGACACCCACATCGTCATCGGCCCCCTCGTCGCCCAGGACACCGAGCAGGCCACGGCGCTCATCGGCGACCTGGCCGCGGGCTGGGACCTGCCGGTCAGGCTCGACCTCGACATGAGCCGTCCCGGACTGGTCGCGTGGGCGGTGGAGCGCGGGCTCGGCTCGCCGTTCCCGAACACGGTGATGGTGCGGGGCGGCGCCCTGCCGGGCGACCACGCGCGCCGGTTCCTGCCGCTGATGGTCTCGCTGGGTTGACCTTCGGCGAAGGGCGGCCGTAGATTCACGACTAGAATTTGATTCTGATCCGGGTCCGAAGGGTGCCATGACCTCCACGCACATCGACGTCAGCACGATCGACTTCGACGCGCTCGGGGCCTGGATGGACGGGCAGGGCCTGCCCGGCGGGCCCATCGGGGACGTCGCGCCGGTGCTCGGCGGCACGCAGAACGTGATGGTGCGCTTCTCGCGGGGCGGCCGGCCGTACATCCTGAGAAGGCCGCCGCTGCGGCCGCGGCGCAAGAGCAACGAGGTGCTGCGGCGTGAGGCGAGGGTGCTCGCGGCGCTACGCGACACCGCGGTGCCCGCGCCGCGGCTGATCGCCGCGCAGACCGCGGACGAGCCTGTCTACTACCTGATGGAGCCGGTCGACGGCTTCAACCCCTCGACCGGGCTGCCGGAACCGCACGCCTCGGACGCGGCGATCCGGCACCGGATGGGGCTGGAGGCCGCGGTCGCGCTGGCCGAGCTCGGGCGGGTGGATCCCGGGCGGCTGCCGGGGTTCGGCAGGCCCGAGGGGTTCCTGGAACGGCAGGTGCCGCGCTGGACGGCCGAACTGGAGTCCTACGGCAAGCTCGACGGCTACCCGGGCCCCGAGATCCCGCTGCTGAGCGAGACCGCCACCTGGCTGGAGCGCCACCGGCCGGAGTCGTTCACGCCGGGAGTGATGCACGGCGACTACCACTTCGCGAACCTGATGTTCGCCCACGACGGCCCGCGCGTGGCGGCCATCGTGGACTGGGAGATGTGCACGGTCGGCGACCCGCTGCTGGACCTCGGCTGGCTGCTGGCCACCTGGCCGTCGAACGCCGGGCACGTGCCGGGGCTGCCGTCCGAGGACGAGATCGTCGCCTGCTACGCCTCGCTGACCGACCGGGACATGTCGGCGATCGACTGGTACGCGGTCATGGCCTGCTTCAAGCTCGGCATCGTGCTCGAGGGCAGCCACGCCCGCGCCTGCGCGGGAAAGGCGCCCAAGGACATCGGGGACCTCCTCCACCAGACCACCCTGGACCTGTTTGCGAGGGCACAGACATGGATTTCGCGGTAGAGCCGGAGTTCCAGGCCAAGCTCGACTGGATGGACGCGTTCATCCGCGAGGAGGTGGAGCCGCTCGACCTGGTCTTCCCCGGCCAGGCGTACGGCACGCCGGACGAGCGGCTGCGCAAGATCGTGGACCCGCTCAAGGAGCAGGTCAGGGCGCAGGGCCTGTGGGCCTGCCACCTCGGCTCCGAACTCGGCGGCCAAGGGTTCGGCCAGCTCAGGCTGGCCCTGATGAACGAGCTGATCGGCCGGTCCACCTGGGCCCCGGTCATCTTCGGCTGCCAGGCGCCCGACACCGGCAACGCCGAGATCATCGCCATGTACGGCACCGCCGCCCAGAAGGAGCGCTACCTGCGTCCCCTGCTGGACGGCGAGGTGTTCTCCGCGTACTCGATGACCGAGCCGCAGGGCGGATCGGACCCGAGGCTGTTCACGATGAGCGCGGCCAGGGACGGCGAGGAGTGGGTCCTGGACGGCGAGAAGTACTTCACCTCCAACGCCCACAACGCCGCCTTCTTCATCGTGATGGCGGTGACCGACCCCGAGGCGCACCCGTACCGGCGGATGTCGATGTTCCTGGTGCCGTCGGACACACAGGGCGTGGAGATCGTACGCAACATCGGCACGATGGGCGACCGCTCCGGCCATCACGCGCACCTGCGCTACACCAGCGTACGGGTGGGCGCCGACGCGCTGCTCGGCGAGGAGGGCGGGGCGTTCGCGGTGGCGCAGGCCCGGCTGGGCGGCGGCCGGGTGCACCACGCGATGCGCACGGTCGCGGCGGTCAAGCGGGCCTTCGACATGATGTGCGAGCGGGCGCTGTCGCGGGCCACCCACGACGGGGTGCTGGCCGGCAAGCAGCTCGTTCAGGCGGCGATCGCCGACTCCTACCTGCAGATCCAGCAGTTCCGGCTGCTCGTGCTGCACACGGCGTGGCTGATCGACCGGTCGTCGACGCGGGAGGCGCGCACGCAGATCGCGGCCTGCAAGGTGGCGGCGGCCCGGGTCTTCCACGACGTGGTCTACCGGGCGATGCACCTGCACGGCGCGCTCGGCGTCTCCAACGACACGCCGCTGGCGCGGCTGTGGCAGGCGGCGCCGCTGATGGGAATCATGGACGGGCCGACGGAGGTGCACCAGGCCTCGATCGCGCGCCGCGTGCTGAAGGACTACGCGCCGGCGCCGGGTTTGTGGCCCACGGAGTACTTGCCGGACAAGATTGCTGCCGCTCGGGCGAAATACTCCGATATCTAGCTGATCAGGCACTACGGTGGGACGTCATGAGACTCGTCCTCGCAGCGTCCCTGGCCGTCGTCCTGTCCGGATGCGGCGGTACGGCAAGCGGCAGCGCAGCCCGGGAACAGCTCAAGCCCGCGGCCGAGTCTCCGGCCACCACACCCCAGGGCACCTCCCAGAACGCGCCCGGCGACGCCCCCGCCCCTGACGCGCCCATCCCGTCGGACCCCGCCAAGCTGGCCGCCGACCTGAAGGCCACCACCGCCGCCCTCTACTCCGGCATCGACGCCTGGACCAGGAGCAAGGCCGTCCAGCCGCCGCAGGAGGTCGTCCTGTACGCCCTCCACCACCAGCGCGTCTACCGCAAGCTGGCCAGAAACTCCACGCTGGCCCGCGCCGTCATCGCCAAGCTGCCCAGGCCGGTGGCCGCCGAGGCCCGCGACAACGCCAAGGCGGTCGGCAAACTGCTGTCGATGGCCCGCCCGATCACCGCGGCCCGCCGGGCGAAGATGCGCCTCGCGCAGGCGGAACCGGCCGGAACGCTGCGCGGCCACATGGTCAGGGCGGAGAAGCGCTTCGGCGTCGAATGGGAGGTGCTGGCGGCGATCATGCTGGTGGAGACGAAGTTCGGCCGCGTGCGCTCGGCCAGTTCCACGGGCGCGCAGGGGCCGATGCAGTTCATGCCGGGCACCTGGAAGATGTACGGCATGGGCGGCGACGTCCACAAGTCCAGGGACTCGATCATGGCCGCCGCCAACTATCTGAAGGCCACCGGCGCCCCCCGGAACTACCGCCGCGCCGTCTTCGCCTACAACCACGACGTGCGTTACGTGGACGCGGTGCTGGCCCACGCCGCCCAGATCAAGCGCGACCCGCGCAGCTTCTACGCGTACTACAACTGGCAGGTCTTCGTGTTGTCGACAAAGGGCGACGTGCGCCTGACCGGCCCCCGGTGACCGACTCATACCAATTTGAACTAAAACGATCACATAAATCCCTGGAGCTCCTACAATTGCACGCAATTGCAGGATTGATCGGGGAAGGATCGTCATGCGTATGCGGTTTCTCGGCTCCACTTCGGAAGCCGGGGCCTGTCCCACCCTCTACGAGACCGACCGCGGCACCATCGTGGTGCAGGGCCTCCAGCTCACCGACCCCGAGGCGCTCGCCGATCTGCGCGACGTCCTCGACGGCGAGACGGCGGTCGAAGTACCACGTGAGCTGCTCGTAGACATCGCCCGCCGAGTCCTCTGACCCCTCACGGACGCTCGCCCGCCCCGGAGCGCCCCTCTTGCCCGCGTCACCCCTCGGCGCGGGCATTCCGCTTTCCGGCCGCCGGAAAGCCACGCGCCGCGACCGAATGATCACAATTGCGAAACCGGGCCTGGCATGATCCATGCCCACAGGTCTAGCCTCTAGCGGCGTGACGTCCTTTCAGCAGGCGCGCATCGACCTCGGCGCCCAGCTTCGCCATCTGCGCGAGGCCGTGCACCTGTCCGGCAAGGATCTGGCCGAGCGGCTTGGCTGGCAACCGTCCAAGGTCTCCCGGCTGGAGAACGCCCGCCAGACCGCGACGGAGGACGACGTGGTGGTGTGGGCGACCGCCGTACAGGCCGCTCCGGAGGTGACGGACCAGTTGATCGGCCAGGCGATCTCCCTGCTGGAGCGGCACGACGACTGGAAGCAACGCCACCGCAGCGGACTGGCCGCCATCCAGGAGGACATCCGCGACCTGGAGGCGCGCACCCGCCTGTTCCGCGTGTTCGAGCCGGGCATCGTGGTGGGCCTGCTGCAGACCACCGAGTACGCCCGGCACGTCTTCCGCAAGGTCAAACGCCTCTACAGCGCCCCCGACCAGATCGACGCGGCGGTACGCGTGCGGATGCAACGCCAGGAGATCCTCTACGACCCGACGCGCACCTTCCGCTTCGTGGTGCCCGAGGCGGTGCTCCACACCAGGCTCGCCCCGATCGACGTGATGCGCGGCCAGCTCGACCGCCTGCTGGCCGTCAGCACGCTGCCGAACGTCGAGTTCGGCGTCATCCCCTACTCCGCCGAGCTGCCGTCCTCGCCGATCAACGGCTTCTGGATCTACAACGAGGCCATGGTCGGGGTCGCCACGATGACGAAAGACCTGGTCCTCCGCGATCCCGACGACATCGCCTTCTACGTGAGCGCGTTCGACGAGTACTGCAAGGTCGCCCATTTCGACGAATCCGGCAGGGCTCTCATCATCCGGATTCTTCACGAATACGGGAAACAATCCTCACTTTAATCCCTGCAATTGCTTGCCCCGCGAGCGAAGATCGTGCAATTCTGTGGCGCGAGACGTTGCGGAGGTGACGCCTGATGCTGGACACCACGCTCTGCCTGGAGCGCTTCGCCTGGTACGCGGGTCGCCACGCCGACCTCTCGGTCCAAAGTGTGGCCCTGGCCTGCGATCCCGCCTATGTGTCGGTCCGCAACCGCTTCTCCACCACGCTGACCGAGACCGTCACGTGCTCCGACGAGGGCGCCTTCGTCACCTCCTGGGGCTACCGCCTGGGCAGCACCGACGACGTGGAAGCCGCCGCCGCCCGCCTCGCATTCCTCCTCGCCGCGCTGCCCGCGTAATCCCGGCGCAATCACCTCGCGCACAATCATCTCGTGCGCAATCATCTCGTGCGCAATCATCTCGTGCGCAATCTCCTCATGCGTAGTCTTCCCATGCGCAGTCTCCTCCCCGCAATTTTCCCCGCGCGGACTTTCTCCCCCACAGTCTTTCCCCCAACAAAGCGCCTCCCCCGCCATCGCCCCTCCGCGCGCCCAATGTCCGCCCGCGTCAGCCCCCACCCCACCCACCACACGCGGCCGGGCCCCGTCCAGGGTGACGGTCGTCGGGCGCGCGGGGCCGGCCGCCGTGACGGCCGCCAAGTCGGCCCGCTGAGCGGGAAAACCCCGTGACAGCCCGACCTGACGGACGTAATGTTGGCGCGTCAAGTTCAGCACACTGAGTGGTCATGTCACCACCAAGAGTGCTGTCGAGCGGATTCAGCGAGGGTGAGGTGCCCATTGGCTAGCGAAGGCATTCTCCGGTTCATCACCGTCCGGCCGGCCAAGGCGCGCGTCCAGCCCCCGCCGAACGTGCTCATCCCGGCCGCCGGGCTCTTCCAGCAGCTCGCGGCGGCCGTGGCGAGCGGCGCGGACCGGGCCGGGCTGCGGGAGATCGCCCGCGGCTACAGCGCAGCCGCCGACCACCCCGAGCCGCTCGACACCGCCGCCCTGCGCGAATGGTTCTACGCCAACCAGGACCGTCCCCTCGAAGACGCCGACCTGGACGCGCTGGTCCGTCACGCCTACGGGAGCGCGCTGCCGGAGCTGGTGGCCGGGGAACGGTTCGCCGCCACGCGGGCCCGGGTCACCGACCAGGTGCTGACCACCGCGCTGCTCGGCGACCCGGTGGGCGACGGCCAGCGCCACCTGCTCGACGCCAAGCTCCTCGCCCTCGCCGTCACCCTCTCCGCCACCCCGGACCAAAGCGCCCAGGACCAAAGCACCCCAGACCACAGCACACCGGACCACAGCACCTCGGACCACAGCACACCGGATCAGGCCATCCCCGATCGGGCCACCCCAGACCTGACCGTCTCGGGGCATGCGATCCCGGAGCAGGTGATCCCCCGCCAGACCGCTCACGGGGACGTCGGCCAGGGCGAGTCGGCCCACGGGACCGCGGGCCAGGACGATGCTGCCCACGGAGGTGTGGATCACGGAGGCGGGGATCAGGGCCAGGTGGATCACGGGCGTCCGGGCCAGGGCGCACCGGGGCACCGCGTGGGAGGTGGGCGGAGGACCTTGGGGGACGTGGTGGGTGGGGGCGTCGTGGTGTTGCCCGGGTTTCTGGGGCGGGCCCGGCAGGAACCCCTTCCGGTGCCGCCGTCCCTGCCCTCCGGGGATGCGGACCAGGAGGCGCGCGAATGGCTGGCCCGGCTGGAGGAGACCCGGCGGGAGCTGGTGCGGCTGGTCACCGACGGGCGGCATGTCGAGTATCCCGACGTTCTGGCCCCCGTCCTGCCGGACGGCGATGTCGAGCGGCAACTGGCCGGGCTGCGGGCGGCCGATGCCGGACGCCCCCGGCTGTCGGCCTCCGGGGTGGCGCGGCTGAGCGGCACGGCCACCGGCGTCCTGGAACAGCTGGGGCAGCTCGACGGCGAGGTGCTGCCGTTGCGGGCGGTTCCGGTCATCGAGGAGGAGATGCGGCGGACCGGCGCTCATGTGGGGACGCGGGCCGTACCCGATGGAGTGCTCGCCTTCGACGGCGGCGAGATCGATCTCGGACGCTACCACCGCGCCCTCGGCGACTCCCCGGCTGTCACCGACCCGCCGCCCGTCCCCCAGCACTCGCAGGCGGGCGTCGCCGACCTGCTGGTGGTCCGGCAGAAGATCAAGGCCTACGAGCTGGGCGAGTACGCCCACATCGAGAACGTCATGGCCGGCGAGTCCCGCGAGCGCTCCACCCGCCGCCTCACCCAGGTCGAGGAGATCATCGAGCGGGAGACCGAGACGGAGACGGAAAAGGAGAAGGACCTCCAGTCCACGACCCGCAACGAGCTGCAGAACGAGGCGGAGAAGCACGTCAAGAGCCAGCTCGACATCGAGGCCGGCCTGCAGGTCAGCGGCAGTTACGGCCCCGCGGTCTCCTTCACCTCCAGCCTCAAGGCGGGCTTCTCCACGACCACCGAGGAGTCGCAGCGCAAGGCGTCCTCGTTCTCGCAGGAGGTCACCCAGCGCACGGTGGAGAAGGTCCGCGAGAAGGTACGCACGCTGGTGCGCAAGCGCACGCTGGAGGAGTTCGAGGAGAACAACCGGCACGGCTTCAGCAACAACCTGGCCCGCCACGTCCGGGGCATCTACCGCTGGCTGAACAAGGTCTACGACGCCCAGGTCTTCAACTACGGCCAGCGCATGATGTTCGACTTCGTGGTGCCGGAGCCGGCGGCGTTCTATCTGTACGGCCTGGTGGAGAACCCGCCGCAGGACAGCGAGCTGGTCAAGCCGGCCCCGCCGACCGTCGCGGGCAATCCGCTGACCCCGGCGCAGATCGACGCCGGGACCTACGGCCCGCTGCTGGCCCGCTACCGGGTGACCAACGCGCCCCCGCAGCCGCCGGAGCTGCGCACGGCGAGCTTCTTCGCCAAGTACGACGGCGGCAACTACACCTCCACCGGCGCGGCGGGCAAGGTCGAGATCCCCGAGGGCTACCGCGCCTACCGGGCGACCGTGCAGGCCACCCACATCTGGGCCGCGGACATCCAGCTGCACCCGTTCCAGATCGTCTTCGACGGCAGGATGTACGACTTCCACGACACCTGGGGATCGCAGGGCGGCCCGACGAGCCGGCTGGAGAAGGACGCGTCGGTCTCGATCTCCGTGGCGGCCAACGCGTGGGCGGTGGCGATCGACGTCGACTGCAAGCTCTCCCCCGAGGCGTACGCGAGCTGGCAGCACGAGGCCTTCGACGCCATCATCGCCGCCTACCAGCAGCAGCTCGCCGAGTACAACGAGCGCAAGGCGCAGCGCGAGCTCGAACGCAGCAGCACTCAGCAGTTCGGCCGCAACCCGCTGGCCAACCGGCGGGTGGAGCGCGACGAGCTGAAGAAGTGGGTCATCATGATGCTGGCCAAGCAGCCGGAGCTCAATCTCGACTCGTTCAAGAGCCCGACCGGCGCGCCCATACTCGACCTCGACAAGGCCAACGCCAACGGCCGCTACATCCGGTTCCTGGAGAACGCCTTCGAGTGGCAGAACATGCTCTACGTCTTCTACCCGCACCTGTGGGGGCGGCGGGCGCGCTGGGTGCCGGCGCTGAACGTCACCGACCCCGACCCGGACTTCGCCGCGTTCCTGCGGGCGGGGGCGGCGCGCGTGCAGGTGCCGGTGCGGCCGGGGTTCGAGCGCGCGGTGGCCTACTTCGTGCACACCGGCAACGTGTGGGACGGCAACGACGTGCCCACGGTCGAGGACGAGCTGTACGTGCCGATCATCGACGAGATCACCACCAACCTCGGCAGGATCGACGGCGGCGTGCCCTACCCGGCCGGGTCCAGGCCGTGGGAGGTGGTGGTGCCGACGGACCTGGTGCTGGTCCAGGATCTGTCCGAGGTGCCGCCGCTGCGGGACGCGCTGCGCCCCGGCGCCCACGTCACCCTCGACGCCGGCGAAGGCTGAGGTGTGCGCCTACCGCCTGCACGCCGACTACGACCGCACCGGGCGGCTGAGCGGGGACGCGGCGGAGTGGGCCGGCAGGAAGCGCGAGCCCGGCGCCCTGGTGCGCGCCAACCTGGACGCCGACGCCAGGAGGCTGCCCGCGTCGGTCGCCAGGTCGGGCCCCGCCACCCCCGACCGGGAACGGCAGGCCAAGACGGCCGGGGACGACGAGCCGATCAGGATGCAGGTGCAGGAGGTGAGCCACGAGCCCGGCCCGCTGTTCGTGGTCCTGCAGGGGGCCGATCCGCAGCGGATCGCGGTCGTGGACTCGACCGGGGTGCGGATCCGGCCGGTGCCGATGCGGAACCTGGCCCGCTATCCGCTACCGGCGGGGCCGTTCCCGAAAAGGCTGGCCTTGGAGGCGGTGGACCTGGCGGCCAGTCCCGCGACCAACAGGCTGCTGGTCCCCGGAGCGGGGCCGCCGACCGGCGCCAGGATCGTGGTGCGGCTGGAGCGCGACGGCGCGGGCGGCACCGTGGTCGAGGACGAGGCGGTGGTGACGCTGGCGCCGTTCGTGCTGATCGGCAACGCGGGGCGGCTGGAGCGGCTCTACATGTGCGCGGTGCGGGAGGACGACCCGGCCAGGTCCCTGGACGACAACGGGCCCGCCGTCGCCGACGTGCGCGCCGCGCTCGCCCCGCTGCGGGTGCCGCTGGTGCTCATCCCGCAGGAGGTGCACGGCGGGGACAGCTGGATCCAGGACCAGTACCAGCTCGGCTACACGCGGACCCCCGACGGGGTGCAGCGGGTGCTCCTGCACACGCCGCGCACTCGCTCGGACGCCTCCAGGACCGGCGCCCCGAACCTGGGCGGCGTGCTGGCCGGGCACTTCCTGAGCAAGGACATCGGGGTCTGCCAGGCGTTCTGGGACCGCGAGCTGACCGTCCCCGGGCCGGACGGCGCGCCCGCGCGGATGGGCTTCGCCGAGAGCGACCGCCTGCTGACGGTGCTGACGAAGGTGCTCGTGCTGCGCCGGCACATGGTGGAGACGGTCTCCAGGATCGGCACCGCGGAGGACCTCGCCCGCATGCGCAAGGCGATCGGCCCGGCGCGGGCGGACGTGTGGAAGTCCCGCTCGGAGCTTGAGCTGCTGCTGAGCCTGTTGCGCGGTACGGCACGCGCGGCGCTGACCCGCCCGGACACCCCGTGGAAGAAGGACCTGATCGACCCGCTGCTCGACGACGCGGGCCGGCAGGTGGCCGCCGTGACGGCCGAGATGCCGATCGCGGGCCGCCGGGCCCGGCTACGGCTGCCCGCCGCCGGCCCGCGCCCGGCCCGGGAGTTCGTCCTGAGCGCCGACGAACTGGTCAAGCTCGACCGGCAGCTCGGCAACTGGCACTCCGGGCACAACTACGGCGGCAACATCGAGGTCGGCCCGCCCTCCAAGAACGGCCCCGCCGGAGTGGTCGTCGTGGGCAACACCACACAGCGGGCCGGCGACGGCTCCACGCTCACCGACATGGACCCGGACCTGCTGGCCTTCCTGCGCGGGCAGGCGCACGGCCACCAGAGCGTGGTGGAGGTGGACACGAGCTGGCTGGACGTGGGCCACGTGGACGAGATGCTGGCCTTCGTGCCGGACCTGCGCGACCCGCGCGGCCCGGGCACGGTGCTGCGCGCCGCCCCGGCCATGGCCCTGCTGATCATCACCGAGGCCAAGCGGGAGTTCCTGAGCGGGCTGAACGCCCGTGACCTCGCCGAGTACACGAGCTGGCAGTACATCAGCTCCAGGAGCCGCCACACGATCCAGGGCACCAAGCCGATCACCCACCTGCTGCGGGGCCTGCGCTGGCTGCAGCATCACGAACCGGGCCAGACCCTGCCCACCGAACCCCCGGAGATCTACCAGCGCCTCGCCCGGCAGAACGCCTCGGGCCCGACCGCGCACGACATCCCGTTGCCCGTCTCGCCCTGGAGCACCCAGCCCGCGCCGGTCTACCCGGCGGGCATCTCGGTCTATGAGATGTACTACTTCAGCGACAACCTCAACGAGGACCTGGAGGCGGAGCCGGCGCCTGCCAGGAGCGGGCCGGACGGGTCGGAGATCCCCGCGGTGGGCCAGCTCACCGAGGCGGTTGAGCGGATCACCACGGAGTACGACGGCAGGATGCCGATCCACGGCCTCCCGGTCTTCTTCGACCGGCGCTCGCCCGCGAGCGGCCGCAGCACCGCCTTCACCCCGAACCTCGCCAACCTGCAGGTGGCCGGAGACCGCCTGCTCATCCCCCGCCCGCACGGGCCGCGCATGTCGCCGGAGTCGGCGGCCCGGGTGCTGCGGGCGGTGGCCGCTCGCTTCCCCGAGGCCGTGCGCGCGGCGCGTCTCACGCCGCAGTGGCTACGCGCCCGAGGCCTGAACCGGACCACGTTCTGGGCCCGCCACCAGTCGGTGGGCAAGCCGACGGCCACCGACCTCGCCAACCTGGCGTTCGCCTTCGCCGACGGCTTCCCCCGCGGCATGCCGGAGGCCCAGGTCCGCCGGCTCGTCCTGCGGGCCAACGCGAACGCCTTCGACGCCACCGGGCGGCTGAAGGGCGGCGGCTGGCGGCAGCTGGTGATCCCGGAGAACAAGGTGGACCTGTTCGAGGCCTGGACCGAGGCGGTCGCCGACAAGCTCGGCTACCGCGTGCAGTGGGTGGAGGCGTGGTACTACCACGTCCGCCTGGGCTCGATCCACTGCGGGACGAACGTGCTGCGCACCGCACCGGCCGACCGGCCGTGGTGGCGTTAGACGGGCCGCCAGGCGGCGGCGGTGTGGCCGGCGCGGCCCCGGGTGGGCACCGCGGCCAGGAGGCTGTTGAGCACCGACTCCTCCACCGCGTCGAGGGTGGCCTCGAACAGCGGGCTGAGGTGCCGATCGGCGACGTGCTCGCCGGAGACGGCGGTGGAGAAGGCCAGGCCGTAGTCGCCGCTGCCGTGGGAGTAGGAGGCGCCGACCCGGCCGAGGGCGTAGACGCCGCGCTTGGCGAGCCGGGTCAGCTGACGGCCGTCCAGGCGGGCGTCGGTGGCCACGACGATCATGCAGGAGCCGTCGTCGGGAGGTGTCTCCAGGCCGAGGAGCTCCAGCTCGGAGGCGGCTTCGGCCTCGTGCGTGCGGGCCCCGGTGCGCAGGGTGCCGCCGAAGTTGGCCTGGACCAGCGCGCCGACGGTCACCCGACCGGCCACGGCCAGGTCGAGGGTGCGCGAGGCGGTGCCGATGCCTGCCTTGAAACCCAGGGCGACGGTGCCGGTGCCCGCGCCCACGCAGCCCTCCTCGACCGGTCCCGGGCGGGCGCCGTCGAGCGCGGCGAAGACATGCTCGGCGGTGATCGGGCGCGCGGGCATGTCGGACAGCCAGCCGTCGTTGCACTCGCCCACGACCGGGTTGACCGACGGCAGGCCGGGGTCGCGGGCCAGCATCCAGCTGATCAGCGCGTCGGCCACGCGGAAGGTGGACATGGTCGCGGTCAGCAGGATCGGCGTCTCGATCACGCCGAGCTCGGCGACCTGGGTGGTGCCGACGAGCTTGCCGTAGCCGTTGCCCGCGTAGACGCCGGCGCTGAGCGGCAGCCGGTCGGGGACGACCGCGGTCACGCCGGTGTGGATCGCGGGCTCACGCCGCAGCGTGGTGTGGCCGACGCGCACGCCGGGCACGTCGGTGATCGCGTTGTGCTCCCCCGTCCGGTACGGCCCGCCGGCCAGACCGTACGCACGCGCGCGCATGGCCGTCATGCGGAGAACGCCTCGGGAGACAGCCCGACCTCGCGGGCGGCGGCGGTACGGGCGTGGGCGAGCAGGCGCTCCTGGGTGAGCACGCCGGGGTGGAGCGTGTAGCGGATGGCCAGCCCGTCGAGCATGGCGTCGAGGCGTTCGGCCGCTCCGGCCGGGTCGTCACAGGTGAACTCGCCGCCGTCGACCCCGTCGGTGATCACCCGCTCGATCGCGCGCAGCCACGTCGCCTCCAGCTCCAGGACGATCGCGTTGACCGCGGGCTCGCGCAGGGCGGTGTTCCAGGCGTCCAGCCACAGCAGCCAGCTCTGGTCGGCGCGCGACTGCGGGATGTAGTAGTCGAGGACCCGGTCGAAGCGGCGCACGGCGGTGCCGGGCCCGCGCACGATCTCCTCCAGCCGGGCGCTCTCCACGTCGAGCGTGGCCCTGAGCATCGCGGTGATGAGTTCGTCCTTGGTGGCGAAGTGGTAGTGGATGAGGCCGCCGCTGACGTTGACCGCCTTGGCGATGTCGGCGATCCGGGTGTTGGCCAGCCCTTTTTCGAGGACGACGCGCCGGGTGGCGGCCAGCAGCTCGGCCCGGCGCTGGTCGGCCTGTTCGGCTCGGGAGGAAGCACTTCGCACCACGAAATCCTATCGCCGGGCCGTACGCCGGTCTCCGTCAGCATCCCGCCTTGTACAGGACCCTCCGCACGTCGGGGGTGTCGACGTTCTCGCGGGTCACGATGGTGGCGTCGGTCGGGATGGCGGCGGTCACCTGCTGTCCCTTGACCGCGGCGAACGCCTGCTCCACGCCCTTCGCGCCGATCTCGCCGGGCAACTGGGCGATGAGCGCCTGCACGACGCCGTCCCTGAGCTGCTTGACCTGGGCCGGGCCCGCGTCGAAGCCGACCATCTTGACCTGGCCGAGCTTGCCCGCCTGCTGCAGCGCCGTGCCCGCGCCGGTCGCGGAGTTGAGGTTGGTGGCGAAGACGCCGGCCAGGTCGGGGTCCTTCGCCAGCGCGGCGTTGACGATCTTGGAGGCCTCGCCGACGTCGTTGTGCGAGTACTGCACGCCCAGCGAGCTCACGCCGGGATGGGCCGCCTCGATCTCCTCCTCGAAGCCCTTGATCCGGGCGTCCACCGTGCTCACGCCGGGGTCGGTGGAGATGACCAGCACCTTGCCCTTGCCGCCGATCTGCTCCGACAGCGCCTTGGCCGCCGCCGCGCCGCCCTTGACGTTGTCGGTGCTGATCTTGGACAGGCCGATCGAGGCGTCCTCGACCACCGTGTCCACCAGGATGATCTTGATGTTGCGCTGCTTGGCCTGGGTGAGCGGGGCGATCATCGCCTTGACGTCGGTGGGCGCGATGAGCAGGGCGTCCGGCTGGGCGGCCACGACCGAGTTCACGATCGGCGTCTGCAGGGTCGGGTCGAACTTCTGCGGCCCCTGCACCTCAAGCTCGACCCCGAGCTCCTTGGCCTTGGCCCGCGCGCCGCAGGCCATCGTCTCGTAGAACTCCTCCCCCGCCAGCCCCTGCACGAGGGTCACCCTGACGGCGCCGCCGGCGCTGGGCTGGCCGCAGGCGGCGAGGGCGAGCAGGAGGGCGGCGGCGAGGGCCTTGCGCATGTCGGGTCTCCTCATGGGTCGCGGCGGGCGCGTTGCCGCTGGTCGGCGTAGACGGCGGCGATCAGCACGGCGCCGACCACCACCTGCTGCCAGAAGGGCCGCACGCCGAGGATCTGGAAGCCGTTCTGCAGCACCGCCGGGATGAACACGCCGATGACGGTGCCGGCGACGGTGCCGACGCCGCCGAACAGCGACGTGCCGCCGATCACGACGGCGGCGATGGCCTGCAGGTTGTCGGTGGAATGAGCGGACACGCCGGTGATGCCGTACTTCGCCAGTGACAGGTAGCCGGCCAGCCCGGCCAGCAGTCCGGCGAGGCCGTACACCGTGACCAGGTGCCTGGTCACGCGCACGCCGGCGCGGCGGGCGGCCTCGGCGTTGGAGCCGATCGCGTAGGTGTGGCGGCCGAAGCGGGTGCGGGCGAGGGCGAAGCCGAGCACGGCGGTGAGGGCGCCGCAGATCCACACGAGGTGGGGCACGCCGAGCCAGCGGGCCAGGCCGAGGCCGAGGTTCAGCTCGCCGGGCGCGCGCAGGTCGACGCCGCCGGTCAGCAGCAGCGCGGCGCCGAGCGACATGCCGAGCGTGCCGAGGGTGACGATCAGCGCGGGGATCCGCCCGTGCGCGACGAGCACGCCGTTGAGCAGACCCCACCCCAGCCCCGACAGTACGGCCGCCGCCGCACCCACCAGCAGCGAGCCGGTGGCCTCGGCCGTCAAGGCGGCGGCCACGGCCGAGAAGACCAGCACGCCGCCGACCGACAGGTCGATCCCCGCGGTGATGATCACGTAGGTCATGCCGGTGGCCAGGAGCAGGAGGATGGCGGCGTCGCTGACCAGGTTCAGGAGGTTGAAGGGGGTGGCGAAGCTGCCGGGCCGCAGGAGGGCGAAGGCGGCGAGCAGGCCCGCGAGCACGAGCCCGATCCAGAACACCTGCGCCGACAGCAGCCGCCCGCTCATCCGCGGGCTCCCGTCATCGCGCCGACCAGTTCTTCCATGGAGACCTGCGCGGTGGCGAAGCGGGCCACCCGGCGGCCGAGCCTGAGCACCTCGACCCGGTCGGAGACGGCCTTGACGTCCTGCATGTTGTGGCTGATCAGCAGCACGGTCACGCCGGAGTCGCGCACGCCGCGGATGAGGTCGAGCACGCGGCGGGTCTGGACGACGCCGAGCGCGGCGGTCGGCTCGTCCATGAACACCACCCGGCGCGCCCAGGTGACCGCCCTGGCCACGGCGACGCCCTGCCGCTGGCCGCCGGAGAGCGTGGAGACCGGCACGTCCGGCGACTTCAGCTCGATCCCGAGGCGCTCGCAGGCCTGCCGGGCGCGCTCGCGCATGGCGGCGTCGTCGAGCAGTCCGAGGCGGCCGAGCAGGCCGGGCCTGAGCAGTTCGCGGCCGAGGAAGAAGTTGGCCGCGGGGGTGAGGTCGGCGCAGAGGGCGAGGTCCTGGTAGACGGTCTCGATCCCGGCGGCCCTGGCGTCCTCGGCGGAGGAGAAGGCCATGGGCCTGCCGTCGAGCAGGATCTCGCCGTCGTCGGGCGGTTCGACCCCGGACAGGATCTTGGCGAGGGTCGACTTGCCCGCGCCGTTGTCGCCGATCAGCGCGACGACCTCGCCGGGCGGCAGCGCGAGGTCGGCACCGCGCAGCGCCTCGACGTGGCCGTAGCTCTTGACGATGCCGCGGGCTTCGAGCAGCGGTCCGGCCATAGATCTATCAAGAGCGGGGTTGACATCGTTGTCAACCCCCGATCAAGAACAGTCGTGAAGGCCGTCCTGGCCCTGCACGGCCGCGCAGTTCTCCTGGACCCACGAGGTGGCCTGGCCGGCGCCCCTGCCGCCGCCGGTCATCACGTAGCGCAGGCGGCCGGAGGAGGTCAGCTCCTCCAGGCGCGCGGTGGTCATGGCCGGGTCGGCCCCGGTGAAGCCGCCCATGGCGATGACCGGCTCGCCGGTGGACAGGATCAGCGAGGCGGCCTGCTGGGCGCTGCCCACCGCGACCAGCCAGTCGGCGTTCCCCCGGTTGGCCTCCAGGAAGGTGACCAGCTCGGCGCCGACCTCCCGCCCACCCGGACCGCCGGAAAAGCCCTGGTCGCGAGAAGAGCCCGGGTAGCCGGAAAGGCCGGGAGTTCCGGAACGGCCGGGGTCGCCACCACCGGGCGGGCGGTCTCCGGCGGGCTGACGGCCGCCCGGCAGGCCCATCGGGCCGCCGCCGAAGCCGCGGTCGCCGGTGTCGGGGCCCGCGGTCGGGTTGGTGCCGTTCACCGGGGACCGGAGCGGGGTGACCGCGTACGCCGCCGGTCCGGCCAGGCCCGCGACCAGGGCCAGGACCAGCCCGGCGACGGTGATCGCGGGGCCGCGCCGTACCCGGGCCAGGATCAGCGCGAGCCCGGCCAGAGCGGTGGTCCCGAGCACGGCCCAGGCCAGCCACGGCGTCCACTCCGGCGTACGGCGCAGCACCGCGAACCCCCACCCCCCGGTCACCACGACCGCGACCGGCAGCACCCAGCCCAGCACCCGCGCCTCCCGGTGGGCCCGCCACATGAGCACCCCGCCCATCCCGCTCAGCGCCGCCACCGCCGGAGCCATGGCCGTGCTGTAGTAGGGGTGGAAGGTGCCGCTGGAGAAGCTGAAGACCACGACGTGCACGGCCAGCCAGCCGCCCCACACCAGCCACGGCCCCCAGGCCCACGCCCGCCCCGCCCTTCTGGCCCGCAGACCGGTCACGACCGCCAGCGGCAGGGCGATCGCGCAGAACGGCAGCAGCCACGAGATCTGCCCGGCCATCACCTCGTTGAACAGCCGCCCGGCCCCGGACTCCCCGCCGAACGAGGGCCCGCCGGCGCGCCCGCCGCCTTGGCCGAAGATCCGGCCGAGGCCGTTGTAGCCGATGACCAGGTCCCGGACCGAGTTGTGGGTGGATCCGCCGACGTAGGGGCGCGAGCCGGTGGGCCACAGGTCGACGATCACCATCCACCAGCCGCTCGACACCACGAGCACCGCCCCGGCGGCCAGCAGGTGACCGAGCCGCCCGACCACGCCGGCGCGGGCGCAGAGCAGGTAGGCGAGGGCGAAGGCGGGCAGCACCAGGTACGCCTGGAGCATCTTGGTGTTGAACCCGAGGCCCACGAACAGCGCGCAGAGCAGCAGCCCGCGGAGCCTTCCGGTACGCAGCGCCTCCAGGCAGAACCAGGCGGCCACGGTGAGCAGCAGCACCAGGAGCGTGTCCGGGTTGTTGTCGCGGTTGATGGCCACGGTGATCGGGGTCAGCGTCATCGCGAGTGCCGCGACGAGCCCGGCCGCCTCCGCCCGCCGTTCACCGAAGGACGCGGCCATGTTGCGGCGTACCGCCGAGAAGACCACCGCGATCGCCGCCACGCCCGCCAGCGCCTGCGGCACCAGCATGCTCCACGTCGAGAACCCGAAGATCCGCGCCGACAGCGCCATCACCCACAACGCCAGCGGCGGCTTGTCCACGGTGATGAACGATCCGGCGTCCAGCGCGCCGAAGAAGAACGCCTTCCAGCTCTGGGTGGCCGACAGGACGGCGGCCGAGTAATAGGTGTTGGCCATCCCGCTCAGCGCCCACGTGTACAGGACCAGGGCGGCGGCGAGCACCCCGGCCAGCGCCCAGCGTGCCCGCGTCATCGGCTCACCCTGCGCGGGTTGAACACCCACACGCGCAGCAGCAGGAAGCGCACCAGGGTGGCCAGCGCGTTCGCCAGCACGACGGCGGCCAGCTCGATGCCGTGCGAGACCCCGGCGGGCAGCAGCGCGAGCCCGCCGGTGGTGAGCGCCAGCCCCACGAGGAAGGCGACCAGGCCCTCGAACTGGTGCCGTACGACGCCCGCCGGTCCGCTGATCCCGAACGTGAAGCGCCGGTTGGCCGCGGTGTTGGCCACGGCGGTGACCAGCAGCGCGATCGTGTTGGCCGGCATGGGCGCGAGCGCCCCGCGCAGCAGCGTGTACAGCCCGAGGTAGGCCAGCGTGCTCATGACGCCCACGATCGCGAAGCGGGGCAGTTGCCTGGCCAGCCCGCTCGGCACCTCCCGTGACGGGATCGGCGCGCGCAGCGCGTGCGCGCGGGCCAGCCTGGCCATGCCGCGCAGGTCGTCCAGGGCGGTGCGCACGACGTCGACCCGGCTGTCCGGGTCGTCGACCCAGTCGACCGGCACCTCGTGGATGCGCAGCCCGTGCCGCTGCGCCAGCAGGAGCAGCTCGGTGTCGAAGAACCACTGCTCGTCCTCGACCGCGGGCAGCAGCGCCCGCGCCACCTCGGTGCGCACCGCCTTGAAGCCGCACTGGGCGTCGGTGAAGCGGGCGCCGAGCAGGGCGTGCAGGAGCAGGTTGTAGCAGCGGGAGATGACCTCACGCTTGGGCCCGCGCTCCACACGTGCCGCCGGTGCCAGCCGGGTGCCGATGGCCAGGT
Source organism: Nonomuraea sp. NPDC050547 (assembly GCF_044457345.1). NCBI lineage: Bacteria > Bacillati > Actinomycetota > Actinomycetes > Streptosporangiales > Streptosporangiaceae > Nonomuraea > Nonomuraea sp. NPDC050547. The sequence continues at coordinate 230,571 of NZ_JBITGW010000005.1, forward strand.
CGCTGTGGCCCGACAGCAGCGGCGCGACCAGGGGCAGGAAGGCGTCCAGGTCCGTGGACAGGTCCACGTCCATGTAGCTGACGACGTCCGCGTCGCTCTGCGACCACACCCGGCGCAGCGCCCTGCCGCGCCCCTTCTCCTCCAGGTGTACGGCCCGCACGTGCGGCAGCTCGGCCGCCAGTTCCCCGGCCAGCGGCCAGGTGCCGTCCGTGCTGGCGTTGTCGGCGATCGTGATGCGGAAGCCGTAAGGGAAGGTGGCCAGCAGATAGTCGTGCAGCCGGGTCACGCTCGCGCGCAGGGCACGCCGCTCGTTGTGGACCGGGACGACCACCTCGACCAGCCGCGTCTTGATGGATGTTGGCATGCTCCCCAGGTCACCGGCCCGGTCTTTAGCCGGGCTTAGCCGATGATGAGAGCGGGGTGAGACTTCCCGGCAGCCGCACCGTGGCGATCACTCCGCCGCCCGGCGCGTTGTCCAGCCGGACGCTCCCGCCCGCCTCTGCCACCGCCTGCGCCACGATCGCCAGCCCGAGCCCCGAGCCGGGCAGTGCGCGCGCCGACGGGGAGCGCCAGAACCGCTCGAAGACGTGCGGCAGTTCCTCGCGCGGGATGCCGGGCCCGTGGTCGCGCACGGTCAGTACGCCGCCGCGCAGCATCACCTCGATGCCGTTCTCGCTGAACTTGCGGGCGTTGTCGATGAGGTTGAGCACCGCCCGTTCCAGCGAGGCGGCGTTGCCGACGGTGTACCACGTGCCGAGGTCGGTGCTCAGCTCAGCGCCGCGCAGCCTGGCCCGCTCGGCGGCGGCCTTCACCACCTCGTGCAGGGCCAGCTCCACGTGCGGTTCGTGGTCGGTGTCGCCCCTGGCCAGCATGAGCAGGTCGCCGACCAGCGCCGACAGCTCGGCGAACTGGGCCTTCACGTTGACCAGCAGCCGCTCCTTGGCGGCCGGGTCGAGCTGCCTGCCGGTCTGCTCGCTACGCAGCAGCAGGTCGATGTTGGTGCGCAGCGTGGTCAGCGGGGTGCGCAGCTCGTGGCCGGCGTCGGCGACGAGCTGGCGCTGGCGGTCGCGGGAACCGGCCAGGGCGGCCGTCATCGCGTTGAAGGAGGCGCTCAGGCGGGCGATCTCGTCGTCGCCCTTGACGGGGATGGAGGTGTCGAGGTCCTCGGTGGTGGCGATGTGCTCGACCGCCCTGGTCAGCTCTCCCACCGGGCGCAGGGCCGTACGGGAGACGATCAGGCCCGCCGAGGCGGCGCCGAGCACGCCGAGGCCGGCCACGCCCGCGAGCAGGGCGGCCAGCGTGTTGAGGGAGTTCTGCAGGCGGTCGAGGCGGCGGGCGCTCATGACCGCCACGCCGGGCGCGACCCACTTCGTGGCGACGCGGACCTGCGCGCCGTCGCTGGTGACGCTCGTGTGCAGGTACTGGCCGCCGGAACGGGCCACCCGCAGGTCGTCCTCGGTCACGCGGATCGGGGTGCCGAACGAGCAGGTCGGGCTCTGGTCGGCGTAGATGATCTGTTCGGAGTACGGCGGCGCGTAGGCGTCCGCACGCGGCGGCTCGGTCGAGCACCTCACCAGGAGCTTGCTCACGTCGGGCCGCTTGCCCGGCGGGCCCTCCAGCTCATGGTCGAGCTGGCTGAGCAGCTCCATGCGCACGATGGAGAAGCACAGGACCGCCGAGAGCGCGACCGCCAGCGCCACCGCCGCCGTGACCAGCAACGTCATCCGGGCGCGCAGGCTGCTCCATCTCACGGCGCGTTCCGCAGCACGTAACCGACGCCGCGCACGGTGTGGATCAGCCGGGGCTCGCCGCCCGCCTCGGTCTTGCGCCGCAGGTACATGACGTAGACGTCGAGGGAGTTGGAGGTCGGCTCGAAGTCGAAGCCCCACACCTCGCCGAGGATCTGGTCGCGGGTCAGCACCTGGCGCGGGTGGCTGAGCAGCAGCTCGAGCAGCTGGTACTCGGTCCTGGTCAGGTCGAGCCTGCGGGCGCCGCGGGTGACCTCGCGGGTGGCCGGGTCCATGCGCAGGTCGGCGTAGGAGAGCAGGCCGTCCTGCGGCACGGCGCCGAGCGCGCTGCGCCGCAGCAGCGCCCGTACCCTGGCCAGCAGTTCGTCCAGCTCGAACGGCTTGACCAGGTAGTCGTCCGCGCCCGCGTCCAGCCCGGAGACACGGTCGCCGACGGCGTCACGGGCGGTCAGCATCAGCACCGGCACGTGGTTGCCGCCCTGGCGCAGCCGCCTGCACGCGGTCAGCCCGTCGAGCCTGGGCATCATGACATCCAGCAGCACCGCGTCGTAGACCTCGCGGGCCAGCTCCTCCAGCGCGGCCAGCCCGTCCACGGCCGTGGCCACCTGGTAGCCCTCGAACTCCAGGCTCGACTGCAGCGCCTCGCGCAGCGCCGGCTCGTCGTCCACCACCAGGAGTCTCATGGGCTCACTCATGGGCCAACGCTATGCCGCCATCATGAGAACTCGCTGAAGGACGTGAGGTCAGGAAAGCAGCGACATCGCGGCGTTGTGGCCGGGGATGCCGCTGACCCCGCCGCCGCGCCGCGCCCCGGCTCCGCACAGCAGCAGCCTCGGGTGCCCGGTCTCGACGCCCCAGCCGCCCTCGTCGGCGTAGGGCCAGCTCAGGTCGCGGTGGAAGATGTGCCCGCCGGGCAGCCCGGCCTCGTTCTCCAGGTCGACGGGCGTCTTGGCCTCCAGGCAGGGCTCGCCCTCGGGGGTGGTGGCCAGGCAGTCCTCGATGGGCTCGGCCAGCACGGAGTTGATCGAGCGGAGCGTGGCGTCCAGGGCCTCGCGCCGCGACTTCTCCGGGTCGTCCCGGAAGAGGCGGGCGGGCATGTGCAGTCCGAACAACGTCATCGTCTCCCCGTCCTGGCCGAGGATGGACCGGTCGGTCAGCGAGTGGCAGTAGACCTCCGCGGGCGGCAGCGCCGGGATCTCGCCCCGCGCCGCCTGGGCGAAGGCCCGCGCGAGCTGCTCCTGGCTCTCGTTGATGTGGAAGGTGCCGCTGAAGGCCGCGTACGGTTCCACGCCGCCGTCCTTGAGCCGCGGCAGCCGCCGCAGCACCATGTTGACCTTGAGCTGGGCTCCCTCGGGCGTCTCCGGCTCGCGTCCCAGCAGCCGATCCAGTACGGCCGGCGGCACGTTGGCCAGCACCCGCTCCGCCGACACCACGTGCTCGGCCTCCCCCAGCCGGAAGGTCACCTCCCCGGCCTCCGGGTCGATCCCGGTCACCTCGGCCCCGGTCCTGATCTCCGCCCCCGCCTCGCGGGCCGCCGTGGCCAGCGCGCCGGACACCGCGCCCATGCCGCCGACGGGGACGTTCCACTCGCCGGTCCCGTCCCCGACCACGTGGTAGAGGAAGCACCGGTTGGCCAGCAGGTCGGCGGCCGGGTCGGCGAACGTGCCGATGAGCGCGTCGGTCAGCACCACGCCGCGCACGGTGTCGTCGCGAAAGCGCGCCTCCACCGCCCGCCCGATCGGCTCGGCGAACATCTCCCCCCAGGCCCGCGCCCCGACCAGCCGCTCGACCTCACGCGCCGCGGGCAGCGGCCCGAGCAGCGTGGGCGCCAGCGCCCGCGCCACCTCGGCGGTCATCCCGTAGAACTCCCGCCAGGCCCGGTGGTCCCGCGCGCCGCCGGTGACGGCGCGGAAGGACTCCTCGGTACGGCCGGCGTCCTCGTTGTCCACCAGCAGCCCCGTCCGCCCGACCGGGGTGTAGGAGGCGTAACGCCGCCGCCGGAGCTCGACCCGCAGACCCAGATCCGTGACGATCTTCGTCGGCAGCAGGCTGACCAGGTAGGAGTAGCGCGACAGCCGCGCCTCCACCCCGGGGAAGGCCTGGGCCGAGATGGCCAGCCCGCCGACGTGGGCGAGCCGTTCGAGGACGAGCACCCGGCGACCGGCGCGGGCGAGATAGGCGGCGGCGACGAGCCCGTTGTGCCCGGCGCCCACGATGACGGCGTCATAACGCATGAAAGATCCTTAAGCAGGAGGCAGGGATGGGACGGCACGAACGGCGCCCCGCTACAGCCCCGTCTGCCAGTGCGGCTCCGGCCGCAGCAGTTCCTCCCTGGACACCATGCCCGGGACCTTACCCGTCACGGATCGGTCAATACCACCTCCACGTATCGGCGATCCGGCGTGACCGCGACCACCTGAACCTTCAGCACGGTGTCCACCGCGTACTCGGTGGGCAGGCTCGCGCCCACCGCGGCGGTGCCCTCGAACCAGACCGGGTTCTGCTCGCCGTGCCAGGCCAGCACGGGGCGGCGGCCGATGGAGTGCACGACCACCGCGGGCTGGACGGCGGCGTCCTGGCCGAAGCGGGCGCGGTACTCGACGGTGATCTCGCCCTGGCTGGTCGGGACCACCGCGAGCACGGGGTCGTGCAGGTTCGCCTGGCCGAAGGCGGCCAGGCGGATGCGCGGCGAGGTGGACAGGTCCGGGCGGAGCACGCTGCTGGACGCGGCGAACTCCGGCACGTACCGGTAGAGGGCGGCCGGCGACAGGTTGCGGTCGCTGCGGAAGAAGCCGGGCGAGATCACGGTGACGCCGACGAACGCGGGCGGCGTCGGTACCGCGCGGTCCTGCACGCCGGTGAAGCCCATGACCGAGTAGTCGTCGTGGTAGACGTAGTCGCCGCAGGGGCCGAAGGCGTGCTCGAAGTCGATCACGTGGCCGATCTCGTGGTCGTAGAAGGACAGGAACCCGCCCTGGTCGAGGACGGCGGCGCCGCCGATCGCCCCGGAGTTGCACGGCGGCGGGTGCATGAACACGACCACGCGGTCCACGCCGTCGAAGCTGACGCCGTCGCGCTCGGCCTGCGCGCGGGTCTGGTTGACCATGCCGCCGCGGTCGTCGCGGTTGCCGACCTGCGAGATGCCGGTCAGCACGCGCCACGGCTCCACACTGAAGCGCAGTTCGCGCAGCCGCAGGGTCGAGGCCGACCAGAAGTCGAGCATGCTCCAGCCGTTCGGCGCGTCGAGGACCTCGCGCAGCGCCGCGTCGGGCCAGACGGGGTGGACGTTGGCGTCGGGGGCGTTCGTCGCCCAGGTGTAGCGCAGCACCTTCACGTTGAGCGGCCGCGTGTGCGTGCCGGTACGGCGCAGCAGTTCGCGCACCGACACCTGGCCCGGCAGTCCCGCCTCGCGCCCCAGGGCGCGCACGCTGATCGGAAGCGACCGGACCGCCTTGCTCAGTCGGACGGAGAGCATGGCATTCCTCCAGCGGGGCTCAGCGGAGCAGGACGAGGATCGGGATCAGCCCGATGCCCCCGTCGAGCGCGGACATGGCCTTGCCGATCACGGCGCCGAAGGACCGGCCGGGGTCGAGCGCCTTCATCGCGTGGCCGGGCGTGTCGGAGGTGGTGAGCAGGTCGCCGACGCCGACGGGGGCGTAGGAGGCGTCGACCCGGCAGTAGACCTTGCCGACGAGCGCGAGCGGATAGCGTCCCGCGCGCTGGTCGCGGTGGTCGAGGATGACGCCCGGACGGTAGTCGCCCGCCCCCGAGACCACTCCGGCGACCTTGGAGTCGTAGGCGCTGGTGCTCATCCGCACCCGGTCGATCCCGTCGAGCACGACCACCGTGCCGGGAACGACCTCGTCGGTCTCGGTTTCGGCGAGCGAGAAATTCTCGGCCAGATCGGCGCCGGTGAGAAGGACGTCGCCGGTGACGATGACATTTCCCTTGAAGAATCCGGCGGGGCCGACGCCGCGATGGTCGGCGTAGAGCGCGGCACCGGTACTGTCCGCATTGAGATTATAGGCGGCGATAGCCGCGGTATTAGGGGAATTAGTCTCGGCGTGAACGGCTTCATAAGCCTCACTTCTGGCGTCCACCGCGGCGCCGATCCCGGTCCTGACGAACACACCGGGGCCGCGCCCGCGATTGTCGGCGAACACCGAAGCGCCGGTGCCCGTCGGATTGACGTTGTAGGCGGCGATGGCGGCCACCTCACTGGCGTTGGTCTCGGCGTGCAGCGCTTCGTAGGTCTCACTTCTGGCGTCGAGGGCCGCCCCCTGCCCGGTCCTGACGAACACGCCCGGCCCCCGCCCCCGGTTCTCCCCGAACAGGATGGCCCCGGTGCCCTCGGCGTTGAGGTTGTAGGCCGCCACGGCCGCGGTGGCCGGAGCGTTGGTCTCGGCGTGGACGGCTTCGAACCCCTCGCTCTTGGCGTCCACCGCGGCGCCGATCCCGGTCCTGACGAACACACCGGGCCCGCGCCCCCGGTTCTCCGCGAACAGGGTCGCCCCGGTCCCTTCGGCGTTGAGGTTGTATCCGGCTATGGCCGCGTTCTGCGGGGAATTGGTGGTCGCGTGCACCCCGTCGAATTCCTGGCTGATGCCGTGAACTCCGGGGCCGCTCTTACTGGTGCCTTTTACCGCGGCTTCGCCGGGGCGCGAGGTCTCGCCGTGCAACGCAGGCATGGGGATGCCTTTCAATCGGACGCCTGGGTTCTTCAATATGCCATCCGATGATCCGGCCAGCCAGGAGATAATCCTCTTACTCGTTTATCAATTCACCATTTAGCGGGATTTATAGACCAGGCTGCCGGGGGCCGTGACGGCGGGGCATGTGTCCGACGTGAGAAGCGACCCCCACGATCGGCGCCCGCGCGCGTCGGCGGGTGGCGTGGGGGCGGCTTGCCGTAAGGGATGGAAGGGGTTGAGCGCCCTAAGGGATGGGTCAGGGGCGGCTGGCGATGGAGAGGAGCGTGGCGGCGGGAGAGGGGAGCGTGCGGCCGCGGCGCCAGACCGCGCGCAGGCTGCGGACCAGGTTGAGGCCGGCCAGCGGCACCTCGACCAGCCGGCCGGTCGCGAGGTCGGCCTCGACGGCGTAGCCGCTCAGCACCGCGGGCGCCGCGCCAGCGGAGGCCGCGCCCTTCACCGCCGAGTTCGAGCCGAGCTCCAGCCGGGGGCTGGCCTGGTGGAGGTCGCGGAAGGCCAGGTCGAGCGTCTCGCGCGTGCCCGAGCCCGGCTCGCGCACCACCAGCGGCGTCGCGGCCAGTTCCGCCCCCCGCAGCACGGTACGGCGGCGCGCCCACGGATGCCCCGGCGCCACCACGACCACCAGCCGGTCGGTCCCGACCACGCGCGAGTCCAGCCCGTCGGGGACGTTCGGCCCCTCCACGAAGCCCAGCTCGACCGATCTCGGCGTCCCGTCCGCGCCGGCCAGCACCAGCGCGGCGACCTCGGCGGAGTTCACCACGTCGAGCCCCACCTGCACGTCCGGCTCGCGGTTCTGGAACTCGCCCAGCCACCGCGGCACCAGATACTCGGCCACCGTCATCGACGAGGCCACTCGCAGGTGCGCCGCCTCGCTGAGCCGCACGGCCGCGGCCGCGCGCATGAGCTCCTGCGCCGCCGACAGCACCTGCGAGGCCCAGCCGGCGACCATCTTCCCCTCGGCGGTCAGCGCCGACCCACGCGGCGTACGCTCCAGCAGCGGCAGCCCGAGGCGGCGTTCGAGCTGGGCGATGCGCTTGCTGGCCGACGGCTGGGCGATGCCCGCGGCGCGCGCGGCACGGCCCAGGCTGCCGAGCTCGCCCACGTCGACGAGGAGCTTCAGCGAGTCGAGATCCGGCAGCGCGCTCATAGCCTAAGGCTATGACCTGCCAGGCAATGCATGTCTACTGGGAGGTACCGGACGGCCGGAGACTCGGATCATGGTCTCCCTCACCGTCACGCGCGCCTGGCCCCGCCTGCATCTGCCCGGCATCGCCCTGGCCGCGGCGGCGGTCGCGATGGCGCTGGTCGTGAGCCGGTTCCTGCCCGCGCTCAGCCCGGCGATCATCGCCGTGACGGCGGGGGCGGCCTTCCACAACCTCGGCTGGCTGCACGAGCGGCTGCGGCCGGGGCTGCAGTTCGTCGCGAAGCGGGTGCTGCGGGTGGCGATCGTGCTGCTCGGCCTGCAGATCGCCCTGCCCCAGGTGCTCACGCTGGGCGCGCCGACGCTGCTGATCGTGGCGGCGGCGACCGGCCTCACGTTCGTGCTCACGCCTCTGCTCGGACGGTGGCTGCGGGTCGCGCCCGGCACGGCGCTGCTCATCGCCGCGGGGGTGAGTATCTGCGGCGCCTCGGCCATCGCCGCCATGCACGAGAGCGCCGACTCCGACGACGACGACGTGGCCTCCGCCCTGGGCGTCATCACCGTGTACGGCACCGCCGCCATCGTGGCCGTCCCGCTGCTGGCCGGCTGGCTGGGGCTGACGGGACGGCAGCTCGGCGTGTGGGCCGGGGCCGCGGTGCACGAGGTGGCCCAGGTGGCCGCCATCGGCGCCGCCTCCGGCGCGGCGGTGCTGGGCGTGGCGATCACGGCCAAGCTGGCCCGCGTGGTCCTGCTCGCGCCCATGGTCGCCGCCACCACCCTGCGCGCCCAGGCCGGCGCCGCCTGCCGTACCCCGGCCGCGCCCGCCCGCCGGGGTGGCCGGCCGCCGATCATGCCGTTGTTCGTGGCCGGGTTCCTGGCGATGGTCGTGGTGCGCAGCCTCGGCGTCCTGCCCGAGGCGCTGACCTCGGCGGTGCCCCCGGTGACGAGCGTGCTGCTCGCCGCCGCGCTCTTCGGCCTCGGCACCAACATCGACCTGCGGAAACTGGCCAAGGGCGGGCGGGCCGTCCTGCTGGGCGGGATCTCCACCGCGCTGATCACCGGCATCTCGCTGGCAGGGGTGGCGCTTCTGGTGTGATCTCGGGTGGACGCGTCAGGGATCGCCCCGTAACGTGCTCACTTTGGAACAACATCAGGAAATAGACCGTTCCAAAGAGTGCCACGTCAAAGGTCCCACAAGGAGCACGTACCCGATCATGCGCACCACCGCCGACCTCATTCTCCAGCCCTCCGACGAGGTGTCCGCGGCCCTGGCCGGCGGTTCGCCCGTGGTCGCGCTGGAGTCCACGATCATCTCGCACGGCCTGCCCCAGCCCCGCAACCTGGAGGTGGCCAGGGAGCTGGAGGCGGTCGTCAGGGACGCGGGCGCGGTGCCGGCCACGATCGCGGTGCTGGACGGCATTGCCAAGATCGGCCTGAACGAGGTCGAGCTGGAGCGCATCGCCACCGAATCCGGGCTGCGCAAGCTCGGCCAGCGCGACCTGCCGGTGGCCGCCGCGCTCAAGGCCAGCGGCGCCACCACCGTCTCGGCCACCTCGTTCCTGGCCGCGCGCGCGGGCATCCGGATCTTCGCCACGGGCGGCCTGGGCGGCGTCCACCGCGGCTGGACCGTGGAGCAGGACGAGTCGGCCGACCTCGACACGCTGGCCCGCACCCGGATCACGATCGTGTGCGCGGGCGTGAAGTCCATCCTCGACGTGCCCTCGACGCTGCAGCGGCTGGAGACGCGCGGCGTCACCGTCGCCGGCTACCGCACCGACACCTTCCCCGGCTTCTATCTCCACACCTCCGGCGAGCCGATCGACTGGCGCATCGACGCCCCCGAGCAGGCCGCCGCCATCATGCGCGGCCAGGACGCCTTCGGCGGCCCCGAGACCGCGCTGATCGTGGCCAACCCGGTGCCCGAGGACCAGCAGCTCGACCCGGCCCTGCACGACCGCGTGCTGGGCGAGGCGCTGGCCGCCGCCGAACGCCAGGGCGTCACCGGCCAGGCGATCACCCCGTTCCTCCTCGACTACCTCGTGCGCGGCACCGGCGGCGCCTCCCTGGAGGCCAACCTCGCCGCCGTCCGCGGCAACGTCGCCCTCGCCTCCCGCATCGCCCTCGCCTGGGCCCAGTAATGGACGGCGGGACTGCCGAGGGCCTGCTCGTCATCGGCGACGTCGTCACCGACGTGGTGGCCGTGCACGGCACGCCGGTCGCCACCGGCACCGACACCGAGGCCGACATCGTGCTGCGCCCCGGCGGCTCGGGGGCGAACACCGCCTCCTGGGCCGCCCACCTGGGCGCGCCGACGGCCCTGCTGTCCCGCGTCGGCTACGACAGCAGCGAGTGGCACACGAACGAGCTGGTCAAGGCGGGTGTGCGCCCGCTGCTCTCCGTCGACTCCGACCACCCGACCGCGGTGGTCATCGCGATGGTCGACCGTACGGGTGAGCGGTCCATGCTCACCAACCGCGGCGCCGGCGGCCGGATCTCCCCCGCCGACTGGTCGCCGTCGATGCTGGACGGCATCCGCCATCTCCATCTGTCCGGATACACCTTTTTCGCGGACCAGGGGCTCCAACTTGCCCGAAACGTGATGGCGGAGGCGGCCGGCCGCGGCGTCTCGATCAGCATCGACCCCGCCTCCACCGGACCGCTGCGCGCCTTCGGCGTCGAACGGTTCCTGCGCGAGAGCGCCCCCGCCTGCCTCGTCATCCCCAACCGCGACGAGGCCCTGCTCCTCACGGGCGCCACCGCGCCGGAACGCGCCGCGGAACTGCTCAGCCAGAGGTACGGCACCGCGGTCGTGAAACTCGGCCCCGGCGGCGCGATCGCGGCCATGGACGGGCGGATCGTGGCCGCGGCGGAGGCGCTGCCGAGCGAGGCGGTGGACTCGACGGGAGCCGGTGACGCGTTCGCCGCCGGGTATCTCACGGCGCGGCTTTCCGGGGCCGGAGAAGGGGCCGCGTTGCGGGCAGGATGCCGTGCGGGTGCCGATTGTGTGGCCCTAGTGGGGGGCCGTCCACGGTACGGTTTGCAGTTGAACCATCTTTACCCTATTCACACCGATTGATAGCTTTCCGCGTAGGCTGCACCACCAGCCACATGCATCACTCTGGGGAGGATACGGTCCGCCGATGGACGTCGAGTCATCGATCTGCCTGAGCGACCTGGTCCCTGCCCTGCGCTGGAGCCGTCCTCAGCAGGTAGCGGAGATCTTGGCCGATCCTCGGCTGCCGGCAGGGTGGTGGAGCTCGCTGGCGCTGTCCCGGGCACTCGGCGCGACGGGCCTCGACTGGGTGTGCGAGCGGCTCGCCCGCCTCGCCTCGGCTCGATGGGACCATCTGTCCCTCGCCGACGTCCTGCCCGCGCTGACCGTCCACCACGTGGACCCGACGCTGCCCGGCTGGCCGGAACCGACCCGCTCGGCGATCAACGGCCTGGGCGGGTGGCACCGGCTGCGCCGCCTGTGTCCAGGCGACCTGGCCACGCCCGGCACGCCGGGAGAAGCGGTGATCGGCTCGGTCTTCCGCGAGATCCTCGCCCAGATCCCGATCCAGACCGGCCCCCTCCCCACCCAGACCGGCCCTCTGCCGGTCCAGACCGCCCCCGGCGCCCCATCCCGGCCGGGCGCTTCCCAGCCGGGCACGCCACCATCCCACCCGGGAGCCGCGTCCCACCCGAGCACGGCACCGTCCCAGCCGGGCACCGCGCCCTCCCAGCCGGGCAGTGCGCCCTCCCAGCCGAACGCCCTGCCCACCCGCCCGGCACAGCCGGGCGCCGCGCCCACTCACTCGGGCGCCATGCCCGCACAGCCGGGCGCCGCACAGCCGGCCGCCGCACACCCGGGCACCGCCCAGCCGGGTGGCGCCCAGCCGGGTGGCGCACAACCCGGTGGCGGTCAGCCCGGTGGCGGTCAGCCTGGTGGCGCGTCGTCCCACCCGGGTGCCGTACCCGGCGCTCCTTCTCGTGCCGGTGCGCCCGCGCAGGCCACGTCACCGCCCGCGCCCGCCGACGGCCCGACCCGCCCGGTCGGTAGCACGCAACCCTCCCCCGGAGCTCCATCGGTGCCAGGAGCGCCGGGAGGTACCGTGCCCGGCCGGGCACCAGCCGTCAGCCCCGGCCAGAACGCCGGGCTCCCGGGCCGGCCCGGCGCCGGACAGGGCGCCACGACCTCTGGGCAGGCAGCCCCCGGACAAGCGGCACCCGGCCAAACGGCCCCTGGCCAGAACGTCGCGGGCCAGAGCGGTGCCGGTCAGGCAGCAGGCGCGCCCCCGGCCGGTCCCGGTGCTCCGGGCTCCTCCGGCGCGCTGCCCCAGCGCCTGCCCGGCGCCCCGCTGCCGAGCCCCACCCCGGAACCGTCGGACACCGACCACGCCATGGTCCGCGTGGTGGACGGGCTGTTCCGCGGCATGGACCGCCTCGAACTGGCCGTGGCCACCCACCGCCTGTTCGCCGAGGACCCGGTCAGCCTGCGCACGCTGGCCCACAAGATGCTCGTCGAGCGGGACGTCCTGTCCCAGGCCCAGCGCATGGCCGAGGAACGTGTCCTGCACTGGCTGCGCTCGTCGGAGTCCGCGCCGGTGACGGGCCACATGTTCCGCCTCACCGAGTGGCTCGGCGCCGCCGCCACGCAGGAGCAGCTGATCGGCGCCGACCCGGCCCACCCGGTGATCGTCCCCTCGCTGCGCAGCCCGCTGTGGCGCGTGCTGGTCACGCTCATGCCCGACCGCCGCCTGCAGGACGGCTGGCTCGTGGTCGGCGACCTGCACGGCCTGCAGAACCGCACCCGCCAGCTCCTGGCCACGGCCCCGAACGACGCCGACCGTCACGAACTGCTCGAACAGCTCGGCATCCGCCGCCACTCCGCGCAGGCGTGGCTGGACGCCCTGCCGCCGGAGTCACCCCGCGCCCCGGCCGCCCCGGCCGCGGAAGCGGCGCCGCAGCAGCCGCTGCCCCGCCGTACCCCCGGAGCGAACGGGCACCATCACCGGGGCGGCACGCCGATCCCGGCCGCGCCCGCGGGGAACATCGACCCGTCGGCGGCGCTCGCGACGCTGTCGGCGCTGTCGGGCGGACGCTCGCCGATGCTGGCCGGCACGCCCTCGACGCCGCCGCCCCCGCCGCCGAGCCCGACCTCGGATCCACGCCGCTGGCAGCGCATCGAGGTCACCCCCGAGCACCTGCGCGGCGGCCCGGTGCCGGTGCCGGAGGGGTACGCGGCCCAGCTGGGCATGCGGCCCGGCACGCTGCTGTCGGTCACCGGACCGGGCGACAACGCGATCGTGCTGGTCTGGCAGGGGCACCAGCCGGTGTTCGACTCGCTGCAGCCGGTGCTCATGCGGCTCAACGCGCGCCCCGGCGACCAGGTCTACGTGACCGTCGACGGCTACCGGCTGGAGGCCCAGCTAACCGGCTGAGCCGTCGAACAACCCCGTGCGGTGCGCGGTGGCGGCCGCCTCCCCGCGGGAGGAGACGCCCAGTTTGCCCAGAATGTTCGAGACGTGCACGCTGACGGTCTTGACCGAGATGAACAGCTCGCCGCCGATCTCCCGGTTGCTCTTGCCGTCGGTGAGCAGCCGCAGTACCTCCAGCTCTCGCGCGGTCAGCCCGAACTGCGGCCCCTGCGGCTCCGGCTCGTCGGCCACCGCGATGCGCGCCCGCCGCGCGAACGCGTCGAGCTCCTCCAGCAGCGTCCGCGCGCCCAGCCGCTCGGCCCGCTCACGCGCCCTGGTCAGCCGCTCGGCCGCGTCCTTGCGCGCGCCCGCCGCGTGCGCGGCCCTGGCCGCTCCCGCCAAAGCCCTGGCCTCCTGGTACGGCTGCCGCAACCCGGCCCACGCCTCGGCGGCCGCGTCCCAGGCGACCAGATCGCCGGCCGCCCCCGCGATCGCGTTGAACGTCAGCCGCTCCGCCTCCTGCAGCACGCCCTCGGCCGTCATCCACTGCGCCTGCGCCTTGGCCTCCTCCAGCACCGCGCCGCCCAGGATCGCGCACGGGATGAGCACCGGCCAGGCGTAGCGGGGGCTGGCGGCCAGATCCTGCTCGCGCAGCACGCGCATGGCCGCCTCCACCGCCTCCTCCGTCCGCCCCCGAGCGATGTGCAGGTCGATCTCGCGGGCGGCGACGGGCAGCATGTGCTGGTCGCGGTAGATGGTGCGCTTGATCACGCTCTGCTGGGCCGCGAACATCGCCTCGGCCTTGTCGAGGTCGCCGCGCCACAACGCGATGTCGCCGACGAACCCCTGCAGGCTCGCCCGGTACGGCGCGGGCGGCGCCAGATCCAGCGCGTGCTCGATCACTTCCAGCGCCTCGTCCCAGCGGCCCAGCGAGACCAGCGGCTCGGCCAGGTTGATCGCCAGGAACGTGCCCGAGGTGCGCGCGAGGCCGTACTCCTCGGCGTCGGCGATGCCGCGGCGGGCCACCTTGACCGCCTCCTCGTGCCAGCCGGCGCCCTCCAGCCGGTCGGACTCGGAGATCGCGGTGCGCATCAGCGCGTTGTAGGCCTTGTCGCCCATGGCGATCTCGCGGGCCTCGGCGAACTTCACCAGCCCCGCCTCCACGTCGCCGAACCTGAACCGGCCCCACGCCAGGGTCGTCAGCCCGTGCGCCTCGGTCGCGCCGTCGCCGACGGCACGGGCGATGCGCACCGCCTCCTCGGCATAGGCGATCTTGTCCGGCCACATCTCGCGGGTGTTGCACATGCGCGCCAGCGACTCGGCGATCTGGGCGCGCAGCTTGGTGGGCGGCTCGGCGGGGACCAGCTTCGCCGCCGCCTGCAGGTCCTCCAGGTTGCCCTTGCGGCCCAGGTCGTAGCGGAGCAGCCCGCGCAACCTGAGCAGCAGCGCGGTGCGCACCGGGTCGGTGACCGGGTCGACCTCCTCCAGCGCGGCACTGGCCAGCGAGATGCCGCGGTCGAACTCCCCGGCGTTGAAGGCCACCGCGGCGGCGGCACGCAGGACCTGAACGCGGTCGGCGCCGATGCGTTCCGCGGCGTCGGGGACCTTCGACCACAGTTCGAGCACGCGCGACAGCATCCGCAGCTGCTCGTCGTAGGCGGCCGACTTGCGCGCGGCGGCCGCCGCCTTCCAGGCGCTGACCAGCCCCCACAGCGCGTCGTGCGCCGCGTGCCAGTGGTGGGCCAGCTCGATGGCGCCGCGCGGGGCGGGCAGGATCGCCAGGTCGCGTTCGAGCGCCTCGGCGAAGCGGGTGTGCAGCCGGGAGTGCTCGCCGGGCAGCAGGTCGTCGTGGAGCGCCTCGCGGATCAGCGCGTGGCGGAAGGCGTAGCCCTCGCCGTCCACCACCAGCACGTTGCCGGCGACGGCGGGCCGCAGGGAGCGCGAGAGCTCGCCGTCGTCGAGCCCGGTCACCGCGAGCAGCAGGTCGTGCTCGATGCGCTGGCCACCGGCGCTGGCCACCCGCATGAGCTCCTGCGTCTCCTCCGGCAGCCGTTCGACGCTGGCCAGCAGCAGGTCGCGCAGCGACTCCGGCAGGCTGTCACCGCCGCCGCCCTCGCTCAGCAGCGCCTCCACGAACAGCGGGTTGCCCTCGCTGCGGGCGTAGATCTCGTCGATGGCGACGGGCGACGGCTCGTGTTCGAGGATGCTGGCCGCCTGGGCGACGACCTGCTTGCGGGTCAGGCGGCCGAGTTCGATCCTGGTCACCCAGTCGACGCGGCCCAGCTCGGCCAGCAGGGGGCGTAGCGGATGGGTGCGGTGCAGTTCATCGGTGCGGTAGGTCACGACGATGAGCAGCGGCACGTCGGTGCGCTGGTAGCGCACGAGGAACGAGAGAAGGTCACGGGTGGAGCGGTCGGCCCAGTGGGCGTCCTCGATCACCATGAGCACCGGCCGCTGCTCCGCCAGGTGCTCCAGCAGGCCGAGCACCAGCTCGAACAGCCGGGCGCGCGCCTCGGCGCCGTCGCCGTCCGGCTCGCCGAAGTCGGGCAGCAGGCGGGCCAGGCCGCGCGTGTTGCCGCCGGGCACCAGCGCGGACATGCCGTCGTGCCCGATGTCGCGCAGCAGCCGCCGCAGCACCGCGGTGAACGGCGCGAACGGCAGGCCGTCCGTGCCCAGCTCCAGGCAGTGACCGACGAGCTGGCGGGCGTCGCCGATCCGCTCGGCGAACTCCTTGATCAGGCGGGTCTTGCCGACGCCCGCCTCGCCGCCGACCAGCACGGTCGAGGCCGATCCGGACCGGGCGCGGGCCAGCGCACGACCGAGCGCGCCGAGTTCACTCGCGCGCCCGACGAACCGGGGGCTCACCGTATGGATGCTCACGCCCCATAGGATGCCACCTGACTAGGACAGAACGGTCACCTAAGAACCTTGCGGAAGAACGTCGCCGACTCCTCGTAGCCCAGAGCGGAGTAGAACTCGGGCGCCCGGCGGGTCGCCATGGCCACGTACCCCGCCTCGCGCTCGCGCGCCCAGCGCTCGAAATCCTCCAGCAGCGAGCGCCCGATGCCCTGGCGGCGCGAGCCGGTCTGCACCATGGCCTCCTCGACCCAGGCCACGGGTCCGTTCGCGAAGAGCGTCAAATGCACGAAGCCGAGCAGGTATCCGGTGACCCGCCCGCCGGCCACCGCCGCCAGGAGCAGCGCGTCCTCGTTGCGCAGCAACTGCGGCAGGGCCACGTCGAACGCCTCGCGCTCCGGGCGGAACGTCATCCCGAACTCGCGGGCCAGCGCGAAGATCTCGTCCGCGTCGCCCTTCTCGGCCCGCCTGATTACAAGATCGTCAGATGTCACCCTGCGCACCCTACTTCACCGATGCCGATTTATAGCTCTGCAACCGGACAATCACGAATTGTGGTCAAGGCAGGGAGAATAGCGAACGCAGGGTGCTCTACACCACCACCCAGCGTCATAGATCGGAGAGGCCGAGCTGGCGGGCGATCAGCATGCGCTGAACCTCGCTGGTGCCCTCTCCGATCTCCAGGATCTTGGCGTCGCGGTAGAAGCGGCCGACCGGGAACTCGTTCATGAAGCCGTAGCCGCCGAAGATCTGGGTGGCCTCGCGGGAGTTGTCCATGGCGGCGTTGGAGGAGACGAGCTTGGCGATCGCCGCCTCCTTCTTGAACGGCTGGCCGGCCAGCATCTTCTCCGCCGCGTGGTAGTAGGCCAGGCGGGAGGTGTGGGTCCGCGCCTCCATGTCGGCGATCTTGAACTGGATCGCCTGGTAGTGGCCGATCGGGTGGCCGAAGGCCTGGCGTTCGCGTACGTAGCGCAGGCACTCGTCCACGCAGCCCTGGGCCAGGCCGACGCTGAGGGCGGCGATGGCGATGCGGCCCTCGTCGAGCGTCTGCAGGAACTGCGCGTAGCCCCGGCCCCGCTCGCCCAGGAGGTTCTCCGCCGGGACCCGGCAGTCGGTGAAGGACAGCTCACGGGTGTCGGAGGCGTTCCAGCCGACCTTGGAGTACTTCTTCGAGACGGTGAAGCCGGGGGTACCCGCCGGGACCAAGATGGTGGAGATTTCCTTCTTGCCGTCGCGCTCCCCGGTGATGGCGGCGACGCCGACGACGCCGGTGATGTCGGTGCCCGAGTTCGTGATGAACGCCTTGGTCCCGTTGATCACCCACTCGCCGCCGTCCAGGACGGCGGTGGTCCGCATGCCGCCCGGCACGTCGGAGCCGCCGCCGGGCTCGGTGAGACCGAACGCGCCCAGCATCTCCCCGCTGGCCAGCCTGGGCAGCCAGGTGGCCTTCTGCTCGGCCGTGCCGAAGCGGTAGATCGGCATCGCGCCCAGCGAGACCGCGGCCTCCAGCGTGATCGACACGCTGGAGTCCACCCGCGCCAGCTCCTCCAGGGCCAGGCACAGCGCGAAGTAGTCGCCGCCCATGCCGCCGTGCTCCTCCGGCAGCGGCAGCCCGAACAGGCCCATCGCGCCCATCTGCCGGACGATGTCGTAGGGGAACTCCTCGCGCTCGTAGTAGTCGCCGATCACCGGCGCCACGACCTCGCGGGCGAACGCCTCGACGGTCTTACGCAGCTCGGAGTACTCGTCGTTGAGCATGGCTAGTCCTTTTGGGAGAGGGCCGTCTGGGAGAGGGCTTGGACGACGCGGGATGGGCTCGGCCGGCCCAGCCGCTCGGCGAGCCAGACGCTTGTGGCGACCAGCTCGTCCAGGTTGAGCCCGGTCTCGATGCCGAGACCGTTGAGCATCCAGACCAGGTCCTCGGTGGCGAGGTTGCCGGTGGCCGAGCCGGCGAACGGGCAGCCGCCGATGCCGCCGGTCGAGGCGTCGACCACGGTGACGCCCGCCTTCAGCGCGGCCATCGTGTTGGCCAGGGCCTGGCCGTAGGTGTCGTGGAAGTGGACGGCCAGCCGTTCGGGCGAGCCGAACGCCTCGACCAGCGCGGTGGCGTGGCCGGGGGTGCCGACGCCGATGGTGTCGCCCAGCGACAGCTCGAAGCAGCCGAGGTCGAGCAGCCGCGTGCCGACGCCCACGACCTGCTCGATCGGGGTCGGGCCCTCCCACGGGTCGCCGAAGACCATGGAGACGTACGCCCGCACCCTGAGCCCGTGCTCCAGCGCCCCGGCGATCACCGGCTCGAACATCTCGAACTGCGACTCCAGGCCGCGGTTGAGGTTACGGTTGGCGAAGGTCTCGGTGGCGCTGGCGAAGACGGCGATCTCCTCGACGCCGCTCTCCAGCGCCCGGTCGAGCCCCTTGAGGTTCGGCACCAGCACCGGATAGCGGATGCCGGGCCCGCGTTCGAGCATGGCCAGCAGCTCACCGGAGTCGGCCAGCTGGGGCACCCACGTGGGGTGGACGAAGCTGGTCGTCTCGATCACCGTGTGCCCGGCGGCGGCGAGGCGGCCGATGAACTCGGCCTTCACCTCGACGGGGACGACCGCCTTCTCGTTCTGCAGGCCGTCGCGGGGGCCGACCTCGTAGACCGTGACCCGCTCCGGCAGGCCGTCGAGCTTGTGCATCACGCCTCCACCACGGCGAGGACCGCGTCCATGTCCACGGACTGGCCCGCCCGTACCGGGAGCTCGCGCACCACGCCGTCCACGGGCGCGGTGACGGTGTGCTCCATCTTCATCGCCTCCACGACGACCAGCGGCTGGTCCTTGGTGACCTCGTCGCCGACGGCCGCCTTGACCAGCAGGACCGTGCCCGGCATCGGGCTGCGCACGACGCCGTCGCCGCCGCCCGCCGCGCCCGGACGATCGCCGGGGTCGCCGATGCGGTGCCTGGTCAGCGCCCACGCGCCGCCGTCGCGCCCGATCCACACGGTCTCACCGTCGCGCGCGAACGTGTAGGAGGCGACCCGCCCGCCGAGCGTCAGCACGGCCCTCTCCCCCGCGACCCGCACCTTCGCCGGTACGGCTGGCAACCACACGACCGCTCCGGGCACGCCTTCTTCGGGCACACCTTCGGTTCGCGCGGCTTCCTGTCGGACGGCGTCTTTCGGCACGGCTTCGCGTTCGGCCGGTGGCCGCCCGGCGGCGGCGCCGGGCAGCCGGATCTCCGCGGCGGTGGGCAGGCCGCGTACGGCCACCTCGCGCACGCCCTCGCGGGACTCCAGCCGCAGCGTCGTCCAGGCCCGCTCGCCCACCCGCCAGCCGTCGGCCACGTCCCAAGGGTCGCGCCCGGCCGGAGCGTCGTGGAAGATCAGCGCCGCCACGGCCAGCACGTCCGCCGGGGTCGCGGCGGACAGGTCAAGGCCGGGCAGGACGCGTTCCACCAGCCCGGTGTCCAGCTCGCCGGCCACCACCTCCGGCCGCGTCACCAGCGCCCGCAGGAACGGGATGTTGGTCGTCACGCCCAGCACCGTCGTGCGCCCGAGCGCCCGGTCGAGCGCCCTGAGCGCCTCCTCACGCGTGGGCGCCCAGGCGACGACCTTGGAGAGCATCGGGTCGAAGTCGCTGCCGACCACGGTGCCCGCCGCCAGCGAGGAGTCGACCCGCACGCCGGAGGGCTCCGCCAGCGCGAGAACCCGGCCGCCGGTGGGCAGGAAGCCCCTGGCCGGGTCCTCGGCGTACACGCGGGCCTCGACGGCGTGGCCGCGCAGCCGTACCTCGGACTGAGTGAACGTCAGGGGCTCGCCCGCGGCCACCCGCAGCTGGAGCTCCACGAGGTCCACGTCCGTGACCAGCTCGGTGACGGGGTGTTCGACCTGGAGGCGGGTGTTCATCTCCATGAAGTGGTAGTCGCCGGTGGTGCCGTCGACGATGAACTCGACCGTGCCGGCGCCGGTGTAGCCGACCGAGCGGGCCGCCTCGACCGCCGCCGCGCCCATGGCGGCGCGCGTCTCCGGGGTGACGAAGGGCGAGGGCGCCTCTTCGATGATCTTCTGGTGCCTGCGCTGGAGGCTGCACTCGCGCTCGCCCAGGTGCACGACGGCGCCGTGGGTGTCGGCCAGCACCTGGATCTCGATGTGCCTCGGGTTCTCGATGAAGCGCTCGATGAGCAGGGTGCCGTCGCCGAAGGCGTTCACCGCGGTGCGGCGCGCCGACTCCAGCGCCTCGGGCAGTTCCCCGGCCGCGCGGACGAGCACCATGCCCTTGCCGCCGCCGCCGGCCGATGGCTTGATCAGCGCGGGGAAGACGTTCCAGGCGCGCAGGTCGTCGGCGGGCTCGGCGCCGCCCGGCACCACGGGCACTCCGGCCGCGGCGACCGTGGCCTTGGCGCGGATCTTGTCGCCCATGGCCTCGATGGCCTCGGCGGGCGGGCCGATGAAGACCAGCCCCTCCTTCGCGCAGAGCCGGGCGAACTGCGGGTTCTCCGCGAGAAACCCATAGCCCGGGTGTACGGCTTGCGCGCCGGCGTCGCGGGCGGCGGCCACGATGGCTCCCATGTCCAGATATTTCGGGACCTGGAGGGCGTGGTCCGCCTCGCGGACGTGCAGGGCGCCGGCGTCGGCCTCGGTGTAGACGGCGACGCTCGTGACGCCCATCGTGCGCAAGGTCCGGATGATCCGGACGGCGATCTCGCCGCGGTTGGCGATCAGAACGGTGGAGAACATCGTCACATCCTGAAGACGCCGTAGCCGATGGGTTCCAGCGGCGCGTTGGCCGCCGCCGACAGTGCCAGCCCCAGGACGGTGCGGGTGTCGGCCGGGTCGATCACGCCGTCGTCCCAGAGCCTGGCGGTGGAGTAGTAGGGGTTGCCCTGGTCCTCGTACTGGGCGCGGATGGCGTCGGCGTCGGCGTTGCCCACGGTCGTGAGCACGTTGGCCGCCTGCTCGCCGCCCATGACCGAGATGCGGGCGTTCGGCCACATCCACAGGAACCGCGGCGAGTACGCCCGCCCCGCCATCGCGTAGTTCCCGGCGCCGAACGAGCCGCCGATGATCACCGTCAGCTTCGGC
Organism: Nonomuraea sp. NPDC050547; assembly: GCF_044457345.1. NCBI lineage: Bacteria > Bacillati > Actinomycetota > Actinomycetes > Streptosporangiales > Streptosporangiaceae > Nonomuraea > Nonomuraea sp. NPDC050547. Next base: position 251,489 of record NZ_JBITGW010000005.1, read on the forward strand.
ACCCGCGCGCACGAGACCGCGGTGACCATCTTGGCCCCGTGCTTGGCGATGCCGCCCGCCTCGTAGGCCTTGCCGACCATGAACCCGCTGATGTTCTGCAGGAACACCAGCGGCACCTGGCGCCGGTCGCACAACTCGATGAAGTGGGCGCCCTTGAGCGCCGACTCGGCGAACAGGATGCCGTTGTTGGCGATGATCCCGACCGGGTGCCCGTGGATGTGGGCGAAGCCGGTGACCAGCGTGTGCCCGTACTCGGCCTTGAACTCCTGGAAGCGCGAGCCGTCCACGACCCGCCCGATGACCTCGCGCACGTCGTACGGCTGCCGCGTGTCCGCCGGCACGATGCCGTAGAGGTCGCGCGGGTCGAGCAGCGGCTCCTCCGGCTCGGCGCTCGCCCAGGGGCGGGGCGGCCGGGGGGCCAGCGTGGCGACGATGTCCCTGACGATGGCCAGCGCGTGGGCGTCGTCCTCGGCCAGATGGTCGGTGACGCCGCTGATCCGGGCGTGCAGGTCGCCGCCGCCCAGTTCCTCCGCGGTGACCTCCTCGCCGGTGGCCGCCTTGACCAGCGGCGGGCCGCCCAGGAAGATCGTGCCCTGGTTGCGGACGATGACCGCCTCGTCGCTCATGGCCGGGACGTAGGCGCCGCCGGCCGTACAGGATCCGAGGACGGCGGCGATCTGCGGGATGCCGCGCGCGGACATCGTGGCCTGGTTGTAGAAGATGCGGCCGAAGTGTTCGCGGTCGGGGAAGACCTCGTCCTGTCTGGGGAGGAAGGCGCCGCCGGAGTCGACGAGGTAGACACAGGGGAGGTTGTTGTGGAGCGCCACCTCCTGGGCGCGCAGGTGCTTCTTGACCGTCATCGGGTAGTACGTGCCGCCCTTGACCGTCGCGTCGTTGGCGACGATCACACATTCGCGGCCCGAGACCCGGCCGATGCCGGTGATGATGCCCGCGGCGGGCGCCTGATCGTCGTAGAGTCCGTTGGCCGCAAGCGGCGACAGCTCCAGGAAGCGCGAACCCGGGTCGAGCAGCCCGTCCACGCGGTCGCGCGGCAGCAGTTTGCCGCGCTCCACATGGCGTTGCCGCGAGCGCTCCGGCCCGCCGAGCGCCGCGCGGGCGAGCCTGTCGCGCAACTCGGCGGCGAGCCGCTCGTTGAGGTCGGCGTTGGCTTTGAAAGCCTCGCCCCCGAGGTCGGCGACCGTTTTCAGCACCGGCCAGTGAGTCATGCTGGAAAGGTTAGTCATCATTAACGTCTATGTCTAGAATGTGAGACATGAGCACTCCTACCCGCAGCCGAGGGGCCAGACGCGCCGAGATCCTCGACGCCGCCGCCCGGCTCTTCGCCGAACGCGGTTTCCACGGGGTCTCGATCGAGGAGCTCGGGGCCGCGGTGGGAGTGTCGGGCCCCGCCCTCTACAAGCACTTCAGCGGCAAGGAGGCGTTGCTGGCCGAGATGCTGCTGGGCATCAGCTCCCGGCTGCACAGCGGGGCCGGCGACCTGGTCACCGCCGCCGGGACGCCGGAGGAGGCGCTGTCCGCGCTGCTGCGTGGGCACATCGCGTTCTCGCTGCGGGAGCCGTACCTGATCACCGTGCACGACCGGGAGCTGGGCAACGTGCCCGAGCCGCAGCGGCGGCAGATCCGCCGCCTGCAGCGGCTGTACGTGGAGGAATGGGTCACCGTCCTGACCGAACTGCGGCCCGGCCGCCCAGCCGCCCGGCTGCGCGCCGCCACGCACGCCGTCTTCGGCCTGCTCAACTCCACCCCGCACAGCGCCGGCGACCTCCCCGCCGACGACACCGCCACCCTGCTGTACGAGCTCGCCCACACCGCCCTGGTTAACATCCCCTAACCAGGCGAGCACCTCCGGACCGCACACCTCGTCTCCCTCGCACGCCCGGCGGCGGGCCCTCTGCCCGCCTCGCGCTGGAGATCGCCTTCCCCCAGAGCCTTGCCCTGGGCCGCGGCCGCCTCTCGATCGCGGCGCGCGGTCCGCGTGTGGTTGTCGTGCTCCCTTCCACCCAGGCGCCTCGCCCTGGGTTCCGGCCGCCATGCGGCGCCTCTCGCTGCCCACGCGCGGTCCTTGCGTGGTCGCCGTGCTGCCCTGGGTCACCGATGGTCCGTTAATTGCTTGCGACTGCCAATTATCTAGATATATCTTTGAAGCATCTAGATAGTAGAAGGGTGATCATCGTGCAGGAATCCGATGACTGGCCCGAGGCGTTCGCTCCCTTGGGCACCCCGTTCCACGCGACGGGCCCGCCGATCCCCGTGACGGCCCCGCGAGTACGGCGGGGCGACGTGCGGGCGGCGTTGCTGGTGCTGATCCACGAGGGGCCGCGCAACGGCTACCAGATGATCCAGGACATCGCCGAGCGCAGCCGCGGCGTCTGGCGGCCGAGTCCCGGGTCGGTCTATCCGGCGCTCCAGCAGCTTGAGGACGAGGGCCTGGTCAGCGGTGGCGAGTCCGGCGGCAGCCGTACCTTCCAGCTCACCGAGCAGGGGCGTGAGCAGGCGGAACGGCTGGCGACGGGGAGCGCGCCGTGGGACGAGGTCGCACGCACGGTCCCCGAGGACCGGCACGAACTGCGGCTTCTGTGGGGGGCGCTTGGCGAGGCGTTCGTCCACCTGACCCACACGGCCAACGACCGGCAGGTCGCCGAGGCCAAGAAGCTGCTCCGGCAGACGCGCAAGTCTGTGTTCCAGATTCTGGCGGAGGATTAGATGACGTTAACTCCGGCGGTAGCCGTACAAGATCTGAAAAAGACCTACGGAAAGGTCGAAGCGGTCAAAGGCGTCAGCTTCGAGGTCCGGCCGGGAGAGGTGTTCGGCTTCCTCGGCCCGAACGGCGCCGGCAAGACCACGACCATCAGCATGCTCTGCACGCTGGTCAACCCCACCGGCGGCAGCGCCAGCGTCGCCGGCCACGACGTGGTCGGCGCCCGCGACGAGGTGCGGCGCAACATCGGACTGGTGTTCCAGGACCCGACCCTCGACGGGTACCTGTCCGCGGAGCAGAACCTCCGCTTCCATGCCGAACTGTACGGCGTGCCGCGCCACATCGTCGGCGACCGGATCCGCCAGGTCATGGAGATGGTGGCGCTCTGGGACCGCAAGGACGCCAAGGTCATGACGTTCTCCGGCGGCATGAAACGGCGCCTGGAGATCGCCCGCGGCCTGCTCCACTCGCCCAGGGTGCTGTTCCTGGACGAGCCCACGGTCGGCCTCGACCCGCAGACCAGGGCCGCCATCTGGGGCTACATCAACAAGCTGCGCCTGAGTGAGGACATCACGATCTTCATGACGACGCACTACATGGAAGAAGCCGAGTACTGCGACCGCATCGCCATCATCGACCACGGCGAGATCGTCGTCGTGGACTCCCCCGAGGCGCTCAAGGCCAGCGTCGGCAAGGACCGCGTGCAGATCCACACCGGCGATGACGAACGTGCCATCACCGCGCTGCGCGAGCGGTTCGGGCTCGAGGCGACGGTGCACGAGGGGGCGGTGACGTTCGCGGTCGCCTCGGGCGAGGAGTTCGTGCCCCGCCTCTTCGCCGAACTCGGTCAGCCGATCAGGTCGGTGAGCGTGTCGCGGCCCTCGCTCGACGACGTCTTCATGTCCTACACCGGCTCCACCATCAGGGACGCCGAAGCCGACGACAAGAACGCCTGGATGAGAGCGATGGTGCGCCGATGACCACCGAAACCATCTCGGTCGTGGTTCCGGCCCGCAGCGCCGGGCACGACCTGCGCGCGGTCAAAGTGGTGCTCCACCGCGAGATGCTGCGCTTCCTCAGCGACCGGACGCGGATGTTGTCCATGCTCTTCCAGCCGGTGCTGTGGCTGTTCATCATGGGCACCGGGCTGGGGTCACTGGTGCAGGGCAGCATCCCCGGCGTCGACTATCGCACCTTCATGTATCCCGGGATGATCTCGATGACGGTCATCATGACCGGGATGTTCTCGGCCGGGTCGATCGTGTGGGACCGGGAGTTCGGCTTCCTGCGCGAGATGCTGGTCGCGCCGGTCTCCCGGGGCGCCATCGTGCTCGGGAAGTGCCTCGGCGGCGCCATCGTGGCCACCGCGCAGGGCGTCGTGATCCTCGCGATGGCGGGACTGGTGGGCGTGCCGTACTCCGGGACGCTGATGCTGACCTTGCTGGCCGAGATGTTCCTCGCGGCGTTCACGATCACCGCGTTCGGGGTGATGCTGGCGGCACGGATGAAGAACATGCAGACGTTCTTCGGGCTGATGCAGATGGCCATCATGCCGATGATGTTCCTGTCCGGGGCGATGTTCCCGCTGGCCAACCTGCCGTCGTGGCTGCACGTCCTGACCGTGGTCAACCCGATGACGTACGCGGTGGACCCGATGCGGCAGGCCGTCTTCTCCCACCTTTCCGTGCCGCCGGAGGTGAACGCGATGCTGAACCCGGGCGTGCAGTGGTTCGGGTGGCAGGTGCCGGTCCTCCTGGAGATCGGCGTCGTCGCCGGGCTGGGGGCGGCGTTGCTGGGGGTGGGGATCATCCAGTTCCGGCGGGCCGACTGAGCGTCCATGCCGATTCGATATAACGCACCGCGTTCTGTCGGTGACGGAAGGTATCTTTCCCGATGGCATCTTCGCCCCCCTCCCTTTCGAAGGAGACGCCTGTGCATGTCAGCGAGATCGACCTTCCGCTTCTGGAGCGGCGTGTCACTGTACTGGAAGAAGCTATATTCAGCGGCGTGCCTATGCTGAGCATCGCCGACCGGTTCGACGCGCTGCACACGCGCATCGACGAGACCAGCCGCAACATCATCGAGAAGATGGAAGAGCGGTTCGACGCGGTCGACCTCAGGTTCGACGGCATCGACCAGCGGCTCGACGCCATGGACCTCAGATTCGACGGCATCGATCAACGACTCGACGCGATAGACCTGCGGTTCGACGGCATCGACCAGCGGCTCGACGCCATGGACCTCAGATTCGACGGCATCGACCGACGGCTCGACGCCATGGACCTGCGGTTCGACGGCATCGACCAGCGGTTCGACACACTGGAAGCAAGCATCAACGAGCGGTTCGAGAAGGTTGACCAGCGGTTCGAGCAGATGGAAGACCGGATGACTCGGGTAGAGGGTCAGCTGGTCGATATCAAGGCCATGCTGATCAGTCTGGGTGCCAAGAACCCCAACTAGACCGATTCCCTGATGTCCCGGGCTCGATGGTGGGCCCGGGGCGCCGGGGGTCCTCCGAATGGGGGATACCGGGTGGCGGGGTGGGGGATGCCGGGGGGCGCGAGCGGGCGCGAGCATCGCCGTATGACAGCGATAACAGTGCGCGACCTGCGCAAGGCCTACGGCGGCGTGGTGGCCGTGGACGGGGTGTCGTTCGAGGTCGCGCGGGGTGAGACGTTCGGCGTCATCGGGCGCAACGGGGCCGGGAAGACGACCACGGTCGAGTGCCTGGTCGGGCTGCGCAGGCAGGATGCGGGCAGCGTCCGGGTCCTCGGGATCGATCCGGCGCGGCGGCGGGAGCTGGCCAGGAAGGTCGGGGTGCAGCTGCAGGACAGCGCGCTGCCCGACCGGATCAAGGTGGGTGAGGCGCTCAGGCTGTTCGCCTCGTTCTACGCGCGGCCGGCCGACCCCAGGAAGATCATGGGCACCTGGGGGCTGGAGAAGCTCAGGAATCGCGCCTTCAGCGACCTTTCCGGAGGGCAGCGGCAACGGCTGCTGCTCGCGCTGGCCCTGGTGGGCGATCCCGAGCTGGTGGTGCTGGACGAGCTGACCACGGCCCTGGACCCGGTGGCCAGGCGCGAGACGTGGGAGCTGGTCAGGGGCCTCAAGGCGGCGGGCACCACGATCGTGCTGGTCAGCCACTTCATGGACGAGGCGGAAGAGCTGTGCGACCGGGTGGCGGTCTTCCGCGACGGGCGGATCGCGGCGGTCGGGAGCCCGGCCGAGCTCATGGCCCAGGCGGGCACGGCGTCGCTGGAGGGTGTGCTGTGAGGGCTTTCGTCCAGTTGTCGCTCAACGAGCTGAGGCTGCTGGCCCGCGATCCCGGCAGCCTGTTCTTCATGGTCGCCTTCCCGCTCATGCTGCTGGTGCTCAACAGCGGCAACAAGCGGCTGGAGATCTTCCTGCCCAGCTACATGGCGATGATCCTGGCGATCGGCGGCATCGCGGCGCTGCCGGGGATCGTGGCCACCTACCGGGAGCGCAAGGTGCTGCGGCGGCTGGCGGTCACGCCCATCTCGCCGGTCATGCTGCTGGGGGCGCAGGTCGCGGCCCAGATGGTGATGGGGCTGGCCGGGTCGCTGGTGGTGGTCGGGGCGGGCATGGCGGTCTTCGGGGTGGCGCCGCCGGCGCACCCGCTGCCGCTGGTGCTGGCGTTCGCGCTGAGCGCGCTGATGACCTGCGCGATCGGGTTCGTGATCGCGGCGGTGGCGCCCCGGGCGCGGACGGCGGATCTGCTCGGGCTCACGGTCATGTTCCCGATGATCTTCCTGGCCGGGGCGGCGATCCCGCGCGAGGGCCTGCCGGAGACCCTGCGGACGGTCGGGGACTATCTGCCGCTCACCCAGGCGGTGACGGCGATGCGGGAGGGCTGGTTCGGCACTCCGGCCGCGCCGCCGTTGCTGCTGCTCACGGGGATAATCATCGTATGTACGGCGATAGCCGCGTTCACGTTCAGGTGGGAATGAGCCGCTGGCTCCACGCTTTCCACCTTCTCTTCTACGCCTGCCTGACGTTCCCCACGGCCGTGGTCGCGCTCATGGGGACCGGTGGCGGCCGGCCGCTCACGCTGGGGCTGGCCGCGGCCATGGGGGTCTACTACTGGCTCTTCGTGGTCCGCAGGAGCGAGGACCTGGAACGCCTCAACCCCATGGCCTGGCACTTCCTGGTCCTGCTCTGCCTGCTCTTCCTTCTGCTCCGCCGCGAGCCGGTCTTCGAGCTGGTCCAGTTCGGCATGTGCCCGCTGCCGTACGTGCTGCTGCCCGGCCGGTGGGGCTATGCAGGAGCGGTGACGCTGGTGGTGACCACGTTCGTGGCGAGCGGCCGGGTGACCGAGCTGGCGGTGAACCCGGGCGTGCTGGGCGGCCTGCTCGCCAACGCCGGGCTGGTCACGATCATGGGCCTGTTCGCCCACCACCTGGTCAAGGCCGGCGAGGTCGGGGTGCTGCGGGAGCGGGCCCGCCTGGCCAGGGAGATCCACGACACGCTGGCACAGGGGCTCAGCGGGATCATCACCCAGCTGGAGGCCGCGGAGCAGGCGATCGACGATCTGCCGGCCGTACGGAATCGCATCGCCGTCGCCAAGCGGCTGGCTCGCGAGAACCTCGGCGAGGCGCGGCGCTCGGTGGACGCGCTGCGGCCCGAGCCCCTGAACCGGGCCAGGATCGACCTCGCCCTCGGGGACGTGGCGGCGCGCTGGTCGTCGGCGAGCGGAGTTCCTGCCACGGTGGCGGTGGACGGGCCGCGCCGCCCGCTGGAGCCGGACGTGGAGGCGACGCTGCTGCGCGCCGCGCAGGAAGGACTGGCCAACGCCGCCAAGCACGCGGGGGCGCGGCGGGTGGCCATCACGTTGTCGTACATGGAGGACGAAGTGACGCTGGACGTGCTGGACGACGGCGCCGGATTCGACGCGGACGCGGCGCCGGGCGGCGGTTACGGGCTGGCGGCGATGCGCGAGCGCGCGGCCGCGGTCGGCGGCACGGTGACGGTGGAGTCGGCGCCGGGAGAGGGGACGGCGCTGTGCGTGAGCATCCCGTCCGCCTGATGATCGTCGACGACCATCCGGTGGTGCGGGACGGCCTGCGCGGCATGTTCGACGGCCTGCCCGACATCACGGTGGTCGCCGCCGCGGCCGACGGCCGTGAGGCGCTCGCGCTGGCCAGGAGCACCGAGCCGGACGTCGTGCTCATGGACCTGCGGATGCCGAACCTGGACGGCGTCGGCGCGATCCGCCGCCTGCACGCGGCGCATCCCGCGATGAAGGTGATCGTGCTGACCACCTACGACACCGACGGCCACGTCGGCCGCGCGCTGGCCGAGGGCGTGGCGGGCTACCTGCTGAAGGACACGCCGCGCGAGGAACTGCACCATGCGGTACGCACGGCCGCCGCGGGCGGCAGGGTGCTGTCACCGGCGATCGCCGGGCATCTGATGGCCGGTAAGAGCCGGCAGCCGAAGGACCCGAGCCCGCGCGAGCTGGAGGTGCTGCGCCTGATCGCCAAGGGCGCGGGCAACAAGGAGGTCGCCAGGACGCTGCTGATCAGCGAGACGACGGTGAAGACGCATCTCAAGCACGTCTTCGCCAAGCTCGGCGTGGAGACGCGGGCGGCGGCGGTGGTCGCCGCGATGGAACGCGGCCTCCTGTAGAACCCCCGGACGAGGCCTCCTCTGAAGCCTCCGAACGCGGGGCCTGTCAACGCGGCCTTCTCCGGAGCCTCTGGAGGAATGCGGAGGGCGCGGGCCCCTGGATCGGAGGCCCGCGCCCGGGTCGTGCCGGCGGTTACCGCTTGACGCGCACGTAGTCGCTACCGCTGGTGTCGCCGTAGGCGTCCGAGTCGCCCTGGAAGACGAATCTCCAGGTGCCCGACTTCGAGGCCTTCACCTTGGTGTAGATGTTGCCACTGCTGTTGGACCAGGTGGCCTTGTAGTAGTACCACTTGCTGGAGCCCTTGGGCTTGAAGTACAGCCGGATCTTGGCTCGGTGGCCGTCCCAGCCGTCGTCGAGGATCTGCAGCTTGCCCTTGAACTTCAGGTACTTGCCGCGCTTGACGGGCTCGGGGTAGGCGTTGAACTTGATCAGCCTGCTGTCGGCCTTCTCCGGCGGCGGAGGCGGCGTGTGCCGCTCCACGCGGACCCAGTCGGCGTCGCTGGCCGAGCCCTGGATGCCGGAGGAGCCGCCGTACACGGCCCGCCACCAACCGGAGGTGTAGGCCCTGGCGTCGGCCCAGAAGCGGCCGTTGCGGCCGGTCACGTCGCTGGTCACGTGCTCCCAGCGCGAGGATCCGTGGGCCTTGAACTGGATGGCCACCCGCTGGCCGGGCAGACCTTCCCAGCCCTCGACCTGCAGGTTGCCGCTGAGCGCGAGCCGGTCGCCCTTGTCCACGGGCTCGGGCGAGGCGTCGAAGCCGATGATCCGGGTGGGCCGGTCGGCGGCCTTGACGTCCACGCGGTCGGTGTCGCTGACCGAGCCCCTGGCGGAGCCGGTCTTGTCGAACTCGGCCCGCCACCAGCCGGTGGCCTCGGCCTTGACGCCGGTGGAGAACCAGCCGGAGCGGCTGGTGCCGGTCTTGGTGATGTGGCGGTAGGCGTCGGTCCCCTTCTCGCGGAAGGTGATCGTGACCTGCTGCCCGCCGTACCCCTTGCCCTCGGCGAGGAGACGGCCGGAGACCTTGATCGTCGAGCCCTTCGCCACCAGGTCGGGGCTGGCGTCGAAGTCGACGATCTTGGTGTCGAGGGCCTTCTTGACCTCGAACGAGCCGCGCGAGGAGCTCTCGCCGTCGCCGTGGGCGATGGCGAGGATGTTCCAGCGTCCGGCGCTCTTGGCGTCGAAGGACTTGGTGCCGGTCCACTTGGTCCATTCGCCGTGCGGCGCGGACTTGAGGTCGACCGGGGTGGGAACGCTGACGTCACCGGGCGCGCGGAGCTGGAGTTCAGCCTTGCCCGCGCCCTTCGTGGTGAAGCTGAACGTCGCCGTGACCGAGTCGTCGAACACGACGACCGGCGACGGGCTGACGTCCACGTCGGAAATGCTGGGGGCCTTCGCCCCGGCCGATGCCGTCGCCGGCGAGGCCAGAGCGATCGCTCCGGCTCCCATCGCGAGCGCGACGGCCACAGCGCGGATGCGTTGCGACATGCGGGTTTCCGTCCCTTCTGGAGTCCGCAAGTGGTCAACGCGGCATTGAGGGTGCCACGTGTTTCTCTCTAGTAGACGTTTAGGACGGGCAAAAGGTTCGTAAAGCTGACACGCCGTAACGAAACTGAGTCAGTTACACCGGTCCAGAACATGTCACCTCCCGACGAGGCGTCTGGGGGGCATAATCGGGCTTGTGGCGCGCGACACAGTTGAGACTCACTTCCTCGAAGCCGTAGCCGACCTCAAGATGGGCACCCCTCGTGACCCGTCAAGACCGGTCCGCGAGGGCAGCACGCTCAGCGGCCGGCTCTGTCTCGACCTGTACCGCCGCCAGCTCGACAGCCGGCTGCTCGACATCGCGGCCCGCTGGCTGCGCGAGCAGGACCAGGGCTTCTACACGATCGGCTCGGCCGGGCACGAGGGCAACGCCGCGGTGGCCGCGGCGCTGCGCGTCGACGACCCCGCGCTGCTGCACTACCGCTCCGGCGCGTTCTACCTCACGCGCTCGGCCCTGGCCGGGCGGCTGCCCGAGCAGGGCATCCGCGACGTGCTCCTGGGCCTGACCGCCGCCGCGGAGGAGCCGATCGCCGGCGGCAGGCACAAGGTGTTCGGGCACCCCGAGCTCGCGGTCATCCCGCAGACCTCGACCATCGCCAGCCATCTGCCCAGGGCCGTGGGCGTGGCCTTCGCCATCGAGCGGGCCCGCGCGCTCGACGTTCCCGCCGCGTGGGCCGGAGACGCGATCGCGGTGTGCAGCTTCGGCGACGCCTCCATCAACCACGCCACCGCGCAGTCCGGCTTCAACACCGCCGCCTACGCCACCTACCAGGGCCAGGCGGTGCCGATCGTGTTCGTCTGCGAGGACAACGGCATCGGCATCAGCGTCCGTACGCCCAAGGGCTGGGTCGAGGCGGCGGCGAACCGGCCGGGCATCGAGTACTTCGCCGCCGACGGCTGCGACCTGGCCGCCGCCTACGACGCGGCCGCGCAGGCGGTGGCGCACGTGCGGGCCAACCGCTCCCCCGCCTTCCTGCACCTGTCGACGGTGCGGCTGATGGGCCACGCCGGTTCCGACGTCGAGGTCGCGTACCGCACCCAGCGCGAGATCCGCGCCGACATGGAGCGCGACCCGCTGCTGCGCAGCGCCGCGATGCTGGTCGAGGCGGGCCTCGCCACCCCCGACGAACTACTCAAGTCGTACGAGTCCACGCGCGAGCACGTGCTGCGCATGGCGCTGGAGACCACGCGCAGCCCGCGGCTGTCCACGGCCGAGGAGGTCATGGCGCCCATCGCCCCGCGCAGCGAGGACGTGATCGCCAAGATCAGCCCGGTGGCGGCCGAGCCGTCGGTGCGCGAGAAGGCCTTCGCCGGCGCGCTGCCCGAGAACGACAAGGCGATGACGCTGTCGCAGGCGATCAACAGGACGCTGTCGGACGCGCTGGCCGTCTACCCCGAGATGATGGTCTTCGGCGAGGACGTCGCCAAGAAGGGTGGCGTCTACGGCGTCACCCGCGGCCTGCAGAAGCGCTTCGGCGCCGCCCGCGTCTTCGACACCCTCCTCGACGAGCAGGCCATCCTCGGCCTCGCGCTCGGCTCCGGCGTCGCCAAGCTGCTTCCGGTGCCCGAGATCCAGTACCTGGCCTATCTGCACAACGCGCTCGACCAGATCCGCGGCGAGGCCGCCACGCTCTCCTTCTTCTCCCGCGGCGCCTTCACCAACCCGATGGTCGTCCGCGTGGCCGGCTACGCCTACCAGAAGGGCTTCGGCGGCCACTTCCACAACGACAACGCCATCGGCGCGCTGCGCGACATCCCCGGCCTGGTCATCGCCTCGCCCTCGCGGCCCGACGACGCCTCGGCGATGCTGCGCACGTGCCTGGCGGCGGCCCGTACCCAGGGCGCGGTCTGCGTCTTCCTGGAGCCGATCGCGCTCTACCACACGCGCGACCTGTTCGACGAGGGCGACGGCGGCTGGCTGGCCTCGTACGCGCCGCCGACCCGCTGGGCCGACACGCACGTGCCGATCGGGCGGGCCCGCTCCTACGGCGACGGCCGCGACCTGACCATCGTCACCTACGGCAACGGCCTGCGGATGAGCCTTCGGGCCGCGGTCCGCCTGACCCAGGAGGGCTACAGCTGCCGGGTGCTGGATCTGCGGTGGTTGTCGCCGCTGCCGGTCGAGGACCTGGTGCGGGCGGCGGAGCTGACCGGCAAGGTGCTGATCGCCGACGAGACGCGCCGCTCGGGCAGCGTCTCGGAGGGTGTCGTGGCCGAGCTGGTCGACGCCGGGTTCACCGGGCAGATCGCGCGGGTGACGTCCTCCGACAGCTTCATCCCGCTCGGCGAGGCGGCCGGCCACGTGCTGCTGTCGGAGGAGGAGATCGAGGCGGCCGCCCGCAAGCTGCTCAGCTAGGTCAATACGGTGACGGCCCGCCGAACATCTCGGCCACCCGCGAGGCCAGCGTGACGTCGCCCTCGACCCGCAGTCGCCCGGACATCAGCAGGTCGGCCGGGTTGACCGTGCCGGCGAGGACGCGCAACAGGTCGGCGGCGGGCATCGCCAGCACGAGCGCCGGATCGGCGGCGCGGCCCTGTGCCATCCTGGCCCGCTCGCCGCGCACGGTGATCGTCCAGGTGGCCGCCGGTTCGAGCCGGAACTCCAGCGTCCCCTGGAACCCGCCGGCCTTGGCCGGGTCGAAGGAGCGCGCCATCAGCCGGAACAGCAGCCGCTGTTGCCCCGGCCCGAACCACCGCTCCAGTTCCCGGTCCTCGCGCCCGCCGACGAAGCGCGCCAGCAGCCCCTGCCCGCCGCGCCGCGCCGCCTTGCGCGCCGCCCGCAGCCGCTCCCCCGGCCCGGCCGGCGCCCGCCGCCCGATCCGCGCGACCTCGGCGTCCTCCTCGATCCGGTACGGCCGCGCCATCACCCTGACCGGAGCCCGCCTGGCCAGCGCCGCTCCGACGGCGGGCGCCAGCCGTTCCGCCTTGGCCCGTTCCCGTTCCTCGCGCCCGTCGGTGAAGACCGGCAGGACCTTCTTGCCGAACAGCTCCAGGCTCTCGCAGATGTGCTCGTGCCGGTTCGGCCCCGCCTGCAGTACGAAGATCATCTGATCGACGCCGGCGTCCTCGTAGCGGCGGACCAGCTCGACGAGCTGCCGTGGGCTGCCGAGCGCCCCGGCCAGCGGATCGTCGCCGCGCGCTCCGAGCGGGGGCCGCCGGGCGGTGAAGTCGTCCCAGATGGAGCCCCGGCCCGGTTCGTGCCTGGACGGCCCGTAGTAGTGCGCGAGCGCGTAGGCGAAGAACCCGGCGCCGAGCGCGCCGCGCCGCCTGGCCTCCTCCGGGTCCTCGTGGCACATCATCGGCAGCACGACCGCGAGGTTGGCGTTGACCGCGAACCCGGCGGGCACGCACTCCTCGGAGGCCAGCAGCCGGTAGTAGTCGCGCGACCAGGTGGCCGCGTCCTCGGGGTGCACGAACGCGAACGACAGCGCGCCGATCCCGTTGCGCGCGGCCAGCCGGATCGTCTCGCGCCGCGAGCAGGCCACCCAGATCGGCGGGTGCGGCTTCTGCACGGGTTTGGGGATCACGTTGCGCGGCGGCATGCGGAGGTGGGGCGAGTTCCACCCGGCGAACGGCTCTTCGGCGAACATGCGGGTGACGCAGTCGAGCGCGTCCTGCCACATCTCGCGCTTGAGCTCGCGCGCCACCCCGAACCCGCCGAGCTCCGCGGCGGAGCTGGACTCGCCGGTGCCGAAGTCCACGCGCCCGCCGGAGACCAGGTCCAGGGTGGCCACCCGCTCGGCCACCCTGGCGGGGTGGTTCACCTGCTGCGGGAGCTGGATGATGCCGTGGCCCAGGCGGATGTTCGTGGTGCGCTGGGAGGCGGCGGCCAGGAACACCTCCGGCGCCGCCGAGTGGGAGTACTCCTCCAGGAAGTGGTGCTCGACCTCCCAGGCGTAGTCGAAGCCGACCCGGTCCGCGAGCTCGATCTGGTCCAGGGCGTCGTTGTAGAGCCGCTGCTCGCTGTCCGGTTTCCAGGGCCGAGGCAGCTGGTGCTCGTAGAAGATTCCGAACCGCATTCTCGGACGGTAAGTGCGTTCTGACATCCTGTCCAGATCCGGACAGGGGTCACAGCCACGGCCCGATCGACGGCGCGCCGGGCTCCGGCGCCGGGCCGCGTCCGGTCAGCCACGCCGCCAGCCGCGCGGCGCTCCCGCGCACCAGCGCGACCCGCTCGACCAGGTCGCCCTCGTCCGGCCGGCCGCCGGGGTGGACGCGCCAGGTGCGCGCCCGGTCGAGCGGGACCGGCAGCAGCGCCGGGCCTTGGGGACGGTTCTCCATGGCCGCGGTGACGTCGCTGAGCAGCGCGTCGACCATGCCGTCGGGGAAGTCGTCGAAGGACCCTCCTGCGCCGAGGTCCACGGCGTGGATCCACAGCTCGCGCGCCCGCATCCAGGGGACGTCGGAGGCGGGCACGATCTTGCCCTGCGCGGTGCGGACCTTCGTGTTCCACTGCAGGTCCGACAGGCCCGCCAGGTCCTCGCGCAGCTCCCGGTCGCAGTCGGCCGACAGGGCCGCCAGCTCCGGCGCGGGGATGCGGGCCGTCTCCTCGATCTCCGCGTCGCGGGCCTCCCGGCTCGGGTACATCGCCCGCTCCTCGCCGGTCCTGGCCCAGTGGACCAGGCGGGACAGCGCCCGCGCGTTGCAGGCCACGTGCGCCACCACATGGCGGCGCCGCCATCCCGGCAGCTGCGAGGCCCCGTCCAGTCCCGCCTCGACGGCCGCGTCCACCTTGCGGGCGAAGTACTGGCCGCCCGCCTCCATCCACCCGAACTCACTCATGGGCACCACGCTAGGACCACGCACCCCGCGCGGTCCGGCAGACCCCTACAGCCAGTCGCGTCTCTTGAAGACGATGTACAGGATCAGGCACACCCCGCCCATCAGCACGACGGCGAACGGATAGCCCAGCGTCCAGTGGGTTTCCGGCATGAAGTCGAAGTTCATGCCGTAGATCGTGCCGACCAGCGTCGGGGCGAAGAGAATGGCCGCCCACGCGGAGATCTTCTTGACCTCCTCGCCCTGCCGGATGCTGGCCTCGGTCATCTTGGCCATCTCGGCGTTCTGGGCCTGCGTGACCAGGGTCGAGTTGATCACCAGGATGTCCTGGAGCATCTGGCGGAAGGCCGCCACGCGCTCCGTCACCGTGATCGCGTGGTCGGCGACGTCGCGCAGGTAGCTCTGGAGCTCCTCGTTCACGCCGTACTTGGTGGCGCCGGCGATGAAGCCGTCGATCATCTTCAACAGGGGCGCGGTCGCCCGCTGGAACTCGATGACCTCGCCGCTCAGCTCGTAGACGCGGCGCGAGACCGCCGGGTCGCCGCTGAACACCTGGCCCTCGATCTCCTCCAGGTCCTTCTGCAGCCCGGCCACGACCGGGGCGTAGCCGTCCACGACGGCGTCGAGGATGGCGTACAGCACCGCCTGGGGGCCCTGGCGCAGGAGGTCGGGGTCGGATTCCATGCGTTTGCGCACGGCCTGGAGGTCGGGGGCCTCGGCGTGCCGTACCGTGATCACGAAGTTGGGGCCGACGAAGACGTGCAGTTCGCCGAAGGCGACCTCCTCCACGTCGTCGAGGTAGCGCGCGGCGCGCAGCACGACGAAGAGCGTGTCGCCGTAGCGGTCGGCCTTGGGGCGCTGGGAGCCGACGATGGCGTCCTCGAGGGCCAGTTCGTGGAGCTGGAACTCCTCGCCCAGCTTGACCAGTTCCCACTCCTTCGGGCGGTACAGGCCGATCCAGGCCATGGTGCCCGGCATCTCCTTGAGCCGTTCGAAGGCGTCGGCCAGCGAGCCGGGGTTGTCGATGCGCTCGCCGTACTGGTAGATGGCGTTGTCGATCACGGTCGGGCGGTAGGGGGCTTCCTCCTCCACGGCCCGGGGATCCATGGAGTGCTCCGGCGCCTGCTCGCGGATGCGACTGCTCTGCAGGAAGCCCTTCATGCGTGCCATGCGCTCACTCCTCTACGACACCTCGTCGAGACTCGTCGTGGTGCCGCACGATGAGCCCATCCGGATCGCCCAAGTTGACGTCCGGATGGTAGCAACGCTCCATGACCGCGAGGTTGCCGCGGACCAGCGCCTCGTGCCGATCGTTCACCCCTCCATCAGATCATGTCCGACCCGTTGTGCCAGCACACGGCCCTGACCCATTCGTCCCCGAGGCCGAGCCGGTCGAGCGCGTGCAACTGGTGCGCGTACGCATAGGGAATGTTCGGGAAATCGCTACCCAGCACCACCTTCCCCGCCCGGCCGAGTTCACGCAGCACGGGGCGGAGCGCGGCGGGGAAGGGCATGCCGAGCTCGGCGAAGTCGGTGAAGGCCATCGTGGTGTCGAGCGCCACCCGTTCGTAGCGCTCCGCCAGGTCGAAGAACGGCTCGTACTCGGGCATGCCGAGGTGGGCGATGACCAGGCGCAGGCGCGGATGTCTTTTCAGGAGGCCGGCGATGGGGTCTGGGCCCACGCGGCCGCCGGGCACGGGGACGGAACTGGCGTGGACGACGACCGGGAGCCCGGCGTCGGCCAGCAGGCCCCAGACGTCGTCCAGCTCGGGCAGGCGGGGGTCGAAGTCGCCCACCTGGAGGTGGATCTTGAAGATGCGGGCGCCGGCGTCGACGGCCTGCCGTACATAGGAAAGAGCGCCCGGCTCGGGGTAGAAGGTCGCGGAGGGGACGCACTCCGGGGTACGGCGGGCGAAGCCGAGCGTCCAGGCGTTGAGGTCCCGGGCCATGCCGGGTTTGTGGGCGTAGGCCAGGGCGGAGAAGCGGGTGACGCCCATCTCGCGCAGGCGGGCCAGGCGCTGCTCCACGGGCCACTGGTAGGTGACCTTCCAGCCGTCGCCGAGCAGCGGGCCGCCGTGGTTGAAGTGGTGCCAGACGCGGCGCTCCATCCGTTCGGGCAGGAAGTGCACGTGCAGGTCGATCAGGCCGGGCAGCCCGCGCGCCGCCCGCCAGGCGGGAACCTCGGAATCAGAATGAAGTTCTGTGACCACGGCGGTGACTTTACCCGGATAGGGTCTCTACTCGATGGACAAGTTCCTGGCACAGCTCGTGGAGGTCCAGCCCGCCCCCGAGCCATGGGTGATCGTGGTGTCGGCGGTGTTCGCCTTCGCGGTCGTCTCCTACACCACCTCCTGGCACCTCACGCGAGGGCTCGTCACGATCGCCCACGAGGGCGGGCACGCGCTGATGGCCCTGCTCACGCGGCGCAAGCTGGAGGGCATCCGGCTGCACTCCGACACCTCCGGCGTGACCCTGACCAGGGGCAAGCCCACCGGGCCCGGCATGGTGCTGACCGCGCTGGCGGGGTACGTCGCGCCGTCGCTGCTGGGGCTGGCGGGCGCGTGGCTGACCGACCAGGGGCGCATCACGCTGCTGATCTGGGTCGTCCTGCTGTTCCTGGTCTGCATGCTGCTGCTGATCCGCAACCTCTACGGCGCGCTCATCCTGCTCGCGACCGGGGGCGCGATCTTCGCCCTGTCCATGTACGCGCCGGACGACGTCCAGCAGATCGTGGCCTACGTGGCGGTGTGGTTCCTGCTGTTCGGCGGCGTCCGCCCGATCATGGAGCTGCAGCGCAAACGACGTCGCAGGCAGGCCGGCAACTCCGACGCCGACCAGCTCGCCAGGCTCACGGTGCTGCCCGGCGGCTTCTACGTCTTCTTCTTCCTGCTGGTCGCGGGTGCCTCGATGTTCGGCGGCGCGTACCTGATGTCGCCCTTCTGACGCCCACACCCGGGCAAATCGCTAAACTCGCCCCTGACAGGGGGGAAGCACTGTGCAGCACGTCGAGGACGCCCCCGGCTATCGAGTGCTCGATCAGGCCGGTCAGGGCGGATTCGCCATCGTCTACCGGGCCTACCAGGAGCGTCTCGACCGGGTCGTGGCGCTGAAAGTGCTGTCCGTTGACCGGGTCGACGGCAAGACGATGCGCAGGTTCCAGCGCGAGCTCCAGCTCACCGGCCGCCTCACCGGCCACCCCAACGTGGTGACCGTCTTCGACACCGGCACCACGCGGTCCGGCAAGCCGTACATCGCGATGGACTTCTTCGAGAACGGCTCCCTGCGCGACCGCATCCGCAACAACGGGCCGCTCCCCCTGCAGGAGGTGCTGCGCTCGGGAGTCAAGCTCGCCGGGGCGCTGGCCGCCGTCCACGAGGCCGGGGTTCTGCACGGCGACATCAAACCGCAGAACATCCTCATCTCCCGGTACGGCGAGCCCGCCATCGCCGACTTCGGGGTCGCCCGCGTCATCGACACCGCCGAGGTGTCCGCCTCGACCCACGCGTTCACCCCGCTGCACGCCGCGCCCGAGGTCCTGAGCGGCCACCAGCACACCGCCGCCACCGACATCTACTCGCTCGGCTCCACCCTCTACCACCTGCTGGCCGGCCAGCCCGCCTTCCACAGCCCGACCGACCCGTCGATCGCGCCGCTGATGTACCGCGTCCTGAGCAGCGACCCGCCGCCCATCGACCGCGCCGACGTGCCCGCCGTGGTCTTCTCCACGGTCCTGCGCGCGATGGCCAAGGACCCTCAGCAGCGGTACGGCACGGCCCGCGAGTTCGCCGAGCGGCTGCGGCAGATCCAGGCGGAGCTCGGGCTGCCGGTCACCGACCTGCTCGGCGCCGACCCCGGCCCTTCCCCGGCGCCGCGGCCCGACGTTTCGTCCGGCCCGCAGACCCACCCGGCCACGTACCCGGCGACCGCCCCGGCCGACCTGAACGGCCCCGGCCAGGCCCCCGCGTACCCGCCCGCCAGTCCCAGCCCTTGGGCGCCGGGCTCCACCTATCCGGCGACCGGCTCCGTTGCCCCGGTCAGCCCGTGGGCCCCTCAGGCCGGCCCGGCCCCCTCCGGGACCCGCCCCGAAACCCGGCCCGCCACCGGTCAGGCCACGAGCCCATGGGCGCCTCAGGGCGAGCTGCCCCTGAACGCCCAGGCCCCCCTGCCTCAGCAGCATGAGGGAGGCGGCCCGGGGGCGCCCGGTGGCCGGCGGAGGAAGGACGGCGGTTCCTCCGGGCGCGGCAAGATCGTGATCGGGGTGACCGTGGCGGCGGTGGCCCTGGCCGGTACCGGAGTGGCCGTCTACCTGTCGCAGCGCCCGACCGGCACGGTGCCCACGGCCGGCCGTACGCAGCTGAAGCAGCCGAGCAAGCCCACCGTCGACCGCGAGTCCATCGACGCGCTCCGGCCGCGCGTGCTCAAGGTGGGGAGAGACCTGGGCGTGTCGGTCACGCTGACCTGGCGCCTGCCCGGCGGCGCGCGCGAGTACCCGATCGTGGTTCAGCGCGAACCTTCCGACGACGAGCCCCTCATCCCGCTGCCCGCCGGCACGACGTCCACCCGCGTGACCGGCCTCACCAAGGGCGTCGGCTACTGCTTCCTGGTCGGCGTACCCCTGCAGTTCTCGCAGAAGACCAGCGTCGCCTGGTCCAAGCCGACGTGCATCCGCGGCGCCCGGCCGGGCGGCCTCCAGCCCAACGACGCCGCCGCACCCAACGCCGCCGCGTCTACCTCGGAGTGAGCCGCCGTCCCAGCGTTCCCAGCCGGTAGCCCTCTCCCGGCTCGGCCTCCACCAGGCCTTCGCGGCACATCGTGGTGCACAGCGCGTGCACCGTGCTGCGCGGGATTCCGGTACGGCCGGCGAGTTCGCGCACCGACAACGGGCGCTGGGTGCCGGCCAGCGTGCGCAGGACACACGCGGCTTTCGAGACCGACTGAACGTGGGACATGGCCCACCCTGCCCACCGCCACCCGCCCCGATCAACCCCGGGTCCCGCGACACGGAACCTGGACGTACCTGGAGTTCCTACGCGCCGGCCCTGGTGGATCGGCCGCGCGGCCCTCTACCGCGCCGCGGCCTATTTGGCCTGGCGGCGGCGGGGTTTGGCGGGGGCCGCGGTCTCCGCCTCCTCCGACAGCACCTCGATGATGCGGCGGGAGACGATCTCCAGGTGCTCGTGCAGGTGGGCCACGGCGGCGTCGACGTCGCCGCGGGCCGCCAGGGTGGCGAGGTGGCGGTGACCGCCCTGGTCGTGGCCGACGCGCAGGCCGAGGAGGTAGCGGCCGACGGAGTTGCGCAGGTCCTCGATGATGCCGACGGCGACGGGGTTCTCGCCCGCGTCGTACAGCTCCCGGTAGAAGGCGGCCCGTTCCTCGGCCAGCGAGCTGCTGACGTGGGGCTCGTCGAGGGCGGTGCCGAGCTCGCGCAGCCGGGCCGCCCTGGCGGAGGTCATCCTGGCGATGGACTTGCGCAGGGCGTGCGACTCCAGCAGGACGCGCAGCTCGTAGATCTCGCGGACCTGCTCGACGGTGAGGGTACGCACCACGGCGCCGCGGTGGGGGTGGAAGGAGACCAGCCCCTCGGACTCCAGTTGCATGAGCGCGGTGCGCACCGGGATGCGCGAGACGCCGAGTCGCTCGGCGAGCTCTTCCTGGCGCAGGTGCTCGCCGGGTGCCAGCACGCCGGTGATGATGCACTCGCGGATGACGTCGTAGGCCATCTGTCCGACCGTTTTGTATCCAGCGGACATACGGCCGACGACATCGTCGAACGAGGGCTTGGTCGCGGTCTCCACGCTCACGCCTCTCCCGGGGATCCGGTTATCGGATCCAATCCAAGCACAGGTGTCCCGCCATGCGGGACACTACCGGAGTCTGGGCAGTACCTCGGTCCCGAGCAGGTCGATCACCTCGAACCAGCGCGGGAAGGAGAAGCGGAAGTCGAAGACGAGGTGCTCCACCCCGGAGGCCTCGAACTTCTTCACCTCGTCCACGATCTCCCCCGGATCGCCGACGATGAGCTGGCCTTCGAGGTCCTCGACCGTCTCGAACCGGCCCGAGGACGGCCTGACCGCGAACTTGGCCTTGTTCGCCCAGGCCAGCAGGCCCGGGACGTTGACGTCGCGCAGCGCCTCCTCCCTGGTCGCGGCGACGGAGGTGGGCGGGATGACGGCCACGGTCGGCAGTTTCCTGCCGTTCTCCTCGCAGATCTCGCGCATGTTCTCGACGCGGCGGCGGATGGTGGCCAGCGAGATGCGGCCGGGCATCCAGCCGTCGGCCCACTCGGCGGCCAGGCGGGCGCTGCGGGGGGTGGCGCCGCAGTACCAGAAGGGGACGGGGCCGCCGACGGGCTTGGGCTCGATGCTGACGCCGGTGAAGGTGAAGTTGTCGTCGGAGTAGCTGACGTCGTTCTCGACGGCGACCTTGCGCAGGATCTCGGCGTTGGAGCGGACCAGCGAGACGCGGTCCCTGTCGCCCCAGCCGATCGCGTCGAACTCGTGCTGGAAGGTGCCCGCCCCGAACCCCAGGATGAGCCGGTCGCCGACGAGCTGGGTCATGGTGCCGAGCTGCAGCGCGGTGGTCAGCGGGTGGCGGAAGGGGATCAGCGAGCCGGTGCCGAGCTGGATGCGCGAGGTCACCGCCCCGATGGCGGTCAACGTGGTGAGCGCGTCGTAGAACTCCCGGTTGGGCGACTCCATCTCGCCGTGCGGCTCGAAGACCAGGTGATCACGCACCCAGACGGAGTCGAACCCCAGTTCCTCCGCCCGCTGCGAGCCACGGAGCAACCGGTCACGGGAGGCGAACTCACCAAAGTGGGGGAGCAAGAGGCCGAATTTCACGACAAATCTCCTTAAATCCATGAGGTACGGCTACCGCCCCCGCTCTCCCGGCCCCTCAACCCTCCGAGCACCGGAACTCCGGGCTCCCTGGCATCCGGGCTCCCTGGCATCCGGGGTCCTGCGGGGCTTCCGGCGGGTCGGATGTGCCAGGGCCGGCGGGTCGGCGACCTGGTCAGGGAGTGCCCGGACAGCGGGGCGGCGGTGGGCGGAAGGGCGAGGTGGACGCGGTGAGCAGGTCGGGAAGGCGGCGGGCACGGGGCTGGGCGGCGCAGGCTGGGCGGTGAGAAGGGCAGCAGTCGAGGAGGTGGAAGCGGTGGCGGGCACGGGGAGGCGGCGCGAGAGGGGTGGTGGAGGTGAGGTGGTGCGGGTGAGGTGGTGGTGGAGGTGGGTGGGAGTGGGTCAGGCTTGTTGGCCGTGGCCGGGAGGGCCGACGACGTGGCCTTCGCCGTACACCTCGACTCCGCGGACGAAGGTGCGGTCGATGCGGACGCCGCACGTCACCCCCGCATAGGGTGTCCAGCCGACCCTGGACAGGACGTCCGCGTCGGTGATGGTCCACGGCGCGTCAGGGTCGGCGATCACGATGTCGGCGTCGCGGCCGGGGAGCAGGGCCCCCTTCATGGGGAGGCCGAACGTGCGGGCGGGGGTCTCGGCGGCCATGTCGACCACGCGTTCCAGGGTGATCCGGCCCGAGAGGGCGGCGTCCAGGAGGAGGGGGTAGAAGTACTGGATGCCGGGGGTTCCGGTGTGGGAGCTCCACATGCGGGTCCAGCCGATCTCCTTCTCCTCCCGCGTGTGCGGCGCGTGGTCGGAGGCGGCGATGTCGATGGTCCCGTCGCGCATGCCTTCCCACACCGCCTCGCGGGCGTCGTCGGGCACCCAGTACGACAGCGCGTACGGCCCGAGCCGCTCGACGTGCTCCCACCGGGACAGGAACGGCATCCAATGGTTGACCTCGCACGTCACGTCCACGCCGCGGGCCTTGGCCCGGCGGACGGCCTCGACGGAGCGGCGGGTCTGCATGTGGGCCAGGTGGACGGGGCAGCCGCTGGCCTCGGCCAGGCGGAGGACGACGTCGATGGCGGTGTCCCAGATGACGCCTTCGCGCTCGGCGTACGCCTGGGCGTAGGCCTGCGGGGTGTTCTCGCCGCGGCCCAGGTAGCGGCCCTCGATGTAGTCCATGAGCGCCTGGTCATGCGGGTGGACGATGAAGCGTTTGCCGGTGGCGGCGATGGTGTCCATCATGCGCAGCAGGTCGCCGTGGTCGTGCATACCGGTTCCGGCGGGGTGCGGGTAGGTGCGGCCGGTGTCGACGACCATGTACACCTTGTAGGCCCTGATGCCCATCTCGGCCATCTTGGGGACCTGGTCGGCCAGGGTGGCGGCGGGGTTGTGGTTGTAGTCCACGATCGAGGTCGCCGCGTACCGGGCCAGGACGTCCCGCAGCGTCTCGACGGTGGTGGTGGGCGGGTCGAGGTTGGGCATCCCGAAGATCGTCGTCACGCCTCCGGCCGCGGCCTGGCGGGTGGTGGTGAGGATGTCCTCCTTGTGGGTGAAGCCGGGTTCGCGGGTGTGGACGTGCACGTCGACCATCCCGGGCAGGACGAGCTTGCCGGTGGCGTCGACCACCTGGTCTCCGGCCTCCACCTCCCGGGAGACCAGCCCGGCGATCTTGCCGCCGGACACGAGCACGTCGGCGTCGAGGCGGCCGGCGGGGGTGACGACCGTTCCTCCGGCGATCCTCATCATGCGGGCGCCTCGATCCGCGCGTCGCCCTCGGGGGTGGAGACCACCAGGTGGGCGGGTCCGAGGTGGCGGTCGAACCAGGCGACGACCCTCGGGGTCACCTCGGTCCAGTAGCGGTCGTAGGCGGCGTAGTGGGTGGTGTGCCGCTGCATGATCAGCTCGCGGGGGCCGCGGGCGGCGGCGTAGATCTTCTCGGCATGGTCGGTGGGTGTGGTGGCGTCGTTCTCGATGCCGATGACCAGCAGCGGGGTGTGCACCGTGGCCGCCGCGGGCCGGTAGGCGAGGATCTCCTCCACCGCGGGCGCGAACGCCACCTGGGTCGGGACGCGCTCGTCCACGTCGGCCTTGACGGTCGTGGCCCGCCGTTCCTTGGTCGGGACCATGATCTCCTCGCGGGGATGGACGAAGCGGCCCTTGCCGGTGCGTACGCGGTCGAGGCGGTCGGACTCGACGTCGGCCAGGAACTCCAGCCACTCGTACTCGCTGCGCATCCGGTGCAGCCAGTCGGCCCCGTCGGCGACGGGCAACTGGCTGACCGCGGCCCGGACCCGCCGATCGGCGGCGGCCAGCAGCACGGCGTTGCCGCCGCCGGTGCCGCCGCTGCCGAAGACGCCGATGCCGTCGGGCACCACGTCGTCGCGGCCGGTCAGGTAGGTGACGGCGGAGCGCAGGTCCTGCAACTGCCGGGCGGGCGACAGGATCGACCGGTCACCCTCGGAGCCGCCGAAGCCCCGGTAGTCGAAGACCAGCACGGCGAAGCCCGCCGCGGTCAGTGCCTCGTGGTAGCGGACGTAGAGTTTCGCGTCCTTGAGCCCCAGCCAGCCGGGGCCCTGGACGATGGCGCGGTACGGCCCCGCCCCCTCGTCGGGGGTACGCCACAGGGCGCTGATCCGGTCGCCTTCGCTGTACCAGCTCACTTCTTCTGTGCGCATGCCCACAGCCTGGATTTCGTATCCAATCTTGTCAACACTCTCTGAGAAACGTCCGAGAGAGGGGGGTTGACCGTGATTTAAGGCCATGAATAATGTAGCCATCTCGTTCCCCTGGGAGTACGGAGCCGTTTATGGCGACCGATCCGATCATCCAGATCCGCGACCTGTCCGTCCGGTACCACGTCGCCAGGACGGGCAACCGGCTGATCGCCGTGCAGGACGTCGACCTCGACGTCATGGAAGGCGAGTTCCTGACCGTCCTCGGGCCCAGCGGCTGCGGCAAGACCACGGTCCTCAACTGCGTGGCGGGCCTGCTCACCCCGACGACCGGCACGATCCTGGCCGGCGGCCGCCCGGTCACCGCGCCGGGTCCCGACCGGGCCGTGGTCTTCCAGGACTACGCGCTGCTGCCCTGGCGCACCGTCGCCGACAACGTCCGATTCGGGCTGGAGATGCAGCCCCGGCTGAAGGAGGGCGCCGTCGACCGGATCGCCGAGGCCATCCGCCTCGTGGGCCTGTCCGGATTCGAGAACTCCTACCCGCGCGAACTGTCCGGCGGCATGCAGCAGCGCGCCGGGCTGGCCAGGTCGCTGGTCGCCGATCCGCGCATCCTGCTCATGGACGAACCGCTCGGCGCGGTCGACGCGCTGACCCGCGAGGTCATGCGGGCCGAGCTCAAGCGCATCATCGACGCCACCGGCAAGACCGTTGTCTTCATCACGCACAGCATCGACGAGGCCGTCCAGCTCGGCGACCGGATCGCGGTGTTCAGCTCGCACCCGGGGACCATCAAGGAGATCGTCACCGTGACGCCGGGCAACCGCGACGGGCTGCGCGACCAGCTGTGGAAGTCGCTGGAGTCCGACGCCGTGGCCGCGGCCCGCGGGGCCGCGGAATGACCGCGCGCACCGCCCCCGCCAAACCCCTGCGAGTCCGCCCATCCGGTACGGCCCGCCGCCCGTGGAAATACCGCACCCCGCTCATCGCCCTGGCCGACCTGGTGGTCTTCGTGGCGCTCTGGCACGTGGCCGTCGTCGAACTCGAACTGGTCAACCGCGTCTTCTTCCCCTCTCCCGGCGACGTGGCGGGCGCGCTGGCCACGCTCGTGTCCAGCGGCGAACTGGCCGGCCACCTCGGCACCAGCGCCAGAAGCTGGCTGATGGGATACAGTCTCGGCGCCGCCGCCGGAGTGGTCACCGGGCTCGTGACCGGGAGCCTGCCGTGGGCCAACCGGCTGCTCATGCCGCTGCTCTGGTCCCTGTGGGCGACGCCGCTCATCGCGCTCCAGCCCACGCTCACCGCCTGGCTCGACTACGGCGACGGGCCGATCGTCGTCCTGGTCTTCCTCAGCACGATGATCCCGGTGGCGCTCAACACCGCGACCGGCGCGGCGCAGACCAGCCCGTCGCTGATCAGGGCGGCCCGGGTGTTCGGCGCGGGCCGGATGGCGGTCTACCTGAAGATCCGGCTGCCGTGGGCGGTGCCGTACGTGATCGGGGGGCTGCGGCTGGCGGTGCCCACGTCGATGATCGGCCTGCTGGTCGGCGAGATGGTGGGCTCACCCAGCGGCGTCGGGTCGATCATCGTCAACGCCACCGCGCGGTTCAGGACCGGCGAGGCGTTCGCCGCCATCGCCGTCTACGTCGTGCTGTCGGTGGTGCTGGTACGGCTGCTCGACCTGGCCGAACGCCGGGCCGGCGGGTGGAGGAACCATGCGTGACCTCAAGAGGTGGGCGGTCGTCCTGGAGGTGGCGGCGCTATTCGCGCTGTGGGAGCTGGCGATCAGCGGGCTCAAGCTGGCCAGCCCGTCGTTCGTGCCGCCGCCCAGCGCGATCTGGACGGCGTTCACCGGGATGCTGGCCGACGGCTCGCTGCCGGAGCACGCCTGGTTCAGCACGCAGAACGCGGTGGCCGGGTTCCTGCTGGCGGTGGTCGTCGGCGTGCCGTGCGGGCTGGCGCTCGGATCGTCGCGGCTGGTCAGCGATGTGGCCGGGCCGCCGTTCTGGACGGCCTACGCGATGCCGAGGATCGCCTTCCAACCCTTGCTCGTGCTGTGGCTCGGGTTCGGGGCGGCGCCCAAGATCCTCATCATCTTTCTCATGGCGGTCTTCCCGATCGCGATCAACACCATGGACGGCATCAGGGGCGTGGATCCCTCGCTGGTGCGGGCGGCCCGGGTGTACGGCGCCGGCCGTGTCCAGGTGTTCCTCAAGGTGCAGCTCTGGGCGGCGCTCCCGCTGATCCTCACCGGGATCCGCATGGGCGTGGCCAGGGCCATGGTCGGCATCGTGGTCGGCGAGTTCATCGGGGGCAGCCAGGGGCTCGGTTACCTGATCTTCCGCAGGTCGGCCGACTTCGACCTGGCATCCGCGCTGGCGCTCACGCTTCTGCTGGTCGTCATCGCCAACGTGTTGATGGCGCTGGTGAGCCTCGCTCGCCGGATCGCCGCTCCCTGGTACGCCGAAGGAGTGTCATGAAACGTCTGATCGTGCCGCTGGCCGTACTCCTGATCGCCGGATGTGGCGGCAACGCGCCGCGGACGCCCGCGCCCGCCGCGACCGGACCCATCGGCGCGCCGGAGAAGACCGCCCTGAAGATCGGCATGCGGCTGCCGAACCTGGACACCAACGCCCCCGTCGAGATCGCCCTCGACAAGGGCTTCTACAAGGAGGAGGGGCTGACGGTCGAGCGGGTGGAGGTGCAGTCGATCAGGGAGGGCCTGGTCGGCGGGAGTCTCGACTTCGGCGCCGAGGCCTCGCCCGACGTGGTCGCGGCGGCGACTGCGGGCACCGGACTGCGGATCGTGGCCGGGTACCGCAACCGCGAGCCGTTCGTCGTGGTGGTGCGGCCGGAGATCGCCAAGCCTCAGGACCTGGCGGGCAAGCCGGTGCTGCTGGGCGCCAACCCCGGCACGATCGAGTACGACGTGCGGACACAACTGCTCAAGGAGGCCGGTTTCGACCTGACGGGCGTGGCGGTGAAGCCCGTGAACCTGCCGGGCGGCTCGAACGCCTGGGTGGAACAGTTCAAGCAGGGCAAGCTGGCGATGACCGTGATCTTCCCCCGGCACAAGAAGCTGGTGCAGGGCCGCATGGTGCTGGACGTGATGAAGGAGTGGCCCAACGACAGCCTGACCGCGCTCAAGGACTTCGTGGACCGCAACCCGAACACCACCGCCCGCTTCATCCGGGCGACGATCAAGGGCATCAAGGTCTACAAGGACCCCGCCCAGCAGGCGTACGTGCAGAAGCTGATGCGGGCCAAGGGCTTCACCGTGACGCCGCTGGAGGAGGAGCCCGAGGTCTACGCCAACGGCCCGCTGCTCTACGACGACGACATGGGGCTGAACCCGAAGGGCTTCGAGGAGTTGCTCGCCGTGCTGAAGCTGCCGCCGGCGCCGTTCGCGTCGTTCACCCATCTCGGCCAGCTCACCCGCGCGCAGGACGCGCTCGGCGTGGCCAAGCGCCCATGAGGGCGGCGCGCTGGGACGGCTCGCGGCTGCGCGTCGCCGACGTACCGGTGCCGGAGCCGGAGCCGGGCGAGGTGCTGATCGAGGTGCGCGCGGTCGGGGTGAACCAGCTCGAACGCCAGGTCATGGCGGGCGCGCCGCTCGGCCCCGGCGTGCTGCTCCCCCGCACGATCGGGCTCGACCCGGCGGGCGTCGTCGTCGCCTGCGGGCCGGGCGTGCCCGACCGCGTGGGGGCGCGCGTCGCGGTCAAGCCGAACGTCCCGTGCGGCGGATGCGGCGCGTGTACGGCCGGCCGCGAGGCCGACTGCCCGGCCCAGACGGTCGTCGGCGTCCACCGTGACGGCGGCGCCGCCGCGTACGTGGCGGTCCCCTCCCGCGTGGCCTTCGACGTGGGGCCGCTGCCGTTCCCGAGGGCCGCGGCGGCGGTGCACAGCGTGCCGATCGCGCTGCACATGATCCGCCGCTCCGGCCGGGGCGTCGCGCGGAAGGTGCTGGTGACCGGGGCCACCGGGGCGCTCGGCTGCGCGGCGGTGCAGGTGGCGGCGGCGCTGGGCGCCGAGGTGACCGCGGGCGCCCTGGAGGGCGAGCCGATCGGCGAGCTGCCCGGCCTCGGCGCGAGCGAGGTGGTCACCTACCCGCGCGAGGGCGCCGGCGAGGCGCTGGAGAAGGCGCTCGACGGCCGGTCGCCCGCGCTCGTGCTGGACGCGACGGGCAGCGGCGAGCTGATCTCGGCGGCGCTGCGGTGCGTGGCGTGGGCGGGCGCGGTGGTCGTGGCCGCGGCGCTGCCGGACTCGGCCGTCGCGATCGACACCCGCGCCTTCTACACCCGCCGGGTCACCCTGTACGGCTGCGCCGCCGCGGACTACGCCGACGTCAGCGACGGCCTGGACCTGGTGGCCCGCGGCCTGGTCAGGCCGCCGGTGGCGGCGGAACTGCCGCTGGAGGAGGTCGGCGCGGCCTTCGCCATGGCGGGCCGGCGCGACCATCTCGGCAAGGTGATGCTCGTGCCGGACCCGGCGACATGACGCTCGTGACGAACTCGGCAAGGTGATGCTCGTGACGAAGGAGGAGCCGACATGCCCCTGAGCGGGTTGCGCGTGATCGAGGCGGGCCAGTACATCTCCGCGCCGTACGCGGGGAAGCTGCTGGCCGACCTCGGCGCGGAGGTGACCAAGGTGGAGCCGCCGGGCGGCGATCCGATGCGGCGCTGGCAGGGTGGCGGAGGCCGGCCGTACAGTCCGCAGTTCGCCGCCTACAACCGGGGCAAGCGCTCGATGACGCTCGATCTGAAGGACCCGGACGGGCTGGCGGCGCTGCTGGAGCTGGTCTCCGGCGCGGACGTGCTGATCGAGAACTTCCGGCCCGGGGTGGCCGACCGGCTGGGCTTCGGCTGGCCGGTCATGAAGGTGCGGGAGCCGCGGCTGGTGTACTGCTCGATCACCGGGTTCGGGCCGAGCGGGCCGTACGCGAGGCGCCCCGCGTACGACACGATCATCTCGGCGATCGGCGGCATGTACGGGCATCTGGTGCCGTTGGACGATCCGCGCCCGGCCGGGCCGGCGTTCTCGGATCTTCTGTCGGGCATGTCGGCGGTCCAGGGCATCCTGGCGGCGCTGCACGCGCGCTCGGCCTCCGGCGCGGGCCGCCGTGTGGAGGTGTCCATGCTCGGGGCGCTGACCGACTTCCTGACCGAGCCGATCGCCACCTACCTGGAGACGGGCACGGTCGCCGGGCCTTCGACCAGGGCGGCGCGGGCGCAGGCGTACGGGTGCGTGAGCGCGGAGGGCCTGCCGTTCGTGATCCATCTGTCGGTGCCGGAGAAGTTCTGGCTCGGGCTGCTCAAGGTTCTGGAGCGTCCCGATCTGGCGGACGATCCCCGCTTCGCCACCCGTGAGCTGCGTTTCCGCCACTACGCGGAGCTGGAGGAGACGTTGCGGGCCGAGACCGCCAAGCGGCCGCGCGATGAGTGGTTCGAGCGCCTGACCGCCGCCGACATCCCGCACGGGCCGCTGAACACCGTCGCCGACCTGGTCCAGGACCCGCAGGCGCTGCACCTGGGCCTGATCGACGACGAGACCACCCGGCCGGGCACCCGCTTCTCCACGCACGAGCGGCGGCTGCCGCGTCCCGCCACCAGACCCGCACCGGAGCTGCAGTGAAAGCCATCGACGTGCACACCCACCCGCAGACCGAGGAGTTCCTGGCCGCGATGGGACACCGCCGCGGCCAGATGGGCGCCCACTTCGGCAAGGAGCGCACCCCGATCTCGTTCGCCGCCCAGGCCGATCTCTACCGCGAGCGCGACATGATGGCCGTGATCGTCAACTCGGCCGGGCTGCCGGAGCTCAACGACGCGCTCGGCCGGGCGCAGAGCGAGCATGCCGACACCTTCATCGCGTTCTGCGGCATCGACCCGTGGTCGCCGGACGCGGCACGGGAGATCCGGCGCTGCCACGGCGAGTACGGCATCAGGGGCGTCGGCGAGCTCAACCCCGGCCGCCAGCGCTTCTTCCCCAACGACGAGCGCTTCTATCCGATCTGGGAGGTCTGCGCGGAGCTGGGGCTGCCGGTCATGTTCCACGGGGGCTTCCTCGGCGCGGGCGCCGGCACCCGCGGCGGCATGGGCTACAAGCTGGAGTACACCCGGCCGATCCCCTACCTGGACGACGTGGCCGCCGACTTCCCCGAGCTGACGGTGATCGCCGCGCACCCCGGCTGGCCGTGGCACCTGGACAACCTGGCCGCATGCTGGCACAAGGCCAACTACTACCTCGACCTGTCGGGCTGGGCGCCGCGCTACTGGCCCGCCGAGGTGGTCCACTACGCCGACAGCGTGATCACGAAGCGCGTGCTGTTCGGCACCGACTGGCCGGTGCTGGGACCCGAGCGCTGGGCGGCGGAGTTCGAGTCGCTCGACTTCAAGCCCGCCTCGCGGCAACGGATCATGCTGGACAACGCGAGGGAGCTGTTCGGCCTTGGCTGAGATCGTCGGCGTCTACGGCACCACGCACAACCCGCTGCTGTGGCGGGCGCGGGGCGACGACCTGGCCGCGACGCGCGCGGGTTTCGAGCGGTTGCGGGTACGGCTGGCCGCCGCGAAGCCGGATGCCGTGGTCGTGGTGGCGACCGACCACCTGACGCAGTGGTTCTACGACACGATGCCCGCCTTCCTGGTGGGCAAGGCGCCTCATGTGCCGGCGACGTTCTGGAACGAGGAGCGGGAGTTCGGCCTGCCGTACCGGGAACTGCCGGGGGACGCGGAGCTGGGACGGGAGCTGCTGGGCGGCGGGATCGAGCGCGGGGTGGACTTCGCCGCTTCCGACGCCTTCCGCGCCGACCACAGCGTGCTGCTGCCGCTGCTGTACCTGACGCCGGAGCTGGAGGTGCCGGTGGTGCCGGTGTTCACCAACTGCATGGCGCCGCCGCTGCCGTCCGCGGCCCGGTTCTTCCGGGTGGGCGAGGTGCTGCGGGAGGCGCTTGAGGACTCGCCGGTCGACCGGCGGGTGGCGGTGATCGCCAGCGGGCATCTGGCCACGGAGGTGGGCGGGCCGCGGCACTTCGCGGGCTCGCCGTCGCGGGCGTTCGACGAGAGGGCGGTGGAGTGGGTGGCCTCGGGCGATGTGGACGGGGCACTGGGCGAGCTGACCTACGAGCGGCTGACCGAGGCGGGGAACGTGTCGCACCAGTTCCTGAACTTCCTGGTCGCGATGGGGGTGGCCGGAGGAAAGCCCGCGTTGTCGGCCGAAGGGGCGGTTTCGCGGTTCGCCACCTCGCCGTTCTTCGAGTGGGCGCCATGAGCCGCTACGGGGTCAACGCGTTCATGCGCGAGGTCAACATGTCGCCTGACCGTCTGGCGGCGTACACCGGTGACCCTGCGGCGTACGTGCGGGAGTGGGCAGGCGGCCCGCTGACCGACGAGGAGCGTGCCGCGCTGGCCCGGCGGGACTACGGGGAGCTCTACGGGATGGGAGCGCATCCCTACTTGTTGTGGAGCTTCACAGAAGCGGTGTGGGTACCGGAAATTTCACGACCCGAGCTGGTTGAGCGCTTTCGGCGGGCGGCTGCCGCGCATGGTTATCCCGATATTTCGACCTAAGCCAGGAAGCGGCGGACATCCGCGATCTCGTCGTCCAGCGGCGGCACCTCGTCGAACGCCTCCACCGTCACGGCACTGCCCTTACGCGTCCAGGTCCCGCGGACCCTGCCGTCCACCAGCACCGACGGGCGCAGGATGCCGCCGCCGGGGAAGACCTTGCGGGCGTGCTCCGGCGCCAGGATCGGATCGCGGGACTTCCACCCCATCAGAAACTCATCGAAAGCCGGCAGCAGCCTGACCACCCGTTCGGCCGTCTCCTCCGGAGCGGGAGCCGAAGCCGCCCTCCACCCCAGCCGGGCCTCCCCCAGCGGCACCCCCGCCCAAGCGGCCAGATCCTCAGGCTCGGCCGGAAGGTGCGAGCGCCGATACCGAACGGCCAGCTCGGCCAGCGCCTTGTCCCGATCGGACTCGAACACGATCGGCCCGCCCAGCCAGTCGGCAGCATGGACGTACGTGGGCTTGCCACCACGCAGAGGCCCGAGCACCGCGAGCCCCTGAGAAGCGGCCAGCCCGACAAGGTGAACGATGCCCTGCCCAGCCGCCCGCCCGCCCAGCCGCGTTTCCAGCTCAGCCTTGGTCAACGGCCCTTGCCCGAGGAGCGCCCCCTCGATCAGCGGCAGCAGATCGTCGCCATGCACGCCCTCCTGGGACAACCGCAGCAGCGACCCCGTCCGGCGACTGGTCAGCGCGAGCAGCCACGCCAGGTCGTCACGATGAACATAGTGAAGCGTCCCGCGCGGCCCCCAGGCCCGCACGATCTCCCGCCGCTCCACGGCCGCGTCGATCTCGGCCCGGGTGACGGTGGCGGAACGCGCCCGCAGAGCCAGCTGAGCAGCCCCCACATCCTGCGCCTGCACGGCCAGCAGATGCCGCACCACTTCCCCGGCACCCCGCCCGTCCGGCCGGTGAATCAGCTGCGCCTCAACACTTCGCACCCCGAAATCCTCCCAGACCCCACCACCTCTCGGACGCCCGCCCACGCGCCTGCGAGAGAACCCCGCGCCCCAAGGCACACCCCGGGAAGCACCACGGCCCGGAGCACCCCGCCCGGGAGGAGGGCTCCCCGGGAACAGCCGCTCCTGAGAGGCATGCCCGGCGAAGGAGCCACTCGGGGTGGCTCTCCCGAAGGATGACCGGGAACGGATGGTGGGAGGCGTTTCGGAGATCGGGTGTAGGTGACGGGAGGGGCCATGGGGTTGGGGAGCGGGGGGTGGGAGCGGTCGTGGTGGGTGGGGAGGGGTCGTGGAGGGGTGGGGTCAGCGGAAGAGCAGGCGGCGGCGGAGGCGGTGTTTGAGGGGGGTGCTGCGGCGGACCTCGGCGCGGACCGCGTCGCTGCGGCGCCACGCCTCGTCGGCGGCCTGGTCGGCGATGGCGGCGCTGTCCGTGCCGTCCGTGTTGCCAGAGGGGGCGTAGCGGACGAAGTTGGAAATGTCGGCGAGAGGCCGTAGATGGTGGGAGATGGCCTCGGGATGACGGGAGACCACCTCCTCTGCCGTCAGCGCCTTGTCGTCCTTGAGGCCCAGGTCGTCGCACGACTGGACCCACGCGCCGAGCACCCGTCCCTCGGCCCCGGCCGCCGTACGTCTGCGACGCCTCCGCCACCACGGCAGCGTCATCGCCACCACCGCGTAGATCGTGAGCAAGCCCGCCCCGGCCGCCGGGATGATCACCCACAGCGGCGGCCCCTCGCCGGTGCTGCGCGAGCCGCCCGTGGACGACTTGGCCGACGGCTTCGGCTTGTTCACCCCGCCCTGGGTGAACTCGCCCTCCAGCCGCTCGCTCTCCTCGATCGCCGACGACACCACGTCGTGGTCGTCCTTGGAGCCGCTCTTGCCGGGCGTCGGGAAGAAGGGCAGCCACCCCAGCCCCTCGAACTTGACCTCCGCCCATGCCACGACATCTCCGGACATGACCTTGTAGACGCCGTTCGACTGCTGCCCCGGCCGGAAGCCCACCACGACCCGCGTCGGCAGCCCCAGCGTCCGGGCCATCAGCGCGAACGTCGAGGCGAACTGCTCCGACGTCCCCCGATGCGTGGTCTCCAGGAAGAACTCCAGCCCCTTCAGCGAGTGCCCCGGCGGCGCCGTCGGGTCGTTGCTCGCGGTGGTCCGCAGGTACTTCTGCAGCCGGTACGCCTGCTTGATCGGCGCGTCCGCCCCCTTCGTCGCCTGCTGCGCCAGCTTCCGGAACTCCGCCTCCTGCGGCCCGTCCGGGAAGGCGGTCAGCTCCGGATCGTGCACCGGCACCGCCCCGACCAGGTCATCCTTCGACGGCCTGGGCACCCGCGAGCTCACCTGGTACGTGAACCCCTTGGAGGGCTTGGCCGAGACCAGCAACGCACCGCTGCTCGGGTCCACGCCCAGGCCGGGCACGCCGGTGACGTCAGCGGGACGCTCGGCCGCGGGCAGCCAGCCGCCGGGCAGGCCGTCGATCGTGACGCTCTGCCGTACCATGTCGGCCGCGCCCGTCCACTCACCGGCGGGCACCCGCCCGCCGGTCGGCTGGAAGCGCGCGCCCGACGTCCAGCGCACGCCGTCATAGCGATCCAGTACGGCCAGCCGCCAGTTGGCCGGCCTGTCGGCCTTGACGGTGAACAGGGGGCGGTCGGGAAACTGCAGCCACGCGGACACACGGTCGAGAGGGCTGACGCTGTCGACGCGGACCGGGGGCGGCAGTTCGGCGTTCTGCCGGGGGTTGTACGGCTCCGCCGCGACGGGCAGCAGCTGCCCCGCGACCAGCGCCGCGCCCGCCAGCAACGCCGCCGCGGGCAGCCCCGCCAGCAGCCAGAGCGCGGGACGGTCGTCGCGCACCATGGCCAGCGCGGCCGTGAGCACGACCAGCGCGGCGGCCACGGGCAGGTTCGAGCCGTCGCCGTCCACGCCGAGCAGCAGGGCCAGCCCGAACGCCGCCATCGCGGGCAGCGC
Source organism: Nonomuraea sp. NPDC050547 (assembly GCF_044457345.1). Lineage (NCBI taxonomy): Bacteria > Bacillati > Actinomycetota > Actinomycetes > Streptosporangiales > Streptosporangiaceae > Nonomuraea > Nonomuraea sp. NPDC050547. The sequence goes on from NZ_JBITGW010000005.1 coordinate 286,179, forward strand.
GGCGGCGACCCGGGTCGCGCTCCGCACCGCCGTCTCGGCCCCGACCATCGCGGCCAGCCAGACGGCCGCGTGGACCAGGATGAGCAGGCGCGGTTCCGGCTGGGCGGGCAGGAGGGTGGTGAGCAGGGCCTGCCAGGAGTTGGCCAGGTCCTTGACCATCCCGGACGCGACGCCCTGGTAGAGCGGGACGGTGGCCGCGAACCACAGGACCACGTTGAGCGCCAGCGCCAGCCAGAGCGGCCGGTTCCTGGTGAGCAACGCCATCAGCGGCGGCACCAGGGCAGCGGGCGCCAGGGCCAGGAGCAGCGGCTGGGCGGGAAAGACCCGATGGAACCCCCAGCCGGCCACCCCGGCCAGCCCCGCGACCAGCAGCAGCGCCACAACCAGCCGCCACCCGAGCGCCCGGCCGCCTGCCTCCGCACCAGGCTCCCCGGCTACACCACGCTCCCCCACGGCACCGACCGGCCGCCGCCCGCCACCCTCCGGCGACCCACCTACCGGGGAACCGGCCGGGAAAGAACCAGCGGAGGAAACACCGGCCGGGGACGCGCCGAACAGCCCAGCGTCCTGGCCGGGGCCGGGCGAGCCCGAGGGCCGGCCGGGGGGAGCCGACGGCTGGCCATAGGACGAGTCTGCCGGCAGGCCGGGCACGCCCGGGTGCTGAGGCGCACCGGTGGGGTGGGGGGAGCGCGAGGTGGGGGTCATCGGGCGCTCCAGGCCAGGGTAAGGGCGTTGAGGTCGGACATCGGGACCAGGGTGACGCCGGGGGTGGCCGGTCGGTCGTGGCCCAGGTACACGCAGATCACGCGGTCGAAGCGGCGCCGTACCCCGGCGCACCTCCCCACCTCCGCCGGATCGGCGGTGACGACCACCAGCGAGCCCCCGCCCCGCGCCAGCCGGACCGCCTCGGTGACGCCGGAGGTTCCGGAGGCGACCAGGGCGAGCCGGTCCAGCAGCATCTCGGCGTCGGACTTGGTCTCGGCCAGCGGTCCGTCGCCGGTCAGCACCCGTACGGGAAAGCCCGCGCGGGCGGCGGCCACGGCGGCGGAGGCGGCGGCGTCGACGGCGGGCTCGGTCAGGTCGCGGGTGTCCAGGACGACGGTGGTGGTGGGCAGGCTGGCGTCGATGAGCTGGCGGACCATCAGCGTCCCGGTGCGCGCGCTGGACTTCCAGTGGACGTGGCGCAGGTCGTCGCCGACCACGTACTCGCGCAGGGTGTGGAAGGTGGCGGTGCCGCTGGGGGCGTTGTCGCTGGTGGGGCCTTCAAGGTGGTGGGCGCGTCCGGACGGGGGCACGGGCAGGGCCACGGTGCGCGGGCGGACCAGGAGGGTGGCGGCGGCGCCGTACTCGCGGACTCTGCGGGTGAGCCCGAGCGGGTCGGCGCGCACGAGCCGCAACGGACCGACGGGGATCTCGCCGCGCACGGAGGTCGGCAGCGGGTAGGAGACCATGCGCGTGCCCTGGCGGGGCAGGCGCGGCAGGTCGACGGTGTGCTCGGCGGCGCCGATGCGGTCGTGCGCGCGCAGGCCGGACAGCGCCCAGCGGCCGAGGTTGCGCACGTTGAGCACGGCCACGGCGGCGTCGCCGCGCGGCACCTTCAGCGGCGTCACCTCGCGGCTGACCTCCAGCCGCGGCTTGGGCGCGGTCCAGGCGAGCGCGACGCCGAGCGCGAGCATCCCGCCGGTGGCCAGGACGACGGGCTCGGTGTAGCCGAGCAGGAATCCGGCCGCGTACAGCATCAGGGACCCGCCCAGCGTCCCCCACCCGAGCGGTGTCAGCATCTCAGACCGCCTGCGGCACCGGCATCCCGGTGAGGATCTCGCCGAGCGCCTGTCCCGCCGTGAGTTCGCGCAGCTCCGCGTCGGGCGTGCGGATCAGACGATGCGCGAGCACCGGTACGGCCAGCGCCTTCACGTCCTCGGGCACCACGAAGTGCCGGCCCGCGGCGGCGGCCTTGACCCGGGCGGCGCGCAGCAGCGCGAGGCTGCCTCGCGGGCTCGCCCCGAGCCGGAGCGCGGGATGGTTCCGCGTGGCCCCGCACAGCGCCACGATGTAGTCGTAGACCGGATCGGCCACGTGGATGCGGGTCGCGAAGTCGATCATTCCGGCCACGTCGGCGGCGCGGGCGACGACCGGCAGCCGTTCGACCTGGGGCCCGGACGGCCCGCCCTTGAGCACCTCGACCTCGGAGGCGTGGTCGGGGTAGCCGACGGAGATCTGCATGAGGAAGCGGTCGAGCTGCGCCTCGGGTAGCGGGTAGGTGCCGTCCATGTCGACGGGGTTCTGCGTGGCGACCACGAGGAAGGGCCGCGGCACCTGGTGCGGCTCGGAGTCGACGGTGACCCGCCGCTCCTCCATGACCTCCAGCAGCGCCGACTGGGTCTTGGGCGAGGCCCGGTTGATCTCGTCGGCGAGCACGATGTTGGCGAAGACCGGCCCCTTGTGGAACTCGAACTTCTGGTACGCCTGGTTGAAGATCGACACGCCGGTGATGTCGCTGGGCAGCAGGTCGGGCGTGAACTGGATGCGCCGCCACTCGGCGTCCACGCTGGCCGCGATCGAGCGGGCCAGCGTGGTCTTGCCGGTGCCGGGCACGTCCTCGATGAGCAGGTGCCCCTCGGCGAACAGGCAGATCAGCGCCAGCTCGATCGCCTCGCGCTTGCCTCTGATGACGTGCTCGATGTTGCCCGCGAGCAGCTGGAAGCGCTGGGCGAACTGTCCCGCGAGCTGTTGCTGCTGGTACGGCTGCGCGGTCTCTTCCAGGTGGTGGTGGCTCACAGCTGAGTCCCCCTTCTCAGTCCGTGCATTCGAACAACGGCGCCGCCGGGAAGGCGCCACGCGGTGAGTCCATCAGCGTCACGCTGAGGTAGGCCACACCGCCGTTCCACTCGATGCGGTTCCAGACGTCGCTGGTCTCGTTGGTCTCGGACTCCGTGACCGAGGCCCCCTTGACCTGGCAGATCACGGTCAGGCTGATGTACTGGCCCTTCGGGATCGTGCCGGCCTCCCCGCTCTTGGACGGCCCCGGCCGTACGAGCGTGTTGGTCTGGTTGTTGTTGGCGTTCTTGTAGGCCTGACGCGGATAGGCCAGGTCGGCGGTGGCGCTGGCCACCTCCTGGCTCTCCCCCGCCGCGTTCTTGGCCTTCAGCTTGAACTCGTACTTCTTGTTGTTGTCCAGCCCGTCCACGTTGAACGAGGTGCCGCTGATGGAGCTGTCCGACTTGGCGCCGGACAGCTCGTACGTGGTGCCTTCGCCGGCGTTCGACGGCGCGCTCCAGCTCAGGTCGGCGCCGCGGTTCTTGGCCTTGGCGGCGAAGTTCGACGGCGCGCCGGGCGCCACGCACGGCTTCACCCCGGCGCTCGGCGCGGACGGCACCTCCCCGCCCTTCCAGTGGGCGACGACCGTGAAGGTGTACTCCTTGCTGCAGTCCCCGCCGCTGAACTCGAACTGGAACGGCCCGTTCGCGTCCACCGACTGCGGCGACACGCGCCCGTCGCCGCCGTTGACCTGGACGGTGTAGCGGTCGGGCTTGCCGCCGGTCGACGGGCTGAAGGTGATGTCGATCTTCCCGGGCCCGGACTTGGCGCTGACCGAGCCGGGTTTGGTCGGCGGGCTCGGCGTGGGCGTCGGGGTGGGCGTGCGGGTCGGCGTCGGCGTGGGTGTCGGCGTGCGCGTCGGGGTGGGCGTCTGCTCGGGCTCCTCGGTGGGCTTCTTCGAGGGCTTGTGCGTCGGCTCCTGCTCCTCGGTCTCCGTGGGCTCCGGGTCGGCCGTCCTGGTCGGGTCGGGCTGGCGGCCGGACGCGGTGGGCTCGGGCTTCGGCGTCTGCTTGGGCTTGGGCGTGTTGGTCGGGCCGGGGACGTCGCTGTCGTCCTTGTCGACCGGGTGCTTGCGGCCCTCGGGGTCGACGACGACGGCCTTGTCGCCGTTCTCGTCGTTGGCCCACAGCAGGCCGTCCTTGACGAACATCTCGATCGGGCCGGGCTGCTCGGCCACCTGGATCGTGGTCGGCCGGCCGCCTGCCGCGCTGTCCCACACGATGAGGCCGCCGCTGGCGTTGTCGGGGACGTACACCTTGGAGCCGAGCACCTGTGGCACGCCGAGCGCGGTGGGTTCGTCGGACTCGAGCTTGGTGGTCTGGACGGCGTTGGACGCGGTGTCGATGACCACGAGCAGCCCGTCGGGGCCGGGCGCCAGGATCGGCACCAGCGAACCCTCGGTCGTCGGCGGGGTGAGCGCGCCGCCCTTGGCCGACTGGGCGACGCCCTTGGGCAGCAGGATCTCTCCGGCGCCGCCGTCCGAGCCGATCACCACGGCGGTGGAGGCGCGGGTGTTGACGATCACCGGCAGGCCGCCGGCGATCGTGACGGCGAGTTCCTCGCCGGGCTCGCCCGCCTTGACCGCCTGCTCGGCGACGCCGGCCGCGACCGGGACGACCTCGCCCGTGGCGGGCACCGGGACCCACAGCTTGCCGCCGCCGTCGATGCGCGCGGCGCCCAGCGGCCCCCGCAGTTCGAGCGGGGCGCCGAGGGAGTTCAGCGTGGCCGGGTCGATGCGCTGCACCGTTCCCTTGGGGTTGACCGCGTAGGCGGACTTGCCGGTGACCACGAGCTGCATCCCGGCGGCGCCGAAGTCGCGGCTCTGGGCCACGCTGAGCTGGCTCGGCTCGATCCGGCTGACGACGCCGGTGCGGTCGTCGACGAGCAGGACCGTCTGGCCGTCCTGCACGATGCGCAGCGGCCGGCCCGCCTTGTCGTCGAGGTATCCGTCGACCTCTCCGGACAGGCCGTTGACATGGACGATCTTCCCGCGGACCTTGGTCCAGAGCCAGGCGCCCACGTCGGCCAGCTTCGGATTGGCGCTCGACACGCCCACGCCGAACACCGCCGCCACGACGACGAGGCAACCGGCCACCACTGCGGCGATCACAGCGGTGGCACGGTCGCCTCGGAGAATGCGGACGCGCATGCGTCACTCACCCCGTATGTACGATTACTAAGCGTTTGCCCCCGTCTTACCGGGCATCACGATAGCGTGCAGCCGTACCAGGGCGCATGCCTTGCTCAGAACGTGTCGATGTTCTCGATCTTCCATCTGTCGCCCTCGAGCACCGCGCCCACCGCGAACATCGCCGGAGCGTAGGAGGCCTTGCCCGGCTCCGCCGTCGTGCTGTGCTGATCGGCGAAGATGAGCAGCCGCGCCCGGTCGCCTTCCAGCAGCGTCACGCCGCTGTCGGTGACCGTGGTCGTCAGCACCAGCTTGTCGCGTAGCGCCTGCTCGCGTACCAGGCCGAAGATGCCCTGGTACTGCTCCACGGCCTTGCCGGTCAGCAGGTCGCGGGCCGCCTGCTCGGTCTTGGCGACGTCGGCGTGGTCGTAGGAGAAGACGGTGTTCACCGCATCGATGATCTGGCTCTTGACCTGGCCGGTCCGGGTTTGATCAGTCATGGCCGTGTTCCGGGTCGTGGTCGTGTCGCGGAGGTCGTGCGCTTTCGTCGCGGCCAGCCCGGCCACCCCGCCGAGGAGCACGGTGGTGAGGGCCAGAACGGCGGGCAACCGGCGTGAGCGGGCGGCGGCCCAGGTCGTGCTCATGGCGTGAGCCGCCGCAGGAGGCCCGCCGCCACCGAGCCGGCGACCAGCCACACGGCGGCGGCCAGCCCGTGGTTGACCAGCGCCTCCCACCGGGCGTCCGCCAGATCGAACAGGCTCGTCAGGCCCAGCGACAGCGTGCCGGCCAGCGCGTCGACGACCTGGTACCAGGTGTTGGCCGCGTTCGCCTTGAAGATCGAGAACGCGGCGTGCAGGAGCAGCACCACCGCGATCAGCCGGGCGGCCACCTTCACCATCCAGATGAGCAGTGCCGACACGCGCCGCCAGACCGACGCCGCGACCGACAGCACCGGCCTGGCCCGCGCCGCGAACGAGACCTTCTCCACGGGCGGCAGCGGCGGGAACGGCGGCTCCACCGGCCCCGGCTGCGCGGGCACGAGCACGGGAACGGGCTCCACCGGCGGCGTGTACACCAGGCTGTCGCCGGGCTGGGGCTGCGGCTCGGGGTCGCGGATCATGGGGGGCTCCTTGTCGTCGCTGGTCATGAGGTGGTTCCGTCCGGAGCCTGGGTGAGGGCCGCGAGCTTCCAGCCGCCGGAGGTGCGGGTCAGCTCGCCCACGAGGCGACTCTTCTTGACCACCGGCTCACCCTGGGGCGGGACCACGGTGATCCGCACCGCGGCGATGATCCGCGCGGTCCCCGCGGTCTCGTCGAGCTCGGTGAGCGCCGCCTCCAGGACCTTCGCGCTGGTGGCCGTGCCCGCCTTGGCGATCTCGGCGGTGAACGCCGCCCGCCCCTGCACGATCTGCTGGTGCAGCTGCGCGGCCGTGGAGTCCTCCCACAGCGCGAGGTCGCGCTCGACGGTGCGGTGGCTGAGGGTGTTCAGATTCTGTACGGCCTGCGAGCCGCCGCGCACCACCTCGTCGCGCAGCCGGGAGTAGCGCAGCCCGTCGTCGCCGGCCGCGCCGATCCACGCCCACCCGGCCCAGACGGCCCCGGCGGCCGCGAGAGCGCACAGCACGACCGCCACACGCGCAACCCACCCCGCCCTTTCCCCGGCCCCGGTCTCCTCCGGCGGGCCGGACTCCAGGTCCGTGGTTTCTCCGGTGACTTCCTGGATGCTCGTCATCGCTTCGCCTTGCTGGAGGTGATCTCGGTGATGCGCCAGCGGTCGTCCCGCAGGCGCGCGCTCACGGTGAGCTGGGCGGCCACGGCCGGTCCCGCGGACTTGCCGGAGCGGGTGGCCGTCTGGTCCAGGAAGACCAGCAGCCGCGCGGTGTCCCCGGTCAGGGCGACGACCCCGGCGCGTACCACCCGGGTGGTGAGTGTGGCCTGCTGGGTCACCACGTCCCGCCGGATCTGGGCGATCAGCCGCGTGTACTCCTCGGCCGCCCGCCCTTCCAGCGAGTCCCGCGCGGCCAGCTCGGTCGCCTCGATCTCGGCCGGCGAGTACGTGAAGATCTTGGCCAGTGCGTTGCCGACGTCACCGGCCACGCGCGTGGTGCCCGCCCGGTCGAGCAGCGCCCGGTTCCCCGCGGCGACGTCCCGGGCGGGCGCGGCGGCCCGTACCGCCACCCCGGTCACGAGCAGCACGACCGCGACCGCCGCGAGTGCGGCGGGCCTGCCCATCCTGCCCGTCCGCGAGCGCCGTCTCCTCTCCGGTACGGCGTGCCGTCCCCGCCGTCCGGCGGCCTCAGGCTCGGCGACCAGGGCCGACTCCGTTTCCACGCGGACCTCCTCGTCACCCGCCCACGGCGGGAATCGCGGTGAACGACTTGAGCTTCCAGCCGCCGTCCGTCCTGGCCAGCCCGGCCTGGAACCGTTTGCGCTCCACCGACGCCCGCCCGCCCCGCCCGGTGAGCTCGATCTCGACGGCGGCGATGATCTGCGCGTCACCGGCTTCGGGGTCGAGGGCGGTGACGGCGGCCTCGATCACGGTGGCGCGGGAGGTGGCGCCGGAACGTTCGACGGCCTGGCGGGTGCTCGCCCGCCCCGCGGCCAGTTCGTCGCGCAGCGCCCCGGTGGTGGCCTCCTGCCAGCGGGCGAGACCGGCGTCCACGGCGGCCGCGTCCATGGTGTTGAGCACGGCGAGCTGCCGTCGTCCGGCCTCCAGCGCCCGGTCCCGCTCGGCGGCGAAGGCCGTGCCCAGGTCGCCGGCAGCCTGCCAGGACGCCCACCCGGACCATCCGCAGAACGCCGCGGCCAGGATCACCGGCACGACGGCGACCGGCCCCGCCCACCGCCTCACCGGCGGCGGGTCGCGGTCGGACGCGGGCGGGGTCAGCGGTCGGGGTCGGGCCACAGGAGCTCCTCCATGTCGTTCTCGGGCCCGTCGGCGGGCGGGTCGGGCAGGGTGTCGTGGTGGCCGGGCAGTTCGTCGAGGCTGAACGAGCCGGGCTTGGCCGCCTCGGGCACCCCGCCCTTGGGCGCGTTGGCCGAGCCGCGCACGCCGACCCCGGTGGAGGGTGGCGACAGGCAGCGGGCACCGGTGTTCAGGGACGTTCCTGGGCTGGTGTCGAGGCCGTTGCGGTAGGGCGTCTTGCCATAGCCGCTCACGCAGGGCAGCGGGTTGAAGAAGGTGTTGGTCAGGCCGAAGGTGAACGTTCCCGACCTGGCGGCGGTGGTTCCGGCGGCGACGAGTTGCGGGAGCCGTACCAGAAGCTCCTCCATGCCGCGCCGGCGCGTGAGCGTGAGGTCGGACGTCGTCAGGAGGTTGGCGACCAGGACGCTGAAGCCGGGGTCGAGCTCGCGCACGAGCTCGGCCACCTCGCGGGTGGCGCCGGGTGCTTCGGTGATGAGCGTGCGCAGGTCGGCGTCGGAGTCCTTGAGCTGCTTGGCGAGCAGGCGGGCGTTGCGGCCGAAGTCGCGCAGGGCCTGGCCCTCCTCGTTCTGGGTGCGCAGGACGAAGGTGCCGTCGGTGAGCAGGCGCGTGGTGGGGACGAGGTTCTCGTCGGCGGCGGAGACGAAGCTGCTCTGGTAGTCGAGCAGGGCGCGCAGGTTGGGGCCCTGGCCCTGGAACGCCTTGCCCATCTCGTCGACGAAGGTGCGCAGCGAGTCCAGCGGCACCGAGGCGGCGAGCGCGTTGACGTTGCCGAGGATCTCGGTGACCGGCGCGGGGGTGGCGCCCTGCGCGATGACCGAGCCCGCCCGCAGGAACGGGCCGTCGGCGGTGGAGGGGCGCAGGTCGACGTACTGCTCGCCGACCGCCGACAGGTTGGCGACGACGGCCTGCAGGCGGGCCGGGATGGGCGGGGCGGCGTCGTCGATGCGCAGGTCGGCGATCAGGCCGCGCTCGGTGAGCGTCATCTCGCCGACGCGGCCGACGGTGACGCCGCGGTAGGTGACGTTGGCGTCGGGGAACAGGCCGCCGGTCTCGGCCAGCTCCAGCTTGACCACGTAGTGGCCGGGGCGGCCGAACAGCCTGCCGAGCTTGGCGTACTCGATGCCGATGAAGCCGATCACGACGATCGCGATGGCCAGGAAGATCGCGACCCGGATGCGGGTGGCGCGGGTCAGCATCTACTCCTCCTGTCCGGGGGTGAGGGTCGGCGTCGGCTCGGGGGTCGGCGTCGGGGTGGGTTCGGGCTCGGGTTCGGGCGTGGGGGTGGGCGTCTTCGGCTTCGTCGGCGAGGGCGTGGGCGAAGGGGTCTTGGACTTCGCCGGGGACGGCGTGGCCGTGGGCTGTTTGCCCGCCTTCTGCTTGACCATGTCGAACGGCAGTTCCGGCCAGTCGTCCTTCGGGTCGGCGTTGATCGAGATGGTCGGGACGATCGGCTCGACGTCGGGGCCCGCGGCCATCGACAGGTAGGCGTTGAGGTAGTCGCCCTTGACCGCGTTCGTGATCTCGTCGGTGAACGGGTAGGTGAGCGCCACTTCCAGCGCCTTCGGCAGGTCGCGTCCGGCGGCGGTCAGGTTGCGCAGGATCGGTTCCAGCGCGCGCAGGTCGGCGACGACGTCGTCCTTGCTGCGGTCCACGACGTCCACGGCCACGTCGGAGAGCTTCTCCAGCTGCGCCAGCATGGTGACCAGCGCGCCCCGCTGCTCCTCCAGGACCTTCAGGCCGGGGCTCAGGTCGTCCAGGACGGTGTTGACGTCCTTCTTGCGCGAGTCGAGCGTCTTGGCGAGCCGGTTGAGGCCGTCGAGGGCGTCGATGATCTCCTGTTTGTGGCGGTTGAGGTTGCCGGTCAGCGTGGAGAGCTTCTTGAGCAGGTCGCGGATCTCGGCCTCGTTGCCGCCGAGCGCCTTGTTCAGCTCGCGGGAGATGGTCCTGATCTGGGCCAGGCCGCCGCCGTTGAGCAGCAGCGACAGCGCCCCGAACACCTCCTCGACCTCGGCGTTCCTGACGGTGCGCGTGAGCGGGATGTGCGCGCCCGCCGCCAGCGTCCCGCCCGTGCCGCCCCGGGCGGGCGCGGCCAGCTGCACGTACTTCTCACCGAGCAGGCTGGTCTGCTCCAGCCTCGCCTCGGCGTCGGCGGGCAGCTTCACCGCGCCGTTGACCAGCATGGTGACGCGGGCCGTCCAGCTGTCCTTCGGCAGGCTGATCTCGGTGACCCGGCCGACCGCCACGTCGTTGACCCGCACCGCCGCCTGCGGCACCAGGTCCAGCACGGTCTCGAACTCCGCCGTCACCGTGTAGGGCCGCTCGCCCAGCTCGGCGCCGCCGGGCAGCGGCACGTCCCTGATCCCGCCGATCCCGCACCCGGCCAGCGTCCCGGCCACGACCACGACCGCGACCACCCGCCCCTTTCCGGTACGGCCCGGCGCGCGTGACCCGGTTTCCCGGTGGATGGCCATCAGCGCTCCTCCTCACCAGGTAGCTCGTCGCCGGGCGCCGGCGTCGGGTCCTTCGTCTTGGCGGTGCCGCTCGGGCTCGCCGTCGGGGCGGGCGCCGTCGGGCTGGGCGACTTCGACGGCGACGGCGTCGGGCTCGGCGACTTCGAGGCCTCCGGTGTGGCGCCGGCCGACGGCGTGGGAGCCGGGTCGTCCACGATCTGCTCGGGGTCGAGCGCCCTGGCCGCCGGTCCGAACATCAGCTCCAGCAGGTCCCCCCGCCCCATGACGGTCCGGGTCTCCGGGTCGTAGGCGTTGACCACGTTCGTGGCCGCCAGCGGCAGGTTGTCCAGGGCCTCGGCCAGCGAGCGCCGCTGGTTCACGAGGGTCTGGGTGAGGTCTGCGAGCTTGTCCACGTTCGTGGCCAGGAGGGTGCGGTTCTCGGCGACGAACGTCTTCACCTCGCCCAGCGCCCCGGCCAGCTCGTGCAGGGCGCCGCCGATCTCGTCGCGGTCCGCGGCCAGGAATCCGGTCACGTCGGCCAGCTGTTGTTCGGCGAGCCGTACCTGGTCGTCGTTGTCGCGCAGCATGCGGGAGAAGTCGGCGAGGTGCCGCACGGTGGCGAACAGGTCGCCGCTGGAGTCGGCGAGCGTCTTGGAGGCCTTGCCGAACTCGGCGACCATGGTGTTGATGTCACGGCCGTTGCCCTTGAGGTTGGCGGCGCCGACGTCGAGCACGCGGGAGAGCGCGCCCTCCTTGTTGGCGCCGGCCGGGCCGAGTGCCCGGGAGAAGTCGCTGAGCGTTTCGTACAGCTTGTCCAGCTCCATCGGCACCGCCGTGCGGTCGGCGGGCAGGACGGCGCCCGGCTCGAGCTTCGGCCCGCTCGTGTACGCGGGGCTGAGCTGGATGTAGCGCTCGGCCACCAGGGCGGGGGCGACCACGACGGCCGTGGCGGCGGCGGGCACGTCGACGCCGTCGTCCAGCGTCAGCACGGCCCTGACCTGCGTGCCCTCGGGCGTCACCGACGCGATCTCGCCGACCTTGACGCCGAGCACCCGCACGTCGGAGCCGGGATACACGGCGACGGCGGAGTGGAAGTAGGCGGTGATCTGGTCGTCGGGGGCCCGCGGCGGCGCGGCGGCGCCGGTGAGCGCGACGACCAGCGCCGCGGCCAGGGCGAGAGAGCGCCTCCGGTGCGCGGTCATCGGTCGTCTCCAGGAGTGGTGGGGCTACCGGTCGGGGTCGGCGTGGGCTTTTGGGGTCCTCCTGGTTGGGGGGGAAGGCAGCCCTTGTCGGGCACGCCGTCCGGCAGGTAGTGCTTCGGGACGACCCCGCACAGATAGCCGTCCAGCCATCGCCCGTTGCCGATCGTGTTGCCGACCAGTCGCGTGTACGGCCCCGCCAGCGCCAGCGCCCGGTCCAGATCGCGCTGGTTGCGCAGCAGCACGTCGCTCACCCGCTCCAGCGCCCTCAGAGTGGGCGCGAGCTGTTTCCTGTTGTCCCTGACCAGCCCGACGAGCTGGGCCGACAGCTCCCTGGTGCCGGTGAGCAGCGCGTGGATGGCGGCCCTGCGTTTGCGCAGCTCGTCCAGCAGCAGGTTGCCGCTTCTGAGGAGCTCGGCGAAGTTGTCGTTCTGGGCGGCCAGCGTGCCGCTGAGCTTCTTGGTCCCGGCCAGCAGCCGGGCGAGTTCCGCGTCCCTGGAGGAGATCGTCTTCGACAGTGCGGAAAGGCCGGTGACGGCCTGTTTGACGTGCGGCGGCGTCCTGGAGAACGTGGCCGAGATCGTGTCCAGGCTCTCGGCGATCCGGTCGGTGTCCAGCCGGGCGACGGTGCGGCCGAGGTCGTCGAAGGCGGCGGTCACGTCGTAGGGGGCCAGCGTGCGCGTGACCGGGATGGCCTGCGCGGGGTTCTGCGCCTCGGGGCCGAGCGGGTCGAGGGCGAGGTACTTGGCGCCCAGCAACGTCCTGATCATGATGGCGGCGGTGGTGCGGTTGCCGACCCAGGCGTCCTTGACCCGGAACTCCACCCTCACCTTGCCCCGGTCGAGGGCGACGTCGTTGACCTTGCCGACCTTGACCCCGGCCACGCGTACCTCGTCACCCCGGGTGAGGCCGGCGGCCTCGGTGAAGTAGGCGGTGTAGTCGGTGCCGCCGCCGATGACCGGCAGGGCGTCGGCCCGGTAGGCGGCGGTGCCGATGCCGCCGATGAGCAGCAGACCGGCCAGGCCGACCAGGATGGGGTTGCGCTCGCGCAGCCGCTTCACTGCTTGCACCTGCCTTGGGTGTTCGGGATGCCCGTGGGCGCCGGCCGGCCGTCGGTGTAGGTGACCCCGCTGATCAGGGCCTCGCACAGGTAGAGGTTGAACCAGGAGCCGTAGGAGGCGGCGCGGGTGATGACCTCGGCCTTGTCCGGCAGCCGCTGGAGAAACCGCTCCACGAGCGGAGCGTCGGCGTTCAGGTTGCCCGAGAGCCTGCCGAGCTGGTCGATGTCGCGGCGCAGCGGCTCACGGCTCTCGGCCAGCAGGCCCGCGGTGCTCGTGGTCAGCTCGCCGAGCGCGCCGATCGCCTGCCCGATGGGCTTGCGGTCGGCGGCCAGGCCGCTCATGAGCCTGCGCAGGGTGACCACGAGCGTGGTCAGCTCTTTGTCGCGGGCGTTGACGGTGGCCACGACGGTGTCAAGGTTCTTGATCACCTCGCCGATGAGGTCGTCCTTGGCGGCCAGGGAGTTGGTCAGCTCGCCGATCGTGCGCAACAGGCCCTCGACCGTGGCGCCCTCACCCTGGAGCACCTGGATGAGCTCGCCGGCGAGCTTGTTGACGTCGTCGGGCGACAGTGCCCGCATGAGCGGCTGGAAGCCGCGGAACAGCTCGGTCAGGTTGATGGCCGGGGTGGTGCGATCCAGCGGGATCGTGGCGCCGGCGGCCAGGGCGCCGCCCGCCGTACCCTCGCCCTGGGCCAGGTCGATGTAGCGCTGGCCGACGAGGTTGAGGTACTTGATCGTCGCGGTGGCGGAGGCGGGCAGGCGGCGGTCGCGTTCGACGGAGAACTCGACCTCGGCCACCCGCCGGTCCACGATGGCGATCGACTCCACCTGGCCGACGCGTACGCCCGCGATGCGGATGCTGTCGCCGGTGTTGAGCCCGGCCACGTCGGTGAAGCGCGCCCGGTACGTGGTCCGCTCGCCCAGATCGCTGTTGGCCACGCTGATGGCCAGGGCGAGCGTGGCCAGGACCGTGACGAGCACGAAGGCGATCGACTTGATCAGCGGCGCGGTGACTTCCCTCATCGGATCCTCACCTCGACGCCCCGGTAGAGCGGTCCGGCCAGCACGCTGCTCCAGTCGGGCAGGGTGCTCGGGTCGTCGCCGTACTCCAGGGCGAGCAGTTCGTTGACAAGGCGGCTCTCGGCGCCGGAGTTGGGCGGGCCGTAGGAGCCGCCGAAGGCTTCGGCGGGGCTGGTGGGCGTGGCCGTACCGGAGGGCGAGGTCGTGCCTGTGGGTGTCGCGGTGGCGGTGGGTGAGGCGGTGCCGGTGGGTGACGGCGAGGTCGTCGCGGTCGGTGAGGGCGCACCCGTGGGGCGGGCGCCGTCGCCCGTGTAGGGGATGGTGTAGCAGCGCGGGCCGCCGGTCGCGCTGTAGACCGGGCGGTCCTTGCCCGGCAGGTAGCGGCCCTTGCTCTGTACCGCGATCACCTTCACGTGCAGGCCGGGTTCCTTGGTGCCTTTGCCGAGCACCTTGTCCATGAGCGGGACGAAGTCGGCGAGCATCTCCAGCGTGCACGGGAACTCCGGCGAGTAGCGCGCCAGCAGTTCCAGTGTCGGGCGGCTGTGGGCGGCCAGCCGGATGAGGTTGGCCGAGTTCGCCCGCAGGAACGTGGTGAGGTCCTGGGAGGCGGCGGTCACGCCGGCATACAGCTCGCCGAGGTTCTCGCGCTGGTCGGCGATGGTCTTGCTGGTGGTGGTGAAGTCGGCCAGCGCCCGCAGGATGTCGGGCGCCGCCTCGCTGTAGAGGTGGCTGAACTCGATCAGCTCGCGGACGTTGGCGTTCAGCTCGGGCAGGTGCGGGTTGAGCCTGGTGAGATAGCGGTCGAGCTGGACCAGCGTCCGGCCGAGCTGCTCGCCCTTGCCCTCCAGGGCCTGGGCCATCGCGTTGAGCGTCGCCGACAGCTTGGCCGGCTTGACCGCGGTCAGCAGCCGCAGCAGGTTGTTCAGCACCACCTGCAGCTCGATGGCGTTGGCGGTGCGGTCCTCGGCGATCACCGCGCCGTCGGCGAGGCGGCGTGCCGACGGCTTCGCGGGCGGGATCAGCGCGACGTACCGGGCGCCGAAGACGGTCGTGGGCAGCATCTGGGCGCGCACGTCGGCGGGGATGAGCCGCAGCTGCCCCGGTTCGATGGCCAGGGTCAGCCGGGCGCCGTCGCCGTCGGCGGCGATGGTCCTGACCTCGCCGACCACGACCCCGCGCACCTTGACGTCGGCCAGCGGGTGCATCTGGTGGCCGACCGTGCCGGTGCGCAGCGTGACGAGGGCGACCTCGGCGAACTGCTTGGTGTAGACGGCCACCGACAACCACACCAGCAGCACGGGGACCATGAGGAACGCCACCCCTGCCAGCCGTCGTCTCATCCCGCGCTCCTCATCCGGTGATCTTCACGGTCGTGGTGGCGCCCCAGATGGCCAGGCTGAGGAAGAAGTCGGTGACGCTGATCAGCACGATCGAGGCCCGTACGGCCCGGCCGACCGCCACGCCCACCCCGGCGGGCCCGCCGGCGGCGCGGTAGCCGTAGTAGCAGTGGGCCAGGATCACCATGACGCTGAAGATCAGCACCTTGAGGAAGGAGAGCAGGACGTCCGTGGGCGACAGGAAGACGCCGAAGTAGTGGTCGTAGGTGCCTTCCGACTGCTGGTTGACCCAGATGGTGACCATGCGGGAGGACAGGTAGGAGCTGATCAGGCCGATGCCGTACAGGGGAATGATCGCGACGGTCCCGGCCACGATCCTGGTGGAGACCAGGTACGGCAGGCTCGGGATGCCCATGCCCTCCAGGGCGTCGACCTCCTCGTTGATGCGCATGGCGCCGAGTTGCGCGGTGAAGCCGGCGCCGATCGTGGCCGACAGGGCCAGGCCGGAGACGATGGGCGCGATCTCGCGGGTGTTGAAGTAGGCGGAGACGAAGCCGGTGAAGGAGGCGGTGCCGATCTGGTCGAGGGCGGCGTACCCCTGCAGTCCGACGACGACGCCGGTGAACAGGGTCATGGCGACCATCACGCCGATGGTGCCGCCGATGACGGCCAGGCCGCCGCTGCCGAAGGCGACCTCGGCCAGCAGGCGCAGGATCTCCCTGAAGTAGCGGGCGAGCGCGGCCGGGATCCAGAGCAGCGCCCGGATGTAGACGCCGAGCTGGTCGCCGAGCTCGTCCAGCCAGGTGAGGACTCTCGTGTGCATCAGCCGACCTTCGAGGGGACGACCTGCAGGTAGATCGCCGTGAGCACGACGTTCACGAAGAACAGCAGCAGGAAGGTGATGACGACGGACTGGTTGACCGCGTCGCCGACGCCTTTGGGCCCGCCGGCCGGGTTGAGCCCCCGGTAGGCGGCCACGACGCCGGCGATGAAGCCGAAGAGCAGCGCCTTGAACTCGCTGATGTACAGGTCGGGCAGCTGGGCCAGGGCGGAGAAGCTGGCCAGGTAGGCGCCGGGCGTGCCGCCCTGCATGACGACGTTGAAGTAGTAGCCGCCCGCGACGCCGACGACGGAGACGAGGCCGTTGAGCAGCACCGCGACGCCCATGGCGGCCAGCACCCTGGGGACCACCAGCCGCTGGATGGGGTTGACGCTCATGACCTCCATGGCGGCCATCTCGTCGCGGATCGTGCGGGCGCCGAGGTCGGCGCAGATGGCCGAGCCGGCCGCCCCGGACACCAGCAGCGCCACGATCATGGGGCTGATCTGCTGGAGCATGCCGAGCACGCTGGCCGCGCCGGTGAACGACTGGGCGCCGATCTGCTGGGCCAGCGAGCCGACCTGCAGGGAGATGACCGCGCCGATCGGGATCGACACCAGCGCGGCGGGCAGGATGGTGACGCTGGTGATGAACCAGAACTGCTGGATGAACTCCGCGAACTGGAACGGCCGCCGGAACATCAGCCCGAGCACGGACCCGCCCAGGGCGAACATCCTGCCCGTCTGGCGTAAGCCGCCGGTGATCGAGGCCATCGTCTACTCCTTCACGCCGGGCAGGTGCCGGGAGACGATCGCGTCCCTGGCGGCGGGGGCGAGTTCGGGCAGCATGCGCATGACCCGGTCCATGCGCCGCCAGACGGCCTGGCGCGGGGGCAGCCCCGGCGTGGGGGCGAGCTGCTCGGGGATCGTCTTCCTGCCGCCGTACGGCACGGCGCTCTCCATGGCCCGCAGGGCGGCGTCCTTCTCCTCCGACATGCCGATGGGCCCGCGGACGTCCCCCTTGAGAAACTGCCGGACGACCTCGTCGTCGCTGGTCAGCAGGACCTCGCGGGGGCCGAAGGTGACCAGCTCGCGGCGGTAGAGCATGCCCAGGTTGTCCGGGACGGTCGAGGCGATGTCGATGTTGTGGGTGACGATCAGCATCGTGGTGTCGAACTGGGCGTTGAGGTCGATGAGCACCTGCGACAGGAACGCGGTGCGAACCGGGTCGAGGCCGGAGTCGGGCTCGTCGCACAGGATGATCTCGGGCTCCAGCACCAGCGCCCTGGCCAGGCCCGCGCGCTTGCGCATGCCGCCGGAGATCTCGCCGGGCAGCTTCTTCCCGTCGCCCGCCAGGCCCACCATCTCCATGCTGTCCAGGACGATCCCGCGGATCTGCGCCTCGCTCTTCCTGGTGTGCTCGCGCAGCGGGAAGGCGATGTTGTCGTAGAGGTTCATGGAGCCGAACAGGGCGCCGTCCTGGAACATCAGGCCGAAGAGCTTGCGGGCCTCGTAGACCTGGCGGTCCGGGGAGTTGATCATGTCGACGCCGTTGACCACGACCTTCCCCCTTTCCGGCTTGATCAGGCCGATCAGGGATTTGAGAAACACCGTTTTGCCGGTGCCAGAAGGGCCGAGCATCACGCTGATTTCCCCGGCGGGGAGAATCAGCGAGACGTCTTCCCAAATCGTCTGCGCGCCGAAGGACTTCGACAGTCCCTGGACCACCACTTCGATTCCCATTACCTCGCCTGACCGGTCGCGGCATTGCGTGCGGGCAAGTTACTCATCGCGACGATCGGGAGGCAAGTGACTAAAGACACGATTCCGCATCGGTCAGGCCGTCTGTCAACGCCTGATTATTTTGGATTCGCCTTTTGTCATCGGGTGCGGGTTTTCCTGGCGAGCCTGACCCGCGTTTTGCCGCACCGCGCGCACGCCTGCGTCACCACCAGGCCGATCCGTTCGATCTCGACCCAGTGGCGATGAAGGTGCATGGGTTCAGCCCTTCCGCGAGCCCGCCTTCTTACCGTTGATGGTTACCTCGGGCGGGCATTGGGCGGAAGGGGCGCCGGCCGTTCCGCACAGGGCGCCCTGGTTGACCTGGATCTCGTTGGCCTTGCCGGAGACCGAGGCGGTCAGCAGGCGGCTGATGTCCTCGCCGACGCCGCAGCCGGCGAACGGCGGGATCTCCACCAGCCCGCGCAGCACGCCTCCGACCAGGAGATTGTCCTGGTAGGGCGGGTCGTACATCTCGCCGCCCCGGAGTTTGAGATCGATCGGCCTGGCCGTCCGGCACTTCGGGCCGACGTCGATGGGCCGGCCGTTCACGCTGGCCTTGAGCACGCGCATGGTGACGCGCGCGTTGACCGCCACCGCCAGGTCGTCGGAGCCGTCGGAGGTGGAGGAGTCGATGAGGTGCACGTTGGCCGCGCCCACCTGGGTGAGCTCGACCGTCGTGGTGGTCGGCACGAAGCCGAAGGTCAGGAACGTGCCGGTGGCGCGGACCGGCTGGTTCTCACCGACGTAGTCCTGACGCTGCCACGGCACCGTGCCCGGCGGCGGGTCCCTCGGCACGACCCAGCGGAAGCCGCTGAGGCTCTTCACCGCCGACAGCGACTCGACCGAGACGCCGGCGTCGAGCTTCTTGATGTTGGAGAAGCCCTTGAGCTTGGCGCAGCCCATGGCGGGCGGGATGGGTCCCGGCACCGCGGTCGGCGGCACCTCCGGGACCTCGAAGTCGGGGTTGAGCACGGTGGCGGCCGGGTTCGGCGGGCAGTCCTCGCCGGTCTTCGGGCCGCGGAAGACCACCTTGGCCTGCACGGTCTCGGCCTCCGGCACGCAGGTCGCGGTCTTGGCGCCGCCGGCGGGCGGGGTCAGCACCATGGTCAGCGCCGAGGCGGTGAACGTCGCGACGCCCGGGACGGCCGCCTTGAACGCGTCGCCGCGCTGGCCGGCGGTCCAGGTGGCGGCGGTCAGCCGTACCTCGCCGGAGGCCGCGACCGGGCTCTTGGCCGGGCTGCGCACCTGCCGCCAGGCGAGCACGCGGGGCTCCGGGCTCTCGCCCTCGTCGGCCTTGAAGGCGGCGCCCACCTTGGGGGTGATGGTGGCGCTCAGCGAGTCCACCGGCTGGTCGGAGAGGTCGGCGAGGATCGAGCGGGGCATGACGATCTTCATGCTGAGGCGTCCGGGGCGCACGTCCACCCCGACGGCCTCGGGGCTCTTCATCGTGACCGTCAGGCGGATCCTGATGCGGTGGTTCGTGGCCGAGGCGCCGACCTTGCACCCGTACACGGTGTCCGACACGGGGCCCTGCGCCCCGGTGGCGGCGCTTCCCCCGGACCCGAACATGGTCGCGAGGATTCCTGCGGCGATCCACGGCGCGGCTGAGCGCATGGCAGTCCCTTCAGCGGTTTCCGCGGCACGGTAGGGCACAACGCGTTCGCTTTTCAAGCCTTTGTCATCGGCTGATAAACGCGCCGCGCGGCTTTGTCAACGGATGAGCACGCTCCGCTTGGCAGCCGGTGACTAATTCACCGCGCATTGTTTGTCACTGGCTGAGCAATACATATTTCAGGGATTCGAATTGTTGACGCCAGAACTCTCTTCTGTTTCTGTGACGTTCGTCACCACTCACCTTTCATGGAGGCACACGATGAAATCCATCGCACGGGTGTCAGCGCCGTTAGCCGCCGCGGCCGTCGCGCTGATTCTGCTGCCCGGCACGGCGGTCGCGGCCGAGTCCACCCCCGTCATCCGCGCCGGCACGGCCACCGCGGCCGCGTACTCGGGGAAGATCCAGGCCCTGAGCTTCGGCGAGGTGTACTTCTCCGGCAACGCCCCCTTCATCGGCCTCGTGGACACCACGTGCCAGTACGCCCAGCTGCGCGGCGGCGTCAACTCCAACGGCACCGGCGGCTACGTCAACTACGTCCAGATCGACAACGACGGCTCCGGCGGCGCCTGCCCGAACAACCAGGGCGGCACCACCACCATCACCACCGTGAACACCAACGGCAGCGGCACCATCTACTACGACGACGACCACCTCAACAGCCGCGACACCTTCCTCAAGCTGCCCGGCAACCAGCCCGGAGTGAAGATCAAGGCCGTGATCGAGATGCCGGCCGTCACCACCGAGCCGCAGACCTGCTACTACGGCCTCACCGCCGACACGCCCACCCTGGAGATCGACCTCTACAACCCGGACAACCCCAACCGCCCCGACCCGGCACTGGCCCAGGCCCAGGGCAGCGCGCAGGGGCAGCAGTTCTACCTGATGCCGACCGAGACCAACGACGTGTACTGCCCCGAGGCCGCGGCGGCCTTCGCCAACGTGGTGGTCAAGGGCGAGTCCGTGCCCAACTCCGGCACCTACGACCAGAAGCTTTACGCGACCAAGGCCCCGTGAGGAATCCAGTGAAGCGAGCCAAAGCCGCCCTGGCCGCACTGCTCATGATGGGGACACCCGCCGCGATGGCCGCCCCCGCCCAGGCGGAGGACATCCCCGCGTTCGACTTCGCCGACTGCCCCGACCTGCCCGACCGCGCCGATCCGCGGTTCTGGACGTGCAACGTGATCATCGTCAACGGCGGGAAGTTCGTGCTCGGCAAGTTCGACCAGGTCATCAACAAGACGATGAAGATCACCTATGCCACGGGCCTCGACCCCGACACCCGCAAGCAGGTCACCGTCTTCGGCCGGCTGCGCGCCGAGCGCATGACGGTCAGGAAGGGCATCTTCGGGGACCCCATCCTGACCGCCGTCTACGCCGAACCCCAGTACGCGGGCTCGTTCGACGTCGTGCCCGGCCCGATATGGAAGATGGCGCTGAAGGTCCGCATCATCAACCCGGTCCTCGGCCACAACTGCCGGCTCGGCTCCGACCGGAACCCCCTCCGGCTGAACCTCATCCTCGGCACGACCAACCCGCCACCGCCCAACACGCCCATCTCCGGCGTGAAGCCCGTCCTGGTGTCCACGAACCCGCCGATCCAGAAGGCCACGATCGTGGACAACGCCTTCGCGGTGCCGGGCGCGGAGAGCTGCGGGCTCGGCCTGGGCCTGCTGAACGCGGTCGTGAACTCCCAGGCGGGGACCCCTGCCGCCGCCGGTCGCAACACCGCGATCTTCCAGCAGTACGGATCCTTCAAGAAGTACACCGACATCGTGCCCTGAAAGGTTCGATGATCAAGGAAGTGCCTGGTCTCTTGTCGGAGGCCGGGCTCTTCCCTATGTTCGTTGTGTCACATGTCACAAGGCGTGCGAGGGAGGTGTGACTGTTGACGCAAACCGTTGAACAGGGTGACTTACCCGGCCCCATCCCGCCGCACTTCGCCGAGATCATGTGGCCAGAGGTGCCCAGCATCGTGGACGAGGTCCTCCTGGCGATCGGCGAGTCGATACCCGAGTTCGCCCACCGCACCACCGGCAAGCACGGCCAGCTGCTGAGACGCGGCGTCGACTGCATCCTGACCTCGTTCATCCAGCGGGTCGCCGACCCCAGCGCCTCCTTCGAGGCCCGCGACGCCGTCTGCCGCCAGCTCGGCCGCTTCGAAGCCCGCGAGGGCCGCAGCCTCGACAGCCTCCAGGCCGCCTACCGGCTCGGCCTGCGCCTGGTCTGGCGGCGCAGCGTCGAGGTCGGCAACCGGCACGGCATCGACCCCTCGCTCGTGGCCACGATGGGCGACTCGATCATCGCCTTCATCGGCGACCTCGCCGAGCAGTCCGTACGCGGTCATCAGGAGGAGCTGACCAGAGCCAGCAAGGACCTGCGTGAGCGCCGGGCCAGGCTGCTGCGCCACATACTCGACGGGGGCGGGGCCGTACCCGAGCGTGCCGCCCGCGCCGCCTGGACACCCGCCGAGCAGATCACGCTGGTCGCGCTGCGCGCCGGCGCCGCCGACCCGGGCCGCCCGCTCGAACCCGGCGTCCTGGCCGACTGGGCCAGCGCCGAACCCTGCCTGCTGTATCCGGGCGAGATCGCCGGCGAGCGGCTGCGGCGCCTGGAATCCCTGCTGAGCGGCATGTCCGCCGTCATCTCCGTCACCGTGCCGCTGGCCGGCGCGCCCTCGGCCATGAGGTGGGCGCGGCGCGTCTTCGCCCTGGCCGACGAGGGGATCATCGCGGGCGCGCCGCTGCTGCGCTGCGAGGACCACCTGGTCACGCTCTGGCTGCTGGCCGACCACGAACTCACCGAGCAGATCGCGCGCCGCGAGTTCACGGCGCTCGGCTCGTTCACGACCGGGCGGCGCGAACGACTGCTGGAGACGCTCGGGGTGTGGCTGGCCACCCGCGGCACAGCGGCCGACATCGGCGAGCAGCTCAAGGTACACCCGCAGACCGTCCGCTACCGGATGCGGCAGCTCGAGAGCGCCCTCGGCGACGCCCTGACCGAGCCGGACCGGCGCTTCGCCATCGACCTGGTCCTGCGGGCGCGCGCCGCGAAGGGCTCGTTCGGCATCTGACGCGCGGCCCCTTCGGGCCTCGGATGGGCTTCGGCTCTGGTGTGTCGCGGGCTTCGGCTTGGGTGTGTCGCGGGTGGTGGCCCTGGTGTCTTCGGTACGGCGTGCCGCGTCCGGTGCCAGAGTGTCGGTGCGAAGCCGTACCTTAGTTCGCGTGCCTGATCAGCCCCTGACCCTCGACGCCGCGCTCTCCGAGGAGGCGGTGCTGTCGACCTACCGCCGGATGTTCGCCGCGCTGGCCCGCGACAGCGGAGCCGTGGTCGACGACCCGGCCCTGGTCGACATCGCCGAGACGCTGTTCGGCGCGTTCGCCGAGGCGGGCGAGGAGTGGCTGACGCACGAGCAGATGCGCCATGTGTGCCGCGCCTACCCGGCCGACCAGTTCGACAACCGGCTGCGGGTGCTCAAGGGGCTGGGCGCCGTGCGCGAGGTCTTCCCCAAACCCAACCAGCTGCGCTACCGGGCCTCGTTCACCAGCGTGGTCGGGCTGATGTTCATCCGCCGCATGATGGACGACGGCGGCCAGTCCGAGATGCACCGCCTGCTGGCACTCGAAGACCTCAACGTCGCAGACCCGCGCACCACCATGGAGGAGGCCAGGCAGAGCGCCGCCAACCTCGCGCGCGCCTTCCGCCTGTGGGCCCTGGAGCTGATCACCCTCACCACCGGCACCATCGAGGAACTGCGCGAGCAGGCGCCCAAGCTCTGGGGCACCGAGGAGATCGCCCGGCGCGCGCAGAGCCTGCACGGCACCATCCTCACCCGCTGGCCCGACCTCGACCGCACCTGCACCGACCTGCGCGCCGCCATCTACTCCTACAGCGACGCCAGCCGCCGCGCCGCCGGGCGCCTGGCCGACTCCGCCGGCACCACCCGCAACCTGACGCTGCTGCCCACCGAGACGTGGCGTACCTTCTCCCAGACCGCCTCCCGCGAGCGCCTGGCCGCCGTCCTGGACGGGTTCGTCTTCGACGCGCCCGCGCCGTGGCACGATCCGGCCGCGATCGCCCGCGCCGTCGACGAGGCACCGCGCCCGGTGCCCGCCCAGCCCACTCCCCCGCGCTCCGACCTGCCCGACCCCGGCCCCGCCGACTCCCTCGACGGCCCGGCCGACGCCGTCGTCCAGCGGCTGACGGAGGTCGCCGAGTCCCTCCTGGCCGGTGCCGCCCGCGTGCGCCTGGCCGACGCGGTCGGCGCCGACTGGTCCTCGGTACGCCGCCTGCTGGCCGACCTCACCAGCATCGACCTGCGCCCCGAGCTCCCCTACCGCCTGACCTGGTCCGACGAGCTCTCGGTCGACCCGGCTCGCGAACCCGCCTGGCTCTCGCACGGCTTCCTGGAGCGCACCCCATGACAACAGACCCCACCCCCGGCACCACACCCCCGGCCGAACCAGCCCCCACGAGCGCCACGCCGCAGACCACCACGGGGCCGGCCGGCGAGGCGCCGCCGACCGAGGCGGGGCCCGCGAGCACCACGCCGCAGGCCAGGGCAGTGCACGTGAACGCCGCGCCACGGGTGGAGGCTGGGCGCGCGAGTGGCGCACGGCAGGCGGTGGCGGGGCGGGCGGGCGGCGGGTCTGTGGCGGTGGCGCATGTGCGGGCGCGCTCCGGTGGGCCGTTGCGGCTCGGGGCCGGGGCTCCGGCGCCGGTGGGCATGATGCGGCTGACACACCACGACAGCACCGGGCTGGCGGTGCCCGTCTGGCCGGACGGGGCGACGCCGTCCCTGCTGGAGGAGCAGCAGGTGGCGCCGATGCCGGTCGAGCGGGCCGGTGAGGCGCGCCGCGTGCTGGCGGCCTGCCTGAAGTGCTGCTGGACCGACCTGGCCGCCGACCCGTGGCCGGGCGTCGCGGCCCCGGCCGAGCAGGTGCTCGACACCTACCGGGCGCTGATCGGACGCTCCGACGACCTGATGCGCAACTGGGCCGTCGGCGCGCTGCGCCGCCTGCACGACTCCTCCTGGATCGTTCTTTCCGACGGCGTGGTACGTCTGGGACCCCGCTGCGCCCTCTGGCCGGTCGAGTCGTTCGCCCAGCTCAAGGAGCTCGTCCGCAGGCTGCCCGAGCCGGAGCGCGACGAACTGACCGTGGTCGCCGACGAGGACCTCGTGGCCGGAACAACCGCCGAGCCTGGCGGGCTGGTCGAGGGCGGGGAGGCCGGGTTCGACGACCTGCTGTCCAGTTATGACGAGCGGCGCCGGGCCGAGCTGGTCGGCGCCTACATGGTGCTGGAGCATGCGGCGGAGCCTGTCCAGGAGGCCAGGTTCGCCGCGTTGCGCGACCCCGCCATGCGGCACACGCTGGGCGAGATGCTGGGACGGCGCGGCCGTACCCTCATCCAGCAGCACGAGCGCTGGACCTCCGGCTACGACGACGCGACGGCGGCCGAGGCGGCGCGGGCGGAGGGCGGGCTGGGCGAGAGTGAGCGGGCGGTGCTGACGCTGGTGCTGGTGCACTCGGTGGCGATCCCGCGCGCGGAGGGGGCGCTGCCCGAGGACACGTGGCTGTCGCCGTTCCCGACGCCGGTGGACGAGCTGCGCCGCCACACCCAGCTGCCGATCGGCGAGCTGGAGTCGGCGCTGCGCGCGCTGCGGCACGCCGGGCTGCTGGGGCAGGTGAAGGCCGGTGAGGAGGCGGGCGGGTACGTGCCCGGACCCCAGTTCCACCGGCTCACCCCTGCGGCCAGGCGGCGGCTGCAGGAGGAGCTGATCCTGGCTGCCGGGCCGCACACGCCGCTGGCGGGAGCCGTACGCGCGAGAAGGTCCGCATCGTGACAGCGACCGGACATCGCCACACAAGTGGGCGCTACCACACGAACGGGCATCGCCACGCGGACGCGTGCCGCCGCCTGGGCGGGCATCGCCTCGCGGACGGGCATCGCCACGCGGGCGTGGGTGGGGGTTGGGGTGTGGGTGGGTTGGGTTGGGCTGGTCGTTGGATGAATCTCGGGGGTTGAGGGTGTCGCAGGTGGAGAACGTCGTCGGGGACCGGGTCCTGATCGCCGTGCAGGCGGTCAACATCTCCCGGCTTTCGACGCACCCCGTGCCGACCGTGCCGGGGACGCTGATCGTGGTGGCGGGGGCCGGGCCGAAGGACTCCAACGGGGCGGGCAAGTCATCGTTCATCGCCTCGATCACGGCGTTGCTCGGGGACGAGCAGTGGCGGTTCGCCTCGGGGGCGAAGGCGGTGTCGGAGCTGTTGTTCAACGCCGAGCTGGCCAGCGGGGCCGGCGGCAAGCAGTGGGCCAGCGCCGACCACGGCTACATCGTCGGCGTCTTCGGCCCGCCCGGTGCCGACGCCGATCTCGCCGCGCTCGACTCCGGCACGCCTGCCGCCGCCGACGACGAGGGCGGGTCCGGCGAGCTGATCTCGGCGGAGATGGAGACCGGGGAGCTGTTCCAGGTGCCGACCGGGGGCGCGGTGACCGTGTGGCTGCGGGTCAACCAGGAGGCCCCGCACCTGGAGGTCCGCTGGCGGGAGGGGGTGCACCTGGCCGCGGCGGCGTCCGAGGCGGAGCGGGTGGCCAGGGCCGACGACATGTGGAACGCGCTGCCGAAGTCGGCCGGACGCCGCGACGTGGTGGCCCGCGACCTCACCAAGGTCCTTTACGGCGACCGGGTGCGCTGCGTGTCGTTCCTGTCGACGTCGGTGCGGAGCAAGGTGGCCACGAACCTGCTGTCGCAGCCGCTCAACGAGATCTCCCCGGAGCGCGTCTTCGAGGCGATCGCCGCCCTCACCGGCCTGGACACTGAGCTGGAGCAGGAGCGCGAGGCCCGTCGCGACGAGCACGCCAAGCGGGTGCGCGCGGCCCAGGCGGGCGAACGGCTGGCCGAGTTCGAGGCCGAGTCGAAGGCGTTGCTGACCACGTTCGACCGCAGGGACCAGGCCCGCGTACGGCTGGCCGAGGCGCTGCGCTGCTGGCGGGGCCGCCAGGCCAGAAAGCTGGCCGACGCCGCGGCCAAGGACGAACTGCTGGCGGCGGAGTCGGCCCGCCACCAGGAGGCGGCCGAGAAGGCCGCAGGGGCGATCGCCATGGTCAAGGCGGAGATCGCCACGCTCAAGGACGACACGCTCGACAGGAAGGTGGGCGAGGCGCGGAAGGAGCTGGCCGCGCTGCAGGCCAGGGCGGCCAAGCTCGACGCCGACCGGGCGGTGGCCGCCAACTCCGCCGACGAGCTGCGCGGCCGGATCCCGGCGCTGGAGGAGACGCGGCGCTTCGCCGACGGCCGGGACGTCCCGGCCGCCGAGCGGGAGGTGGGCGAGGCCAGGCTGCGGCTGAACGAGGCGCTGAAGGGCCTGGGCGTCGCCGACCGCGAGGTGGCCTCCGCCCAGGCGGCGCTGGACGACGCCGAAGGCGGCCCGGCGGCGGCCCAGCTCAACGCCCTGTCGGCCGCCGGTCTCGACGCCACCGGCCTGCTCGACGCCCTCGACGTCGCCGAACAGGCGCGCGACCACGCCCACGGCCCGGAGGTGGAGGGGCTGGTCCTGGCCGGGTTGCGCGGGTGGCCGAACGAGCACGCGGTGATCGTGGACGCCGACCGGCTGGAGGCCGCGGCGGCCGCGCTGGCCGAGCTGCCGGGGTCGGTGCTGGTCTCCTCGGCCGGGGTGAGCGTGGTCGGCGCGTTCGACGGGGTCGCCACCGGGCGCGAGGCGCGGATCAAGGCCGCCGAGCACCGGCTCAACCGGGCCAAGGACACGCAGGAGTCGGCGACGCAGGCCGTACACGATGCCGAGGGTGCGGTGGCGCAGGCGCAGCGGCGGCTGGAAGGCGCCAAGGCGGCGGTGCGGCTGGCCGAGATCGAGGCGCGGCTGGCCGAACGGCGCGCCAAGCTGGCCGAGCTCACGTCGGCGGTCGAGGAGGTCACCCCGAAGGTGGCCGAGACCGAGCGGCTGGCCGGATCGCTCGACTTCCGCGCGCGTACCCGCGACATGGAGATCGAGCGGATGGAGGGGCGCAGGCAGCGGCACGAGGGCGAGCGCGGCCAGGCGAACGAGCAGGACCGGCGGGTGGCCGCCGACCGCGAGGCCCTGAAGCTCGACGCGCTGGCCGCCGACTGGGGCGGCACCGCCGACGGCGCGCGCGAGTGGATCGAGGCGCTGCCGGAGGAGGAGCGCCCGCGCGGCGCCGACGAGTGGTGGCGGATGGCCGAGCGCCACTTCGACCAGGCGCAGCGGGACACGTTCCCGGAGGAGGACGCCGAGGTCCCGGAGGAGCTGGCCTTCCTGCTGGCCGAACGGGCGGGCAGCACGGCGCGCGAGCAGGCGACGTTCGCTGCGGTCTGCGGCGCGCTGGCCTCCTACCTGCGTGGGCAGGAGGAGTACGAGAAGCACCAGCGCCGCCAGATCGAGGCGCAGGTCGACTCCCGGCAGCGTGACCTGGCCGCGGCCGACAAGGGCGCGGAGGAGGCGGCGCAGTCGACGGCCGTGCACCGGGCGGCGCTGACGGCGGCGATCAAGGCGCGGCTGACGCGGGTGGCGGAGGAGTTCGACAAGCTCGACACCGGGTACGGCGGTTACGGGGCGACGCTGGAGTTCCCGGTGCCGCCGCCGCCCGCCGACCCGGAGCAGCGCTGGCAGTGGCGGGTCACGCCGAAGTGGCGGCGGGGCGACGGGCAGGGGTTCGTGCCGTACAACCGGCGGGCCAACACCGCGCTCATGGACGAGAAGGCGGTCAAGCTGGTGTGCGCGGCGGCGATCGCCTCCTCCGGGGGCGGGCACCTGTGCCTGGTGCTCGACGAGCTCGGCCGCAACCTGGGCAAGGAGCACCGGCGGGAGGCGGTGGCGCTGTTCCGGCGGATCGGCGAGACGTACGGGATCACGGTGATCGGCGCGCTGCAGGATGACATGGAGCCTTATGCGATCGACGCGTGCGGGCAGTACATCAAGCTGCGGCGGTCCTCGGACGCCATGCCGTACAACGAACCGCCGGTGATCATCGGGCACGACCAGCACGCGGAACGCGTGCGCGCGCTGGCCTCCTACGTGGAGCGGCCCGCCTCATAAAGATCCGGCGGCCCCACGGTGTGCCTGCGGGGCGGTGGCGTGGCGGGCGGCTAGCGTCCGAGTCCGATGACGTACACCGCCTCCGATGCCGACGGGCATCGGGCCATGGCCCTGGCGCTCCGCGTCGGCGAGTTGCTGCTCGGCAGCGGCGAGGCGACCGAGAACGTCGGCGGCGCCATGCGCAGGATCCTGGAGTCCTACGGCCTGCGCAACGTGGAGGCCGACGTCAACCTGTCGGCGATCACGCTGTCGCACGTGCCCGAGGACGGCCGCGCCGCCGCCACCGCCGAGCGCAGGGTACGCCGCCGCCAGCCCGACTACGACCGGCTCATCGCCGTCCACGTGCTGGTCGGCGAGATCACGTCCGAGGGGTTGTCGCTGGCCGAGACGGAGGGACGGCTGCGGGAGATCACCCGGCGGGTCAAGGTGTACCCGGAATGGGCGGTGGTCTGCTCGCTGGCGCTCATCTCGGCGTCGGCGGCGGTGCTGATCGGCGGCGGGCCGATCGTCGCGGCGGCGGCGTTCGCGGCCACGATCCTCGGCGACCGGGCGGGCGCGTGGCTGGGGCGGCGCGGGGTGGCGGAGTTCTTCCAGCTCGCGGTCGCGGCCAGCTTCGGCGCGCTCATCGCGGTGCTGCTGATCTGGGGCGAGGTGCCGGTGCAGTCGTCGGCGGTCGTCGTCGGCGCGGTGATCGCGCTGCTGCCGGGGCGGCCGCTGGTGGCGTGCGTGCAGGACGGCATCGCCGGCGAGTACGTGACGGCGACCGCCCGGCTCACCGAGGTCGTGTTCATCGTGGCGGCGGTAATCTCGGGCATCAGCTCGATACTCGCGTTCGCGTTGCAGCTCGGGGTGCCGATCAGCGTGGACAACGTCCCGACGGCGCCGCTGTCGCTGGACACGCCGCAGTTGCTGGGGGCGTTCGGGGTGAGCCTGACGTTCGCGGTCGCGCTGCTCGTGCCGCCGCGGTACCTGGTGCAGGGGGCGTTGGGCGGGTTGCTGATCTGGGTGACGTTCGTGTTCCTGACATGGCGGGGGCTGCCCGCGGTGGTGGCCACGACGGTGGCGGCGGCGGTGATCGGGCTGCTGGGGACGGCGTTCGCGCGGCGGGTGAAGGTGCCGTCGATGGTGTTCGTGATCCCGGCGATCGGGCCGTTGCTGCCGGGGTCGGTGCTGTACAAGGGGATGCTGGAGATGAGTCTGGGCGAGTTGTCGCGGGGGACGCTGCACCTGATCGAGGCGCTGTCGATCGCGCTGGGGATCGGCGCGGGTGTCATCATGGGCGCGGAGATCCTCCGCGCCTTCCGCGGCCGCGACCTGGCCCGCCGCATCCGCCCCGCCTCCCGCCGCACCCGGGGATATTAAGGCTTCTGGTTGCGCTTTCTC
Organism: Nonomuraea sp. NPDC050547; assembly: GCF_044457345.1. Classification (NCBI taxonomy): domain Bacteria; kingdom Bacillati; phylum Actinomycetota; class Actinomycetes; order Streptosporangiales; family Streptosporangiaceae; genus Nonomuraea; species Nonomuraea sp. NPDC050547. The sequence continues at coordinate 315,785 of NZ_JBITGW010000005.1, forward strand.
CCATCCGTTACGGCAAGCCGCCCCCACGCCTCCCGCCGACGTCGGCGGGCGCCGATCGTCGGGCGCTTCTCACGTCGGACAGCACTCCCGCCGCCACGACGCCCCCTCGGCCGGGCACCTGGTGTGACGTGAGCCAGATCGGCGCCGGTCTGGTCACCCGGAGCCCTCACGTGAACCGGGGCGGTTGCCCGGGTTCGCAGCATGGGCTCGATCGGTTGCCCCGGCTCGCTGCCGGGCCTGATCGGCACGCGTTTCGAGAGGTTGTGGCAGGTTCCGCTACCGGCCCCGATCGGGGCGTTTGCGTGGTTGTCCCGAGCGTTGTGGGTCGGGTTGTGGAGTGGGTCGGGGTTGTCATGTGGCGTGGATCGGGGGTGGGCCGGTGTAGGAGGCTCGGAGGCGGAGGAGGGTGCCCTTGCTGTACTCCTCCATCGCGTGGGCCAGCCAGCCCGCCGTTCTCGCGATCGCGAACACCGCCTCCCCCGCCCCGGAGACCATGCCCGCCACCGCCGCCAACGTGGCCAGCGCCATGTCGATGTTGTGTTCAGGGAGCCGTCGGCGGCGGGTCTCGGACAGGACGGCTCGGGCCGCGGCCACCCGGTCGTGGCCGGGGGCGGCCGATTCCACCAGGTCCAGGAGGGCCGCGCCTCTGGCGTCGCCGTTGTTGTACACACTGTGGCCGAAGCCGGGAATGCGTTCGCCCCGCCGTACCCGCTCGCCGATCACGCGCGGCGCCAGGCCGGGGTCGGTGATCTCGGCCAGCATGCGCTCGGCCCCGTAGGAGGCGCCGCCGTGGAGCGGGCCGCCCAGAACGCCCAGCCCGGTGAGGACCACCGCGTACGGGTCGGCCTTCGCGGAGGCGGCGACCCGGGCGGCCAGGGTGGAGGCGGCCAGTTCGTGGTCGGCGAGGAGGACCATGGCGGCGCGCAGAGCGTCCACGAGGGCGGGGGTGGGTTCGCGTCCGGTCAGCCGCGGCCACAACCGCTCGGCGATCGACCCCGTCGCGCTCTCCGCCCCCACGAGGGGCAGCGCGTCTACCAGGCCGGAGATGAGGCGGCGTCCGGTGGCCGCCACGGAGACGGGGTCGAGCTGATGCCGCAGGCTGTCCGAGGCGCCGAGCACGGTGACGATCACCTGCAGCCGGTCCAGCGGCAGAAGCTCGGCCGGCAGACCCCGCTGAGCGGCCACCGCCGCCCGCAACGCCCCCACCTCCCCTGCCCACCCACCCGGCTCCACCCCTCGAGAAGCGCCGCCCCGATCAACCTCCGCCGCTCGCGCGGCGCGGCCCCGATCGGCCTCCTCACGTCGTGAGAGCCCCCTACCGCCCGGGTCCGCGGCTTCATGGCGCGTCGTGTCCCGACCGCCCTGTGAGGCGGACGGGTCAGCCGGCCACATGCCCGGGGAGCCGGTCCACAGGAGTTCGGCGACCGATTCGAAGGGGTGGGTGCGGGCCAGCGTCAGGGCGTCGTGGCCTCGGTAGTACGGGCGGTCGAGGCCCAAAGCCGTGACGGAGGACTCGATCACCAGCTCCGGCGGCTGGCCTCGCGGGCGGCCGCGGCGGGCCAGTTGCTCGATCTCGGCGGCGTCGAACATGCTGCGCCTGCCGTCATGACGGCGCTTCAGGACGCCCCTGCTGACATACGCGTAGAGGGTCGCGGGCTTGACCCCGAGGCGGTCGGCCGCCGTGGCGGCGTCGATCCAGTCCATGGCCGAACCTCCCTCAACGTTGATGAAAATCAATATTGATCCATATTGAGAACGCGTGTCAACGTTGAGGACATGCCAAAGGTTCATTTCCTCGACGTCACCAACCGGGACGGCGTGCAGACCGCGCGCACGGGCCTGTCGAAGTTCGGCAAGACCATGGTCAACTTCTACCTGGGCAAGCTCGGGGTGGCGCAGTCGGAGATCGGGTTCCCCTTTCTGTTCCACGAGGTGCCTTATGTGCGGGCGCAGGTGGCGCTCGCGCGGGCCGGCGCGTTCGGGGGGCTGCGGCTGTCGGGCTGGTGCCGGGGAGTCGCGCGGGACGTGGAGAAGGCGGCGCCGCTCGGGCTGACGCACTACAACCTGTCCATCTCCACCTCGGACTACATGATCCAGAACAAGTTCCAGGGGCGCCTCGACCGGGAGGCGATCATCCGGGAGATGACGGCGGCGGTGCGCGCGGCCAAGAGCGCCGGGGCCGAGACCGTCGGGGTCAACGCCGAGGACGGCTCGCGCACCGACGACGGGTTCCTGCTGGAGTTCGCGCTGGCGGCGAAGGAGGCCGGGGCCGATCGCGTGCGGTACTGCGACACGATCGGCGGCGACACCCCCGGCCGGATCCGCGAGCGGTTCGCCCGCCTGGCCGGTGCCACCGGCATGCCGGTCGAGACCCACTGCCACAACGATCTCGGGATGGCCGTGGCCAACTCCGTCTCCGGCGCGCTCGGGGATCTGGAGGCGGGGCAGGACGCGTGGATCAACACGTGCGTGAACGGCATCGGCGAACGTTCGGGCAACGCCGACCTGCTCTCCACGATCCTGGCGTTCCGGCACGGGTTCGGGCTGGAGAAGGCGGAGATCGGCGACGAACTCGATCTGTCGTGGGCCAGGAGGTTCGGGTTGTGGGCGGCCTACGCCTTCGGGCAGGCGCTGCCGTACAACCAGGTGGGGGTGGGGCGTAACGCGTTCGCGCACGAGAGCGGCATCCACGCGGACGGCGCGCTCAAGGATCACGGGAACTACGAGCTCTACGACGAGGCGTCGCTCGGCCCCTTCCCCGCGGACTGGCACGCGCGGGACGGGCGGGTCGTGCTGACCGGCGAGTACGGCGGCAAGGCCGGGTTCCGGCATGTCATCGAGGGGCTCGGTGTCGAGGTGGCCGAGGAGGACCTGGCGTTCCGGGTGGTGCAGCTCTGCAACGCGATGACGGGCAGGCCGCTCACCGACGACGAACTGCGCCTGATCGCGACCTACCCGCGTGAACTGTCCCTGTTGTTCCCCGGCTACACCGGCTGACGCTCACGCCGCCCGGTCCACCTGGGCCTGGGTGGCCAGGGCCTCGTGGAAGTCCTTCTCCGGGTGCTCGAGACCGCTCAGCTGAACGGCTTCGCGGCGGAAGAACATCGCGAGCGTCCAGTCGGCCAGCACCTTCGCCTTGTGGTTGAAGGTCGGCACCCAGGCCAGGTGGTACGCCCGGTGCGCCACCCAGCCGAGGAACCCGGTGAGCCTGAGCCGGTAGACCTGGGCGACGCCCTGGTGGTGGCCGAGTCCGGCGACCGAGCCGAGGTAGGCGTGCTTGTAGGCCTTCAGCTTGCGGCCCCTGACATAGGCGACGATGTTGCGGCCGAGGAGCTTGGCCTGCCGTACCGCGTGCTGGGCGTTCGGCGCGGTGAAGGCGCCCGGGCTGGTGAGGTCGGGCACCGCCGCGCCGTCGCCGGCCGCGAACGCGTCGGCCAGGCCCTCCACGGCGAGGTACTCCGTGGCGAGGATCCGGCCGGTCCGGTCGACGGGCAGGCCGCTGGTGGCGGCGAGCGGGTTCGGGCGGCCGCCGGCGGCCCAGACGATCGTGCCGGCGTCCAGGGCGGTGCCGTCGCTCATGGTGGCGACGCCGTCCTCCGCCGAGGTGAGCCGCGTGTCGAGGCGCACGTCGACGCCGCGTTCCCGCAGCGCCTTCGCCGTCCAGACGCCGAGGTCCTCGTGGATCTCGGGCAGGATGCGGCCGGTGGCCTCGACCAGTGTCCAGCTGAGCTCCTCGCGCCGGATCTGCGGGTGGTAGCGCAACGCGTCGTCGGCCAGCCCCTGCATCTCGGCCAGCGCCTCCACGCCCGCGAACCCGCCGCCGACCACCACGAACGTCAGCGCCCTGCGGCGCACGTCGTGGTCGTCGGTCGAGGCGGCGGCGGCCAGCTGGGCGAGCACGTGGTTGCGCAGGTGCACGGCCTCGCCGACGGTCTTGAAGCCGACGGCGTGCTCGGCCAGGCCCTTGATCGGCAGCCCTCTGGTGATCGAACCCGTGGCCATGACCACGATGTCGTAGGCGATCTCATAGGGGCGGCCCTGGACGGGCTGGAAGGTGGCGACACGCTCGTCGTGGTCGACGTTGGTGATCTTGCCGGTCAGCACCCTCATGCGGGGCAGCACCCGGTTGAGCGGCGCCACCACGTGCCTCGGCTCGATCTGGCCGCCTGCCGCCTCGGCCAGGAACGGCTGGTAGGTCATGTAGCCGCGAGGGTCGACGATCGTCACTTCCGCCTCGCCGGTACGCACCAGCTTGCGCAACCCCAGAGCGGTGTACAAGCCGACATATCCGCCGCCGACGATCAGAATCTGCTTCCTCATGACGTCCACGTCCTTCTTGAGTGGTTGTTCACCCACATAGACGGGACAGCCCTCGCGGTTGTGACACCTCATTTCAAGATTTTTCCCGTTAGGGGGTGAGGCCTTCGAGGCGGTCGGTCAGGCGTGAGGTGACCACGGGACCGGCCTCCCAGGAGGAGGTCAGCGGGGTGACGGTGACGGCGCCGCTCGACAGGAGCGTGCGGTCGGCGTCCGGGACCGGGTCGGGGGCGGTGGCCGTCAGCGGCGCGAGGCGGTAGCAGCGCGGGCACGCGTCGGTCGCGGGGAGGTAGTCGACGGTGATGGGCAGCATCCTGCCCAGGCGGGCCATCTTGACCTCGCCCGTCGGGACCGCCGGGTAGTTGACGTTCAGGGCGGTGTACGCGGGCAGCAGGCGGCCGTTGCGTGCGGTGGTGGCCAGGCGGTTGACGAGCTTGACGCCGAAGGCGATCGAACTGGCCGCGCTGGGGAAGGCCGAACCCGCGCGGGCCGTGCTCAGCGCGACGGAGGGGATGCCCACCTCCAGAGCGGTGATCGCGGCGCCGACGGTGCCCGAGTGGTTGACGGCGGCCGCGACGTTCTCGCCCTGGTTGGGTCCGGAGACGACCAGGTCGGGCGGGTCGCCGGCGAAGACCGTGCGGATGCCGAAGGAGACGGCGTCGGCGGGGCTGCCGGCGATCGCCCACACCCCGGGCGACATCTCGGCCGCCTCCACGGTGGTGCCGAACCTGATGTTGATCGAGGTGCCGACGCCGCTGGAGTCACCGGCCGGGGCGACGATCGTGACCTCGTGACCGGCGGCGACGAGGGCCTGGCGGAGCTGAAGGGTGAACGGAGCCTGGTAACCGTCGTCGTTCGTGAGCAGGATGCGCAACGACGGCGGCGGCGTGGCGGCGGTCTGCGCCTGAGCAGGGGTGGCCAGGACGGATAACAGGGCCGGTACGAGGAGGATGCGCCTGAACATGGGGGTCTCCGTTCATGGTCGTTCACCGGGGATTCACCTGCTGAGTGAGTGCTCCGGATCGGGCCTTCTGAACTGCGAGCCTGCTACGCGGCACCGGGACGGGCACACCCCTAACCGGGCAGGGGTCACCGCGATTGTGCGCGCGGATCCCTGACTGCGGGGTTCACATCGTGTCGCCGGCGGTCTCCGGCAGCGCGGCCAGGCACAGGAGGCTGAGCACGGCCATCGCGCTGACGTAGCCGCCGACCGCCATCGTGCCGAACCCGCCGCCCTGCAGCGCGGTCGCGACGAGCGGAGGTACGGCCCCGCCCAGCACCCCACCGAGGCTGTAGGCGACCGAGGCCCCGCTGTAGCGGTACTCGGTCTGGAACAACTCCGGCAGGTACGCCCCCATCGGCCCGAAGATGAGCCCCATGATCCCGAGCGCCCCGGCCAGCGAGACACCGGCCAGCAGTACCGACCTCGTCTCCATCAGCGGGAACATCACCAGCCCCCACCCGATCGCGACCGCCGCACCGGTCATGAGCGTACGGCGGCGGCCCAGGCGGTCGGAGACCAGGGCGGACACGACGGTGCCGGCGCCCATGAAGACGACGCCGATCATGGTCAGCGCGAGCATCGTGGTCTTGGGGATGCCGAGGGTGGCGGTGCCGTACGCGAGACAGTAGGTCGTGGCGGTGTAGAAGAGCGTGTACGTCACGGTCATCGCACCGGCGCCGAGCAGCACCCGCCGCCACTGGTGCCGGACGAGTCCCGCGAACGGCACGCGAGCGATCCTGCGCTGGTCCATGGCCTGCCGGAAGACCGGCGTCTCGGCGATCCTGACCCGCACGTACAGCCCGACGAGCACCAGCAGCAGGCTCGCCACGAACGGCAGCCGCCACCCCCAGCTCCCGAACTCCTCGTCCGTGAGCGTCGCGCCCAGGATGAGGAAGAGCCCGTTGGCCGCGATGAACCCGACCGCCGGCCCGAGCTGCGGGAACATCGCATAAAGCCCGCGCCTGCCGGGCGGCGCGTGCTCGGTGGCCAGCAGCGCGGCCCCGCCCCACTCCCCGCCCAGCCCGATGCCCTGCGTGAACCTGAGCAGCACCAGCAGCACCGGCGCCGCCACCCCGATCGCCGCGTACCCCGGCAGCAGCCCGATCGCCACCGTGGACAACCCCATGAGCAGGAGCGAGACGACCAGCATCGACTTGCGCCCGATCCGGTCGCCCCAGTGCCCGAACACCGCCGAGCCCAGCGGCCGCGACAGGAACGCCACCGCGAACGTCGAGAACGCCGCCAGGTTGCCCGCCGTCTTGTCCAGCTCGGGGAAGAAGGCGGCGTTCAGCACCAGGGCGGCGGCGGTGCCGTAGATGTAGAAGTCATAGAACTCGATCGCCGTGCCGACGAGGCTGGCGGCGGCGACCCTGGTCCTGCTGGGGGCATCCGTCACAACATCTCCCCGATTCCTTGACACACTGGGGCGATGACCGCAGACCGCCACCGCCCCGGCTACGTCCGCCGCCGCCTCGGCCGCGCTCTCATCCAGTACACCGTCGCCCTCGTGGTCGGCGCCGTCGTCGTCGCCGTCTGGTGGTTCACCCGCTGACCCCGGTCACCGACAGCGTCGAGCCGGTACGCGTCTTGGCCACCCTGAGCTGCGCCGGAATCCGGGTGCGCAGTTCGGCGACGTGACTGACGATCCCGACCGCGCGACCGCCGTCGCGCAGCCCGTCCAGGATGTCCAGAACGCCGTCCAGGGTGTCCTCGTCAAGCGTGCCGAACCCCTCGTCCACGAACAGGGTTCCGATCTCGGCGCCGCCCGCCTCCGCGGTCACCACGTCGGCCAGCCCGAGCGCCAGCGCCAGCGAGGTGATGAAGCTCTCGCCGCCGGACAGCGTGGCCGGATCCCGGTCGACGCCGGTCCAGCCGTCGGCCACCCGCAGCCCCAGCCCGCCGCCCGACCGGCCGCGCGCGCCCGCAGTTTTGCGGAGGTCGTGCTGGAGTTGGTAGCGCCCGCCCGACATGTGATCCAGCCGGTCGTTGGCCGCCGCCACGACCTGCCGCAGCCGCTCCCCCAGCACGAACGAGGACAGGCTCATGTTCCACTGGTTGTCACCGGAGGTGCCCGAGGCCAGCGACGCCATCCGCTCGGCCAGCCGATGGGCCGCCGCGGCCGGCTCCCACCGCTCCAGGCACCCGCGCAACTCCCCGCGCAGCTCGTCGAGCCGCCGGGCCCTGGCCTGAGCCTGATCCCGCGAGGAGACCAGCGCCGCGTACTCCTCCTCGGCCCGCTCCCGCCCCGCCTCCAGCTCCGCCAGGTCAGGCGCCGCCTCACCGGCCGCCGCGACCAGCGCGGGATCGGCCAGCGTGCTCGTCACCGCCGCGTACTGCGCGTCCAGCTCCCGCAGCAGCTCCGCCTTCCGCTCGCGCTCCTCGTCCGGGCGGGCCGCCGCGAGCGCCTCGTCCACATCCGCGAACTCCGCCTCGGCCGCCGCCCCCTCGGCCTCCTGCCGGGCCGTATCCCGTTCCTGCGCCGCCCGCACCGCGCGCGCCGTCGCCTCAAGCGCCTCACGCAGCAGTTCGGCCTCGTCCCCCAGCCGTGACAACCGCGCCGCCAGCGTGGGGTCGTCGCCGCGCGCACCGTCCAGCCGCGCCGCCAGCCGTCCCGCGTCGCCGCTCAGCTCTTCTTGCCGGGTACGGCAGGCCGCCACCCGAGCGGTCACCCGCCGCAACCGTTCTTCCAGCTCGGCCCGCTCCCGGTGCAACCGCTCCACCTGCCCGGCCAGCACCGCCTCCCGCCCGGCCGACCGCCGCAACCGATCCACCTCGGCCACGGCCTGCCGCAACATCTCCACCCCGACCACAGGCTCCCCGCCCACAGCCACCGAGCCATCGCCACCGGAGACACCCGCATCCGAGGCAGCGCCCCCCGAGACAGCACCACCCGAGACAGCACCACCCGAGACAGCGTCGCCAGAGGCAGTGTCACCCGAGGCAGCGCCCCCAGAGGCGACGCCACCCGCGGCCGATCCGCCCGCGCCCTCGGCCCCCGCGACATCGTCGCCGGGCGCGGCATCCGCACAGGCGACAGCCCTGGGGCTTGCCGAGGCCGCGCTCGTGCCAGCGGTATGCCCGGAAGCGGTCTTGCCGGGTGCGGTGTCCGTGCCGGGATTGGGGAGGCGGTTGATGAGGCGGGCGCGTTCGGCGGCCAGCTGGGTGTGGTGGGTGCGCTGAGCGGCGATGGCCTCGCCGACCTCGCGGGCCTGCTCCGCCGCGCGCTGCCGCTGCCCCTCGATCCGCTCGACCTCGGCGGCCAGTCCCGGCTCACGCTCGGCGACGGAACGCAGCCGGTCCACCTCCTGCTCGGCCTCCCGTACCGCCCGCCGAGCGTCCTCCACGCTCAGCCCGGCGTCAACGTCCCCACCAGCCGAGACGCCCCGCCCAACCTGGACATCACCGGCCGCGTTCTCGGCATCCGGAGTGGCGTCCGGGCGAGCCTGAACGCCGGAGCGTCGGCCGTCGGGCGAGCGAGGGCCGAGGTCTTGCTCGTCGGATTGCCGCCCGTCCGAGAGATGTGGCGGAGCCCAGGGGTGGGGATGTGCCGGATGGGCGGCTTCCGTGGCGGTGGCCAGGCGGGTTTCGAGGGTGGCGATGGTGAGTTCGGCGGCCTCCCGGCGGCTCAGAGCGGCCTCGTGGGCGGACTCGGCGGCGAGCTCGTCGTCCGGGGACGGAGCCGTGGGGGCCGGGGAGGCGGGGTCGGGGTGGTGCGGGGAGCCGCACACCGCGCACGGCGCGCCCGAGGACAGGTCGCGGGCCAGTTCGGCGGCCATCCCGTCGAGGCGGGCCTGCCGGAGGTCGAGCCAGCGTTCGCGTAGGTGCTGGGCCTCGTCCACCAGGCGCTGAAGGGCTTCGGTCGCGGTGCGGAGTTCGCCGGTCAGGACGTCGCGGCGGCGGGCGGCCTCCAGGACGGCGCGCGCCGCGTCCCTCGCGGCGATGGCGGCGGGGACGGTGGCGGCCTCCGTGCGTACCCGGGCCAGCGTGTCCTTCGCCTCGGCCAGCTTTCCGGGCAGGTCGGCGGCGGCCGCCGACAGGTCGTTCTGGCGGCGGGTCAGGGTGTCGAGCTGGGCGGCCAGCCGTACCAGCTCGCGGTCGGTGTCGAGAATGTCGGACACGGCGGCCCGCACGGCCTCGGCGGCGGGAACCCGCGCGGCGTCCACCCGTGCCTGGGCCAGCAGCCCTTCGGCCTGTTCGATCAGGGCGGGCAGCCCGGCGAGGCGGGCGGTGGTGCTCTCGTCGTCGGCGACCAGGGCGGCGAGCTCGTCCTCGACCCGGGCCAGGTCGCGGCGGATCACCGACAACCTCGCTTCCTCGGTCAGCAGCTCCGACAGGCGCGCCGACTCGTCGTGCCGCTCCCGCTCCAGCGCCGCCAGCCTGCCCGGCAGCTCAGGATCGTCGACCCCGGCTGCCCGTCGTCCCTGCTGCCCGTGCCGGCCGGGCAGCCGCGCCTCGACGGTCCGCCCCTCGACCGCGCGGACTTCCGACGCGCGGACCTCCAACGCGCGGGTTTCGGTCGTGCGGGGGTCGGTCGTGCGGGCTTCGGTCGTGCGGGGGTCGTCGGAGGGGAGGAGGGGGCGGGCGCGGGCGATGGCGTCGGCGGCGAGCGTGCGGGTCTTGGCGGCGGCCTCCGCACGCTGGCGGGCCGCCGTCACCAGCGGGAGCACCCGATCGGCCCGGGTCGCGTCATCAAGCAGCGCCTGCAGGTCGGCGCGCTCTTCCGCGCGCTCGTCAAGGGTACGGCGGAGCGCGAGGGCCGCCGCGTGCCGCCGCTGCCGCTCGGCCAGCGCTGTGGCCGTCTCATAGGCGTTCCTGGCCCGGCGCAGCGCGGACTCCGCCCCGGCCTGCCGATCGGCGGACCCGGCTACAACAGCCCGCGCCGCCGCCAGCAGCCCACCGGCCCACCCGAGCGGATCGTCCGCAGCAGTGAGCGACCCGACGGCCGTGGACGCTTCGACAGGTGTGGACGGTTCGGCGGCCGTGGGCTGCTCGGTCAGTTCGAACAACGCGTCCTGTTCTCCGCCGGGCACCTCGACGGGCGCGCCGGCCGGGAGCAGGAGCGGGGTCAGGTCGTCGCCCGCCGCCTCCTCGATCCGCTGGATGGCGAAGTCGACCTGCTGGCGTAGGTCCTGCTGCTCCCGCCACGCCTGCTTGCGCCGCTCGGCCAGCCACGACTCCGCCTGCGTGTAGACCTTGACGGTGAACAACCGTTCCAGCAGCCGCCGCCGGTCATCGCCGTCGGAGCGCAGGAAGCGCGCGAAGTCGCCCTGGGGCAGCATGGCCACCTGGCAGAACTGGTCGGCGTTCATGCCGAGCAGCCCGCCGATCAGGTCGCCCGCCTCGTCGGCCCGCGTGGTCAGCCCCGTCCAGGTGGAACCCGACCGCTCCTGGACGATGACCTTGGCCTTCTCCTCGGTGAACCCCGAGCCGCGCCGCTTGGGACGCTGCCAGGCGGGCGAGCGTTCGACACGCAGCAGGCGGCCCCTGAGCGTCGCCTCCAGCGTCACCGACGGGCCGACGTCCGGCGGCGCGTGGTCGCAGCGCAGGCTTCTGGCGCTGTCGCGCTGGGCGTTGGCGACCTTGCCGAACAGCGCGAAGCACAACGCGTCGAGGACGGTGGTCTTGCCCGCGCCGGTGGGGCCGTGGACGAGGAAGAGACCGGCTTCGGTCAGCGCGTCGAAGGAGACCGTCTCGGTGCCCGGGAACGATCCGAACGCGGTGAGCGTCAGCAGGTGCGGCCGCATCTAGGCCATCGCCTCCTTGATCCTCGATGCCTCGATGGCCAGCCTGAGCAGGTCTTCCTCGTCGCCGGATGCGGGCTCGCCGCGTACCTCACGGACGAAGTCGAGCGCCACCTCGGCCTCCGCGCGGCCGTTGATGGGCGCCACCGGGGTGGCCTCGGCGGCGCCGACGGGGTCGAAGGAGAGGGCGAGCGTGTGCGGGAAGCGGGCGCGCAGCCGGTCCATGGCGGACTTGGGGCGGACCGCGTCGGTCAGCACGATCTGGAGCCAGTGGTCCTCGTAGGCGGCGTGGCGGGGCGAGGTCAGCAGGTCTTCGAGCTCGCCCCTGAGCCGGCCGATCGGACGCGGGACCGGCGCGGGCACGAACTCCGGCTCCTCGCCCAGGGTCACCAGCCAGCTGCCCTTGACCTGGTTGACCTCGGAGAAGGAGTAGGCCAGCGGCGAACCCGAATAGCGCACGGTCTCCGACATGCGCTGGCGGCCGTGCAGGTGGCCGAGGGCGACGTAGTCGAGTCCGGCGAAGGCCGACAGCGGCACGTGCGCCACCCCGCCCACGCTGATGTCGCGCTCGCTGTCGCTGGCCTCTCCCCCGGTCACGAACACGTGGGCCAGGGCCACGGAGCGCGCGTGGCGGGCCGCGGAGGCGCGGATACGCTCCATCGCGTGTGCCAGCGCGGCGGTGTGGCTGCGCTCGGCCAGTTCCCAGGGGCCGCGCACCAGCTCGGGCTCCAGGTAGGGGATGCCGTAGAAGGCCACGTCGTCGAGGACGACGGGCTCCCAGGCGAGGTCGGGGTCGGTGCGCAGGTGCACACCGGCACGATCCAGCAAGGAGGCCCCGACGCCAAGGCGACGCGCCGAGTCGTGGTTACCGCTGATCATCACAATCCGGGCACCGGCGTCGACGATCCTGCTCAGCGCCTCGTCGAACAGGGCCACGGCGTCGACCGGCGGCAACGCCCGGTCGTAGACGTCACCCGCGACTGCCACCACGTCGACCCGCTCCGCCATGATGGTCTCGACCAGGTGATCGATGAAGGCCGCCTGGCCCTCCAGCAGGCTCTCGCGGTGAAAGGCGCGGCCGAGATGCCAGTCGGAGGTGTGCAGGATCCGCATGTCGCAGGAAGCTAACAGGTCTCACCGACAAATGCGGTCCCCTGCGCCACATGAGCCGGGAGTAGGGTGGAAGATCAGTGGGCAAACCAGCGCACATGGGGAGGCCGATGCGCACAGGCCGTGGCACGTTGAGCGTTGCCGCAGGTTTGGTGCTGGTGGCTTTGGCGACCGTCGGATACGCATTGCCACCGGCGTTCGATCCGCCGCCTTTGCAGGTGGATCAGGCGTTCCGTTCCCTCGCGCCGCAGCCGGCCGAGGAGGTCAGGCCCGTGGTGGCGGCGGGGCCGGTACGCACGACCGAGGTGACGATCTCCGCCGAGCGTCAGACACTCTCAGGAACGGTCCGTTTTCCGCTCACGCCCGGTCCCCATCCGGGGATGGTGTTCGTGTCGGGCTCGGGCAACGGCTCGCGGGAGGAGTTCACCCCGCAGGCGGAGTTCCTGGCCAGGGCGGGTGTGGCGACGATCGCGTTCGACAAGCGGACGATCGGCTACACCTTCCGCGAGCGCGACTTCGGCCTGCTCGCCGACGACGCGCTGCGATGGGTGCGATGGCTGCGCGACCAGCCGGGCGTCGACAAGTCGCGGGTGGGGCTCTGGGGCGTGAGCGAGGGCGGCTGGGTGGTGCCGATCGCCGCGGCCAAGAGCCTCGACGTGGGCTTCGCCGTACTCGTGTCCTCGCCGAACGTCTCGCCGCTGCGGCAGGTCGCCTGGGCGCTGAACGAGCAGCTGCTACGGCTGCGCGCGCCCGTGGGCGCGCGCGACCTGCTGACCAGGGCGATGGGCGGGGTCGGCTTCAACTTCCTGCGTTACGACGCCATGCCCGCGCTACGGCAGATCAAGCAGCCGGTCCTGGCTCTGTACGGCACGACCGACCCGTCGATCCCGTTCGTGGAGTCCACGCAGGCGCTGACGAAGGCGCTGACCGAGTCGGGCAACGACCAGTACACGATCCGCTTCATGGACAAGGGCGACCACGCGCTGCGGATGTCGGGCGGGCCGTTCACCAAGGGGTACCTGGAGACGCTGGCCAACTGGCTCAAGGGCCTGCCGCACACCGCCCGGCCGCAGGTGCACATGGCGGGCGCGACGCCCGTGCAGCGCTTCGAGGCCGCCGACGTGCCCGCCGCGCCGTGGTACGCGGGCGGGACGATGCTGGGGCTGACGATCTGCCTGGCCGCCGTCGGCTACGTGGCCGGTCCCGTCGCCTCCATGGTGGTACGGCTGCGCGGCCACAAACGCGCCACGGCCGAGACGAACGCCAGGCTGTGGCCCCCGATCAGACGCCGCCTGCACCGCATGGCCTGGACGGGCCTGGCGCTGCTGATCTCGGTGGGCGGGTTCATCGGGCTGCTGGTGATGTTCTCGATCAACCAGGCGGGCGCCTGGCCCGCGGTGCTGGCCGGGTGGCTGCTGGTGCGGGCGCTGGCCGTGCTGATGCTCATCCAGGAGGTCACCGCGGTCGCCGCGGTGGTGTCGGGGCTGCGCGAGGGCTGGCAGCCGAGCCGCTGGCAGCACGTGGCGATCGCCGGGGTCGCCGGCGGGACCGGGCTGCTGCTCGTGGCGGCCGCCTACTACGGCCTGTTCTCCTTCCCCTGGTAGCCGTCCCGATCAGTTGATGAAGGCGGCGCTCCAGCGGTCGATCTCGGCGAAGACCTGCTTGCGGGCGGGTTCGGCCGACAGCACCAAGTCGTGCATGCCGTCGGTGATGCGTACGCAGGTGACGTGGGGGCCGATCGCGGTGGCCCAGCGGGCGATCTGCCGCGGGTCCAGGACGATGTCGGCGGAGCGGGCCTCGGGGACGAAGTCGCGTACGCGCAGCCCGTTGCTCGCGGCCAGGACCAGCACCGGGACGTCGACGTCGAGTCCCTTGTGCAGGCGGCGCTGGGCGCGGCGGATGGCGGCCAGCCAGGAGGCGTGCACGGAGAAGCCGCCGAGCGGCTTGAGCTCCAGGTCGTAGTCCCATTCGCCGCCGGACGAGCGGTGCAGGCTCTGGCCGTACGCGGTGCTGGCGCCGAGAGGCAGCGCCCGGTCGGAGTAGGACAGCGGGGTCTTGAGGAGGTCGGCGGCCAGGCGGACGGGGGCCGGCACGTTGAGGTCGAGGAACGGGCTGTTGAGCACCAGCCCCTGGGTGAGGCCGCGGCCGCGTACCCGGTCGGCCCACAGGGCGGCGACCAGGCCGCCCGTCGAGTGGGCGTTGAGCGTGAGCGAGTCGTGGTCGCGCCGGATGATGCGGACCGACTCGTCGATCTCCGGGAAGTAGTCGGTCACGCTCCTGATCAGGCCGCGGGTCTGGTGCGGGAGCAGGGACCGGCCGTACTTGCGCAGGTCGAGGGCGTAGAAGTCGACGCCCTGGGCCAGGTAGTGGTCGGCGAGGTGGTCCTGGAAGAAGTAGTCGGTGAAGCCGTGGATGTAGAGAACGGCCCGGCCGGTGGGGGCCTGCGCCCTCCTGGTCAGAAGGGTCGCGATGACCTCGCCCTCGGCGTCGGGCGGGAGCGGGAGGACAGTGCTCTCATACATGTTCATCACGATACGGCCATTCCGGCAGCCCCTCGGGCAGGTCTGTGCTCACCTTCATCGGGAAGGCGGCGGGGCGCTTCTCCAGGAACGCGTTGACGCCTTCGACCGCGTCGGGGGCGCCGCCCAGCTCGGCCATGAGGCGGGAGTCGGCGGCGTGCGCCTGCCAGGGGCTTTCCGCCGACAGGCCGGACCACATGAGCCTGCGGATGGCGGCGACGGAGACGGCCGAGGTGTTGTCGGCGATCTCGCGGGCAAGGGCGTGGGCGGCGGGCAGGAGGTCGCCGGCCGGGTAGAGGCGGGAGACGAGCCGTCCGCCGAGCGCCTCGGCGGCGTCGAAGATCCGGCCGGTGGCCGACCATTCCATGGCCTGGGCGATGCCGACGATTCTCGGCAGGAACCAGCTCGACGCGGCCTCGGTGACGATGCCCCGGCGGGCGAAGACGAAGCCGAAGCGGGCGGTGTCGGCGGCCAGCCGCACGTCCATGGGGAGGGTCATCGTGGCGCCCACGCCGACGGCGGGGCCGTTGACGGCGGCGATGACCGGTTTGAGGCTCGCGGCGATGCGCAGCGCGACCGTGCCGCCGCCGTCGCGCGGGTAGCCGTCGATCAGCTCCCCTTTGCCGTGGCCGAAGGTCTTGCCCCCGCCGGACAGGTCGGCGCCGGCGCAGAACGCCCGGCCCGCGCCGGTGACGACGACCGCGCGAACCTCGTCGTCGGCGTCGCTCCTGTCGAAAGCGTCGATCAACTCACCGCGCATCGTAAAGGTGAAGGCGTTCAGGCGCTCGGGACGCTTCAATGTGACGGTGGCGACACCGTCCGTCACGGTGTAGTCGATCTCGGAGAATGCCATGGACCGAATCTTATTCGGTTACTGATGTTCACTCTCCACTAACGTCATATTTCGCATTCCATCCGTATGCTGCCGCCCCAAAGCGGCCTACGGTGGACTGCGCGGGGAAGCGGGGATGGGTGTGTCACGGAGCAAGGTACCGGTGAGCACCGGCGCGGTCCTGGGATGGACCTTGTTGTCGGCGCTCGTGCCAGGGGCGGGCCATCTGCGGGCCGGCTGGCGTAGAACCGGACTGGCGTTGCTCGGCTGTTACGCGGCCGGGCTCCTCGCTCTGCTCTTCGTCGCGCTGACCGCCGACGGCGACCTGTTCGGAACGGCCGTCAACTGGCTGCGGACGATCGCGATCGGCTCGCTCGTGCTCGGGCTGGCCTGGTTCGCGCTGGTCGTGCACACGTTCATCGTGCTCAGCCCCGGGCGGCTGCCGCAGAACGCGCAGATCCTCACCGGGACGCTCGCCGGGCTGCTCGCGGTGGCGGTCATCACGCCCTTCGCCTACGCCGCCCAGACCGTCTGGACCATCCACAGCACGATCGGCAACATCTTCGCCCCCGACGAGCCCCTGGCGGACCGGCCGCAGCAGCAGGGCCGCCCGGTCGACCCGTGGGCGGGCCGCGAACGCGTCAACATCCTGCTGCTCGGCGGCGACGCCGACACCCACAGGACCGGCGTGCGCACCGACAGCATGAACCTGGCCAGCATCGACGTCGCCTCCGGCAACACCGTGCTGATGAGCCTGCCGCGCAACCTGGAGAACGTGCGGTTCCGTCCCGGCACGCCGATGGCCGAGCGTTTCCCGAACGGCTTCCGCCTCCCCGCCGACCCCGGCGGCGGCCGCAGCGACCTGCTCAACAGCGTCTGGGAGTACGCCGACGCGCACCCGGAGATCTTCGGCGGCCGCACCCACCAGGGCGCCAAGGTCCTCATGGAGACGATCGGCCACACCCTCGGGGTCAAGGTCGACTGGTACGCCCTGGTCAACATGTGGGGCTTCGCCAAGCTGATCGACGCCATCGGCGGCGTGACGATCAGCGTGGAGAAGGACATCGTCTTCGGCAAGTACAACGAGGGCCTGGTCAAGGCCGGCACGCGCAAGCTCAACGGCGGCGACGCCATGTGGTACGCCCGCTCGCGCACCTACTCCGACGACTACACCCGGATGCGCCGCCAGCGCTGCGTCATCGCCGCCCTGCTCGACCAGGCCGACCCGGCGACGGTCCTGACCCGGTTCAACAAGATCGCGCTGGCCACCAAGGAACTCATCAGGACCGACATCCCCCGCAACATGCTCGCCCACCTGGTGCCGCTGGCCCTGAAGGTCAAGAACGCGAAGGTGTCCAGCATCCAGTTCGTCCCGCCGCTGATCAGCACCGGCTATCCCGACTGGGACAAGATCCGCCAGATCTCCACCAAGGCCATCCGCGACTCGGCCGAGCGCCGCCCGGCCGCCGCCGCGAGCGCCACGCCGTCCGGCTCCAGCACCCCGAAACCCCGCAAGACCACCTCACTCGACCCCACGAAGAGCCTCGGCGACGGCTGCGGCGTCCTGTGACCCCCTTTTCTCCGGTACGGCTCAGCCGCGGTGGAAGGCGGCGCGCCAGCGGCGGCGTTCCCCGTCTCCGATCTCCTCGATCGCGGCGGTGAACCCGCCCTCGCCGAAGGCCGCGACCTCTGACGGGGTCAGCGGCCACGGCGGCGCGTACACGGGCCCGCCCTCGTCCCTGGCCGTAGCGATGACCAGCAGCGTGCCGCCCGGCGCCACCAGTTCCCGCACGGCGGCGGTGGCCCGCGCGTGCAGGTCCTCGGGCAGCGCCTGCACCGTCATGATCTCCACGACCAGGTCGAACGCCCCGCGCCACTCCCCCGGCAGGTCCAGCAGGTCGGCGGCGGAGTAGTCGACGGCCGACTCGGGGAAGCGGGTCCTGGCGCCCTTGACGGCCGATTCGGAGACGTCGAAGGCGGTCGTCGCGTAGCCGAGCCCGGCGACGTACTCGGCGTCGTCCCCGAGCCCGCACCCGACCACCATGGCCCGCCGTCCCTCCCCAGGCGCCCCCCGCGACCACTCGACGAGCAGCGGGTGCGGAGTGCCGGAGTCCCAGGGCACGATGGCCTCGCCGGAGGCGGCCTCGGCGTAGAGCTTCTCGAACCAGCCGGTGGCGTCGCCGCCTGCCAGGGATGCGGCGGCCAGCCGCCGGGCGTCCTCGTCGGGGTCGCGCATGTGTCCTCCGTGTCGTGCGAGCTCCACGAGGTCTATCAGATGGCCGTCCGGCCCGACCAGCTCCCGCCGCCGGTAGGGATGTTTCGCGACATATCCCTGTTTCCAGGCTTTCACCTGAAGGAGCGGGAGCAGGGTGCAGACGTCGCGATCGGGGTGAGGGCACGGCCACCTGGTGTGCCACCACTGCAGGGCCGCCGCCTGGCCCGAGCGGACCAGCGCGATCACATCGTCGTCGTCGGCGTCCCTGCCGAGGAATGTGCCGGCCGCCTCGATCACCATCAGGCGAAGCTCGTTTCCGTTGGCGAGCCATTGGTCCAGGTCGAGGCCGGCGAGCTGCGGGGTCGCGCCGGTCCCGGGACTGACCCCGAAGAGGAGGCGGTCGACGAACCGCCGCGGCACCTCGGTCACGACGGGGTCGTCGGCCGGTTCTGGCGCGGGCCCGTCGCTCCAGCCAAGGTCGTCCATGGCGCGGCCCTCGGCGAACGCCGGGTGGGCCCGCATCCAGCCCCAGACGTTGGGCCCGATCCGCTCGGCCAGCCGGTCGTGCCGCAACTTCCACATGAAAGCCTCATAGGCGTCGGCGGGCGTCCCCGGGGCGTGGGCCATCAGCCAGTCGAAGGCCCAGATGCTCACCAGAAACCGCCGCAGCACCGCGGCGACCGGCTCCTGCCCGGCCAGCTCGGCCCCGGCCAGCCAGTCGGCCCGGCGAATCTCCCTGACGGCCGCGACGATCTCCGCCTGCCATGGGGTCGGCTTCAGGAGTTCGTCCCCGTACAGATCCAGGAGCAGGTGCTTGCGGAACGTGCCGTTCTTGAGCCGGGTCAGCTCGATGATCAGCAGGGCGCGTAGCTCGTCCTCGGGCAACTGCAGGAGCAGCGGCAGCCCGATCCGCAACCGGGGCTTGCCGTGCCAGTTCCTGGCGACGCCGGTCCACACGAAGGCGCTGATCCGGATCTGGGGCATGCGGCGGAACCCGGCCGTCCGGGCCGCGTCCTTCACCACGGCGGCCAGCCGCGGCTGTTTGCGCAGCGACAGCCGCGGGTTCTTCCAGGAGTAGCTCCTGACACCGGCGACGCACGCGCAGAGCCCCATGGTCACCGCGAAGAGCAGCGTCCACGGCCAGACCTCGGCTCCGCCCAGCCACAGGAAGAACCAGCACCCGCCCGCGCCCACGGCGACGACCGTCCACGACAGCCAGGGGATGCTGAACAGCCAGTAGGGGATCAGCGCGGAGGGTTGCGTCCGGAGCACGATCTGGAGTAATCGCCAGTTCGACACGGCTCAGACCTCCAGGGTGTAGCGGCGCTTTTCCAGCGACCTGGCGCCCAGGCGGTCGTAGAAGCGGATGGCGCCCTCGTTCCAGATCGGCGTCTGCCATTGCACGTACGGCAGGCCCAGCTCCCGCGCCTGCTCGACCACCGCCGCCATGAGCAGCCGCCCGAGGCCGTGGCCCCGGCTGGCCTCGTTCAGGAACAGGCAGTCCATGTGCAGGAACTCCGTCCCGCCCCACGTGGACACCTCGGCCGCGCAGGTGGCGTAGCCGACGACCTCGCCGGAAGACGTCTCGGCCACCAGGCAGCGCAGCCGGGGGGCCGCGGCGCCGAACAGCAGGGCCGACAGCCGCTCGGGCAGGTCGGGCGGGGGTGGCGGGGCCTTCTCGTAGGCGGTGTGCTCGGTGACCAGCTCGACGACGCGGGGCAGGTCGGCGGGTACGGCCGGCCGTACACGAGGATTCAACGGACCTCCCCGGAGATCACGTCGGCGCCCCACGCGGACACCCGTCGCCCGATCGGCCCGTCACCGTCGAGCACGTGGCGCACGAACGCCTCCCGCTCGTGCGCCAGGATCGCGGCCTCCCACACGCACGGCGCCAGCCCCGCCCGTCCCGGCCGCAGCCCGCCGGGGTCGTCAGCGGGGCCGACGAAGATCGCGAGGTCTGACATGTGGCCCTCGATCCAGGTATGGACGATGACGTAGTCGCCGTCGCCTCCGGCGTGCAGGATCAGCACCGACAACCCCAGGGAACCGCGCAGGGCGCCCGGCGCGAGGTGCCCGCCAGCGATGTCCAGGCCGGTCTCGATGTCGATGGCGCTCCGGCCCGGCTTCTCCAGCGCGTACACCTTCACCAGGTGGCCGCCGGACTCACGGACGCCCAGCGCGCGGACGGCGCGGGCGTGGTGCTCGCCGGACAGGGACAGCAGAGCGGCGGCGTCCACCGCCCGGGGCAAGGTCAACGTCTCACTCATGAGCACATCATGCCGTCAGCCCCTGACAGGAAACCACCGGCGGCGGTGCCGTGTCAGCCGCCGTATCAGGACGGCGACGGCCCGGGGTCAGGACGGTCGGCGAAGGTTGGGCACATGAACGGGTCAGCGAGACCCGGCGACAGACCCGAAGGAGCACCCACCATGTCCATCACCCTCAACGACCAGGACGCGCTCACCCTCCGCCTCGCCGCCTGGGGCGCCGTCTCCCTGATGTCCGCAGCGGGCGCGGCCGGCTCGGCCCACAAGGCCGCCACCCACGGCTCCATCGCCCTGACCGCGGCGACCGGCCAGGTCGGGCACGTGATCACCAAGGCGCCCAAGGGCGTGAAGTACGGCAAGACCGTCGCCGAACTCGCCGACCAGGTGCTCCCGGCCCTGACCGCGGCCGTGAACCTGCTCAAGCGGCAGGACCCGGCCGAGGCCGGCAACTTCCGCCGCACCGTCATCGTCGCCGTCGAAGCCGCCTCCCGGAGCCACCAGGGCGAGCCCGGCCCCACCATGACCGAGATGGCCCGCAAGATCACCGAAGCCCTCGACGCCGCCTGACGGATGCCGATCCCGCGGCCTTCCCCTCTCTCCCGGCGGCTTGTACCGTTCGCCTGTGGGGCCGGGAGAGGGAAACTTCACGTCCGAACCGCACCCGCTGGCCGAAGGCGATCCGCTCCGGATCGCGGACTACCCGCTGACCGGCGTACTGGGCAGCGGCGGCCAGGGGGTGGTCTACCTGAGCCGGACCCCGCTGGGGCGCCCGGTGGCCGTCAAGACGCTGCACGCCCGCATGGCCGGCGACGACCTGGCCCAGGCGCGTTTCCTGCGCGAGACCGAGATCGCCCGCCGCGTGGCCGCCTTCTGCACCGCGCGCGTCCTGGACGCGGGCATCGCGGGCGGGCGACCGTACCTGGTCAGTGAGTACGTCCAGGGCCCGTCCCTGGAACGGCTCGTGACCCGGGAGGGGCCGCGCGCCGGCGGCGGCCTGGACCGGCTGGCGATCACCACCCTGATGGCGCTGCAGGCGATCCACCGGGCCGGCGTCGTGCACCGGGACTTCAAACCGGGCAACGTGATCATGGGCCAGGAGGGGCCGGTGGTCATCGACTTCGGCATCGCCCACGCCCTCGAACACTCCGCCACCACCTCCGGCCTGGTGGGCACGCCGGCCTACATGTCCCCCGAGTTACTCGGCGGCGCCGTCGCCAGTGTGGCCTCGGACGTGTTCGCCTGGGCCGCGACCATGGTGTACGCCGCCTCCGGGCACCGGGCCTTCCCCGGCTCGACCCCCGGTGCGATCCTCAACGCGATCATGACCCGCGAGCCCGACCTGACCGGCGTGCCGCGCCATCTGCGCCCGCTGCTGGCCGCCTGCCTGTCCAAGGATCCCGCCTCCCGGCCCGCGGTCGCCGACCTCCTGACCGCCCTGACCCATGAACGCCCGTTGACGACCCCGCGCGTGGCCGTGGGCCGCCGCCGCATGATGCGGGTGCTGGCCGCGGGCGTCCTGGTCGCCGCGGTGCCCGCGGTCTACGGCCTGTTCTCCACCACCCCCGGCGTGCCTTTCGGAGGCCTGGTCCGCCAGCCGGTCACGGGCCGCCAGAAGTGGATCCTGTCGCTCGCGCTGAGCCAGGTGAACGGCCGCCCGGTCGTGGTCAGCGGCGGCTACGACGGCACCATCGCCGTGGCGGACCTGGCCACCGGCGCTCCCGTGGGCGCGGCGCCGCAGGGCCATCAGGGACCGGTCTGGTCGGTGGCGACGGGCCTGGTGCGCGACACCCCCGTCGTGGTCTCCGGTGGCCTCGACGGCACGGTACGCCTGTGGGACCTGGCAACCGGCGCGCCGATCCACGAACCGTTCACGGGCCACCGGGGCTCGGTCGAGTCAGTGGGCGTCGGCCTGCTGGACGGCCGTCCCGTGGCCGTCTCAGGCGGTCAGGATCACACGGTACGCCGATGGGACCTGACCAGCGGCGCACCCATCGGCGGACCCATCGAAGGCCATCCGACCTGGGTGCTGGCCGTCGCGGCAGGAGAGTCCGCCGGCCGCCCCGTCGTGGCCTCCGGCGGCTACGACGGCAGAATCCTCATCTCCGACCTGGCCACCGGCGCGAAGGTGGCCGAACGCGCGCAAGGCCACGGCGGGCCCGTGGAGTCGATGACGGTGGGCCGGCTCGGCGAGCGCCAGGTGGCGATCTCGGGCGGCGGCGACGGCGACCACGCGGTACGCGTCTGGGACCTGACCACCGGGGCCCCGATCGGCAGGCCGTTCACCGGCCACCGGAGCTGGGCCCTGGGGCTGGCGGCGGGCGAACTGGAGGACGGCCGCGCGGTCGTGGTGTCCGGCGGATACAGGGACGAGACCGTACGGGTGTGGGACCTGGCCACCGGGGCGCCGATCGGCGGTCCGTTCCTCGGCCACCGGGGGCTGATCGAGGCGGTGACGATCGGGGTGCTGAACGATCGGCGGGTGGCGGTGTCGGCGGGGGACGACGGCAGGGTGCGGGTATGGAGCCTCGGCCCGCCCTACCCGCCCGGCTCTTGACCGGCTACGTCCGCTGACGGCCCGCCTCGACCACCCACAGAGCGGTCGCGCCCAGGACGGCCATGAACTGTATCGCGATCAACGAGATCTCAACCTCGTGCGGCATTTCGGCGTTCTGAACGATCACCAACAGGGCCACGAACGCGGCCACCAGGAGATTGGCCCAGCCACCGAGACGGCTATGGCGCCGCCTGTTCAGCCAGAAGGCCCAGGACGGCGCCCGGTCGATGATCACGCTGTGGATGCCCAGCGCGGCGTTCAGCGAGGCCAGGACGAGCAGAATCCACGTGAAGGTGATCACTCCACCATTGTGCCCCGAGTCTGTGGATGTGCCCGCCCCCAGCCGCACTCCCAGACGGCGAACACGACCCAACCAGCCACCCGCCCCCTGGGTGGCGGAAGGGGGCGGCCACCGCTCTGGTCAACGGGTGGGGCCACCGGCAAGACGTCCGAGCGGAGCGAGGGCCTCCAGGGGTCGAGCTTCAGCTTGACGGAAACACGTGTGGAACGAAGCGGAACGCCTTGCCTTTCAGGGGAGGGCGCCCATGTCGGAGCTGCTCAGCGCAGTACGGCCGTCAGCAGGTCGGCGCCCAGGGCTGTCAGATCGGGGAGGTTGACGGTGTAGCGGACGTATCGTCCGTGCCGCCGGGCCGTGAGCAGGCCCGCGCGGCGCAGGACGCCGAGGTGGCGGGACACCTCCGGCGGGGAAAGGTCCCAGGCGTGGGCCAGCTCACCGGTGGTGTGCGGGCCGCGGGCGAGGGTGCGGAGCAGGCGCAGCCGTACCGGATGGGCGAGTGCCTCCAGGCGGAGCGTGACGGATTCCAGCGACACCGGCTTCGACGGGCTTGCCTCGGCCACGGGGTACTGGACCACCGGCTGCCACCCGGGCGCGTGAACCATCACCAGGTGCGGGCGGCCGTAGACGCTGGGGAGGAAGGTGACCCCGGCCTCGTGGGCGGCGGTCGCCTTGTCCTGCAGCTTGTCCACGATGATGCTGTCGCCGTCCGGCGACAGGGTGACGGCGCCGGAGACGGACGCGAGTGCCGCCCCGATGCCCTGGCGCTTCAGCAGGTCGTTCTTCAGGCGCAGGTCGGCGGCGAGTCGCGCGGCGACGCCCGTCCAGGCGGTGTCGAAGAAGGCTTCGGCGCACTGTTCGAGGGTGTGTCGCACCCGTGCCCGCACGGCGGCCGGGTCGGCGAGCAGCCGTTCCGCGAAGGCCTCCTGAAGCGCGCCGCGCGCCTGGGCCAGGTCCAGGGCCCGCTCGCGCGCCGTCGCGTCGGCGAGCGGCGACGGCGCGGCGAAGTGGACCCGGTTGCTGCCGCACGTGGTGACGAGCGCGGCGGTCACATAGGTTTCGTCGTCGATCCGGTCCACGTCGTCCAGTTCCTCGGCGAGGGTCGGCCTCGGACGAGCGGGCACCAGGAAGTCGGCCCGTGAGGAACGCCAGAGGAACTCCGCCTCCCGCAACCGTTCGGCGAGCTCCGGCCGCAGCCCGGCCCAGACGTCCCCGGCCCAGCCCGAGAGCTGCGGGTGGTGCCCGGGTTCCGCCAGCACGTGCAGCATCGCGGTCAGCTCGGCCAGCGGGGAGGCGGCGAACCGCAGCCGCCCGGACGGCAGACCGCCGATGTCGATCCTCAACGTCATCCCCTCATCATCGCCGGTCGGACGGCCGGCGACGGTGCCGGTTGACGGGGTCCGTCAACCGGCGCCGCCGGCCCGGCGGCCGTACGCATCGTTGACGCCATGGCAACCACCAAGATCCGGCCCGGTGCCCTCGTCCGTGCCTCAGGAGGCCCCCGCTACGCCGTCGCCCTGGTCGTGGACGCGCTCGGCACCGGCCTGCTGCGGCCCTATCTGCTGTTGTACGGGGTGACGGTCCTGGGGCTGTCCGCGCCGGCCACCGGCATCGCCATGACGGCCGGCGCCGTCGCGGGCCTGGTGTGCGTGCCCGCGGTCGGCCGATGGCTGGACCGGGGCGCACGCAGCACGGTCGTGGCGGCGTCGATGCTGGTGCGGTTGCTGGGTGTGGCCCTGCTGCCGGTCACCCCGGCGGGGAACGTCTGGCTGTTCGCGGCGGCGGCGCTCTTCCTCGGCATCGGCAACCAGGCCGGGCCGGCCGCCCACGCCGCCCTCGTGGCCACGATCGCCCACGGCCGCGAGCGCGACGCCGCCCTCGCGGGAGGCCGCGCCCTGCGCAACGCCGGCCTGGGCGCCGGCGCGCTCCTCGCCACCGCGTGCCTGGCGGGCGGTACCACCGCGTTGCAGGCGATGGCGGCCGTCACCGGGCTCGCCTACCTCGCCGCGGCGGCCTTGGCGTGGTCGGTCCGCGTGCGCGCTCATACGGCCGCCACCCCGGCCGGCGAGCCCGCGCCCCCGATGCGCGCCCTGCTGTCCGCCAACGTGATCTACGTCTTCTGCCTCAACGTCCCCGAAATCGCGCTCCCTCTGGTCCTGGTGACACAGATGCACGTCCCCCCGGTGTGGCCGGCGGCCATCTTCGTGGCCAACACGGTGCTGGTGATCACCCTGCAGGTTCCGGTCACCGTTCTGCTGTCCCGCTTCGCCCGGCGGGCCGTGCTGACTCTCTCCGGCGTGGTGATCGCCGCGTCCTACCTCGGCTTCCTCGCGGCCACCTCCCTGGGGCCCGGCTGGGGCGCCCCGGCCGTCGTCATGGTGTCCGTGGTCTGCACCGTCGGCGAGATCATCTACGCCGGGAGCGCCACCGCGCTCGTCACCGCCCTCGCCCCGGCCCAAGTCCTGGGACGCGCCCTCGCCCGCTTCCAGCTCTCCACGGGCTTCGGCCTCGCCGTCTCCCCGGCGGTCATCACCGCTCTCGCACCCCACGGTCCGGCCGCCCTCTGGGGCAGCCTGGCCGCCACGACCCTCCTCTCCGCCTCCGCCGTCGCCACCGAGAAGGATCCCCCCGGTCCCCCGGCGCGGGCAGGCGCATGAACTCGGCGACCTTGACTGGCGGCGTCTCGTCCACTGATCTGACGTGGCGGGCCATGCGGAGACGGCTATCAACCGACTGACGCCGGGTGCCCGACTCGTCGGCTGTTCTCAGGGAGTGTTGCCGTGCTCCTCATCACCACAGTCGCGATTCTGGCCTGGATGAACTTCCGAGCACGGCGCAGGGCAGTGAGATCCGGCCTCTAGAGTTGCCCGCCACGACGCGCGCTCGTGGGTCACCCCAGGCGGCCAGGGCGACCCAACCGGCCGTCCCACCCGCCTGTTGGATGAGCGGAAGGGGGGCCACCGCTCTGGTCAACGGGTGGGGCCACCGGCAAGACGTCCGAGCGGAGCGAGGGCCTCCAGGGGCCGAGCTTCGGCTCGACGGGAAACTCGACCGGAACACGTGTGGAGCGAAGCGGAACGCCTTGCCTTTCAGGCGCGGAACCGGTCCTTGGCCAGGCGGTGTACGCGGGGTTCGTCGATCGTGTGGCCCAGGCCGGGCTGGGTGAACGGGACGGCGATCACGCCCGCGTTCGCGCCCACGATCGGGTCCACGATCTGGTTGTTGCGTGGCGGCTGGGTCACGTCGCACGCCAGTGTGCACCCCGGCAGGCTCGCGACCGCGACCGTCGCCGCCCTTGCCAAGCCCGCCCCCTGGCCGCCGGTGCACTGGATGTCCCAGCCCGCCGCGGCCGCCCGGTCATGGGCTCTGCGGGTCTCGCTCAGCGACGGGAACGCCGCGGGCCGCAGCAACAGCACTCGTCCCGCCCGCAGTGTCAGGTAGTCGTCCAGTTCGGCCGCCGTGCTCGCCTCCACCGCCACCGCCGCCGACACCTGGTCCTGAAGGGTCGCGTGAAGGTAGGGGTCCGAGACGGCGAAGGGGCGCTCGATCACTTCCAGGCCGTAGGAGTCGAGGGCGATGAGCTGCTCGGGGGTGGTGTAGCACCCGGCCCCGTCGACGGCGAGCGTCAGCGCCGGGTACGCCGCTCGCACCGCCCGTACCGGCTCGACGTCCCAGCCCGGCCTGATGTCCAGCGTCACGTGTCCGTACCCGGCGCACACCTGCTGGTTCACGCGGGAGACCAGGCTTTCCAGGGACGGGTCCGGCGTCAGCCGTACGGTCGCCATCAATGAGGTACGGCTGCCGCCCAGCGCGTGCGCCAGCGGTACGCCGCGCATCCTGGTCCAGAGGTCCCAGCAGGCCATGTCCACGGCCGGGTCGCCGCTGGGCGCGCTGTCGGGGTGTTCCCAGTCGACGCCGATGAGCCGAGCGCCGAGGGTTTCCTCCAGGTTGGTCCAGGTCTTGGCCTCGGGGGCGATCGCCTCGCCCCAGCCGGTCATGCCACCGTGGTCGGTGAGCCTGACGAGCAGGGTCTCCTGGCGTCCGCCGAACGGCAGGACGAGCCTGAAGACCTCAAGCTCCCGCACTCGCGGCATGTACCCCCCTTTTATGACGCGGTCCCCTCCAGTGTGCCCGTCTTCGCGGACTGGGCAAAACGGGGGGCCAGGATGGCGCCGAGGATGGCGAGGCCGAAGGTGAAGGCGAAACCGGCGATGTAGGTCTCGTGGGTGGCGGTGAACAGGGCGCCGGTGACGGCGACCGCGACGACGGTGAAGACGGACTCGCCGACGCCGACGGCCGCGGAGTTGTGGCCTTCCTCGCCCTGCTTGGACATCTCCAGCACCAGCACGGAGACGGTCGGGTGGAGGGCGCCGATGCCGAGCCCGGAGATGGCCATGGCGAGGTAGGCGACGGCGAGCGGGACGGCGTCCACGAGCACGAGGCTGACCAGCGCGATGCCAAGGGCGATCATGAGGGCGCCGCCGCGCAGGGCGGCCATGTTGCTGAT
This sequence comes from Nonomuraea sp. NPDC050547, assembly GCF_044457345.1. NCBI lineage: Bacteria > Bacillati > Actinomycetota > Actinomycetes > Streptosporangiales > Streptosporangiaceae > Nonomuraea > Nonomuraea sp. NPDC050547. The sequence goes on from NZ_JBITGW010000005.1 coordinate 343,145, forward strand.
GGTGCCGCGGCCCTTGAACCAGGAGCCGGTGGACCAGCCGAGCGCGCCGACGGTCAGCACGACGCCGGCGCCGATCGGGGACAGGCCGCGCTCGTTCATGAGCATGAGCGGGATGAGCACCTGGGAGGCGGTCAGGGAGCCGAAGGCCAGGCCGCGCAGGACCGGGGCGGTCGGCAGGCCGGGGGCGGCGCGCAGGGAACCCTTGAGCAGGAGCCTGGGCAGGGCCACGGCCAGGACGACGACACCGGCGACGAGCAGGGGCAGACCGGCCAGGCCGAGGGCGCTGCCGTACTGGATGAGCGCGGCGGCGACGGCGGTCAGCGCGGCCCAGACGAGCTTGCGGCCGAGGCCGGGGGCGGGTTCCGCGGAGCCGGAGCGGACGTCGGAGCCGGCGGTGCCGCGCCACAGGAGCAGGGCGGCGGGCACGACGATCACGGCGACGCCGAGGAAGACCCAGCGCCAGTCGACCTGCTCGACGACGAGTCCGGCGATGGCCGGGCCCACCATCGAGGGGACCACCCAGGCGGCGGAGAACAGGGCGAAGACCTTGGGGTGCATGGAACCCGGGTAGACCCGGGCGACCACCACGTACAGCGACACCTGGATCAATCCGGCGCCCAGGCCCTGGACGAAGCGCCCGGCGATGAAGATCTCCATCGTGGGGGCGAATCCGGCCAGCAGCAGACCGGCGACGAACGTGACGACGCCGGTGCCCATGGGCTGGAGGGGGCCGCGCACGTCCGACCACCGGCCCCCGAGGACGGTGGCGATGACGCTGGCGGCGAGGGTCGCGCTGAAGGCCAGGTTGTACAGGTCCATGCCGCCGAGTTCGCGGGCGACCACGGGCATCGCGGTGGCCACGGCCATCGCCTCGAACGCGACGAGGGTGACGAGCGCGACCAGCCCGAAGCTCAGTGAGCGGTACTTCCGCGAGATCACGCTTGCCGGGGCAGGTGGGGCTTCAGCAACGGTTGTCATGCCAGGCAACTTACGATCATCCCAGGTCAGGCACATCGGGCGCAGGACCTAGGCAATCCGGCCTAGGGCATGATCATTGCGGCGCCCTTGACGCTTCTGATGACCGGTGCGGTCTCCAGGTGCTGGATCGCGCGCAGCCGTCCCAGCGGCCCGGTGATGTACTCGTGCAGGCCGAACACGTCCCGGCAGGCCACCGCGGCGACCAGGTTGCTGGGGCCGGTGGTCGCCGCGACGAACGCGACCTCCTCGTGGGCCGCCAGCGCGTCGCCGACGGCGTCCTGCTCGGCGGGCGGGACGGACATCCAGAGGCGGGCCTGGGTACCCCTGCCCAGCACGTGGGAGTCGACGTCCAGGTCGAGGTAGAGGGCGCCGCCGGCGAGCAGGGCGTCGAGGCGGCGTCCCGCGCTCGTCTCCGACCAGCCGGTCGCCGCCGCGAGCTCCGCCAGGGTGGCGCGGCCGTCCCTGGTGAGCTCGCCGAGCAGGAGGTCGTCCTGCGGGGAGAGTTCGACGGGGGTGCCGGTGGGCTCCGGGCCGCGCAGGGCGGCGGCCTGCTCCTCCGTCAGGGCCGCCAGGAAGCGCGGGTGCTCGTGGGCGCCGCCGTAGTAGACGTGGAGGAGGCAGTGCGCGCTGACCGAGTCCACGCGCGGTGTGCGCGGCAGCTTCTGCAGCAGCAGGGCGTCGCGGTCGCGGTCGGTGCGGGACTGGACGACGAAGTTGATCTCGGTGCCGCCGGAGGTGACCATGATGAACGAGGTGTCGGGCCGGCGGGCCAGCGCCTCGGCGACGGCCAGGGCGACGTCGGGGCGGCAGCGGACGCGCACGTACCAGCGCACCTCCCCCACCAGCCTGGGGACGGTCTGGCCGACCACCCGCAGCCGTCCGCCCGAGGTCAGCCTGCGGTAGCGCCGCGCGACGGTCTGGTCGGAGACCCCCAGCACGTCGGCGATCTTGCTGAACGGCGCGCGCCCGTCGATCTGGAGCGCGTGGATCAGCCGCCGGTCGATGATGTCGGATTCCACGCCCTCAGCCCATCTCATGTCGAAAAGCCGCGATATCTCGCTATCTAGCACGATAAAGCACCAGCCCGGGGTGATGGTCGGTGGCATGACAAGCAAGTGGTGGCCGCTGGTGGCGGTCTGCATGGGTGCGTTCATGCTGTTGATGCAGGCGGGCGCGGTCGCGGTCGCGCTGCCGGGCATGGCGGGCGATCTCGGCGCGACGTTCTCGTCGCTGCAGTGGGTGCTCGACGGGTACGCGCTGGCGCTCGCGGCCCTCCTGCTGGGCGCGGGCTCGCTCGCCGACCTGGTGGGCCGGAGAAGGATGTACGTGGCGGGGCTGGCGCTGTTCGCCCTGGCCTGCCTGGCCTGCGGGCTGGCGCCGTCGATCGGCCTGCTGGTGGCGGCCTCGGTGGCGCAGGGCGTCGGGGCGGCGATCATGTTCGCCACCACGATGGCCCTGCTCAACTCCACCTACAAGGGCCGCGACCGGGGCGTCGCGTTCGGCGTCTGGGGCGCGGTCAACGGCGCCGCGGCAGGAGCCGGGGTGCTGCTCGGCGGCGCCGTCACCGAGCACGGCAGCTGGCGGGCGGTCTTCCTGGTCAACGTGCCGCTGGCGATCGCGGCGATCGCGCTCACGCTCGCGGTGCTCGCCGAGTCGCGCGATCCGCGCGCCGGCCGCGTGGACGTCTCCGGCACCGCCACGTTCACGCTCGCCGCGGGCGCGCTCACCTACGCCCTCATCAGGGCCGGTGAGTACGGCTGGGCCGACGGCGCAGCCCTGGCCTGGGCCGCGGCGGGCCTGGTGGCGCTGGCCGTGTTCGTCTTCCTCCAGGCCAGAGGCGGGAACGCCATGCTGGACCTGTCACTGTTCCGGTCGCCGCGCTTCGTCGGCATCATGATCGCGGCCATGGCGCTCGGTGTGTCCGCCTTCGGCTACCTCGCCTACACCTCTCTGTGGCTGCAGTCGCTGCTGGGCCTCGGCGCGGCCGGCGCCGGGCTCGTGCTGCTGCCGCTGTCCGGCATCGCCTTCGTCGCCGCCCTCGTCGCCGGGCCGTACCTGCACACGGCCGACCCGAGGCTGTTCGTGGGCGGCGGCATGCTGCTCATCGGCGCCGGGGCGCTGGCCCAGGCCGTCCTGGACGCGGGTTCCGGCTGGGCGGCGCTGCTGCCGGGACTGTCGCTGACCGGGCTGGGCGTCGGCGTCTGCAGCCCGGCCATGTCCTCGGCGGCGATGGGCGCGGTGGCGCCGGAGCGCGGCGGGATGGCGGCCGGGGCGCTCAACACGTTCCGGCAGCTCGGGCAGGCGTTCGGCGTGGCGGTGCTCGGGTCGGTGTTCCGTGCGGCGGCGGAGGGGCGGATGGCCGGGCGGCTGGCCGACCCGGCGGGGGCCACGGATCTGCTCGCCTCCGGGCAGGCGTGGCTGCTGCCCGCGGGGCCGGCCAGGGAGGCGTTCGCGGGCGGGCTGAACGCGGCCTACCTGGTGGCGGGGGTGGGCGGGCTGGTCGCCGGGGTGCTGGTCCTGGTGCTGCGGAGCCGTACCCGCGAACGCAAGCCCGTCTACGGGGCGGCCGGCTGACGGCCCTCGATCGCCGCCGCCATCAGCTCGGGGAAGGCGTCGGGCGTGCACGCGAACGCGGGCACGCCCAGCGCGGCCAGGGCGGCGGCGTTGTCGCGGTCGAACAGCGGCGCGCCCTCGTCCGACAGCGCCAGCAGCACGATCACCCGCACGCCCGCACCGGTCATCGCGGCGACCCGGCCCAGCATCTCGTCCCTGACCCCGCCCTCGAACAGGTCGCTGAGCAGCACCAGGACCGACTCAGCCGGGCGTTCGAGCAGCCCCTCGCAGTAGGCCAGGGCCCGATTGATGTCGGTACCGCCGCCCAGCTGGGTGCCGAACAGCAGCTCGACCGGGTCGTGCAGCAGATCGCTGAGGTCGGCCACGGCGGTGTCGAAGACCACCATGCGGGTGCGCAGCGCCGGGATCGAGGCCAGCACCGCGCCGAACACCCCCGCGTACACCACCGACTCCGCCATCGAGCCGCTCTGGTCCACGCACAGCACCACGTCGCGCCTGAGCGAGCGCCGCTTGCGGGCGTGCCCGACCAGCCGCTCGGGCACCACGGTGTTGCGGTCGGGCAGGTAGTGGCCGAGGTTGGCGAGAATCGTCCGGTTCCAGTCGACGTCGGAGGTACGGCGCGGCCGCCGCGTGCGCGCCACCCGGTCCAGCGCCCCCGCCACGGCCGTCCGCGTCCTGGCCGTCAGCCGCTTCTCCAGGTCGCCGACCACCGCCCTGACCAGCGCCCGCGCCGATTCGCGCGCCTCGTCCGGCATCACCTTGGCCAGCGACAGCAGCGTGGCTGCCAGGTGCACGTCCGGCTCGACCGCCTCCAGCATCTCGGGCTCGACCAGCAGCCGGGTCAGGTCGAGCCGGTCGATCGCGTCCTGCTGCATGACCCGCACGACACCGGGCGGGAAGTAGGTGCGCACGTCCCCCAGCCAGCGGGCCACCCTGGGCGCCGAGGCCCCGAGGCCGCCCCGCTCCCCGCTCTCGTACAGCGAGCCGAGCGCCGCGTCCATCCGGGCGTCGTCGCCGTGCAGGCCCACGCCGGTGCCGTCCGCCTCGCCGCCGCCGAGCACCAGCCGCCATCTGCGCAGCCGTTCATCCACGGGCCCTCCCGAGTATCGTCAGCACGGTCCGCCCGGCCGCCGCCGCCCGCCGTTCGTCGACCTCCCGCTCGGGCCGCCCACCGCCCGCGCCCGACCGCACCCGCTCCCCGATCGCCCTGCGCTCCGGTACGGCGAAGCCGCCGAACGTCCGCCGCAGCAACGGCAGCACCTCCGTGAATTGTTCAGCGGACAGCCCGCTCATCCAGGCGTCGACCAGGTCCAGGAGCCGCGCGTCGTGCACCAGCAGCAGCCCGCCCCCGGCCAGGAACCCCTCGATCCACGCCGCCGCGCGGGCGGTCCCGCCGCCGCGCGAGGTGGCCCGCGCCAGCCGCCGTTCGGCGTCGGCCAGCGCGCCGGCGTCCAGGAGAATCCGTGTCAGCCGCCCCTCGACCAGGCCGTGCGCGCCGGAGGCGTCGCAGATCCCGAGGAGCGTGGCCAGCCAGCGCTCGCGGGCCGCCGGGTCGCCGAGCAGGTCGACCGCGGCGTGCACACCGTCCATCTGGGCCAGCATCGCGCCCGCCGCCTGCCAGGACAGTCCGGGCAGCGCGACGGGAAGGCCGGCCCGGACGCGGTCCAGCATGGAGCGGGCGACCGCCGCAAGACCCTCGGCCGGTGTCCCCCGGACGTCGCCGTAGCGGTGAGCGCGGACGATCGCCGGTAGCGCGGTCATCAGGTGCGTGATGTCGGCGTCCAGCGCGGCCCGCTCCGACAGGGCGGCGAGCACGCCGGGCAGCGCGCCGGGCAGCTCGGCCAGCAGGCATTTCTCGACCGTCTCCGCGAGCTCGCCCAGATTCTGGCCGGTGGGCGCCAGGTCCAGCACGCGGCGGGTGGCCGCGGCCTCCACCGTGGTGCCGAGCGCCGCGGACTCGATCAGCGCCAGGTCGAACTCCGGCCGCCACTCCAGCCGCCAGGTCTCCCTGAACGTCCCCTTGCCCCGCGCCTCCCCCGGCACCCCCCAGGGCACGCCGAGCAGCCGCAGCCGGTGCAGCAGGTGGCTCCTGCCCAGGTCCAGCGTCCTGCGCAGATCCAGCTCCAGCTCGCGCACGGGCGCGGCCGCCTGCTCCTCCCGGGCGACGGGGTGGAGGCGGAGGTGGCGCTGCTGCTCGCGCAGGTCGCGCTGCAGGGGTACGAGCGGGGCGTCGTCGCCCACGTGGCCCAGGCGGTCGCCGACGACCATGCGGCGCTGGATCAGCGCGACCCGCAGCTCGTCGCCCTCGCAGAGCACCGCCCTGGCCGCCTCGGTGACCTCGCTCAGTCCCGGCAGAGGGCGGCCGCGGAGGGCGGCCAGGCTTCGCGCCAGCCGTACGGCCTCGATGACGTGCGCGGACGACACGGCCAGGCCCTCCTCGCGCAGCACCGCTCCGGCCGCGCCCAGCCACCGCTCGACCGGTCGGTCGGCCACCGTGAACAGGTGGTGGTACCAGCCGGGCGAGCCCACTCCCGCGCCGTAGCCGGAGCGGATCGCGAGCCGCTCGTACGTCCACGGCACCCATGCCAGCGCCGCCTTCACCTTGGGCAGGCCGCGCAGCAGCGCGTCGTCGGCCTTCACGGGAGGCGGCGGTCCGGCCAGGGCGGGCACGTGCCAGGCGCCGCAGACCACCGCTATCCGCTCATGTCCGGCTTTGACGGTCGCGCGCAGGACACGCCGCATGTACGCCTCGCGCCGGGCCTCGAAGGCGTCCGGCGTGTAGCCCTCCCGAAGCGCCGCCATGGCCTCGCCGATCACCTCGAACTGCGGCGAGGCGCCGGGCCGGTGCTCGACCACGTCCTCCCACCAGCGTTCCGGGTCGTCGTGCCCGGCGGCCGCGGCCAGCTCGCCGATCGGGTCGCGTACGCCTGGTTCGCCGCCGCCCTCCGGAGCCAGCAGGTGGGCGGCGGGCAGGTCGCAGAAGCGGATCGGGACGCCGTGGCGCGTGCCGTACAGGATGGCCTGCCATTCCGGCGAGAACACCGCGAACGGCCAGAAAGCCGACCGCGACGGGTCGCCCGGAACGTGCGCGAGCAGCGCGACCGGCGGCTCGCACCCGGCGGCGAACCGGACCAGCGCGTCGGCCTCGGGCGGGCCCTCGATGAGGATCGCGTCGGGCCGCAACCGCGCCAGGCCCTCCCGCACGGCCTGCGCCGACCCGGGGCCGTGATGCCGGACGCCGAACACCTCGATCATGAGACCTCGCGGCAGGCCCGGTAGAAGTCATGCCAGTCCGGGCGTTCGCGCACCACGGTCTCCAGGTACTCCCGCCACACCACCCGGTCGGCGGCCGGTTCGCGCACGACGGCGCCCACGAGCCCGGCGGCCACGTCGGCGGCGCGCAGCACGCCGTCGCCGAAGTGGGCGGCCAGCGCGATGCCGCTGGTCAGCACCGAGATGGCCTCGGCCGTGGACAGGGTGCCGCTGGGCGACTTGAGCTTGGTGCGGCCGTCCTCGGTGACGCCGTCGCGCAGCTCGCGGAAGACGGTGACCACCCGCCGGATCTCCTCCAGGCCGGTCGTGGTCTCGGGCAGCTGCAGGGAGCGGCCGAGCTGGGCGACGCGGCGGGTGACGATCTCCATCTCCTCCCCGGCCGTGGCGGGGACCGGCAGCACGACGGTGTTGAAGCGCCGCCGCAGCGCGCTGGACAGCTCGTTCACGCCGCGGTCGCGGTCGTTGGCGGTGGCGATGAGGTTGAAGCCGCGCTGGGCCTGGACCTCCGTGTTGAGCTCGGGAATCGGCAGCGTCTTCTCCGACAGCGCGGTGATCAGCGCGTCCTGGACGTCGGAGGGCATCCGGGTGAGCTCCTCCACCCTGGCGATGCGGCCCTCGGCCATCGCGCGCATGACCGGGCTCGGCGTGAGCGCGTCGCGCGAAGGACCTTCCGCCAGCAGACGGGCGTAGTTCCAGCCGTAGCGGACGGCCTCCTCCGGGGTGCCCGCGGTGCCCTGGACCAGCAGCGTGGAGTCGCCGCTGATCGCCGCGGCGAGGTGCTCCGACAACCACGTCTTGGCCGTGCCGGGGACGCCGAGCAGGAGCAGCGCCCGGTCGGTGGCCAGCGTGGCGACGGCGACCTCGACGATGCGGCGGGCGCCCACGTACTTGGGGGAGATCCGGCCCCCGTCCCCCAGCACGTACGCGGTCACGGCCCAGGGCGACAGCGCCCAGCCAGGCGGCCTGGGCCGGTCGTCCTCCTTGGCCAGCAGCGCCAGTTCCTCGGCGTACTCGTCCTCCGCGTGGGCCCGCAGGACCGTCATGCGCACTCCCTTCCCAATTCCCCGACCATCTCGGCCCGGAACCGCAGTACCTCGGCCACCTCCGCCGCACCGCTCCGCTCGGCCAGCGGATGCAGCGCCGGATCGACGCGTTCACCGGCGAGCCTGGCGAGCTCGCCGAGATTCCAGGGCTGGGTGGCGGCGATCATGGCGATCTTGTCGAGTACGGCTGCCGCCAGCGCCGCCCCCCACGGCCGTTCGACGCCGCCGAGGACCATGATGAGCTGGCTATCCATGTCCTGATTTTTCACGAACTCGGCGGCTAGTTCCTGCTGTTCCTCTGGCGGGAGCACGCCCAGCAGATCCGCGATCGGATCGTGCGCGAACATCGCCCGCGCCCACCCCGCCTCCCGCTGCAGCACCGCCGCCCGCACCCATCCCGCCTTGACCTCGGCGTCCCAGTCGGAGATCCGCAGCCCGAGCATCACCCGCGGCTCGGCCCACATCCGCAGCGGCGCCCGCGCCACCACCTGCTGCAGCCACCAGGCCCGCTCGCCTATCCCTCGCGGCGGCTTGGCGCGCACGCCGTCACGCTCCATCGCCGCGTCGCACCCGCGCGGCGGCCGCACCTCGACGCGGCCACCGGACACCACCAGGCAGGCCGCCGCCCGCCGCGCCATCCGCCCGGCCAGCCGGGAGTCCGGCAGTCCTGCCAGCTGGTTGGCCGCCGACTGGCGTACCTCGCGGCGGCGGTCGTCCAGCGCGCGTTCCAGGAACGGCTCGTCGGCCATGCTCAGGCCCACGCCCAGTGCCTCGGCGAACTCCGCCCGATCTTCCGGCGTCTCCCGCTCCCACGTGCCTTCGAGCAGCGCCCGTGCCGCCGCCGGGTCGGCCGCCCTGACGGCCCGCAGGTGGGCGCGGCGGTCGGCGGGCGAGCCGTACTCCCAGCTCTCGCCGGTGGGCTCGTCGAGCAGGAAGGCCCAGGCCGGGTTCCGTGCGGCCAGCCACCGCCCGCGCCGCCCGGCCAGCACGCCGAGCCATGCCCTGATCGAGCGGTCGCGCCTGCCGCGTTCGAGCAGGTCGGGCAGGACGTGCGGTGGCACCCTGCGCCCGCTCGCCGCCGCCACCGCCAGCCACTCGCCCAGCACCCTGCCGTGCTCGCCGCCCAGAATCCGCCCGAGCCGCTCCGCCGCCCGCCACGGCACCGCCGCGCGCTCCTCCGCCTCCGCCCGCTCACCGTCCCGCGGGCCGAGGGCCACCTGCCCGGCCCGCCACCGCACCACCTCGACCGCCGCATCCCCCAGCAGCTCTCCCCGGTACGGCCGGCGCGCCGTCCCCACCAGAGCCGTGGAAACCATCACCTCCCACGCAGGACGGTCCACCGGTTCACCCATCGCGGGGCCGTTCACAGGGGCACCGGCCTGGCGTCGTCGTCCCACACCGTCAGCGGGCGCAGCCCGCGCGGCGTCCACTCGGCGGCCACCGTCACCGGCCCGCCGCCGGAGACCGCGATCAGCCGCCACGGGTCGTGACAGGCGGGGTGCAGCGGCAACCCCCCGAGGTCGGCCCGCCCCGGCAGCACCCCGTCCAGCAGCAACGGCCACGCGTCCGTCCAGGGATCGGCCGCCAGCGCCCCGGCCACCTCCTCCAGCGCGGCCTCCACCGAAACCAGCCCGGCAACCGGCCCGGCAACCACCCGGGCCCTCAGGCCGGGCACGGGAGAGGCCTCGTGGAGATCAGGCCCCGCCACCGCGTCCGGCGCGGGGAAGGCGCCGTGGGGACCGGGCGCGGGTGTGTCCGGGCGGGCGAACTCCGGTGGCTCCTCCCCGTCCGGGCCGGCGATCAGGGCCCGTAACGGGGCGGCGGCGGGGTAGAAGGCCAGGGCCGCCTCCAGGGTGGAGCCGGGCGGCGGTGTCCCGTCCATGGGGTGGGCGGCAGGGGTGAAGGTCAGGATGAGGGCCGGACGGCCCGTGGCGAGGCCGCGCAGCCACACGCGCCGGGCGGTCACGTGGTCGAGCGGCTCGTCCCGGACCCCGAGCACCAGCCACCGGTCATGGACGTGCGGCCCGGCCAGCACCTCCGCCCGCGAGGTCGTGAATCCGACCCGGGTCAGCACGGTACGCGCCAAGGCCGGCGGCAGCTCGGCACGCCGCCGGTACGCCACGGCCAGCAGGTTGAGCAGGGCGTATTCTGACAGCAGCGCACCAGGCCAGCCCGCCGCGGCCCGCACCCTCTCCAGCCGCGCCACCAGCCCGGCCGCCCCGGGGGCCTGGGCGTCGACCAGCCGCTTGACCAGATCATCCCAGTCGCGATCCTCCGCCTGGCCCAGGCCGAGCCGTACCTGGTCACCGAGCCACCGCTCCAGCTCAGCCAGCCCGGCGGCCACTCTCGCGTGCCGCGCGGTCTGAGCTGGGGTTTCGGAGATCACTCGATGCAGGGTAGCGGGCGAGACCGACATTTCCTGGCAAAGGGACTGGCGTGACCGGGACCACACGTCTACTGTATTCAAAACTCAGAATACATCACGTGACATACCACCGGGAGCAACCCCGTGAAGAGAGCCATCGCCGGGCTATCACTCGTTCTCACCGCTTCCTGCGCCACCGGCGGCGTCCCGGCCAAGGAAGCGCCGAAGATCGCCTCATCCACGAATGCCAAGGTGTCCGGAAATATCGAGATCTGGTCGTGGGATGTCGCCGCCAAGGCGCTCCAGCGGCTGGCCCCGGAGTTCGAGAAGGCCAACCCAGGCGTCAAGGTCAAGGTGACCGACATCGGCTACGACAACGCCTACGACAAGATCACCGTGGGCCTCAAGTCGGGCGCCGGCCTGCCCGACATCATCACGCTCGAAGACACCGCCGTGCCCGGCTACGCCGAGAACTTCCCCGACGGCCTGGTCGACCTCACCTCGGTGGCCGGCAAGTACAAGGCCGACTTCGACCCGGCCAAGTGGCAGGCCACCTCCACCGCCAAGGGCCTGTATGCCCTGCCCTGGGACTCCGCCCCCGTCGGCCTGTACTACCGCCGCGACTACTTCGAGAAGGCCAAGGTCGACCCCAGCTCGCTCGCCACCTGGGACGACGCGGTCAAGGCCGGCGAAAAGATCAAGCAGGCCACCGGCAAGCGCCTGTTCGTCTCCGACCTGACCACCGCCGCCGGGTTCACCACGCTCCTCCAGCAGCTCGGCCAGGGCTACTTCGTCGACGGCAAGGTCGCGGTCAACTCCCCCAACGCGGTCCGCGCGCTCACCCTGCTCAAGACGCTCAAGGACAAGGACCTCCTGCAGAACGAGAAGGGCTGGGACGGCCGCGTCACCGCCACCAAGCAGGGCAAGGCCGCCACCCAGCCGACCGCCGCCTGGTGGAGCGGCACGCTGACGGCCGACATGCCGGAGCTGTCGGGCAAGTTCGGGGTCGTCCCACTGCCCGCCTTCGACGCCGGCGGCAGCCGTACCTCGGCCAATGGCGGGTCGGCGCTGTCGATCACCGCGCAGACCAAGAACCAGCAGACCGCCTGGGCCTTCCTCGACTGGATGCTCGCGAACAAGGAGCGGCAGGTCTCGATGATGCGGACCGAGGCGCTCTTCCCCGCCTACCTGCCCGCGCTGAGCGACCCGCTGTTCGACGAGCCGCAGCCGTACTTCGGCGGCGAGAAGGTCAACCGCCTGTTCGCCGACCAGGTGAAGGAGATCCCGCCGGTGCAGCTGACCGGTGACGACAAGCAGGCGGAGGAGCTGCTGAAGAAGGCCGTCTCGGCCTGCCTGCTCAACGGCGAGGACCCCAAGGCGGTGCTCGACGGCGCGGCCGAGCAGCTCGCCGCCGCCACCCAGCGCGAGATCGCCCCGTGAGCTCCGTCGCGGTCGATGTTCCCAGGACCCGGCGCCGGTACGGCCGGCGTCGCCGTACCGTCGGATGGGTCTTCGCGGGACCGGCGGCGGCGCTGCTCGCGCTCTTCTTCGCCTACCCGCTGGCCGCGTCGCTGCTGCAGAGCCTGGAAGGCGGCTTCGGGAACTACGCGCGGCTGGTGCGCGACCCGTCGTTCCTGCGGTCGCTGGCCAACGCCGGGCTGATCCTCGTGATCCAGGTGCCGGTCATGATCGGTCTTGCGACCGTGCTGGCCTACGTGCTCAACCAGTCGTGGCTGAAGTTCCGTGCGACGCTCCGGGTGGCGTACTTCCTGCCGGCGGTGACGACGCTGGTGGCGTACGCGGTGGTGTTCCGCGTGCTGCTGCGCACCGAGGGCGGGGCGGTCAACCAGTTCCTCGGGCTGCAGGTGGACTGGCTGAACGACCCGTTCTGGGCCCGGGTGGCGCTGATCGCGTCGCTGACCTGGCGCTGGGTGGGGTACAACGCGGTCATCCTGCTGGCCGGGCTGCAGGGGATCGGGCGCGAGCAGTACGAGGCGGCGGCCATCGACGGCGCCGGGCCGCTGACCGCGTTCCGGCGGGTGATCCTGCCGCAGCTGCGGCCGGTCGTGGTGTTCTGCTCGATCACCTCGACGATCGGGACGCTGCAGTTGTTCGACGAGCCGTTGGTGCTGACCGGCGGCGGGCCCGGCGACGCCACGCTGACGCCGATCCTCTACCTCTACCAGGTCGGCTTCAAGCAGTTCGACTTCGGTTACGCGGCGGCGATCGCGTGGGCGGTGGTGGCGCTGATCGGGGCGCTGTCCTGGGTGCAGTTCCGCTACTTCGGCTCGCGTACGTCCGGGAAGGAGCGCGCATGAGGCGGCTCGTGTGGGTGCTGGCCGTTCTGGGCGCCCTGGTGAGCGTGGTGCCGTTCTACTGGATGATCGTGGCGGCCACCCACGACGGCAGCGAGCTGTTCGCCTCCCCGCCGCCGTTCCTGCCCGGCGGCGACCTGCTGGCCAACATCGTCAAGCTTGAGGAGTCCGTGCACTTCGCACGGGTCATGGCCACGAGCATCTGGACCGCGCTCGTCTACACCGCGCTCAGCTCGCTGGTGTCGGCGATGTGCGGGTACGGCCTGGCCAAGTTCCGCTTCCGCGGCCGGGGCCTGCTCCTGGGAATCGTCCTGGCCACGATGATGGTGCCGTTCCAGGTGCTGCTGGTGCCGTTGTTCCAGATGATGGCCAGCATCGGCTGGGTCGACACCTACCAGGCGATCATCATCCCGTTCCTGGCCAACTCCTTCGGGATCTTCCTCATGCGCCAGGCGTTCCTCGACTTCCCGGACGAGCTGCTGGAGAGCGGGCGCCTGGACGGGGCCGGCGACATGCGGATCTTCTACCGGATCGTGCTGCCGGTAGTCCGGCCGCAGCTCGGCGCGCTGGTCATCTTCACGTTCATGACGCAGTGGAACTCCTTCATCTGGCCGCTGCTCATGCTCAACTCCGAGGAGCGGTACACCGTGCCGGTGGCGCTGAACCACCTGATCGGGCTGTCCCACGTGGACTACGCGGGGCTCATGCTCGGCGCGTTCCTCGCCACGCTGCCGCTGATGCTGGTCTTCCTGGTGTTCCAGCGGCAGTTCGTGGCCGGTCTGCTGGGGGGCGCCGTAAAGGGGTGAGATTTCCGGCATGATCGCATTTATGCCAGGTGTGGAGACGGCGGTCGTGGCGGCGGGCAAGGCCATCGCGGAACGCGCGATGCGCGAATGGCTCGCCGCCCGTGCCGCGAACCGGGACCGGGACGCACAGCTCAAGGACATGATCCAGAGCGGCTTCCGTGACCGTCTGGCCCCCAGGAAGTTCGGCAACCAGCTCGAAGGCATGGCCATGGCCGTCGAGGCCCGGCTGCGCGACCTGGTCGAGCAGGAGTACCGCGGACTGGGCGAGGACGCCCGCTCCGCCGTACTCCTGGAGGTCGTCGAGTCGCTGCGCACGGCGGACCTGTCCGACCAGGCGCTGTTCGACGCCGACGCCGACCCCGCGCGGCTGGCCAGGCGCGTGCTCGACACCGTCGCGCCGCCCCGCCTCGGCACCACCGAGGACGCGCTCTACGGCGTGCTGCTGGCCGAGTGCGTGGCCTGCCTGGTCGGCATGATGCAGCAGCTTCCCCCGTACCTGCCGCGCGCCGCGACCGAGAACCTCGCCCGCCTCAGCGGCCTGGCCGAGGGCATGGAACGCGTCCTGGCCCGCCTGCCCGTCCGCACACTCGAAGCCCCCGAGGGCTCCCAGGACGACCTCGCCTTCGAGCAGCACTACCTGTCCTTCCTCAGCCGCACCCTCGACGAGATCGAGCTGTTCGGCGTGCCCATGGAGACCTACCGCCCGCGCACCTCCCTCAGCGTCGCCTACATCTCACTCACCGTCAGCGCCGACCACGAGCGCCGCCCGCCGGAACGCCTCGCGCCGTCGTCGCTGACCGGCCGCGACGAGAGCGAGCCCGGCGGCCGCCGCATCGAGTCCGCGCTCGGCCGCCTCACCCTGCTGCGCGGCGAGGCCGGATCCGGCAAGAGCACGCTGCTGCGCTGGCTCGCCGTGACCGCCGCCCGCCGCGGCTTCACCGGCGACCTGGCCGCCTGGAACGGCCGCGTCCCCCTCATGGTCAAGCTGCGCAGCCACGCCGACGGCCGTCTGCCCGCCCCCGCCGACCTGCTCGACGACGTCGCCCAGGAGGTCGCGGGACGGATGCCGCGCGGCTGGGCCGAGCGCGTGCTCGCGTCCGGCCGCGGCCTGCTGCTGGTCGACGGCGTGGACGAGCTTCTGGTACGGCACCGCAACGCCGTCCGCCAGTGGCTGTCCAGGCTCCTCGCGGCCAACCCGGAGCTGCGCGTCGTGGTGACCTCCCGGCCCGCGGCGGCGGACGTGCGCTGGCTGGCCGACGAAGGCTTCACCGCCGCCCTGCTGGAGCCCATGACCCCGCACGACCTCGGCGAACTCGTCCGCCAGTGGCACGTGGCCATGCGCGAGTGCCCCAGCCTGCCCTGCCACGCCGACGACCTGCCCTCCTACGAACGCGCCCTGCTCGCCCGCCTGGAGAGCAACCCCCACCTGCGCCTGCTGGCCTCCACGCCGCTGCTGGCCGCCATGCTGTGCGCGCTCAACCTCGACCGCCGCACCCAGCTGCCCCGCAGCAGGATGGCCCTGTACGACGCCGTCCTCACCCTCCTCCTGGAACGGCGTGACGCCGAACGCGGCATCCAGGACGACATCGTCCTCGACCCCGAGCAGAAGATCTGGATCCTGCGTGACCTGGCCTGGCGGGTGGTCTCCATGGGCCGTTCCGAACTGGCCAAGGCGACCGCCCTGCGCCGCATCGAGCAGCGGCTGACCGGGATGACGCGCATGCCGTACCAGGCGGCGGACGTTCTGGAGTACCTGTTGCGGCGCAGCGGCGTGCTCCGCGAGCCGGTGCCCGGCAGGATCGACTTCGCCCACAAGACCGTCCAGGAGTACCTGGCGGCGGGCCAGCTCGTCGAGGACGACGACGTCGAGGCCGCCGTCGAACGCGCCCACCTGGACCAGTGGCGCGAGGTCGTCGTCATGACCGCCGGACACGCCACCGGCCGTCTGCGCCGTGACCTGCTGCGCGGCCTCCTGGACCGGGCCGACGACGGCGGACGGCACACGCGGCGGCTGCGGCTGCTGGTGGCGTCCTGCCTGGAGACGATCAGAGAGATCCCGCTGGAGTTACGAGAGCGGGTGGAGGCGTGCCTGGCCGAGGTGATCCCGCCGCGCAGCGAGGACGAGGCCAGGATCCTGGCGGCGGCGGGCGAGGAGATCCTGCGCCGCGTGCCCGACGACCTGTCGGCGTTCACCCCGCTGCAGGCGGCGCTGACGGTGCGGATGACCGGCCTGATCAACGGCGAGGCCGCGATCAGGAAGCTGACCGCCTTCGCCACCGACCCCCGGCGGCCGGTGCAGCTCACGGTCGTCGACATGTGGCGCTTCTTCGACTCCCGCCGCTACGCGCTCGACGTGCTCGCGGCGATCCCCGACCCGCCGCGGATCGTCGTCAGCGACCCGCGTGAGCTGCGGAGCCTGCGGCACCTGAAGCGGATGACCGCCCTGTGGGTCGACCGGAGAGTCGACTCGCTGGCGTTCCTGAAGGACATGCCGCAACTCGAGTTCCTGGAGCTGTCGGAGCTGGCGGGCGACCTCGGGCCCGTCCGCTTCCTGACCGGCCTGAAACGCCTGTGGCTGCGGACCGGCCGGCCGCTGGACCTGACCCCCCTCCAGGACATGGAGAGCCTGTTCGGCCTCTGGGCGTGGGGCGCGGTCCACGAGCCGGATCTCGCCTTCCTCGACCGGCTCCCACGGCTCCAGCAGCTGGGCCTGAGCCTGCTCGAGGAAGAGTTCTCTGCGGAGGCGCTGTCGCGGCAGACGGAGCTCAGGGTCGTCTCCTTCAGAGGAGTCCGGCAGCGTCTGTCCCCTTCGGCCCTCGCCCACGCGCGCGAACTGTTCTCGATCACCCTGCGCGACCTCCACGGCGTCCCCGAGTGCCTGGAGGCCGTGGTGTCGGCGGGCCCGCCCCTCGAATATCTGCGCCTTCACCACACCGACGTCACGGACGTGTCGATCATCACCCGGCTGCCCACGCTCAAGCTGGTCAGCGTCCTGCCGGCCGACGGCCTGGACCTCACCCCGCTGACTGCCGTCCCCGGCCTCGTCGTCAACCCTGACTAGCATCACTCCTGTGGATCTCACCCTTTACCCAGACGGACCGACCACCCAGGTCGCTGACGAGGCCGAAGCCCTGGCCAGCCCGCTCGACGGCCAGCTCGTCCTGGACGGCGACCGGTTCCTGCGCCGCGACGTCCACGGCAAGGCGGTCGCCTTCGTGCCCCGCCCGCCGGTCGCCGCCGCGCTCGACCTGCTCCCCCACCCCGAGGGCGGCTGGTACCGCCAGACCTGGAAGACCGCCGTCCGCTTCACCCCCGGCGGCTACGACGGCGAACGGGCCACCGCCACCGGCATCTACTTCCTGCTGATGCCCGGCGAGGAGTCGGTCCCGCACGTGGTCCGCTCGGACGAGATGTGGCTGTGGCACCGGGGCGGCCCGCTCGACCTGACCATCGGCGACCAGCACGTGGTCCTGGGCCCGGACGTCGAGAACGGGCAGGTCCCGCAGGCGATCGTGCCCGGCGGCGTGTGGCAGTCGGCCCGCCCGGCGGCCGGTCAGGAGGTTCTGGTCAGCTGCGTGGTGTCGCCAGGCTTCGAATTCGCAGATTTCCGGGCATAAAAACAGCCATTCAACTTTGAACCATCCCTCAGCGGGAATCGTCGTGGGATGTGTGGACACTCTCCGATGAGACGCTCATGGCGGGAATGGCATCGGGTGACACCGATGCGGCGGCCGTGTTCGTGCGGCGCTTTCAACCCAGAGTGTACGGCTTGGCGCTGAGCGTGGTCGCCGACCCGTGCCTGGCGGAAGAGGTGGCCCAGGACGCCTTCGTCCGGGCGTGGCGGCACGCCGCCGCGTACGACCCCCGCCGCGGCCGGGTCGCGACCTGGCTCCTCACCATCACCCGCAACCTGGCGGTCGACGCCGTCCGCCTGCGCCGCGACCTGCCCGTGGACCCGTGGCGATTACCCATCCCGGCGCCCCGCCCCGACCCCGGCGCCCGAGTCGAACGCATCCAAGAAGAACTCCTCGCCCTCCCCGCCTCTCAGAGCCGCCCGCTGATCCTGTCGATCCTGTACGGCCTGACCGCCCAGGAGATCGCCGACCGCGAAGGCATCCCGCTGGGCACCGCCAAGACCCGCATCCGCCGCGGCCTCGCCCGCATCCGCACCGCCCTGACCACCACCCCGTGACCCCTGGCGCCCCGCCACCCCCGGCCGCCACTCCCCGACCTACCACCGCCCACCACCGGCCGCCCCTTCCTCCCGCCCGGAACGCCCCGAACCTCAACGCGCCACCCGCCCGACACCCTGCGCGGCGGCCCGACGACCGGCAGGCCCACAGGCCCTGGATGTGCCTGGACACCTGAGCGGGCGGCTCTGGGCGACCAGAGGCTGAGGACCGGGCCTGCTGGTCGCGGCGCCGGACGCCAGGTGGGCCGGGGCCAGGTGGAGCCGTTACCGGGTGGAGCGGGTGGGCCGGGGCCGGGGTCGGGTGGGTGAGCGGGCCGTTTTCGGGTGAGTAGGCGGGCCGGGTCGGGTGGGTGGGTGGATATTGGATTGATGGTGAAGGTGGTGACGTGGTGGGATGCCGCTCTGTGACCGCACTGAGTGAACTGCACCGCCCCGACGTCTATCCCCGCTCCTCCCACTACGACCCCGCCTGGGTGGTCGGCCTGGACATGGGCCCGCATCCCCTGTGGCTCCTGGAGGACCTGTCCCGCGACCTCGACCTGAAGCCGGGCATGCGCGTGCTGGACCTGGGCTCCGGCATGGGGGCGACGTCGGTGTTCCTGGCCAGGGAGTTCGGCGTCGAGGTGGTGGCCGCGGACCTCTGGGTGGCGGCGGGCACGGCGGCGGCCGTGTTCACGGAGGCGGGGGTCGCCGACCGGGTACAGGCGGTCAACGCCGAGGCCCACGCGCTGCCGTTCGAGAAAGAGTCCTTCGACGCGATCGTCAGCATCGACGCCTACGAGTACTTCGGCACCGCCGACGGCTATCTCGCCTACATCACGAGCTTCCTCAAGCCGGGCGGTCAGCTGGGGATCGCCACCCCCGGCATGACCGCCGAGGTCCGCGACCTCGGCGCGATCCCGCCGCACATCAAGGCCCTGGTGGGCTGGGAGGCGCTCGCCTGGCACACCGCCGAGTGGTGGCGCTTCCAATGGGAGATCACCGAACTGGTCACGGTGACGTCCGCGCGCCTGCAGCCTGGCGGCTGGAACGACTGGCTCCTGTGGGCCCGCGCCTGCATGGAGCACCGGCCCGGCGACGCCGCCGGGCAGACGGTCGCGATGCTGGAGGCGGACCAGGGCGCGTTCCTGTCGTTCGCGATGGTGAGCGCCCGCCGTACCTGAGACTCAGCCGGGACGGGACTCCGCCATCCGGGCCTCGACCCGCGCCCAGAACCGTTCAGGATCATTGAGGTGCGGGTACGGCTCGCCCGGCGCCGGCACGCCCAGGAAGTCGCACAGCGGCCCCCATCCCGATCCCGGCTCGATCACCAGGAGCCGCCCGGACGGCACCGCCCGGCGTACCGCCGCGTTGTGCTCCTCGTAGACGGCGATGGCGTGGGCGCGGTCGGTGAAGCGGCCGGAGAAGAAGCCGTCCCAGATCATGGCCCGGTGGAACGCGGTGAACACGTCCAGGCCGGGCACGGTCCGCCTGGCCTCGGCCACCCGGGCGTCGGGCTCGGCGTCGCCGAACATGCGGTAGATGGTCCTGGACACGCTGGCGTACCACGCCTCGGGGTCGCGTTCGGTCAGGATCACCTTGGCGTCGGGGAAGGTGGTGAGGATCTCGGGCCAGAAGGCGGCGCCCGGCCAGTCCACGCTGGAGGCGTACCCGGCGAACACCGCCTGCCAGGACACCGGCTGACCGGCGGCGGCCGCGCGCCACATGGGCAGCCGGTCGGGGTGGTCCAGGACGTGGCGGCCGTGGAAGCAGGGGCCGAGGCCGAGGCGTTCGAGCGCCGCCTTCAGCGACAGCGTGCCGGTCCTGCCGACGCCCACACCGATGACCTTCATCCCACCACCTGGTCCTTGGTCAGCGCGCCCGGCGAGTCGGCCCCGCACAGCGTCAGCGCGTTCTCCAGTTCCCTCCGCAGCAGGGACAGCACGCGGGCCACTCCGTCGGCGCCGCCACTGGCCAGTCCCCACAGCACCGGGCGGCCGAGGGCGACGGCCGAGGCGCCGAGCGCGAGTGCCTTCACCACGTCGGTGCCGCGCCGTACGCCGCCGTCCAGCAGGAGGGGCACCCGGCCGCCGACCGCGTCGGCGATCACGGGCAGCCGGTCGATGGTGGCGGGGGTGGTGTCGAGCTGCCGTCCGCCGTGGTTGGAGACGATCAGGCCGTCCACGCCGCAGTCCACGGCCTGGGCGGCGTCGGCGGGGTGCAGAACGCCCTTCAGCAGAACGGGGAGCTGCGTCTCCCCACACAGCCATTCCACATGGTTCCACGAAATTTCGGGAGAAAGGCGGACCTGTCGGATGTTCCCGTCACCGCGCATGTTGGCGCAGAAGATGCCCGGCGGCAGGTCGTGGAAGTCGTTGCGGTCGCCGCGTTCGTTCCTGCCCAGCGCGGGTGAGTCCACGGTCACGACCAGGGCGCGGCAGCCGGCCGCCTCGGCCCGCCGTACCAGCGACTTGGTGAAACCCAGGTCGGGCTGGATGTACAACTGGAACCACAGCGTGCCCCCGGCCGCCGCGATCTCCTCGATGGTGATCGTGGACAGCATCGCGGCGATCATGATGACGCCGGCCTCGCGCGCCGCGCGGGCGGTGGCCGCCTCGCCCTCGGGACAGGCCAGCCGGTGGAACGCGGTCGGCGCGAGCAGGACCGGCATCGAGCTCTCACACCCCAGCACCCTGCCCGCGAGCCGGGGCGGGCCGTGGCCGCGCAGGATCCTCGGTACCAGGGCCAGCCGCCGGAAGGCCGCCTCGTTGGCCGCGAGTGTCACCTCGTCCTGCGCCCCGCCGGCGAAGTAGTCGTAGTACACCGGGTCGAGCTTCTCCCGGGCCACGTCCTCGAAGTCGCGCAGGTTGAAGACCTCCATGTGAGTTGTACGGATCACGACAGCCCAAAAGATTCCGGTGAATCTCGGGACATATCGGCATTCGTAGAACCGGGTGTGATTGTTGTGGTCGCCACCCTCGGGGCACTCGCCGTCCTGCTGAGCCTGCCGTACTGGCTGCCCGGCGCCGTCACCAAGCTGCGCACGTGGCTGTTCGCCCGCATCAACGGCGCGGACGGCATCCCGGTGCCCGGCGACCTCGTGGACCTCTCCCGCTTCATGGAGCTCTACGCGCACCCCGCCGCCGACGGCCGCAGCCGCGGCGCGGCCCTGTCCGACCTGTTCTGGTACTGGCTCTCGCCCGGCGCCGAGGTCCACCAGGAACACCTCGAACCCGGCCCCCGCTACGACGACGTCGCCCGCTGCACCCGCCGCATCCTGACGATGCCGAGCCGTACCGCCGACGAGCTCGCCACCGCCAGCCTGCGCGCGGCCCTCCCCCACCAGAACGGCCTGGTCCGGCTGCGCGACCTGATGATGCCGGTCTGGGCGGAGTTCTACCACCGGGTCGTGTTCGGCGTCCCCTGCCCGCCGGGCGTCAGAGACCTCATCGTGGACCACTCGGACGACGTGGTCACCTCGCTGAAGTGCTGCGGCCTGCGCCACATGGACCGGCGCCTGCGCCTGACCCGCCACCTGCGCGACACCCTCGGGCAGGTGCCGCACCCCCTGCCTCAGACCCTCGACGAGCAGGAGCGCGCCTTCTACCTCCAGGGCACCTTCTTCAACACGGCGGTCGTCCAGAGCGCCGAAGCCACCGCGCACGTGCTGATGGAGATCGCCGCCCACGGCGCCGACGGGCCGCTGGAGGCGGTCATCGAGCGGACCCTGCACGACTTCCCGCTGTTCGGCGTCGCGCACCGGATCACCTCGGCCGACATCTGCCTGGAGGGCGCGGAGCCGATCCCGGCCGGTTCCGTGCTCTGCTTCAGCTACCCGGAGTTCCACCGCTCGGGCGGCCACATCCCGTTCGGGGTGGCGGCCAACCGGCCCTGCCCCGCCTGGCACCTGGCGCCGATCACCATCGGAGCCGTCGTCAGGGAGGTCCTGCGCGAACACGATCTCGCGTCCACCGCCCGGCACACCCGGCCGCTGCCCAACCGCGGCCCCTGCCTGATGACCCCGCGCGGCCACCGGGTACGGCTCCGGCGGCTCGTCCTCGCCTGTCTGCGGCTGCGCGATCGATGGGAGGAGGTGTGGCGCAGCCCGCTCCAGCTCGTTCTCGGCACGTACATGGTCTGGCACGCCAGGCGCCTGCGCCTGTGCGAGCGCCACTTCGAACAGGAGAGGAACATCTCCCATGACCCTGCGCGCCACCCCGACCACGCCGGCTGAGCGGCCCACGGCCCGCCGGTGGCTGGTCGTCCTGCTCAGCGTGCTGGCCGGCTTCCTGCTGACCGTCGTGTGGTCGGCCGAGTTCGTCGACCAGACCATCGGCGCGAACGTCGCCGACACCCTCCTCGGCCACGACGCCTCGGAGACACCGATCGCCGGGATCCTGTCCGGCGTCGTCTTCGCGTTCGTGACCGGGCTGGCCGGCACGTTCACCGCCTGCAACATCGCCGCGATGGGCGCGGTCGCGCCCCTGGTGGGCGCCGGCAGCTCGGCGGGCGCGCGGATGGCGCGCACGCTGAAGCCGCTCGGCTGGCTGGCCGTGGGCGTACTGGCGGTGTCCGGCGTCTACGGCTTCGTGGTGGGCCTGGCCGGCACCGCCATGCCGCAGTTCGCCAACGCGCCGCCGGCCGGCGGGCTGCTCGCGCGCAACATCCAGTCGATGGTCACCTTCGGCGTGATCGGGCTGATCCTGGTCTTCCTGGGGCTGGCCGCGCTCGGCCTGGTCAGGGATCCGCTGGCCCGGCTGGAGCGGCGCTTCCCGAACGCGCGCATGCTGGTCATGGGCGCGCTCATCGGCGCCTTCCTCATCGGCCGGCCGTTCGGGCTGTTCCGTCAGCTCTTCCGCGACGCCGCCGCCAGCCACAACCCGCTCTACGGCGCGCTGGCGTTCATGCTGCAGTCGCTCGGCAACATCGTCGTCATGGCGGTGCTCGTGCTGCTGCTCGCCCTCGCGCTCGGCGGCCGGGCGCGGCGCTGGCTGGGCGCCGGGCCGGGACGGCTGGCCGTCATCACCGGCACGGCGTTCATCGTCGCGGGCTCCTTCACCGCCCTGTACTGGGTGGGCAGGCTGCTCGGCCGCTTCGAGATCATCTGGTGGCCGACGGCCCCGTGGGTCTGAGCGCGCGTTTGTCCGGCTTGCCCGCCGCGTTCAGCGGGACCTCCCGGATGACGGTGATGCTTCTCGGTGTGCTGGCCGCGCTCAACGCCTCGGGTACGAGCGCGGCCAGCGCGCCGAGGTCGGGCGCCCGCCCCGCGGCGGGCACCACGAAGGCGTGCACCGCCTCGCCCGTCTCCCGGTCCGGCGCGCCGACCACGAACGCCTGCTCCACGTCGGGATGCGCGGCCAGCACCCGCTCGATCGCCCCCGCGTAGCAGACCTCGGCGCCGACGATGATCACGTCGCGCGTCCTGCCGGTCAGGTGGAGCAGCCCGTCGCGGTCCAGGAAGCCGAGGTCGCGGGTGCGCAGCCAGCCCTCGCGCAGCACCTCGCCGGTCAGCTCGGGCGCGCGCCAGTATCCGGCCATCATGTGCGGGCTGCGCACCCACACCTCGCCGTCCGCGCCGTGCGGCACCGGCCGCCCCTCGCCGTCACGCAGGCTCACCTGTACGGCGGGCAAAGGCCGCCCCACCGCCCCGGTACGGCCCGCCGCCACGTCATCCGGTGTCAGCATGGCGATCACGCCCGCCTCGGCCTGGCCGTACCCCTGCCAGACCACCGGCCCGAGCCGGTCGGCGGCCCGCTCCAGCAGCGACGGCGCCGCCGGCGCGCCCCCGAGCATCAGCGCCCGAAGACCGCGCAGATCGGCGTCCTGGTCCAGGAGGCCGCCCAGGACCGGCGGCGCCATCATCGTGGCGGTGACCCGGTGGGCGGAGATCGCCTCGGCCAGAGGTAGTTCGGGGATGATCGCGACGCCGCCGGCGACCAGCGTCCTGCCCAGGTACGTCATCATGACGGGGCCGGCGAGGCTGGCGTGGATGAGGCAGCGCTCGAAGTTCGCCATCAGCGCCGTCAGCGGCGGCGGCCAGGCGGCGGGCCGGTAGGCGAGGCTGTAGGCGCGGTAGGTCTGGACGGGCGCCTTGGGGCTCCCGGTGCTGCCGCTGGTGAACGTGAGCCGGGCCAGGTCGTCCGGCCGAGCCCCCGCCTCGGCCGCGCCCGCGGCGGATCCGGCGGCCAGCTCGTCCACCTCGGCGCCGGTGAGCACGACGTCGAAGCCCGCCGCCCGCGCTTCGGCCGTCCGCACCGGGCCCCAGCCGGGCCGGGCCATGCCCACGAGGCAGCCCAGCGCGTGCGCGGCCAGCTGCGCGGCGTAGACCTCGGGGGTCGAGGCGGCGACGACGAGGACGCCGGCGCCGGGCCGCAGCCCCCTCGCGCGCAGGCCGTCCCCGCACCGCGCGACCAGCCCGAGCAGCTCCCCGCGGGTGACCACCCGCTCGCCGTGCTCGATCGCCGTCCGCGCCGGCGCGCGCTCCAGAGCCTCCAGAACCGGGCCGGGGAAGAGCATCGTCACTCCAGGTGTGAGGGCGCGCGCCCCGGTGGACCGCCACAGCACCCGGGGACGCGCGCGCACGGCCGTCTCCCCGCACACACCCCTTCGAGGAACGGCACCCCAGCCGTTTTTCCGGGAAGACGGTCGTCCGGTTATACGCATCCGGACAGGTCCAGAGATTCGCCTTCGCAGTAATACGAACCAGGACATCGCCGGACGTTCGCCAGGGCTTGGGAAAATGTGCGGCAGGATGATTGTCTTTGCGGAGGAACTACGAGGAGGTCATCGGTGACCCGTCAGATTGTCTCCATTGTTGGTGGTAAGGACGTCCCTGCCACCAGCACCTACATCTCGGCCAACCCGGCGCGCACCGGCGAGGTCGTGGCCGGTGTGGGCCTCGCGGACGCCGCCGCCTTCGCGGCCGCGTGCCGTACCGCCAAGGAGGCGCAGCGCGAGTGGGCCAAGGTGCCGGCGCCGGTGCGCGGCAGGGTGATCGCCTCGATCGGGCGGCTGGTGGAGGCCAACGCGGAGGCGCTGGCGCGGCTGGTGACCGAGGAGATCGGCAAGCCGTACAAGGAGTCGCTGGGCGAGGTGCGGGAGATCGTCGACACCTGCGACTTCTTCCTGGGCGAGGGCCGCAGGCTGTACGGGCAGACCGTGCCGTCGGAGATGCCGGACAAGAACCTGTTCACCTTCCGCAACCCGGTCGGCGTGGCCGCGGTGATCACCGCCGGGAACTTCCCCGTCGCGGTGCCCTCGTGGTATCTGGTTCCGGCGCTGTTGTGCGGCAACGCGGTGGTGTGGAAGCCCGCCGAGTACGCCGCCGCCTCCGCGCACGCGATGTACCGGTTGTTCGCCGCCTCCGGCCTGCCCGAAGGCGTGCTCAACATCGTCTTCGCCGACGGCAAGGAGACCTTCGAGGGCCTCGACCTCGCCCTGACCGAGGGCACCGTGCAGAAGGTCGGCTTCACCGGCTCCTCCGAGGTGGGCAGGAAGATCGGCGAGCTGACCGGGCGCCACCTGCAGTCGGCCTGCCTCGAACTCGGCGGCAAGAACCCGATGGTGGTCATGCCGGACGCCGACCTCGCGCTGGCCGTGGAGGGCGCGCTGTTCGGCGGCTTCGGTACGGCCGGCCAGCGCTGCACCAGCCTCGGCACCGTCATCGTGCACGAGAGCGTCCACGACGAGTTCGTCGAGCGCTTCGCCCGCGCCGTCTCCAACGCCAAGATCGGCGAGCCGATGGGCGACGTGCTGGCCGGGCCGCTGCTGGATGAGAAGTTCGCGGTCCGCTACGAGGAGTTCCTGACCTGGATCCAGCCGCACCACGAGGTCGTGACCGGCGACACCGGAAAGATCAGCAAGGAGAGCCCGCACCACGAGTTCACCGGCGAGGGCGGGCTCTACTACCACCCGGTGGTGGTCGACGGCGTGCGTCCCGGCGACCGGCTGTTCCTGGAGGAGACGTTCGGCCCGATCGTCGGCGTGACCACGTTCCAGACCATGGACGAGGCCATCGAGCTGGCCAACCTGCCCGGTTACGGCCTGTCGAGCTCCATCTACACCACCGACGCGAAGAACGCCTTCCGCTTCCGCGAGGGCGTCTCGGCCGGCATGGTCAGCGTCAACAACTCCACCAGCGGCGCCGAGGCGCACCTGCCGTTCGGCGGCAACGGCAAGTCGGGCAACGGCAGCCGCCAGTCCGGTATGTGGGTACTTGACCAGTTCACCCGCTGGCAGGCCATGAACTGGGACCATTCCGGACGTCTGCAAAAGGCCCAGATGGACGTGGCAGATATCACTCCTGACCTGGACTTCCGCCTCCCCTAGGCAACATTCCCTCCGGAGCATCACAATGTGCTCCGGAGGGATGCACAGTGGGCTCACGACAGCACCTCGACGGCCTCGCGCGGTCGGCACGATCCCTGCAGGACACGGTCGGTGAGCTCCATGCCGCGCTGACCGCGGGCGACGAACGGCGGGCCGGCTACGCCCGCGACCGCCTCGCCGAGCAGGCGCGCGCCGCCCTGGGCGACAGCGGCGCGTACGGCTTCGAGCCACCCCGCCCCGGCCCGCGCGCGCCCACGCCGGACCCGGACGACCTGCTCGCCGGGGCCGTGCGCGACCTGGCCCTGTCCCAAGCCCTGATCTCCGCCGCGGCCGACGGAGGCGAGGCCGACGGCAGCGGGGCCGACGGCAGCGGCGGCGGGGGTGGGGTGGATGGCGGGTCCGGGCGGCTGCGTGCGGCCGGAGACTCCCTCGGGCGGCTGGCCGCTGCGCTGAAACCCCCCGATCACTTCGGCTTCGAGGCCGCCGCGAGCGCCTCCCCCGACCTGCCCACCGCGATCGCCACCCTCCGCCAGGAGGCCGCCGCCTGCCTGGATCGCATCCACGAACGCTCGGCCGGCGTGGCCGGCGCCGCCCTCGCCAAGATCCCCGTCGTGAGCACGGTCGCCACGACCGCCCAGGAGATCCTCGACAAGCTCGGCGTCGGCGCGCTCACCGGCACCCTCACCAAGCTCGCCGCCCGCGCCCTGCACAAGGCGCTCACCGCGCTGCACCACCTGATCCCCGCCGCCGCCCTCGACCGGGTCAACGCGGCCGTCTCCCAGCTGGCCGACGGCCTGGACAAGGACAAGGCGGCGGGCCCGCTCCTGGTGTCCGCGCTGCTCGGCACCGACGGCGTCAGATCCGCGCTCGACGAGCGGCTCGGCCGCGACGCCCTGGATCGTGCCAGGCTCGACGGCGCCCGTGCCGAGCTGGCCGAGCTCGGCGACCGCTTCGGCAAGCACATGGACGTGCTCGCGATCGCGATCACGGTCAGCACCGGCCTCGCCGCATGGCTGGCGACACCGCTCGCCGCGGGCGCGGTGGCCGCGCTCCTGCTCGGCGTGGTGCTCGTGCTGGCCGCCGACTACGCCGACGCGTGGTCCCTGCCGGTGACCGTACGCGGGGTGCGGACCGTGGTCGAGGACGCCACCGCATGATCGACGACCACGTCCGCGCCGAGATCGACGCCCTCAACCAGGCCGCCGACCTGGCGCTCCGCTCGGAGCCCCGCACCGCCACCGCCCGCTCCATCAGGCGCCACGCCGACGACCTGATCCTCGAACTGCGGGAGGTGCGCGACTGGGCCCACCTGCGCCACCTGCGGGAGAAGACCGAGGCGCTGCGAGTCGAGGCGCTCGACTACGCGCAGGCCGTCCTGCTGCGCCGGCACGTGCTCGGCGACGACGGGGGCGCCGCCGAGGCGCTGGTGATCTTCCTGTGCGAGCGCGCGGGCGTCCCCGCCCACGTGGTGATCGCCGCGTGCGCGCGCTCGGAGTCGTACACCAGAACCTCCGACATGCTCCGGCTGCCGCCCTCCCCCGACGCCTGGCATCTCCCGGTCCTCGCGCACGAACTCGGCCACTACGTCATCCGCGAGGTGGGCCACGTCCGGGACAAGGACGAGCGCCCCCTGCTGGAACGGGCCGACAACCGGCACCGCGAGGAGCTGATCGCCGACTGCTACGCCACCTACGCCCTCGGCCCCGCCTACCCGCTGTCGTGCGTGCGCCTGCGCATCGACCCGGACGAGGTGGACCTGACCGGCCCGTCCCACCCGTCGTGGCGGATACGCGTGCACACGATGACCGAGATGCTCATGGCGATGTCGGACAAGCACGGCAGGACGTACGCCCGCGCCGTCGAGGCCATGATCGCACCGGCCTGGACGGCGCTCACCGGCGAGGAGGGGAACGCCGTGCGGGAGGACCGGGCCCACATTCCCGCCGCGGCCGTCTTCGACCTGCTGGAGCGCCACCTGCCCCGCGCCCGCTACGAACCCGGCGGCATGGTCGGCGCGGCCGAGCGCGCGCTGACCGGTGAGGAACGCCGGCGCCCCGGCATCACCCCGGCCCACGTGCTCAACGCCGTCTGGCGCCTGCGCCTCAACGGCGGGGCCGCCGGGGAGACCGGCGTCCGCGCCCTGGCCATGCTCGCCAGGGGCGGCTGACGTGGACGGCAAGCTCATCCTGACGATCAGGCTGGACTGCCTGCTGGCCGACCTGGACCGGATCAGCGGCGCGGTGACCGACGCGATCCGCAAGCGTGAGCACATGCGCGAGGTGCTGGACGCGCTCCAGGAGGCCGAGAACGCCGTCGGCGAGCTCGCCAGCAACGCGGCCCCGATCAAGCAGGAGCTGGCCAGGCCGGGCAAGGGCCGGCTCGGCGAACTCGGCAACCGGCCGCTGACGACCAGCATCACCGACCTGGACGGCCACATCCGGGCGGTCGAGGACGGCGTCGCCAGGATCCGCGAGACGATCGAGCCGCTCAGCGACCGGATGGTGGAGCTGGAGAAGCAGACCGTGCTGGAGGAGGACCTGCGGGCCGCCACGGGGAACCTGCGCTTCGAGGCGGAGAAGCTGCGCGACCGGCTCGACTCCGACGGCGCCGACCTGCCCGAGCTGTGGCGCGGGTACGCCGAGTTCGTCAAGACGGAGGCCGAGCCGGTCTATGACAACTACGTCGAGTTCGTCGCGGGCCTGGCCATGCGCGACAGCGCCGTCGAGGACAGCGTGTGCACGGTGACCGACCACCTGCTCACCCGGATGCTCGGCCCGCACCAGGCGCTGTCCCTGCCCTCGCGGACACCGGCCTTCAGCATGCGCGCGGTCATCAAGCTCGGCTTCCCCGACTGGAACATCTGGGGCGTCCCGCTGGCGGCCAGGGAGGCGGGGGCCAGCGTCGTCAAGCACGCCGCCGACAGGGCCAGGATGCTCAACGAGCTGCTCGCCCGGCCGCCGACGCCGTACGCGGCCCGGCTAGCCGAGGACGCGCTGGCCGCGTTCATGCTGGGCCCCGCCTACGCCCGCGCCATGTTCACCTTCCGCCTGCACCCGAGCGTGCCGTCGGTCTCGAACCTGCCGCCGGACACCCTCAGAGCGCAGATGATCCTGTCCATGCTGCGGCTGGCCGGCCCCGCCGACGGCCAGGACGCCTTCGCCGAGGAGGTGGACCAGCTCGAGGACTTCTGGACGGACCTGCTGCGGCAGCTCGGCGTCCCCGCGGAGCCCGTCCTCGATCCGGACTTCTGCCGCCACCTGCACACCGCGCTGCACAGGGACCGCTTGCGCGGCTTTTCCGCAAAGAACTGGGCAGACGTGCAAACATGTGCTGACCACCTCCTCCTCGGGGACACCCTGCCGCCCCTGACCCCCGTCGACCGGGTGGTGATCCTCCTCAACGCGGGCTGGGTGGCCAGGCATCGGGACCCCCTCCACACGAACGTGATCGCCGGCCGGCTCATGCACCATCTCAAGCACGACGGCACGGGCCGCTCCCCGGATGCCAGGAGCGGCGGCCGCCCGCTCACCACCCGAACCCCCAGGGGAACATGATGACGTCACACCACGTGGCGATGGCCGAGCTCTGGCGTAACCGCCGGCGCGCCGACCTGGTCCCCGACACCGGCGACCTGTCGCAGCAGGTGGGCTGGCTGCTGGCCGGCCTGTGGCTGGAGCACTCCGGCGGCCTGGCCGAGCGCGCCGCCGTCCTGGAGGACACCCTGCACGCCGCGCTCAAAGCCCGCTCCGCGCACTGGCACGCGGAGCTGAACGGCCTGCTCGGCCTCGTGCTGATCGCCCGCGGCATGCTGGCGCGCGAGTCCGGCGACCGGGCGGCGTCCGGCGAGCTGTTCGCCAGGGCGCTGAAGGTCTCGCCGCCGTCGTTCTCACCGCCGCTGTACGCCTTGGCGATGCTGCACACCGGCCGCCGCGAGGAGGCGGCGCGGATCGTGGCGGAGGGCGGCGACGCCGAGAGCCCCTACACCGCCTACACGCGCGTGCTGCTGGCCGAGACCGGCGACCCGTACGCCGCGCTCGACCTCGCCGACCGCGCCTGCGCCCGGTGGGAGGGCGACGTCAGGCTGTCCAGGCTCCGGCTCGGCCTGGCCGAGCGGCTGGGCAAGCTCACCTCGGCGGCCTGGCGCGATCTCGGCGGCGCGCTGCTGGCGGCCGACCGCCACGAGGAGGCGATCGAGGCGCTGCTGCAGGCCGACCGCGACGATCCGGACATCCTGGAGTGGCTGTCCATCGCCTTCCAGAACGTCGGCGACGACGAGAGCGCGGCCGACGCCGCCACCGAGGCCGCCCGCCGCCGTCCGGGCGCGGCGCTCCACCTGGACGCCGCCGACGCCTGCGCCAGGGCGCGCCGCCGCCCCCAGGCGCGCGAGCACGTGGACGCCGCACTGGGCGCGGAGGACGACCACGTCGTCCGCTTCGCCGCCGCCCAGATCCTGCTCGGCACCGGCGACATGGACCGGGCGCTGGAACTGGTCCGCGCCATCAGGGCCGACCTGCCCGACGACCCCAGGGCGCTGATCGTGGAGGGCATCGCGCTGTTCGGCGTCGGCCAGGTGCGGGAGGCCGAGCGGACCCTCGGCTCGGCGGCCGCGCTCATGCCCGACGAGCCGGTCGTGCTGCGCCACCTGGCCGTCGCCCGCCTCGATCTGGGCCTGCTGGAGGAGGCCGCGCCGCTGCTGGACCACGCCCTGGAGCTGAACCCGGACGACGGCTGGATGCTGGCCGTACGCGGCGACCTGCGCAGGCGGCTGATGGACCTGCCCGGCGCCAAGCGGGACCTCGACCGGGCCGCGAGCGTGGGCTTCGAGAACGCGTGGACGCTGCGCGCGCTGGCCCAGGTCGCCGAGGCGGACGACCCGGCGGAGGCGCTGCGGCTGCTGGACCGGTCGCTGGAGCTGGACCCGGAGGACGCCGCCGCGCACGCCGCCCGCGGCAAGATCCTGCACGGGCTGAAACGTGTTCCTGAGGCCGACGCCGCCATCCGCAGGGCGCTGGAGATCGACCCGCTCGATCCGCGGGCGCTGACGAAGCTGACCGAGTTCTGGCTGCCGGAGCTGCCCGTCGCCGACGTCACCGACCTCAGGGCGGCGGTCGAGCGGGCCATCGAACGCGCCCCCGACGACATCCCGCTGCGGTGGGCCTACAGCGAGATCCTCAGCGTGCAGGAGCAGGCGAAGGACGCCCGTGACGTGGCCAGGCACATCACCCGCATGCCGCCGCGCGACGCCGAGGACCACCGCCTGCTGGGCCTGGCCTACAGCAAGCTGGAGGAGCGCGAGGCGGCGGTGGCCGCCTTCCGCGCGGGCATCGACCTCGCTCCCGGCTACGCCGACCTCCACGCCCACCTCGGTGTCGAGCTGGGCCTGGCCGACCGGCGCGAGGAGGCCGAGCGCGAGCTGGCCAAGGCCGTCGAGCTCAACGAGGACCATCCGTTCGCGCGGGCCAGGCTCGGCAACGCGCTGCTGGCGCTCGGGCGCTTCGAGGATGCCGAGCCGCACCTGCGCAGGGCGATCGAGCTGTGGCCGGGGGCCTCGGACCCGCTGCTCGACCTGGCCGAGGTGCTGCGCATGACGCGCCGCCCCGAGGAGGGCCTGGAGCTGGCCGAGCAGGCCGTACGGCTGCAGCCGTCCGCCTTCGCGATCGGCTCGCGCGGCCAGCTCTACTACACCCTCCAGCGGCTGTCCGAGGCGAGAAAGGACCTGGAACTCGCGATCGAGATCGACCCGGAGCTGTCCTGGGCGCGCGGCACGCTGGCCGAGGTCTACCGCATGACCGGCGAACTGGACGACGCCATCGCCCACGCCACCCGGGCCATCCCCCAGTCCGACGACAGCAGGTGGCTGCTGTCGGTACGCGGCGCCGCCAAGTTCGCCCAGGGCCATTACGCGGAGGCGGAGGCCGACCTGCGCGAGGCGGCGGAACTGCGCCACCCGGCCGAGCCGGTCGATCTGCTGGCCCTGGTCATGCTCCGCAACACCCTGCAGCGCCTGGGCAGGGGCGAAGAGGCGGTACGCCTGCTGCGCGGCCACGCCATGACCGGCACGGTGGTCAGCAGGGAGGCCGATCCCCAGGTCGTCGTGCACTACTCCGAGGCCCTGCAGTACGACGGCCGCCTGGACGAGGCCAGGGAGGTGCTCAGCCAGGCGGTCCGGATCTGGTCGGAAGACCCGGAGATCCACTCGGCGCAGGCCTGGCTGGAGGCGGCCACGGGGCGCTACGAGGCCGCGCTGGAGGCCGCGGGCCGGGCGGTGGAGCTGGCGCCCGGCAACGCCGAGCGGCTCTACGTGCTCGGCTCCATCCAGCGCACGGCCAGGGATCCGCTGTCGGCCATCAGGAACCTCACGCGGGCGGTGGAACTGGAGCCGGACGCCGCCTGGATCTGGGCGGAGCTGTCGATCACGCTGTCGTACGTGGCCGCGTGGGAGCTGGCGATCGAGGCGGGCCTGGAGGCGACCGCGCCCGGCCGGCAGGTGACCGCCTACTGCGAGGAGATGCTGGCCTGGGCCTACCGCTACCGGGAGACGCCCGATCTGGACGCGGCCCTGGCCGCCTACGACCGGGCGCTGGCGCTGGACGCGGGCTCCACCGGGGCGCTGGCGGGTCAGGGCGACACGCTCTTCTCGCTGGGCGAGCGGGAGCGGGCCGCCGCGTGCTACGAGGCGGTGCTCGACGCGCTCAGCCCGTACGATCCCGACCACCTGTCGACCAGGGGGTGGTGCCTCTACCGGCTGGGCCGTTACCAGGAGTCGCTCGACTACTACCAGCAGTACCAGGCGGTCAAGCCGGATCGGCCGGGTTTCCTGCTGTTCGACCTGGGGCTGCTGGCCTGGGCCGAGGGCGACAACGAGGCGGCGAGGACGGCGTACGACCATGCCCTGGAGCAGGCGTTCCAGGAGGCTCCGCCGCGTACCCGCGGGCTGATCGAGGTGGCGATCCGGGACCTGGAGTCGGACCGGCGCGGCGACCCGGAATCACAGCGTGCGCTGATTGCCCACCTTCATGGGAAACGCGCGGATCTGCCCAAATACGAACCCCCACCTCGGCTCTAGATCCTTCTACCTCGGAGTAAGAAAGCCACTCCGCCGGGGATGGACGGGCTTTCCGGCGAGTCAGGGTCGTGGCACGATAACGGCGCCTTCGATTACGGGGAGAAGCCGATGCGTGACGATCTGACACTACTCGCCGCCCAGCAGACCCTCCGCCTGCGCGCCGGCTTCCCATGCCGGTGGAGCGTCTGGACGGCCGACGGCAGGGGCTGGTACCCGCACGGAACCTCACCGGCCAGGGACATCGACGGCCTGCCGTACTTCCACGGCGACGACGTCGTGCTGGAGGTGCCGTCGAGCCGGATCACCGTCAGGGCGGCGCGGGGAATGGAGTACGGCCACGCCGAGACCACGCTCACCCCCGGCGAGGGCGAGACGCTGGTGGAACTGGCCCCGCCGCGCATCTACGACGCAGCCGCCCGCGGCTGGTACGGCGGCGACCTGCACGTGCGGCTCAACCGCCCGCCCCAGTGGGTGGCCGACTCCCAGCACGGCGAGGACCTGCACGTGGTCAACCTGCTCGCGGGCGACGGCGACACGGAAGACCTCTGGGCCGGCCGCAACCTGCCCTGGTCGGACGCCACCCACGTGGCCCGGGTGGGGCTGGCGCAGGACGCGCCGAGCGTCCCGTCGGGCTTGGTGGACAAGCTGCGCGAGCGGGGCGCGCTGATCGGGTACGCCAACGCCTTCCGCGGCCCGGTCGAGACGCCGGAGCAGTTGTTCGACGGCGGCTACCCGATCTTCGACGCCCGCATGTCCGTCGTGGACGCGGCGCTGGGGCTGGTCGACAGCTTCTCCTCGGCGATCGGCTCCGACCGGGCCTACCGGCGGCTCATCGGGGCCGGCAACCGGGTGGCCGCGGTCGCCGGCACCGCGGGACGCCTCGGCCCGATCGGGGGCGAGCGCACGTACGCGCACGTGGACGGGCCGCTCACCGCCGAGTCCTACGCCCACGCGGTACGGCACAGCCGTACCTTCGCCACGACGGGCCCTTTCCTGGAGCTGTCGGTGGAGGGCGAGCGACCGGGCGCCACGATCGACCTGCAGGCGGGCACCCGGGTGCGGGCGGTGGCGCGGGTGATCGGCCCCGGCGTGCAGCGGGTGCGGCTGCTGACCGCCGACGGCGAACTGGCCTCGGGCCCGCCGAACGAGGTGTCGGCCGAGTTACGCGTGGACTGGCCGACGTACGTGGTGGCGGTGGCGGAGGGCGGCGGCCTGGTGCGGGCGCATTCGAGCCCGGTCTACCTGGACGTGGAGCGCCGCAGGGTGGCGAGAGAAGAGGACGTGACGTTCTGCCTGCGCTGGCTGGACCTGCTGGAGGAACTCGTCAAGGACAGAGGCGGGCTGGTGACGGAGGCCCGCAGGGTCTACCAGTCGCGCCTGGCGTGACGGTTCTACCAAGGGAAACGGGGGAACGCGGGTCCCATCGGGGGTGCCCGCGTTCCTCCGGAGAGCGTGCCGTCAGACCTGGCCGGCCTTCTCCAGGGCGGCGCAGCAGGTGTTGACCAGCAGACGGGTCACCACGTACGGGTCGACGTTGGCGTTGGGTCGGCGGTCCTCGATGTAGCCCTTGCGGTCCACCTCGACCTGCCACGGGATGCGCACCGAGGCGCCGCGGTTGGAGACGCCGTAGGAGTACTTGTTCCACGGGGCGGTCTCGTGCGCGCCGGTCAGGCGGGACTCGATGTCGGCGCCGTACTGGCGGACGTGCTCGACCGGCTTGTCGCCCTCGCCGAGCGCCTCGCAGGCGGTGATGATGGCGTCGTAGCCCTCGCGCATGGCCTTGGTGGAGAAGTTGGTGTGCGCGCCGGCGCCGTTCCAGTCGCCGCGGGCGGGCTTGGCGTCGAGGGTGGCCTCCACGCCGAACTCCTCGGCGGTGCGGTAGAGCAGGTAGCGGGCGACCCACAGGTGGTCGGCGACCTCGAGCGGGCTCGCCGGGCCGACCTGGAACTCCCACTGGCCCGGCATGACCTCGGCGTTGATGCCGGAGATCTTCAGGCCGGCGACGAGGCAGCGGTCGAGGTGGAGCTCCACGATCTCGCGGCCGAAGACGGCCTCGGCGCCCACGCCGCAGTAGTAGTGGCCCTGGGGCGCGGGGAAGCCGCCCTCGGGGAAGCCGAGCGGGCGCGAGCCCTTGAAGAAGGTGTACTCCTGCTCGATGCCGAACCACGACTCCTGGTCGGCGAACTGCTCGGCGATCGGACGCAGGAGGGCGCGGGTGTTGCTCCGGTGGGCCTCGCCGTCGATCTCCTCGACCTCACACAGGACCAGAACGTTGTCACCGCCGCGGATCGGGTCCGGGCAGGTGAACACGGGGCGGAGCACCCGGTCGGAAGCGTGGCCCTCGGCCTGGTTGGTGCTGGAGCCGTCGAAACCCCACACCGGCGGCTCGGCGCCGTCGGCAAGGATCTTGGTCTTGGCGCGGAGCAGAGCCGTGGGCTCGGTGCCGTCGATCCAGATGTACTCAGCCTTGTAGCTCACGGAGGTCCTTTCGGGGTTTTACTCAGCCACGCCGAGGCTGCCAGGCTGCCGTTTCCCGGTTTTTGCCCGAATGTGAACGCCGTGTTAATCCGGAGACGATGAGGGACTGCGGAAGCAGGACGACTGCGGTGATACCTCCGTAAGCCGACTTGCTGAGGGTGACCTTGATGCCGTGGCGGCGGGCGAGGAGTCCGACCACGAGCAGGCCGAGCCGTTCGCTGTCGGCCAGGTCGAACTCCGGCGGGTCGGCCAGCCGGGAGTTGACCTCCTCACGGACGGTGTCGGGCAGGCCGAGCCCGCGGTCCTCCACCTCGATGGCGAAGCCCCGGCCGACGACCTGCCCGTACACCTGGACGGTGGTGGTGGGCGGGGAGAAGGCGGTGGCGTTGGCGACCAGCTCGGTCAGCAGGTGGGTGACGTCGGTGGCCGCGGCGCCGTCGAGGAAGGCGTCGGGGATGGGCGGGGCGTTCACCCGGGTGTAGGCCTCGACCTCGGAGATCGCCTCGCGCACCACGTCGGCCAGCGGGACCGGGTCGCCGTTGGCGGGGCCCGGCGAGCCGCCCGACAGGATGAGCAGGCCCTCGGACTGGCGGCGCATGCGGGTGGTGAGCCGGTCGAGCGTGAACAGGTCCTGCAGCGTCTCCGGCTCGGTGATCTGCCGCCTGATCACGTCGAGCTGGACGAGCTGGCGGTGCACCAGCGCCTGGTTGCGCCGGGCCATGTTGCGGAAGACACGGCCCAGGCCCTTGCGCAGCGCGGCCTGGCCGACGGCCGCCTCGACCGCGGTGCGGCGCACTCCGGCGAAGGCGTGGGCGACGTCGCGGATCTCCTGGGTGGCGCCGTCGGTGGGGATGGGCGGGGCCTCGACGTCGACGTCCACGTCCTCGCCGCCGCGCAGCTTCTCCACCACGCGCGGCAGCCGTTCGTCGGCCAGTTCGGCGGCGGCGTCGCGCAGGGTGTCGAGCTCGGTGGCCAGGCGGCGGCCCAGGCGGGCCGACCACACGACGGCCGCGATGATGGAGACCAGGCCGAGGAAGCCCACCACGACGATCCGCACGACGATCTCGCCGGCGGCGGCCTCGGCCCGCGCGTTCAGCAGTTCGGAGCGGCTGACCAGCAGCCGGTCGAGGGTGGCGCCGAAGCTGTCGGCGGCGGCCTGCCAGGAGTTGCGCACGCGCGGCAGCCGCGCGGTCTCGATGATCTCGCGCTCGATCTCGGAGATCCTCTGGTGCTCGGGGGAGCCCAGCAACAGGTCGTACGGCGCCCGCAGCTCGGCTTCCAGGGCGGCCACGCCGTCTTCGAGCAGCAGTTTCCTGTTGGGCGAGAGCACCTCGACCGCCTCGTACTCCTCCCTGGTGATCCGCCCGGCCAGCGTCGCCCCGGAGATCAGCGCGTCCTCGCGCGACATGAGGTCGCGGGCGTGGGCGATGCGCTGGAGCCCGGCGGCCTGCTGGTAGAGCTTGATGTCCGGCACGGTGACGGCCTGGTCGTAGAGGCGGTAGACCTCGTCGGTGGCCTCGCCGTAGGCCTGCACGACCGACAGGCGGCTGGTGGTGCGGTCGTCGACCTCCCTGCGCACCGCGTCCAGGCCGCCGATCTTGCGCAGCACGGCGTCGATGGCGTTGCGCAGCTCGGGCGTGGTGATGGTCTGCGCCTCCTCGGAGGCCGACAGCGTGCGGAACGCGGCCGCCGCCGTGTTGGTGCGCTTGCGCGCGGAGACGAGCAGGCTGCCGTCGGGCGGCGGCGAGGACAGGAACATCGCCGCCGACTTGCGCTCATGCTGCAGCTCGGTGACCAGCGCCGCCGCGGGGGCGCTGATCTTCTCGAACGCGGTGGTGGCCCGGCGCAGCTCGAAGAAGTCTCCGACCACGTGACCGGCGACGAAGGTCCACAGTGCGACGAGCGCCACGATCGGCAGGCTGAGGAGGGAGTACAGCTTGAAGCGCAGGCTCTGCGATGCCATCGTCCCGGGACGCTAGCACCTGCTCGGACGCCCCTAAAGGGCCCAAAGTTTCGCGCCGCCCACAACCGTGGCCACGCACCGTCCAGAACCGTGCTCCACCAGGCCGGCGTAGGGGTCGCGGGCATCCACGTCGAAGACGGCGAAGTCGGCGCGCGCTCCCGGCCGCAGGACGCCGATCTCGTCCCGCAGGCCGAGGGCGTGGGCGCCGCCGAGTGTCGCGGCCTCGATGAGCCGCCGGTCGAGGTCGGGGTGGTGGTAGCCCTGCCGTACGGCGAGGTGCTTGAGCGCGGCGACGTCGGCGAGCAGGTCGAGTGACGGCGAGGACGACAGGGAGTCGGTGCCGACGGCGATGGGGTTGCCCTCGCGCAGCAGCGCGGCCACGTCGGGGCCGTCGAGCCCGAGGGTGCGGTTGGAGCGGGGGCACAGCGCGATCGCGGTGCCGCGATCGCGCAGCAGCGCGCGGTCGTCGGGGCCGAGGTGGACGCCGTGGGCGAGGTGGCAGTCGGGGCCGAGCACCCCGAGGCTGTCGAGGTAGGCGGCGGGCGCCAGGCCGGAGCCGCCTTCCAGGAGCGCGAACGGCGCGGACCACTGGCGCACCAGCTCGGCCAGCGGCCCGGTGCCCGCCATCGTGTACTCGCGTTCGTGCGCGGACTCGGCCAGGTGGATGTGGATGCGGGCGCCGCGCTCGCGGGCGAGCACGGCCGCGTCGGCCAGCACGCCGGTGTCGAGCGTGTAGGGCGAGTGCGGCGAGATGCCCGCGCGGCGCCCGCCGAGCGTCTTGAGGAAGCGCTCGCGCCCGTTCTCGTGCCAGCTCGCGTCGGTGTCGCCGATGATCTCCAGGTACGCCAGGCCGCCCAGCGGCGTGTCCACGAACGCCTCCGGATCGGTCACGATGTCGGCGGCGGCGGTGGTTCCCGAGCGCAGGCACTGCCAGGCGCCTTCCGTCACTGCGGCGGCCCAGTCCCAGGCGCCGGTCCTGAGCGCGGGGTCCCAGCTGCCCTCGCCGCCCTTGAAGTAGGCCTGGTTGAAGACCTCGGACCAGTGCTCGAAGGAGTCGTAGACGCGCCGCCCGACCTCGGCCATGCAGGTGTACTGCAGGTGGGTGTGGGCGTTGACCAGACCGGCGACCAGGACGCCCGGCCAGCGCACCTCGGCCCTGCCCCGCCCGATCTCGACGACGCGGCCGTGCTCGACGGTGACGGTGCCGTCCTGGATGGGCGGGCCGTCCATGGTGAGGACGAGCGGCGCGCCGTGGACTACGGGACCCATACGACGTCCGTGCCGAGGATCTTGTACGCCAGCAGCGCCAGCGCGAAGGCGGCGAACGCGCCGAGGAGCAGGTAGTCGGCGCGGTCGAAGGCCAGCTCGCGCATCCATGTGCGGTGCTTGGCGCCGAAGCCGCGCAGGTCCATGGCGTTCGAGGTGTCCTCCGCGTCGATGAGCGAGTTCACGGTCAGGGGGATCACGACCGGTTTGAGGGATATTAGCCGCTTTATCGGATTATTCGTGCGCGGGTGGGTGTAGCCGCGTACCCGCTGCGCGTCGATGATCTGCTGCATGGTCGCCGCCGTGGACGGCAGGAACCGGAACGTCAGGTCCACCCCGAACGCCAGCCGCTGCGAGACCCGCAGCCGGGCGAAGCTCACCCCGAGGTCGCCCGGCGCGATGCAGAACGCCACGGGAAAGCCCACCATCGCCATCGCCACGAACCTGATCAGAAGCGTCAGCGAGTACGACAGCGTCGCCAGGCTGACCGGATTCCCGGTGACCGGCATGTCGAACAACGGCGGCGCCTGCTTGGTCGCCTCGATCTGCAGCGCGTTGGTGAAGACGCTGTTGACCAGCACGGTCAGTGTCATCAGCGTCAGGACGAGGGCCCAGTTGGCCCTGACCGCGTGCCACGGGATGCCCGCCGCACCGTAGTAGGCCAGGGCCACGAGGGCGCAGACCAGCATGAGGCGCAGGTCGCTCACGCGCGCCACCGCCACGAGGAAGCAGACCGGGACCAGCAGGAGCACACGCGGGTCCCGCCGGCCCAGGAAGGACGCGCCTCCCAGATACCGTGGCGTGACGTCCACGCGGTTACCTGCCCATGCGCTTGGAGATCGGTTCCCAGATCGCGTCGAGCGCGGGCACCAGAATGAGGGCGACCAGCGTGTTGCTGAGCAGCAGCGGGCCGAAGGCGAAGGAGGCCCAGCCGCCGAACGTGAGGTCCTGCAGCCACATGTCGGTGAAGGTCGTGGCGAACCCGATGAGCATCGCGACCCACGCGATGGCGCCCACCAGGACCAGGCGCAGCATCTCCTTGGAGGCGCCGATACGCGACACGAGCAGGGCGAACAGGATGCCGGCCAGCAGTCCGGTCAGCGCGTTGGCCAGGCTCCAGTTCCAGTAGAACAGCGCGCCGTAGCCCTTGATCTGGTCGATGACCATGTTGCCGACCAGGCCGGTGAAGAATCCGGCGATTGGGCCGAACCGCATGCCGATGAACGGCACGAGCGCGAAGGCGGGGCGGATGTCGACGTTCTGGGTGCCCGGAATGGTGAAGCTGATCAGGCCCAGCACCGCGTACAGGGCGGCGCCGACGGCGGCGAAGACGACCACGCGGGAGTTGATCTCCCACAGCGAGGTGCGGACGGGTAAGGCGTCGGGGGATGTCATGGCAGGTGAGTCCTTCCAGATCTGGCCAGCTCGAACGGGTGCGGTATCGCTCCTTCCCCGGGTAGCAGATCGCGGATGGCGCGGACCAGGCTGGTCTCGCGCAGGCCGCTGCCGGTCCACAACCGCTCGTCGTGGGCCAGCACGGCCGGTGAGGCGTCGGCGACGACGCGGCCGCCGTCCACGATGACGATGCGGTCGGCGCGGGTGATCGCCAGGTCCACGTCGTGGGTGATGAAGTAGACGCTCTGGATGCCGTCGAGCACGCGGTCCATGAACGTGGTCGTGGTGCGCAGGTCCTGCCCGGCCGTCGGCTCGTCGAGCACGAGCGTCCTGGGGCGCATGGCCAGCGCGAGCGCCACGGTCAGCCGGCGCTGCTGGCCGTGCGAGAGCGTGTGCGGCGGGCGGGACATGATGCCGGGCTCGCGGTCGAGCAGCATCGTGGCCAGCGCCTCGCGGGAGACCTCGGCGATCTGCTCGGGGTTCTGCCCGAGGTTGCGGGGGCCGAAGGCCAGCTCCTCCTCCACGGTGGCGGAGAAGAGCGCCTGGCCGGGGTTCTGGAAGACGTAGCCGAAGGTCGTGGCGAGGCTGAGCGTGTCGCGTTCGCCGACGGGCTCGCCGTCCACGAGGATCTCGCCGCTGGTGGGTTCGAGCAGGCGTACGGCGGCGCGCAGCAGGGTCGACTTGCCGGCGCCGTTGCGGCCGAGGACGGCGACCCGTTCGTCGGCCTTCAGGTCGAGGTCGGTGTCCTGCAGGACGGTGCGGGAGCCGTACCCGAGCGAGACGTTCTTGTAGGCGAGGCGGGAGGGGCCGGTGCGGGCCGGGCGGGCCGGCTCGGGGAGGCTGGGCAGTTCGGCGGCGCGGGCCACGAGAGTCTCGAAGGGGAGTTTGACGTGCGCCACCGGCGCCTGACGCAGGAATCCCGAAATGTCGCCCGAGTAGCGGGTGCGGCCCTCCTCCATGTACAGCGCCTTGGCCGGGCCGAACTCCAGCAGTTCCTCCACCCGGTGCTCCACCACCACGGCCGCGCCGCCGTCGTCGACGAAGCGGCGTAACGCGCCCAGCAGGCGGCGTCCCGCGTCCGGATCCAGGTTGGCCAGCGGCTCGTCCACGACCACGACGTCCGGGCGCATCACCAGCACGCCCGCGAACGCCACCATCTGCAGCTCGCCGCCGCTCAGCTCGTGGGTGGGGCGGGCCAGCAGGTGGACGATGCCGACGCGGGCGGCCACCTCGTCGATCCTGGCGCGGATCTCGGCGCGGGGCAGGCCGAGGTTCTCCGGGCCGAAGGCCAGTTCGGTGGCGACCGTGGTGCCGACGATCTGCTTGGCGGGGTCCTGCAGCAGCGTGCCGACCACGGTGGAGAGCTGCCGGATCGACTGCTCCAGGGCGGGCCGGCCGCCGATCTCCACCCGCCCGGTGACCTCGGCGCGGTAGGCGTGCGGCACCAGCCCGTTGAGCAGCCGCAGCAGCGTGCTCTTGCCGCACCCTGACGGCCCGGCGACCAGCACGAAGTCGCCGCGCTCCACGGCCAGGTCCACGCCGTGCAGCACCTGTTGCCCGGTCGAGCGGTACCGGACGGTGGCGTCGCGGACGTCGACGATCACAGTCCACGGTCCAGGAACGCGCGCTGCCGATCGGTCGCCCGGTCAAGCCGTACGCCCAGCGCGTCCAGCTTCAGCCGGGCCACCCGCTCGTCCAGCTCGTCGGGCAGCGGGTGCACGCCCGGCGGCAGGCGCCGCCCGAGCAGGTGGCCGACGGCCAGCGCCTGCAGCGACAGGGACAGGTCCATGATCTCGATCGGGTTGCCCTCGGCCGCGGCGCAGTTGACGCACTCGCCCTCGGCCAGCAGGTACCAGCCGCCGTGGTCGGTGACGCCGGGACGGACCGGGCGGCC
Source organism: Nonomuraea sp. NPDC050547 (assembly GCF_044457345.1). NCBI lineage: Bacteria > Bacillati > Actinomycetota > Actinomycetes > Streptosporangiales > Streptosporangiaceae > Nonomuraea > Nonomuraea sp. NPDC050547. The sequence continues at coordinate 385,060 of NZ_JBITGW010000005.1, forward strand.
GCCCGGCGGCCGTTCCACCTCGTCCTCCACTCCCCCGGCCACCGCCACGAAGGCGCCCGGCTTCAGCGCGGCGAGATGCCCGGCCGTGATCGTGCCGGCGACGCCGGTGGCGCTGAACAGCAGGTCCGCCTCCGGGCAGGCGTCGATCAGGGGCAGCACGCGCAGGCCGTCGTGGTGGGCGCGCAGCGCGGCGAACGGGTCCACCTCGCTGACCACGACCTCCGCGCCCAGGGCCGCGGCGTAGCGGGCCACGCCCTGGCCCACGTGCCCGTATCCGGCGACCACGCAGGTCAGCCCGTCGAGCTCCAGTCCGCTGAGGTCCAGCGCGGCCATGACGCACGACTGCCCGGTGCCGTGCACGTTGTCGAACAGGACCTTGCAGCGGGCGTCGTTGACCGCGAGGACCGGCACCCGCAGGGTGCCGTCAGCGGCCATGACCCGCAGCGGACGCAGGCCGCTCGTGGTCTCCTCGGCGGCGCCCCTGAGCGGGCCGAGCCGGTCCTCGGCATGGGCCAGCCTGATCACCCGGGAGCCGTCGTCGACCAGCGCGTCGAGCCCGGCGTCGAGCATCCGGCGGGCCAGGTCGTCGTCCTGGGCGCGCGTCGTGCGGGATCTGGCCAGCACCGACACGCCCGCGTGCACCAGCGCGGCGGCCACGTCGTCGGAGGTCTCCCTGCCGGGGCAGTGCACGATCACCTCGGCCCCGGCGTCCCGCAGCGCGAGGGCCAGGTTGGCGGTCTTGGGCTCCAGGACGAGCACGAGGCCGACCCGCCAGCCGTCCAGGTCGAGCTCCCCCGACAGGGCGCCGAGCACGGGCATGAAGCGCCGCGCCCACGCGATCCGGCCGGCTCCACCGGGCCAGAGCCCGGGGTTGGCGATGTCGGTCAGCACGGGACGCTCACGACATAGACATCCGCGTCGCCGCCGCCCAGGTTGACGCGGGTCACGTCCTGCCTGGCCTCTGTCATGCCGAGGACGCCGCAGCGTACGCTGCCCACGACCACGGCGCCCGGCTTCAGCGCGACGGCCTGCACGCCATCGCCGAAGATCAGGTCGGCCTCTTCGACGGGGCTGCCGGGATGGGCGCCCATCGCGCGCAGCCGCGTGGCCAGGCCCGGCGGCGCGTCGCCGACGATCGCCACGCGTTTGCCGGCCATGAGCAGGTTCGTGCGGCGCAGGACGGCCTGGATGAGCCCCTGCGCGCTGAGGAGCCGGGTCAAGGGCGTCCTTCCGATCTTCGCGGGATCCGATTGAATTAGACCACTTTGTACAGTCTCATCGGAATCCCATCGCGCGGCCGGAGTGTCACCGTCGCCTCCGCCCGCACCTCCGCGCCCGGCTCCATCTCCAGCCGGAATCGCCGCACCAGCATGGCGATGATCAGGGTCGCCTCCATTACCGCGAACCCGGCCCCCACGCAGATCCGCCGCCCGGCGCCGAAGGGCAGGTAGCTGAAGCGGCGCGGCGCCGCCCCGGGCAGGAACCGCTCCGGGTCGAACCGGTCGGGATCCGGCCAGGCGCCCGGGTCCCGGTGCGCCAGGTAGACCGGGACGACCACGTTCGTGCCCGCGGGCACGAACAGGTCGCCGAGGTGGTCGTCGGCCACCGCCGTACGCACGATCGACCAGGCCGGCGGATAGAGGCGTAAGGCCTCCTGGAAGGCGGCGGCGGTGTAGACGAGCCGGTCGGCGTCCTCGGCGGTCGGCACGCGGCCGTCGAGCACCTCGGCCACCTCGGCCTCGACGCGGGCGCGGACCCCGGAGTGCAGGGCGAGCAGGTGCCAGAACCAGGCCAGGCCGTTGGCGGTGGTCTCGTGCCCGGCCAGCAGGAAGGTCATCACCTCGTCGCGTACCTGCCCGCGGTCCATGGGTGCCGCGAGCAGCAGGCCGAGCAGGTCGTCGGTGCCGCCGGGGTGCGCCGCGACGACCGCCTCCACGACCTCGTCGGTGGTGGTCAGGACGTCGTGCAGGCCCCGGATGCCGGGGATCCACCTGGGCGCCCGCCGTACGACGGCGTGGGCGGCGTCCACCAGCCACGGCGGGGTGCGGAAGAGCAGTTGCAGGCGGGTCGCGCGCACGCCCGCGCGCAGGCCGGAGGTGAGGACGGGCCCGAGCCGCGCGGCCTGCTCCGACAGGCCCGAGCCGAACAGCGCCCGGCCGACCACGTCGAGTGTGAGCCGGTTCATGGCGGTGGCGGCGTCCACCCGGGCGCCGTCCGGCAGTTGCTCCCATTCCTTGGCGAAGTCCGCGACGGCCTCGGTCATGTGCTCGGCGAAGCGGCCCAGGTGGCGTTTGGCGAACATCGGCTGGATGAGCCGGCGCTGGGCGGCCCAGCGCTCGCCCTCGCTGGTCAGCAGGCCGTCGCCGGTGACGACGGCGAGCAGCCGGTACTGCGCGGACTTGGCGTAGAGGTGCTGGTGGGTGACGAAGACGCGCTCGACGTGCTCGGGCGCCCACACCACGACGTAGCCGCCGCGCCGGCTCGTCCGCACCTGTACGGCTCCCGCCGACCGGTCGGCGATCATGTCGAAGCGATCGAGCACGTCCTGGAAGGTGTATAGCGCCCGCAACCGGTTCCGCAGGCTGATCCGCACGACCTCCGGCATCCCACACCCCACTATTAGCAGCTACGTCCAATTAGTGGGGCGCCGGGCGGTCCGGTCAAGACATCAGGGTACTTCGTGCAACAGACCCTGGCCGTCCACCTGCACCTTCGCGTTCGGCCCGCCCTCGCCGCACTCGGGCCCGTTGGGGAAGCGGCCGCGCGGCGTCACCTGGATGTCCCGCTCCACCACCGGCTTCCCCGCGGGGTCGGTCAGCTTCAGCGAGACCTCGGCCGGCTCTTTACGCAGCCCTTCCACGTCGCCGAAGCCGGACCGGCCGCCCCGGTCGGCCCGGAAGAGCTCCAGCTTGGCCGGGCGGCACGTCCCCGCCTGGCACACCTCCATCTCGGCCGCCGCCACCCGGTCGGAGATCGGCGGCGCCACGTCCACCTGGATGCCCACGGGCGTACCGATGAGTGTGCACATCCGGTCGCTCTGGCAGGCGGCGAGCGGAAGGGCGGCGAGAAGCACGCACATGCCCTTCAGCGGGAGAAGGCGGTTCATATCCTGACGACGGCCCGCCACCACGACCGGTTCACGGCTCCTCGCTCTTGAGCCGCCGCGCCTTGGCCTCGATCGCGCTCAGCGGCTCGGCGATGGTCTCCAGCGCGGCGCGCTCGGCCTTCACCCCGAAGCGCAGCTCCACCAGGCCCGCGAAGATCATCATCCCGGCGGCGAAGAGATAGCCGTAGAACAGCCGCGTCGGCTCCGGGTCGGCCTGGTCGCCGATGAGCGCGCCGAAGATGGTCGGCCCGAAGGAGCCCACGACCTGACCCATCGCGAAGAACAGCGAGATCGCCTGCGCCCGCATCTCGATCGGGAAGATCTCGCTGACCGTCAGGTACGCCGAGCTGGCCGCCGCCGAGGCGATGAAGAAGATGACCGACCACATGATCGTCTGCGTGGTCGCGGTCAGCACGCCGCGCTCGAACAACCACCCGGTGAAGGCCAGCAGCGACCCCGAGACGATGTAGGTGCCGGAGATCATCTGCCGGCGCCCCACGGTGTCGAACAGCCGGCCGAGCACGATCGGGCCGAGCAGGTTGCCGAGGGCGAAGGCGAACATGTACTTGGGCACCTCGCCGGCCTCGACGTCGTAGAAGTGGGTGAGCACCAGCGCGTACGTGAAGAAGATCGCGTTGTAGAGGAACGACTGGCAGATCATCAGCGTGGCGCTCAGGAACGAGCGCCCCGGATAGGTACGGAAGAGCGTCCTGGCCACCTCGACCAGAGGCAGCTGCTTCTGCGGCACCACCTCGATGGCCGCGCTCTCCGGCACCGGCTCCAGGACGAGGTCGTCCTCCTTCTCCACCTCCTTCTCGATCGCGGTGACCACCCGCTCCGCCTCGTCCTCGCGGCCGTGGGTCATCAGCCAGCGCGGGCTCTCCGGCAGGTGCCTGCGCAGGCCCCAGATGAGGATGCCCAGCACCGGGCCGATGAGGAAGCCGAGCCGCCACGCCCAGTCGGGGTCGAGCGGGCCCGCCGGGTTGAGCAGGAAGAAGGTCGCCGAGGTGGCCAGCAGCGCGCCGAGCCAGTACGTGCCGTTGATGGCCAGGTCCACGTGGCCCCGGTACTTGGAGGGGATCATCTCGTCGATCGCCGAGTTGACCGCGGCGTACTCGCCGCCGATGCCGGTTCCGGCGACGAAGCGCAGCACGAGGAAGCTGCCGAGGTCCCAGGAGAAGGCGGTCAGGCCGCTGGCGATCAGGTAGACGGCCAGCGTGAGAATGAACAGCCTGCGCCTGCCCATCCGGTCGGACAGCCACCCGAAGAACAGCGCGCCGACCACCTGGCCGATGAGGTAAACGGTCGCCGACAGGCCCACCTCCGCCGACGTCAGCCCCAGCGTGTCGGAGCGCTGCAGGAACGCGGCGACGTTGCTGACGATCGTGATCTCCAGTCCGTCCAGCACCCATGCGACGCCGAGCGCGATCACCAGCCGGGTGTGGAACGGCGACCAGGGCAGGCGGTCCATGCGCGCGGGCACCAGGCTGCGGACGATTCCAGGACCCATACGACGATCACTCCTTGCTCGGGTCCGTATCACCCTAAGCAATGAAGCGAGCACCTTATGTGATTGAGGTCATCCTTCTCCGGCAGCCCGTCCGCCGTCGTAGCCGAGCAGGCGCATCGCCGTGTCGGGATCCATGGCGGCGGCCAGCAGCTGGGCGCGGGCATGGGCCCGGTCGCGCTCGCCCTCCGCCCTGGCGCGGGCGGCGCGCAGCCCCCTGACGGCCACGACCGCCAGGCAGGCGCCCACGATCAGCGCCACCACGACCACGAACAGGATCACCAGAAGTCCCGGCGAGGCCGGCTCGACGGTGGGTCCCGACCGGGTGACCGCCAGAGCGCCCAGCACCGCCACCACGACCAGCCCGGCCAGGCTGCCGGCCGCGATCAGCACCGCCCGGCCCAGACCCGGCCGGGCGCGCTCATCGACGGGCCGCTGCGGGTGCGCTCGCGGTGGACGAACCTGGTGCGGGTGCACGGGCTGCGGGCGGGCCTGGTGCGGGTGCACGTGTCGCGGTGGGACCTGTTGCGGTTGAAGCTGCTGTGGCTGGACCTGCTGTGGTCGGCGCTGCTGCGGGCGGGCTGGTTGCGGTTGGACCTGCTGCGGGCGGGCCTGTTGCGGGGGCGCCCAGGCCACGAACTCCGGCCGCGCCGTACCCCCGGCAGCCGGTACGGCAGGCCCGCCGGAACCAGACCCGCCCCAAGAAGGCACGGCCCCAGGCCGGCCCGGCCCGGCCGGAGAGGGCACGGGCGGCGCGGGCATGGGCGGGTTCCGGAGGGGCACGGCCGCGGGCTGCACGACCTCGTCCGCCGCCACGCCCGGCAGTTCCCGCTCGATCCGGCCGTGCTCGTGGTGCGCCCTGGCCGCCTCCCGGTGGTAGTCCTCCAGCTCGGCGTGGAGCTCGTCCGAGACGTACACGCTCCCGTCGACCAGCGGCCCGGCCCGCCGCTCGATGATCGCCACCACGTCGTCCCCGTCGAGCGTGCGGTGCGTCTCAAGCGCGTGGGCGACGCCCAGCACCTCCCGCCGGTGCTCCCGCAGCAGCCGCTCGGCCTTCTCCAGCAGCCGCGCGAGGGTGACCTCGATCCGCTCCCCCAGCATGTCCGGCGCCAGGCCGCTCTGCCCGGTCCTGCCGCCCATGATCTCCAGCTCCCGCAGCGCGGGCAGCGAGGCGACTCCGGAGCCCATTCCCCAGCAGGACTCCATGAGCGCGGTCAGGAGTGTGGCCGCGTGCAGGTCGCCGGAGACCCCCGAGGAGTTGTCTCCGGCGAAGAACATCCGCTCCCCCGCCAGCGAGGCGAGCGAGACCATGATGTCCGCCTCGTACTCCGACTTCCACCGGGTGACCCGGTCCTCCGGCCCGATCGAGGCGGCCATGCCGAGGTGGTCGGCGCCCTTCTCGATCGTGGCGACGTCGATCTCCAGGTGGGAGCGCGTGTGGTAGGCCACCACGGCGTGGCAGGCCTCGTGGACGGCGGCGGCGTGCCGTTCGCGCTCGACGTCCTCGGTGTCCTCCGGCGGCCCGAGCCGCCTGAACCGCTGGGCCCGCAGCACGTCGGCCCAGGTGATGACCTCGCGGCCGTCGCGGATGGCGGTAATCAGCGACTCGTTGACCAGGTCCTTGATCGTGGCGCCGGTGGCGTAGGGCGTGATCGCGGCCAGCTTGCCGATCTGCCCGGGGGTGAGCTCGTGCCGGACCCTGTCGAAGTAGCCCTGGTAGGTGCGCACCCGCCCGGCCTTGGACGGGTAGCCGACCTTGTGGACGCGGTCGATGCGACCGGGCCGCAACAACGCCTCGTCGAGCGCGCCGGGGCGGCTGGTGGCCATCATGACGAGGATGCGGTACTTGGGTGGCGGCTTGGGCCGCATGCCCAGCACGCGGCGTACCTGCCGGTTGAAGAGGCCGCGCGGCTTCTTCAGGCCGGACAGCTCGGTGAGCAGCGCCCGCAGGGCGCCACTGTCGTTCATGCCGCCACCCTCGGGGCGGCGCGCCGTGAAGGCGAGGACGGAGCGGGTCTCCTGCGACAGGTAGTCCAGGCCGTGGCAGGCGCTGACGCCCTGCCGGGCCGGGCGCTCGCGCCTGCCGAGCGCGTCGGCCTCGTCGAAGAAGACGATCACGCCGCCGTGGCGCAGGGCGAGTTTGCGCAGCTTCCTGAAGAGCGCCTTCACCTTGAGGCCGCCCATGAGCATGCCGGTGAAGGCGCCGGGATCCACGGACACGTACGGCTTGCCGGTCTCACCGGCCACCGCCTCGGCCATCAGCCTCTTGCCGGTGCCCGGCGGCCCCCAGAGCAGCAGCCCGCCGGGCACGTAGCCGCCGCGTTCCTCGATGGCGCCGGGCCTGTCCAGGAGGACGATGTTCTCCTTGACCCGTTCGAGCACGTGGTCCTGCCCCCACACGTCGGCGAAGCGGGTCTGGATGTCGTCGGGCGGGTACGTCTCCACGCCGCCGCGCGCCAGGAACCAGAGCAGCCCGGCGACCTGGATGACGATCACCGAGACCAGGAAGACGACCTGCAGCACGAACGGCAGCGCCTGCACGACCAGCGCCGGAGCCCTGAACGGGGCGATGAACGGGCTGACGTCCAGCACCGCCCCGAGCACCAGCGCGACCAGCGACATCCAGAAGGCGATCTTGACGGCTCTGGCGACGCGGAAGCGGGTCCAGTCGCCGAAGCGGCGGTGCGACCAGCGTTCCCAGCCGCCGAAGACCTTCCGGCTCCAGAACCGGTGATAGCCGGAGGAACGCTCCGCGGCCAGGAAGTGCGCCTGCCGTACCGTCTCGGCGGCCAGCAGCCAGAAGATCCACGGATGGGCCCGCCCGGTGTGCTGCGCGGCCTCCCCGAAGGAGATGATCCCCTCGAAGTCCGCCATCGTGGTGAAGGTCAGGACGAGGAAGGCGGCCAGCAGCCCGATCAGGAACATGCCGCGGTCCCAGAGCCGCACCTTCACCCTGGTGACGCGCAGCCCCTCGTGGGGCGTGGTCGTGGTCACTGGAGCTCCCTCATCCGGGCAGCCGGAGCAGCTTGAACGATCGCGCGATCTGGTCGATCTCGCCGCCGCGCTCTCTGAAGCAGAGCGATCGGCAGCTGACGATCAGCACCGAGACCGTGGAGCCCTTCTCGTCGAGGATCGCGGTCTGGTCGAAGGTCTGGACGTCGGGGCCGATCTGGTAGCTGAAGCGCAGCCGCACGCCCCTGGCGCCGCCGTCCAGGGTCAGGACCCGGTCGATCAACGGCTCGAACTTGAGGTAGAGCGGCATCTGCCCGCTGCCGAGCCGGTCGGTGACGTACGCGGTCCTGGCCGGCTCCGTCACCGGGAAGACGAAGTCGCGCAGCCCGTCGAGCGAGACCCGGTCGCGCTCGCGCACGGTGAGCTGGTGGACGGTGGAGTACACGAACGGCTCGCCGGAGCTGAGCAGGTGCTGGAGGGTCGGCGCGCCCGCCTGGTCGAAGGCGGTGGACCACACCCGCTCCTTGCGCAGCCTGGCGGCCTCGGAGTCGGGGTGGAGCCTGCTCAGGTAGAGCTCGATCGGGTAGGCGTCGAGCTGGGCGAAGGTGGAGGGGACCTTGAAGTAGGTCGTGCCGCCCTTGTCGCGTACGTAGTGGAAGGCCGGCTGGCCGCAGGCCGATGCCAGGAGGGCCGCGACCATGACCGCGGCCCAGGTCCGTACCGATATCACCGGGGCTTACCTCCGCTTAACGGACCAACGGTGTTGTTGTGCCCTTTTTCATGCGGAATGAGCGTCATGACCGGTGACAAATCTTGACCAAATCTTGGCCATACCTTGGTTTTACTTGTTACGAAAACCTAAGGGTATTCCTTGACCGGGACCTGCACGGTGACCGTGCCCGCCTCCTGGAACTGGAAGGTCGCCGGAACCCACGAGCCCACCCGCGCCTCCAGCCCGGTGGCGGTGGCGATCGCCCGGTCCCCGCCGACCGGCTCGGCGGGCGGCAACTCGATCGGGGCCGGCAGGGCGAGGTTCCCTGAGGTGATCGTCAGCTGGACGAGCCGGTCGGCCCGCGCGCCGGAGTTGATCAGCACGGCGTGCAGCGAGCCGCCTTTCAGCAGGTAGGCGTTGCGCACGTGCACACCCCGCCGGCTGGCGTTCCCGCCGTCGTTGCGCGGCAGCGCCGCGCCCGGCGCCTCCCCCTGATCGGCCCCGCAGGCCGTGACGAGCAGCAGCGCGGCGGCGAGTAGACCTAAGGCACGCATGCCTTCACGGTCACTCCGCCGCAACGTTCCCGCAACCCCCCATTGGTTCATCTCCGGAAGTAGCGAAAGATAAGAGGATCACCCGGATAGGGAGCGCGGTTTGTATGGCAGAGATGACCTTCGCCGATCTGTGGTCACGAGACGCGCTCTCTTTCCGAGAACGCCGGCTCCTGCTGCTCGGCCTGCTCGTCGGCCAGGGCGGTCTTGACGAGGAACTGCTGATCCAGCTGGACGCGGCGGTGCGGGCCAGAGAGCTGAGCGTGGAGGAGTTGCGGGAGGTCGTCGCCTTCCTCACCCACTACGCCGGCTGGACACGCGGCGCCCGTCTCAACGCCCAGGTGGAGGATCTCATCGACCAGATTTCCGGCTGAATTCCCCTCCTTGGCAAATGCAGACGATCTCCCGACTTCACGGAAAACCACGCCACATAATCCGCGACGGGAGTGGTCCATAGGATCTGCCCCATGGGCCGGGCGCTGAGAACGACCATCCGCGCGGCCTTTCCGATGATGGCCGCCGAGGCCGTGAAGACGGCACTCGGCATCGTCGCCGGCGCCGCCCTGGCCCGCGCCCTCCACCCGGAGGGCCGGGGCCTGTACGCGGCGATCGTCAGCATCGCCACGACCGCCGTCCTCATCGGGCACTGGTCGCTGAACACCTCGCAGATCGCCTTCTGGCCGCACCGGGTGCTGCGGGCGCGGCTGGCGGGCAACGCCGTCGTCATCGGCTTCGGCATGGGCACGATCACCGCCCTGCTCGCCTTCGCCGCGGCCGCCGCCTGCGATCCGCGCACCGCCACGCCCGCGCTGGCGATCGCGCTGGCGTCGGTCCCGTTCACCGTCTGCTGGCTCAACCTGCGCGGCGTCCTGCTCCTGCGCGGCCGCACCCGGCTGGTCAACCAGGCACAACTGGCCTCCGGGTTCGCGCAGTACCTCCCGATCCTGGCGCTGGCCGCCTTCGACCTGCTCACGCTCACCGCCGTCGTCGCGTGCTGGGCGGCGGCCAGCGTACCGGCCGTGCTGCGCTTCACCGGCGCGCTCGGGGCACGCGCGCTGCGCCCCGCCAGGGCACTGGCCGTCCGCCAGCTCGCCCTGTCCGGCCGCTACCACCTCGGCCTCGTCGCCTTCCACCTGCTGCCCGCGGCCGACACGCTGCTGCTCGGGTTCCTGCACTCGCCCCGCGAGGCGGGCTTCTACACCGTCGCCGCGGGGGTCCTGATGCTGGTGAAGATCCCGACCGAGGCGGTAGCCCACGTGTGCCTGCCGGGCCAGGCGGACGGCACCGACTCCGGCTCGCGCGCCGTCACCGCCCACATGCTCACGCTCAACCTGGTGATCGCGCTGGGGTGCGTCGCGCTGATCGCCGCCGGTGCCGCGTACGCGCTGCCTTTCGTGTACGGCCCGCCGTACGCCGCGAGCGTGGCCCCGCTCCTCGCGCTCGCGCCCGCGGCCGTGATGGCGGCGCTCATCAAACCCGTCGAGCAGCATCTGGCCCGGCTGGCCAGGCCACGCCCGATGACCATGATCACGCTGTCGGCCCTGGCGCTCAACCTCGGCCTGGACACCGCGCTGATCCCCGCCTGGGGCGCGACCGGCGCGGGGGTGGCCTCCAGCATCACGCACGCGGCGACGGCGGCCCTGATGATCGCCTGGTTCGTGAGGTCGCCGGAGGTCAGCCGGCCGGGCCGATGACGGCGGCCAGGGTCGCGCCCAGCTCCCAGCAGGCTTCCAGGTCGGCCTTGGCGGGGCGGCCCGTGACGCTGACCGGCGCGGCCGCGCGCTCCCAGCCCAGCCCGCCCGCGATCGACTCCACCGCGCGCACCGCTCCGGTGGTGTCGTTGTCGCCGTGCACCCACAGCCCGTACGGCAGCCGCCGCGTCTCGGCCAGGCACGGGTAGTAGACGGTGTCCAGGAAGTGCTTGAGCGCGCCCGACATGTAGCCGATGTTGGCGCTCGTCCCCATGAGCAGCCCGTCGGCGGCGAGCAGGTCGGCCGCCGTGGCGCCCAGAGCCGGCTCCGTCACGACCTCGACCCCCTCGACCTCGTCGGTGGTCGCCCCCTTGAGCACCTGCTCGTACAGCTCGTGCGTGGCCGGTGAGACCGTGTGGTGCACGATCAGCAGGCGGCTCACGACGCCGCCTCGATCTTGTAGACAGGTCCCTGGAGGCTGAGCGCGTACAGTTCTCCGTCGGCCGCCTGCCCGAACGACGACAGCTGCTCGACCGTGCCCACGTCGACGACGTCTTCCAGCTCGTCGGCCTGCGCCGCCTTCACCCATCCCGCGCAGAAGTCCCCGTACAGGAACCGGCCCCGCAACCACGGGATCTTCTCGCCCCGGTAGACGAACCCGGCGATGACCGAGCAGTTGCCGCCCTCGCCCAGCGGATAGGTGATCACCGGGTCGGTGAGTTCCTTTCCCTTGCCGCCGTTGAACGGCTGGTCGCCTTCGCGCAGGTTCCACCCGTAGTTCTCGCCGCCCTCGGAACCGGACGGCTGGAAGTCGACCTCCTCCCAGGCGTTCTGGCCGACGTCCCCGATCCAGAGGTCGCCGCTCTCCCGGTCGAAGGTGAACCGCCACGGGTTCCGCAGCCCATAGGCCCAGATCTCCGGCTTCGCGCCTTCCTTCCCGGTGAAGGGGTTGTCCTCCGGCACCTTGTACGGCGTCCCGCGCGGGTCGATGCGCAGGATCTTGCCCAGCCACGTGCCGAGATCCTGCCCGTTCCCCTCCGGGTCGCCGCCGCTGCCTCCGTCGCCCAGCGCGATGTACAGATACCCGTCGGGGCCGAACGCCAGTTGCCCGCCGTTGTGGTTGGCGAACGGCTGGTCCTGCCGCAGAACGTCCCGGCGGCCCGTGGCCTCGCGCCCGTCGAAGGCCCACTCGGTCACGTGGGTGTGGCCGTCCCGGTCGGTCCAGTCCAGGTACAGCCATCGGCCGCTCGGATGGAAGGCCACCCCGAGCAGCCCCTGCTCGTTGCCGGTGCTGACCTCGCCGGACAGGTCGAGCACGGTCGCGCCGTCCAGCGTGCGGAGCCTGCCGCCCTGCTCGGCGACGTAGACGCGCTCGTCGACCTTACGTATGGCGAAGGCCACGGGCTTGTCCATCGTGGCCACCTCGGTGAACACCAGTTTGCCCGGCTTGTCCGGCTTGGCCGGCGCCTCGGGGGAAGGCGTCGTGGACGAGGGCGCGGCGGCCGGGGCGGAGGGCGTACCGGCCACGGGAGCGGAGGGTGCGCAGGCCAGCGCCGTCACGGTGAGGACCATGACGGCCAGCGGCGCGTGAAGAGCCGATCGCACCCCCCGATCCTCTCACGCCACCCTCGCCCTCCACGGCGGGCTAATCTGCGAACATGCCTACCGCACTGATCACGGGCGCGACCGCCGGCATCGGCGCCGCCTTCGCCCGTCGCCTGGCCGCCGACGGTTTCACGCTGGTCCTCGTCGCCCGCGACGAGCAGCGCCTCGCCGAGAGCGCCGAGCAGCTCAAGCTCCGGTACGGCGGCGCCGTCGAGACCCTGCCCGCCGACCTGTCCACCGAGGACGGTCTCACCGCGGTCGAATCCCGCGTCCGCGACGGCGTGGACCTCCTGGTGAACAACGCCGGCTTCGCGCACCCCGACACCTTCCTGCGGACCTCGGTCGAGGACGAGCGGCGCATGCTGAAGGTGCACTGCGAAGCCGTCCTGCGCCTGACGCTGGCCGCGTTGCCCGGCATGAAGTCCCGGGGCCGCGGCGCCGTCATCAACGTCGCCTCGGTGGCCGCCTTCTTCACCCGCGGCACCTACAGCGCCTCGAAGGCCTGGGTGGTCAACTTCAGCACGGCCGCCGCCGTCGAGGTGGGCCACCCCCGTGTGAAGATCATGGCCCTGTGCCCGGGGCTCGTCCGCACCGAGTTCCACGAACGCGCCAACATGGACACCTCCGGCCTGCCCGGCTTCCTCTGGCTGAAGGCCGACAACGTGGTCGGCGAGGCCATGCGCGACCTTGCCCTGGGCCGCGTGATCAGCATCCCGGACCTGCGTTACAAGGCGATCGTCGCGGTGGGCCGGCTCGTCCCCCGCAACCTGGCCGCCCAGATCTCCACCAAGGTCGGCCGCTGAGGACAAGGAAGAGCCCCCGTCCTCCTGCGGGAGGGCGGGGGCTTCCGGTCGGGCGAGGGTGATCAGCGCAGGTCGAACCGGTCCAGGTTCATGACCTTGTTCCACGCCGCGACGAAGTCGTTCACGAACTTCTCCTGAGCGTCGTCGCTCGCGTAGACCTCGGCGAGCGCGCGCAGCTCCGAGTTCGAGCCGAACACCAGGTCGGCCCGGGTGCCGGTCCACCTGACCCGGCCCGAGGCGTCGAGGCCCTCGAAGGTGTTGGCGTCCCCGGCGGTCGCCTTCCACGTCGTGCCCAGGTCGAGCAGGTTGACGAAGAAGTCGTTGGTCAGCCTCCCGGGCGTCGTGGTGAGGACGCCCAGCGACGACTGCTGGTGGTTCGCGCCCAGGACGCGCAGGCCGCCGACGAGGACCGTCAGCTCGGGGGCGCTCAGCGTGAGCAGGTTCGCCCGGTCGAGCAGCAGGTACTCGGCGGGCAGGCGGTTGCCCTTGCCGAGGTAGTTGCGGAAGCCGTCGGCGGTCGGCTCGAGCGCGGCGAACGACTCCACGTCCGTCTGCTCCTGCGCGGCGTCCACGCGGCCCGGCGCGAAGGGCACCTCGACGTCGAAGCCGGCGTCGCCGGCGGCCTTCTCGACGCCCGCGTTGCCGGCGAGCACGATCAGGTCGGCCAGCGAGACGTGCTTGCCGCCCGCGTTGAACGCCTGCCGGATGCCCTCCAGCGTGCGCAGCACGGTCGCGAGCTGGTCGGGGTCGTTGACCTCCCACCCGCTCTGCGGCTGCAGGCGTACCCGCGCGCCGTTGGCGCCGCCGCGCTTGTCGCTGCCCCGGAAGGACGCGGCCGAAGCCCACGCGGTGGACACGAGCTGCGACACCGACAGGCCGGAGTCGAGGACCTGGGCCTTGAGCGCCGCGGCGTCCGCGGCGTCGAGCAGGTCGTGCGTCCGCTCGGGCAGCGGGTCCTGCCAGAGCAGCGTCTCGGCCGGGACCTCCGGGCCGAGGTAGCGCACGACCGGGCCCATGTCGCGGTGGGTCAGCTTGTACCAGGCGCGGGCGAAGGCGTCCGCGAGCTCGTCGGGGTTGGCCAGCCAGCGCCGGGTGATCTGCTCGTAGATCGGGTCGACGCGCAGCGACAGGTCGGTGGTCAGCATCGTCGGGGCGTGGCGCTTCGACGGGTCGTGGGCGTCGGGAACGGTGTCCGCGCCCGCGCCGTCCTTGGGACGCCACTGGTGCGCGCCCGCCGGGCTCTTGAACTGCTCCCACTCGTAGCCGTAGAGGATCTGCAGGAAGCTGTTGTCCCAGGTGATCGGCGTGTTCGTCCAGATGCCCTCAAGGCCGCTGGTGATCGTGTCGGCGCCCTTGCCGGTGCCGAACGAGCTCTTCCAGCCCAGGCCCTGCTGCTCGATCGAGGCGGCCTCGGGGTCGTCGCCGACGTGGTCGGCCGGGCCGGCGCCGTGGGTCTTGCCGAAGGTGTGACCGCCCACGATCAGTGCCGCGGTCTCCTCGTCGTTCATCGCCATGCGGCGGAACGTCTCGCGGATGTCGCGCGCCGCGGCGAGCGGGTCCGGGTTGCCGTTCGGGCCCTCCGGGTTGACGTAGATGAGGCCCATCTGGACCGCGGCGAGCGGGTTCTCCAGCTCACGGTCGCCGGTGTAGCGCTCGTCGCCGAGCCAGGTGGACTCGGGGCCCCAGTAGACGTCCTCGTCGGGCTCCCACACGTCCTCGCGGCCGCCGGCGTACCCGAAGGTCTTGAAGCCCATCGACTCCAGGGCGACGTTGCCGGTGAGGATCAGGAGGTCGGCCCACGACAGGTTCTTGCCGTACTTCTTCTTGACCGGCCACAGCAGGCGGCGGGCCTTGTCGAGGTTGCCGTTGTCCGGCCAGCTGTTGAGGGGGGCGAAGCGCTGCTGGCCGGCCCCCGCGCCGCCGCGGCCGTCGCTGATCCGGTACGTGCCCGCGCTGTGCCAGGCCATCCGGATCATGAACGGGCCATAGTGGCCGAAGTCGGCCGGCCACCAGTCCTGCGAGGTGGTGAGCACCTCCAGGATGTCCTGCTTGACGGCCGGGAGGTCGAGGCTCTGGAAGGCCTCGGCATAGTCGAACTCCTCGCCGAGCGGGTTGGCGACGGCGGGGTTCTTGGCGAGGATTCTCACGTTGAGCCGCTCCGGCCACCACTGGCGGTTGCCGCCGCCCTGGGTCGGATGCGCGGCACGCCCGTGCGCGACCGGGCACCCGCCCGCTTCCTCTGTCTTCGCGTCTGTGACGATCGCGTCGTGGTTCTCAGACATGGGAATCCTTCCGGACTGTCGGATCATGTTCAGGCACTGCGTGCGGTGGTGCAGGCGGGGCACAGGCCCCAGTAGACGACCTCGGCCTCGTCGATCGTGAAGCCGTGGTCGTCAGCGGCTCTCAGGCAGGGCGCGTGGCCGACGGCGCAGTCGACGTCGGCCACGGCACCGCACGAGCGGCACACGACATGGTGGTGGTTGTCCCCGACGCGCCCCTCGTACAGGGCGGGGCTGCCGGCCGGCTCGATACGCCGGACGAGGCGCGCGGCGGTGAGCGCGTGGAGTGCCTCGTACACGGCCTGCAGCGAGATGTGGCCGACGCGCTCACGCACCCTGGAGGCGATCTCCTCGACACCGAGGTGGTCGCCGTGCCGGACGGTTTCGAGCAGCGCGACACGGGCGGCCGTCACCCGGAGGCCGGCCCCACGCAGTTCCTCGGCGGTGGTCGGAGTCTCGGATGCGGTCATGGCGCCCAAGTTACCCGCATAAACACGAACGATACAAGAGAACTAACGATGCAAGCCTGGAAACCTCTCACCTGCCCCAACCCCACGAGCTCGACACGCCCGCGAGGCCATTCGCCGGTGTCAGTCTGGAAGATCACGACCGCCGGAGCCGGGTGGGTGCCCGCCGCGGCAAGCGGGCACCCGGCTCGGAGGGTCAGGCGTCGTCGTCGGACACCCGGGAGGCGCCGCCGCAGTCGGTGACCGAGGTGCTGAACAGGACGCCGGGGCCGCCACAGGTGCTCACCGGAAGGGAGACCGGCTCGACGATCTCGTCGTTGAAGATGATCACGTCGCCCACGAGGGCCGTGGGCGCCTGAGCGGGTTCCGCCTCAGCGGGCTCGGCCTGGGTGGAATCCGCCGGGGCGGGTGCGGCCGGGGCGGGTGCGGCCGGGATGGGTGCGGCCTGGGTGGGTGCGGCCTGGGCCGGTACGGCCAGCAGCGCGCCGCCGAGCAGTCCGGCGGCCAGGGCGAGCCCGGCCGTCAGGCGGCGATCTGTTTGCGGGGCCGCTCGTCGGCGGCCGGGGTCTGGGGGTCGGACCGGTGGGCGGGACGGGGCCCGTCCATGATGCGATCGATCACGGCGAGCGCCACCGCCGAGAGGATGAAGGTCAAATGAATGAGTGTTTTCCATAGGAGTTCTCTGTCGGTTATGGCGGGCTTGGCCGCGTTGATGAAGATCTGAAGGAGGTGGATGGAGGAGATGCCGATGATCGCCATGGCCAGCTTGACCTTGAGCACGTTGGCGTTCACGTGGGAGAGCCATTGGGGCTGGTCGGGGTGTCCTTCGATCCGCAGCCGCGAGACGAAGGTCTCGTAGCCACCCACGATCACCATGATCAGCAGGTTCGAGATCATCACGACGTCGACCAGGCCGAGCACGATCAGCATCACCGTGGTCTCGGCGGGCCTGCCGCCGAAGCCGAGTTCGATGAGGTGGAGAAGCTCGGCCATGAAGCGCCAGACGTAGACCACCTGGGCGGCGATGAGCCCGAGGTAGAGCGGGGCCTGGATCCAGCGGCTCAGGAACATGATGTAGCCGAGGCGCCTCAGCGCGCCGCGCGGCTGAGGCACTCGGGCTATGGATAGCAGTGGTTGCATCTCAGGAGGTCAGGACGTACAGATTCAGCCTGTCGACGATGGCCTGCACATTGAGGGTGGCCGGATCGCTGCTGCCCATGAGGGCGGCGGCGACCGCGAGAACCGCGGCCGTTCTTGCTACGAGGGCTCGGATGTCCAACGGAACTCCTTCGCGAAGGGGGGATGCCGGAGGGACGGCGCGGCGTGGCTCGCCGCGCCGCCTGCCTGGTCAGGGCTGAAGGCAGTGGACCGCCGGCACTTCAGCGGGTACGCCCGGCGCGGTGGGGTCGACCAGGGCGGTCACGTCGACGGCCGTTTCGGTGAGGCAGCCGAGCACGGCGGCGGGGTCGACCACGGCGTGGGCCGGTGCGGTGGCCAGAAGCAGGCCGCCTGCGGCGAGGGCGGAGAGGGCGAGGAGACGAGTCGTGCGGGGCATGAAACCTCCTGTTTCAGGCTGCGAACGATTACCGACAGTAGTGGATCAGTAACGATCGGCTCAAGAGGTTGGGGCGCCTGGTCAGGATCTTCGCACCTTCAGGACAGCGTTTCGCCTGGTAACAGCTCCGGAGCCGGTCCGTCTCTCCGCCCAAACAAAAAAGGGACCCCCGAAGGGGTCCCGGAAACAGCCGATCCCCACCACAGGAGGGGGTTGTGGTGGGGATCGGAGCTCGGAGTGCGTTACTTGCCGATGTTCGCCTCGTGCCCGATCGACAGGCCGGAAGCGGAGTCGAAGAAGTGCAGGTTGTGCGTGTCGATGACCAGGTCGATGCTCTGGCCGGGACGCGCGTGGCTGCGGGCGTTCACGCGGGCGGTCCACAGGGACTTGTCACCCACGAGCGGCAGCGCGGCCTCGTCGTCGTCGCCGGTGTCCTGGGCGGCGACGGTGTCCTTGTGCTCGACCGGCGGGGCGTCGATGAGGAACAGGACGTTGATCTCGGAGCCGAGCTCCTCGGTGACCTCCGCCTTGACGTGCAGGGTGGCCCAGCCGTTGGCGTGGTTGCCGGCGGAGGCGGCGTCCTCGAAGTCGGAGGGACGGATGCCGAGGATGATCTTCTTGCCGATGTACTGGTCGAGGCCGGGCTTGTCGGAGAAGGTCGACTCGGGGATGGAGAGCTTGATGTCGGCGAAGGAGACGGCCGCGCCGCCGCCGTCGCGGACGAGCTCCGCGGTCACGAAGTTCATGGACGGCGAGCCCATGAAGCCCGCGACGAACAGGTTGACCGGCTTGTCGAACAGGTTCTGCGGGGTGTCGACCTGCTGCAGGAGACCGTCGCGCAGGACGCAGACCCGGTCGCCGAGCGTCATGGCCTCGACCTGGTCGTGGGTGACGTACACGGTGGTGACGCCGAGGCGCTCGTGCAGCGTGTTCAGCGAGGCGCGCATGGAGACACGGAGCTTGGCGTCCAGGTTGGACAGCGGCTCGTCCATGAGGAAGGCCTGCGGCTCACGCACGATGGCGCGGCCCATGGCGACACGCTGGCGCTGACCACCGGAGAGCGCGGCGGGCTTGCGCTTGAGGTAGGTGTCGAGGCCCAGCATCTTGGCGGCCTCGCCGACCCGCTTCTGGATCTCCGCCTTGGGCATCTTGCGGAGCTTCAGACCGAAGGCGAGGTTCTCCTCGACCGTCATGTGCGGGTAGAGCGCGTAGTTCTGGAAGACCATCGCGATGTCGCGATCCTTCGGCGGGAGGTGGTTGACCACCTTGTCGCCGATGGAGATCTCGCCGCCGCTGATGTCCTCGAGGCCGGCGATCATCCGGAGCGCGGTCGACTTGCCGCAACCGGACGGGCCGACCAGCACCATGAACTCGCCATCCTTGATCTCAAGGTTGAGCCCGTTCACAGCCTTGACGCCACCGGCGTAGATCTTGTCGACGTTGTTTAGGACGATGGAAGCCATGCGCACTCCTGCGTGGATACGTTTTCATGCATCTCACCCGAAACGGACATCCATGTCAAGAGCCAGGGGCAACACTGGAAAGCGCGTCGAAACCATGATGGAATCGTTTCCATGAAGAGGGCGACCATCAAGGATGTGGCCGAGGCGGCGGGCGTCGGCGTCGCGACCGTATCCCGGGTGCTGTCCGGCGGCTCGGCCAGCCCGCAGACCCGCGAGCGGGTGCTGGCCGTGGCCGCGCAGCTCGACTACCGGCCCAGCGCCCTCGGCCGCAACCTGCGCCAGCGGCGTACCGGCGGCATGGGCCTGCTCCTGCCCGACCTGACCGACAGCTTCTACGGCCAGCTGGCCGAGGGCGTGCTCGCCTGTGCCCGTTCGGCCGGGGAGCCGGTCGTGGTCGGCTCCACCGGCGACGATCCCGAGCAGGAGGCCGAGCTGATCGGCATGCTGCTGGAGCAGAGCGTCGACCGGGTGATCGCGGTGCCCTGCGGCGACGCCGACACCTGGCGTCCGGCGCTCAAGGCGGGCATGACCGTGGTGTTCGCCGACCGGCTGCCGGCCGAGCCCGACGCGGGCACGCCTCAGCCCGATCCGGGCGGAGCCGTACCGGAAGGTGAGCTGGAAGGCGCGCTGAGCGGCCTCAGCTCCGCGGCGCTGTCGGAGCTGATGATGCTCGACGGCGTCGGCGCGCTGCCCGGCGCCCGCCCGGCCGCGCCGCGTCCCGCCGCGCGGCCGCTGGACGTGCCCGCCATCCTCACCGACGACCGATCGGGCATCCGTACGGCGGTGCAGTACCTCAGAGGCCTGGGCCACCGCCGCATCGCCTACCTGGGCGGCCCCGGCCGCGAGCGCAGGGTGGAGGCGTTCCGCCAGGCCGTGGGCGGCGTGCCGGACGAGGAGCTGATCGTCTTCTCCGACGGCAGCCGCGACTCGGCCTACGCGGCGGCCTCCGGCCTCTTCCAGACGCGCCCCGACCTGACCGCGCTGGTGGCGGGCGGCAACATGCTGGGCGAGGCGG
This sequence comes from Nonomuraea sp. NPDC050547, assembly GCF_044457345.1. Classification (NCBI taxonomy): domain Bacteria; kingdom Bacillati; phylum Actinomycetota; class Actinomycetes; order Streptosporangiales; family Streptosporangiaceae; genus Nonomuraea; species Nonomuraea sp. NPDC050547. Next base: position 404,766 of record NZ_JBITGW010000005.1, read on the forward strand.
CGGTGCTGGCCGCGCGCGAACTCGACCTGCGCGTGCCCCGCGACCTGTCGGTGGTCATGTACGACGACGTGCCGTGGGCCGAGTTGTGCTCCCCGCCGCTGACGGTGATCGCCCAGCCGGCCCGTGACATGGGCTACCGGGCGGCCGAGCTGGTGCTGCGCGCCGGCTCCCGCCGCCCGCGCAGCGTGCTGCTGCCGACCGAACTGGTCATCCGCGGCAGCTGCGGCCCCCGCCTGTAGGCGTCCTCAAAGGAGGCGTCCTCAGAGCACGCCTTCGATCGCGCGCACGAGCTCGGGCGAGCCGGGCTCGGTGCCGGGGCGGAAGCGGCCGGCGACCGCGCCGTCCCGGGTGACGAGGAACTTCTCGAAGTTCCACTGGATGTCGCCGCCCGCGCCCTCGGCGTCGGCGGTCTTGGTCAGCTCGGTGTAGAGGGGGTGGCGGGTGTCGCCGTTGACGTCGGCCTTCTCCAGGAGCGGGAAGTCGACCCCGTAGGTCGTCGAGCAGAACTCCTGGATCTCCTCCGCCGAACCGGGCTCCTGGCCCATGAACTGGTTGCACGGCACGCCGACGACCGTGAAGCCGCGCGGGCCGTACTCCTGCTGGAGTTCGACCAGCCCGGAGTACTGCGGGGTCAGCCCGCAGCGGGAGGCCACGTTCACTATGAGTAGCGCCTTGTCGCCGGCGAGTTCGGCGAGTGTGGTGGGGACGTCCGCGAGGGTGCGGACGGGGATGTCACGAAGGCTCATGATCCCCACAGTACTCCTCCCCAATACCGCTCAGACCAGGCAAAACCCCACCCCCGGCGGTACGGCGGCGCGCCGGGCCCCATCTGGCCATCCACCCCCCGCGGGCGCTCTTCCCCAAGCGGGAACCGGATGTTCGAATCCCCCGGTCCAGGAAGCGGCCGGGCCAGGGCAACCCGACCCCGCCAGAACACAAAGTCCTGTCCTCGGGAGGCCCGAGGTCCCTGACCCGCGCCGACCCCGCGCATTAGAAAACGCCTAGGACATGTCGTGGAGCTTCCGGGCCACCCTCAACGGGCGGAACCAGATCCCGGGAAGCCGCGCGGACCCTCCTCATCCACGCCACGGATCGGGGATCGGCAGATACAAGGCGGTGACGCTGAGTAATCGTCCGCACACGGCCTGACAGCAAGGATCGATTTGGACAGCAAACGCGCTCTGCGCAGCACCCTCGTCACCCTGCTCTCGTTCGCGGGAGCGACCGGCGGGAGTACTGCCGCCGCCTCGGCCGACACCGAGGTGGAGCACCGGGGTTTCTGGCGTACCAGTGTGGAGACACCGGACGTCAGGCGAGGGACCTGGAGCACCAAGGCCAGGCCCAAGACCACTCCGAGGCGGCCCGAGGGACGGAACAAGAGGATCGCGCTCGGCCTGGTGGTTCAGCGGGCCTGGTCGCTTCGCGAGTTCCAGTGCCTGGACAGCCTGTGGACCCGGGAGAGCAACTGGAACCACCGGGCGTACAACCGCTCGTCGGGCGCCTACGGAATCCCGCAGGCACTGCCCGGCGGCAAGATGCGGGGAGCCGGGCACGACTGGCGTTACAACCCGGCCACGCAGATCCGCTGGGGCCTGAAGTACATCAAGGGCAGGTACGGCAGGCCGTGCGGCGCTTGGGGCCACTTCAGGTCGCACAACTGGTACTAGGACAGCCGCTCAGGGGAAGGGGCGGCTGCCCCGGAAAGGGCATCCGGCGCGCCGGGTGCCCTTTTCCTGTGTACGGCGATCGCCTGGATGAGCAGTTCCACACCGAAGTCGAACTCCTCGTCCGGATCGCACGAGTCGAGCAGCGGCGCCAGCGAGGCGACGGTGGGGAACAACTCGGCGTCGACCCGCTCGGCCCGCATCCTGGCGGGCAGCGGCGCGAACGACGGCGTCACCCCGACCTCGCGCAGCAGCGAGCCCACGATGTAGGCGATGAACATGCGCAGCACCTTCACCGCCTCCGGCCCGTCGAACCCGGCGCTGCGCAACGTGGCCAGCGCCCGCTCCACCGGCAGCAGCCCGGCGTTGGAGTGGAGCTGCCGGCTGACGACCAGCATGGTCGAGCGCGGGTAGTGATGGGCGATCTGGCGGAAGGCGCGCGCCTGGATGCGGACCCGCTCGGTCCACTCGGCGCCGGGGTCGTCGGTGAACTCGATCTCGCTGAGCACCGCCTCGGCCACCTCGGACAGCAGGGCGTCCTTGTTGGGCACGTGGTTGTAGAGCGACATCACGCCCACGCCCAGGTCGGCGGCGATCCTGCGCATGGATATCGCGTCGGCGCCCTCGCGCTCGATGAGGCCGATCGCCGCGGTGACGATGCGCTTCTTGGACAGCGGCTCGGAGGGCATGGCTCATTCTAGTTTCATTGACGGACCCCGAGACTCCATGCGAGCCTGCAGACATACGTACGGTGTACGTCCCCCTGGAGGCGGCATGTCGACGCACGATCTCTACACGATCCCCGCGGAGCTCTCCACCTGGAACGTGGAGATGGCCGGTTCGAGCAGATTCACCTGGGAATACGACGACGGCCGCGACCGCATGCTCGCCCTGTACCAGAAGGGCAAGGACAAGCAGTGGGACTCCGCCAAGCGCATCGACTGGGACCTCGAGGTCGACCCGTACAACGTGCTCGGCATCCCCGACCAGACCATCGCCATCTACGGCACGCCGCTCTGGGACCGGATGGACGAGAAGACGCGCCAGGACGTGCGGCTGCACAGCGCCGCCTGGCAGTTCTCCCAGTTCCTGCACGGCGAGCAGGGCGCCATGATCTGCTCGGCGAAGATCGTCGAGTCGGTGCCCGACCTCGACTCCAAGTTCTACGCCGCCACCCAGACCATGGACGAGGCCCGCCACGCCGAGACCTACGCCCGTTTCCTGCAGGAGAAGGTCGGCCTGGCGTACCCCATCAACGAGCACCTCAAGGCGCTGCTCGACAGCACGCTCGGCGACTCCCGCTGGGACATGCCCTACCTCGGCATGCAGGTGCTCATCGAGGGCCTGGCCCTGGCCGCGTTCGGCGTCATGCGCGACATCACCACCAAGCCGCTGCCCAAGCAGATCCTCGCGTACGTCATGCAGGACGAGGCCCGCCACGTCGCCTTCGGCCGGATGGCGCTGCGCGACTACTACCAGAACCTGACCGAGGCCGAGCGCAACGAGCGCGAGGACTTCGTCATCGAGGGCTGCTACCTCATGCGCGACCGGCTGCGCGGCAGGGAGACCTGGGAGACGATCGGCCTGTCGAAGGCGGACGTCGAGGAGGCCATGCGGGCGGTCGACCAGTCCGAGTACCTGCGGCTGTTCCGGTCGCTGCTGTTCAGCCGGATCGTGCCCTGCGTGAAGGACATCGGCCTGTGGAGCCCGCGCCTGCAGCAGGCCTACGCCGACATGGGCGTCCTGGACATGGCCGGGCAGTCGCTGGACACGCTCATGCGGCAGGACGAGGAGATCGCCGACAAGCTCGACGAGGCCCGCTTCGCCGAGGAGGAGGCGGAGCGCCACGCCGAGGTCGCCGAGACCATCGCTCTGGGCGACGAGAATATTTGACCGGTCGTTCTTGAATGAGCTAGATTCCGGGCATGGCAAGGACGAAGGAGTTCGACCCGGACCTCGCGCTGCACCGGGCCATGGAGCTCTTCTGGCGCAAGGGCTACGAAGCCACCTCCATGGCCGATCTGGTCGAGCACCTGGGCGTGGCGCGGGCCAGCATCTACGCGACGTTCGGCGGCAAGCGCGAGCTCTACCTCCAGGCCTACGAGCGCTACCTGGAGAACGGGGTCGACTTCACCGGGCGGCTGGGCGGTCCCGGGCCGGTGCTGCCGGCCGTACGGGAGCTGGTGCGGCAGTACGCCGAGGAGGCGGCGCACGACGCGCAGCGGCGCGGCTGCCTGGTCGTCAACACCGCGGTCGAGCTCGCGCCGCACGACACCGAGATCGCCCGGCGCGTCCGCGTCAACTGGGACTTCGTCGAGGACAGCCTGGCCGCCGCGCTCTCCAGGGCGCGCGAGCGGGGCGAGCTGGCCGAGGACAAGGATCCGCGGGCGATCGCCCGCATGCTTCTCGTCGTGCTCCAGGGCCTGCGGGTGATCGGCAAGGCCTCCGACGACGCCGCGCGCGTGCGCGACGCGGCCGAGCAGGCGCTGTCACTGCTCGACTGATGTCCTTTTTCAAGACTGATCGTTCTTAAATATATCGAGGAGTCGTGTCATGCGTTTCAGCGACAAGGTCGTTCTGGTCACGGGTGGCGGCAGCGGGGTCGGGCGGGCCACCGCGCGGGCGTTCGCGCGGGAGGGCGCCGCCGTGATGGTGGCGGGGCGCAACGCCGGCGCGCTGAAGGAGACCGTCGAGCTCATCGCCGCCGACGGCGGCGAGGCCGCGGCCGTGGCCGCCGACGTGACGCGCGAGGACGACGTCGCCGCGATGGTGGCCGAGACCGTGCGCAGGTACGGCGGGCTGCACGTCGCCCACAACAACGCCGGCGTCCTCAGCGCTCTCGGCCCCGTCGCCGACCTCGACACCGAGACCTGGCGCCACGTCCTGGACGTCAACCTGACCGGCGTGTTCCTGTCGATGAAGCACGAGATCGCCCACATGCGCCTGCACGGCGGCGGCGCGATCGTGAACACCTCCTCCAACATCGGCGCGCACGGCCGCCGCCCCGGCTTCGCCGCCTACGCCACCTCCAAGGGCGCGGTGAGCCTGCTGACCAGGTCCGCGGCCCGCGACCACATCGGCGACGGCATCCGCGTCAACGCCGTCAGCCCCGGGGCCAACGAGGGTCCGATGTCGTCGCTGCCCGGCGAGAGCCACGAGGAGCGGGCCGCCCGCTACGCCTCGCTGATCCCGCTCGGCCGCATCGGCACGCTCGACGAGGTGAGCGCGGCGGTGCTCTGGCTGGCCTCGGACGAGGCCGGCTTCGCCGTCGGCCACGACCTGGTGATCGACGGCGGCGTCACCGCCTGACTCCGGCCGGGCGCACCAGCCCCAAAACCCGCAAAAGCCACACACACCGCCCCGAGACAACCCGAAAGCACCGCGCGGACAGAGCCGGAAGAAGCGCGGACAGGACCGGAAGAGGCGCGCGGACCGGGCTGAAAGAGGCGAGCGGGCAGGGCCGAAAGCGGCGGGCGGGCAGGAGCGGAAGCGGCGTCGGCGATTTTGTCGGAGTCGATCTCTAACTTCACCGCCATGACTGCCGTTCAGGCGTACTCCTACGCCGCTCCCTCCTTCCTCGACGGCTCCCGGCTGGGCCTGTCCACCTCCGGCGGACGGGCGCTGTCCGGGCCGCTGCCCCGCCCGCGCTTCTTCAGCGGGCTGGTCACCGAAGCCGCCCCCGCCGCCGCCGGGCTGCTGGCCCTGTCGGACGTGGCGATGACCCGCTACCACCAGCCGCGTCCGGGCTGGACCCGCGACCCGGTGGTGACCTGCGACGGGCAGCGGCTGCGGATGGAGTCGTTCTCCGCGTGCGGCGGCGTCTACGCCCGGCTCGACCTGGCCGCGCTCGACGGCAACATCCTCGACCGCGGCACCACCAACGTCGACGTCAACGGCCCGCTGCGCGAGGCGCTGGCCCGCGTCGGCGGCAAGGACCCGCTCCACCTGGGCGTGGGCGCCGACGAGATGGCCGTCACCACCCTCGACGGCGCGGTCGTGGAGAAGAAGGTCCCACTGCCGCCGCGCTGGCTGCGCGGCTTCGCCGAGGTCCAGGTCATCGCCGCCGGATTCGACCTGCGCGCGGAGCTGACCGGCCCGCACGCGGTGCGCTTCCTGCGCTCGCTGCCGCGCGCCGCCGGCGCCACCGTCTGGGTCACTCCCGCCGGACGCGACCTGCGCGTCCACACCGACGCCAGGACCGGCGCCGTCTGCCTGGCGGGCGCGGGCCGCGTCGCGACGCTCCTGCCCCTGCTGCGCTTCGCCAAGGCCCTTCGCGTGTACGGCCCGGCCGCCGGATCCGGCTCCACCGCGAGCGTATGGGAGCTGGAGCTGCCCGGAATGCGCTACACACTGGCCATCTCCCCCGCTCCCTCGCGCGGTTTCTCCGGCGAGGGCGCGGTACTCGACCACCTGTCCACCGACGAGGCGGCGGGCGACGCCGACGTGCTGGCCCCGCTGCTCGCCTTCGAACCGGCCATCGAGGTCGGCGCGCTGGCCGACGCCTCCGGCCTGACGCCGGTCCGGGTGCGGGCCGCGCTGACCCAGCTCGGCACGGCGGGCCGGGTCGGCTACGACCTCCACGAGAGCGCCCACTTCCACCGGGAACTCCCCTACGACCGCGACCAGGTCGCCGAGCTCAACCCCCGGCTGACCGCCGCCCGCGCGCTGGCGTCCTCCGGCGCGGTGCGGGTGTCAGGCGATCGCGCCGAGGTGACCACGCCGGGCGGCGTCAGGATCGTCGGGCTGGCCGCCGGCTCGTGCACGTGCGAGTGGTGGTTCGACCACCGCGGTTCACGCGGGCCGTGCAAACACGTGCTCGCCGCCCGCATCGTCGCCCGCGTAGCCGTCGAGGTGAACGCATGAGCAGGCCAGACGCGGGCGAGCCGCGCGGCCGTCGGGCTGAGCACGTGAGCGGGCTGACGCGAGAGAGCCGCGCGGCCGTCGGGGTGGTCGCGTGAACGGCCGGGCGTGGGAGGCTGTGCGCAAGGGGATCACCCGGGCCGACGCCGGTGAGGTCGCCGAGCGGGTCCTGGAGCTCGACGAGGCCGGGCGGCGCGAGGTCGCCCGCGAGCTGCCCGGCCACATCGCCCCGGCCAGGACGGCGCAGCGGCGGCTGGCCGAACGGCGGCGCACCTGGGACTGGCAGCTGACCCAGGAGTGGATCGAGCCCATGAGGGTGGCGGGAGCGGGCACGATCGGCGGGGCGGCGGCGGTCGCGAGCTGGCTCTTCCGGCGCGAGTTCGCCCGATGGTCACCGGCTTCCGACATGGAGCCGCTGCTGAAGGTCATCGCTGCCCGCCCGGCCGCGTGGCAGGCGGACCTGGCCGTACGGCTCGCGCTGCGGCTGCGCGGCTCACGCGCCCAGGCCGATGACGACAGCGCGGCCCTGGCGCTGGAGCTGCTGCGCAGGACCGGGACCGTGCCACCTGACCACGAACCGCTCGTGGCCGCCTGGGTCGCCCTGCCGCCCAGGCTGCCCGACGATCCGCTGGCGGCGCACCTGCTGCCGCGGATGTTCGAGGCGGAAGGGGTGGGCCGGGCCCTGCGCGAGGACCGGATCGAGCCGCCACGGTGGGAGTGGGAGCCGCAGCACTCGTGGCTGCGCACGCTGCGCGACCTGGCCGCCTCCGGCGTCCTCGACCGCGAGATGCTCATCGACGGCTGCGTGCGCCGGTTCCTGCGCGGCGGCAACGCCGCCGACCTGCGCTTCTTCGTCCGCCTGCACGAGCTGCTCGACCCCGCCCCGAACCCCGGCCGCGCCCGCGACTACCTGCGGCTGCTGCCCGCCGCGCCGGGGCCGATCGCCGAAGTGGCGCTCAAGCAGTTACGCGGCACGCTCGACGGCGACGACGCCGGTGAGGCGGTGTCCGCGCTGCTGTTCCGGCCCGAGAGCAAGCTGGTGCGGGCCGGGCTGACCTGGCTGGACCGTCTGGCCCGCGAGAGCGACGGTGACCTCGACCACCTGGCGCCCGCGCTGGCGTCGGCGTTCCTGTGCGAGTCCTACCCGGTCCAGGAGCGGACGGTACGGCTGGCCGTACGGCATGCGGGGCGCTTCACTCCCGTCGGCGCCGAGGCGGTGCGCGAGGCGGCGACGGTGCTGCCGGCGGACCTGCTGGGCCGGTTGGCCGAGGCGTACGGCCACGTGGAGCCGGACGCCGGCCTGGACGACGGGTTCCTGGCGGTTCCGCTGCCGGAGGTCAAGCGGCCGGTCCTTGAGCCGGATCCGTTCGAGCAGTGGCTCGACGGGTTCGTCCGCGACGCGCCGGCGGCGGCCGGGCGGCGACCTCCGCCGGGCGCCGTGCGCGGGGCGCTGATGGCGGTGCTGAACCGGCCTCTGTCCCGGAGCCGTCTCGACGCCGAGCGCACCTGGGCCAGCGTGGAGCTGTGGGTGGAGGCGCTGGTGCGCGAGGCCGCCCATCCGGGTGAGAGCACGGGGCAGCCGCGGGATCGCCTGCCGAAGCGGCGTGCGGTCGCCGCGCCGTACCGGATGACGCTGGAGCGTTGCGCCGAGATCCTGGCGGGGCTGCGGGCCGGGACGCTGCCGCCGTACCTGCTGGCGCTGCCCACGACGGCGGCGGGGCAGGTCGAGGCCGCCGAGCTGGTCACCCGGCTGGAGGGTTACGAGCGGACCGGGGCGGTGGCGCTGCCCGCCGACCTGCAGCAGGCGCTGCTGAGGCTGCCGCGCGCGGTCCCGGCGGAGGTGGCCGAGCGTGCCGGGCGGCTCACGTCCGAGGCGGGCCGCACGCTGGCGCGCTGGCTGGCCGACCGGCCCGAGCCGCGCCCGCGGGTGCTGTGGCACGAGCAGCGCCCGAAGGTCGTCGCGCACCTGGAGCCGACCGGGCTCGATCTGGTCGACGCGCTGCTCGGCGGCGCCTCCTCCGCCCGCCGCGGCGAGTCGATGGAGGACTGGCACCGGGTGCTGCCGTCGGACCGGGAGGCGCTGGCCATGCACATGCTGCCGTACGCGAGCGCGAGCTGGGAGCGGCCGGCGCACTTCGCCGACCACGTCTCCGCCCTGTTCCACCTGGAGGGCCCGGCCGGTGAGGCCGTCGGGGCGCTGCTGGCGGCGCTGCTGGGCGAGCACGGCTGGTACATGCCGGCGGAGCGGGCCGAGCGGCTGCTGCTGGAGGCCGCGGCCACCGGCGGCCTGCCCGGCGAGCGGTGCGGCCACCAGCTCGGCCTGGGGCTGCGGGCGGGCGTGATCAAGGCGGCCGACGTCCGTTCGTCCCTGGAGTCCTGTGCCAGGCAGGGCGCGCACCGCGAGGTCTGGGAGATGATGACCGGCCTGCTCACGTCCTACCTGCCGGCGGCCGGCGAGCGGGGCACCACCACCCACACCAGGACCCTCGCCTTCGCCCTGGACGTCGCCCGCTGGGCCGGGGCCACGGGCACGGTGCCGGTCGTCGCGCACCTCGCCGACCGGCCCCGCTCCAACGCCCTGGTCCGCGCGGCCCGCGTCCTGGACGACCACCTCACCGCGCGGGAGGCCCGCCAGGCCTCATGACGCGGACGCGCGGTCAGCCGGACGGCGCGGGCGTGTGGTCAGGTCGGACAGCGCGGGCGCGTGGTCAGGTCGGACGGCGCGCGCGGGTGGTCAGTCGGACAGATACGCGGCGCGGCCGACCACGTAGGTGGCCACGGCCACGGTGATGATCTGCGCGCAGCCCACGATGAGCAGCGGTCCGCCCACGGCCGCCGTGGGCTCGCGCAGCCACATGCCGGCCAGGATGAGCAGGATGCCGGGCACCTGGGGCTTGCTGCCGGCGTGCATGCGGGCCAGAGTGCCGGGGAAGCGGACCAGCCCGATCCCGGCCACGAAGGTCAGCGCGGCGCCGAGCAGCAGGCAGGTTCCGGCGAGGATGTCGGTCATCGGCCGCTCCTGGCGAAGAACCTGGCCAGGCAGACCGACCCGACGAAGCCCAGCAGCGACAGGACGAGCAGGATCGGCATCGCCGAGTATTCGCGGTAAAAGGCGGCGGCGGTGCCGACGGCGCACATGGCCACGGCCGTCAGCACGTCGAAGGCGACCGCCCGGTCCAGCATCGAGGGGCCGCGGGCCAGCCGGTAGACGGTCATCGCCGCCGCGCTGCCGAGCAGGATCACCACCGCGGCGTAGACCACGCTCATCGGAGTTCCTCCCTGTCGGCCCTGGTGCCGAAGACGGCGATCACCCGGCTTTCGAGCCGGGTGACCTCCTCCTGGACAGAGCCGGTGTCGGTGGTGCCGAGCACGTGCACGACCAGTTCCTTCCTTCCGGTGTAGGCCTCGACGACGAGGCTGCCGGGCAGCGACGACAGCGCCACGATGATCAGCGTGGTCATCGGCTCCGACGAGGTGCGCAGCGTCGCGGTGGCCAGGTGGACCGGTGGGTCGCAGGCCCCCGGCCGCAGCGCCCACCAGGCCACGCGCACGCTGGAGACGACCATGTCCAGCGCGTAGCGGGGCAGGAAGGCCAGCAGCGCGACGGGCCTGAGCCGGATGCCGGGGTCGAGCAGCGGCAGCGGCAGCATCCAGGAGATGACCGCCCCGGCCAGCAGCCCGCCCAGGACGTTGCCGACGCTGAGGTCGCCCCACAGCAGCACCCAGACGAGCGCCAGCCAGATCACCAGCGGCAACGGCACGTGCCGCCCGAACACCCGCGGCGCGAACAGGCGCGTCCTCATCGGCCGCTCCCCGACACGGCCTCCAGGTACGGCTGCCGCGCCATCAGCTCACCGGCGGCCCGCCCGGCCAGCGCCGACAGCGGCCCGGCCAGAACCGTGTACGACAGGGCCAGCACGACCAGCGCCGCCGTGGCCGCCACCATGGGCCAGGGCGGCAGCACGGTGGTGCGGATCGCGCCCTCCTCCGACGACTCCTCGCTGTCCAGCACGGTCTCCTCCGCTCCGTCCGCGGCCGGCGGGCTGCGCCAGAACGCCTTGCCCCAGGTCTTGGCCACCGCGTACAGGGTCAGCAGGCTGGTCACGAGGCTGCCGGCGACCAGGGTGAGCGCCAGCGGCCCGCCGTCGGCCAGCCCCGCCTGGACCAGCAAAAGTTTCCCCAAAAATCCTGACATAGGGGGCATCCCGGACAGGTTCATGGCGGGAATGAAGAAGAGCACGGCGATCAACGGGGCCAGCCGCATCAGCCCGCCGAGCCGGTCCACGGACGTGGTGCCGGTGCGCCGCTCGATCAGTCCGGTCACCAGGAAGAGGCTGGTCTGGACGGTGATGTGGTGCACGACGTACATGACGGCGCCGGCCATGCCCGCGATCGACGACAACGCGACGCCGTACACCATGTAGCCGATGTGACTGACCAGGGTGAAGGAGAGCATGCGTTTGATGTCGGTCTGGGCGACGGCGCCCGCGACGCCGATCAGCATGGTCAGCAGGGCGGCCCACATGAGGATCGTGGACACGGGCCCGCCCGGGAACAGCAGGGCCTCCAGCCGGATGATCGAGTAGATGCCGACCTTGGTCAGCAGGCCGGCGAAGACGGCGGTGGCCGGGGCGGGGGCGGTGGGGTAGGAGTCGGGCAGCCAGGCGGACATGGGGAAGACCGCCGCCTTGATCGCGAAGACCAGCAGCAACGTGAGCTCGACCAGCAGTTTGAGGTGCTGCGGCAGCCCGGCGAAACGCTCGGCGAGCTGGGCCATCGACAAGGTGCCCGTGCTGGCGTAGGTGATCGCGAGCGCGATCAGGAAGAGCATGGACGAAGCCAGCCCCATGACCGTGTACGTGGCGCCGGCCCGGATGCGCGGCAGGGTCCCGCCGAAGGTGAGCAGCACGTACGAGCCGCCCAGCAGCATCTCGAAGGCGACGAACAGGTTGAACAGGTCGCCGGACAGAAACGCGTCCGCCACCCCCGCGACCATGATCAGGTACGCCGGGTGGAAGATCGCCATCGGCGCCAGGTGCTCCTGGTCGGCGTAGGCGTTGGCCAGCGAGTAGAGCATGACGCAGAACGTCACCGCCGACGACACCACCAGCATGAGCGTGGACAGGCGGTCGGCGACCAGGCAGATGCCGGTCGGCGCCGGCCAGCCCCCTACGCACGCGACCAGCGGGCCGCCGCGGTCGGCCGCCACGAGCAGGATCAGCGAGATCACGACCATGGCGCCCAGCGTCGCCAGGCTGATCAGCGCGTGCAGCCGGCGCAGCCGCCCGCCGATGGCCAGCTTCAGCGCCGCGGCCAGCAGGGGCAGCAGCACCGGCGCGGGGATCAGCGCCTGCACGTCAGTCCTCCCCTTCCAGCTCGGGATCCTGGGCGAGCGCCTGCCTGCGCAGGTCCTCGCGGATCGCCGCCCGCAGCTTCCTGCGCGCCTCGCGCTGCCTGGTCCGCAGCTTGCGCCGCAGTTCCTGCTCGGCGGCGTCCTGCTCGCGCCGCCTGCGGGCGAAGTCGTCGCGCAGCTCGCGTACCCGATCGTCCTTGCCGCGGGCCTGGGCCTCCTCCTGCTGCCTGGCCTCCTCGAAGCGGCGCAGCAGTTCCTCCGAGGTCAGCCCGTCGTTCTTGTGCGCCTCCATCCAGCGGCCGAGGTCCACGTTGATCTCCAGGATCCGCGACTCCAGCTCGGCGGCCGCGCGGCGTTCGCGCTCGATCCGCTCGGCGTCCAGGCGGGCCAGTTCGGCGCGCTGGTCGGCGACGAGCCGTTCGTAGGACTTCTCCCTGTCGCGCAGCCCCCGGCTCAGCTCGCCCGCGGTGGCCCTGATGCGCACCCGGCGGTCCTCGGTGTCGTCCTGCACCGCGTCGTCGCCGGTCAGCTGCCACGAACGGTGCGCCATGGCCAGCAGGAAGGCGGTCACGCCGAGCGTGATCACGATCGAGGTCAGGACCATCGCCTGCGGCAGCGGGTCGGCCATCCCCTCGGTGCCGGCGAACGGCGGGCGGCCCGCCGGCCCGCCCGCGGTGACGATCAGCAGGTTGACGCCGTTCGACAGGACGATGACGCCGACCAGGATCCTGACCAGGCTCCGCTCCAGCAGCAGCGTGACGCCCACGGCGATGAGCACCGCGGACAGCGCGAACGGCACCAGCGGCAGGCTCACGAGCCCTCCATCTGCCGGTCCAGCTCGGCCCCCAGGCCGCGCAGGACGTCGCCGACCATGCCGACCACGGACAGATAGATGCCGAAGTCGAACAACAGCACCGTCGACAGGTGCAGAGTCCCGACCAGCGGGAGCGTCACGTCGGCCGCGAGCATCCGCAGCGTGTCCCCGCCCGCGCCCCACCCGATCAGCGCGCAGCACACCGAGAGCGTCAGCCCCACCCCGATCAGCACGCCGGCGTTGACCGGCAGCGCCCTGGCCAGCTCGTAGCGCCCGCCCGCCAGGTAGCGCACCGCCACCGCGAGCCCGGCCACGATGCCGCCCGCGAACCCGCCGCCCACCCTGCCGTGCCCGGTGAGCAGCAGGAACACCGACAGCAGCAGCATCGTGTGGAAGGTCAGCCTGGCCACGATCTCGAAGATGACCGAGCGCTGGCCGACCGGCAGCGTGGCCGACAACCAGTGCGCGCGTCCGTCCGGGAGCGGCGCCGCGTCCTCGCGTTCGAGGCTGAAGGTACGGCGGCGCAGGAAGACCAGGCTCGTCACGCCGAGCGTGAGCACGATGATCACCGAGCTCTCGCCCAGCGTGTCCCAGGCGCGGATGTCCACCAGGAGCGCGCTGACGATGTTCGTCGCCCCCGCCCGCTCGGCCGCCGCCGCCAGCTGCGTCCCGACCGGTACGGCGGTGCGCTCGTGCAGCGCCACCATCCCCGCCCCCGCGGCCACGACCCCGGTGACCAGGCCCAGGCCCAGCCGCAGCCCGAACGGCACCCGGGCCGAGTCGCGCGCCGGGCTGACCGGCAGCCGCCTGAGCACCAGCGCGAACATCACCAGGCTGAGCGTCTCGGCGAGGAACTGGGTGAGCGCCAGGTCGGGCGAGCCGTGGACCAGGAACAGCAGGGCGGCGCCATAGCCGGTGACGCCGGCCATCAGCGCGAGCAGGATGTGGCCGCGCACGAACAGCAGGGCGACGGCTCCGGCCGTCAGGACCGCGCCGATGACCGGCTGCTCCGGCCTGGCCCAGGCGGTGACGTCGAGGTCGAGGACGGGGGCGCCGCCGTACAGGAAGGAGAAGCAGCCGGTGGCGGCCATGACGGCCAGGGCGAGCGTGAGGTAGGCGGGCAGGGAACCGCGCTGGAGGAGCCCGGTGAGGATGGTGGCGTTGCGGTCCACACCGCGCATGAACGCCCAGTAGAGCTGGGCGGCGTCGAGCACGTGGAGGGAGGCTCCGAGCCTGGCCACGGGTTCCCTGATCAGGAAGAGGGCCAGGCCGAAGACGAGGGCGACGGCCGACAGGGCGAGCGGGGTCACGGCGCCGGACCACAGGGCCAGGTGGACCTCCGGGCCGTGGTCGGGGTAGGTGGCGGTGTAGGGGGTCATGGCCGCGCCGTACCGGCCGGCGGCGACGGCGGTGGCGAGGCCGAGGACGGACAGCAGCGCGGGCGGGATGAACATCGGCGCCGGCGTGGGCCGCACCGGCGTGGGCGTCAGGCCGGGCTTGGCGGCGAAGGCGCCCCAGAGGAAACGGGCGGTGTAGGCGACGGTCAGCACCGAGCCGAGCACGACACCGGCCAGGACGAACGGGTCGTGCAGCAGGGCCTCGAAGGCGGCTTCCTTGCCGGCGAAGCCGAGCAGCGGCGGCAGCCCCGCCATCGACGCGGCGGCCAGGACGGAGGCGGCGCACACCCACGGCATCGTGGTGCGCAGCCCGCTCAGCACGGTCAGGTCGCGGGAGCCGGTGGCGTGGTCGACGATCCCGACGACCAGGAACAGCGCCGCCTTGAACAGGGCGTGCGCCAGCAGCATGGCCACGCCCGCGAGCGCCGCCGCGCCCGTGCCCGCGCCGAACAGCACGGTGAGGAAGCCGAGCTGGCTGACGGTGCCGTAGGCGAGCAGGCGTTTCAGGTCGGTCTCGCGCAGCGCCCGCCAGCCGGCCATCAGCATGGTCGCCAGGCCCAGCGGCACCGCGACCAGCCGCCACACCGCCACGTCGCCGAACGCCGGCCCGAGCCGGGCCAGCAGGTAGATGCCCGCCTTCACCATCGCGGCCGCGTGCAGGTACGCCGAGACCGGGGTCGGGGCGGCCATCGCGCCGGGCAGCCACAGGCTGAACGGGAAGATCGCCGACTTGGCCAGCGCGCCGGCCAGCACCAGGACCAGCGCCGCCGCCACCATGCCGCCCTGGGGCGGGTCGGCCACGATCCGCGAGATCCGGTACGTGCCGGCCGCCTGGCCGATGACGACCAGCCCGGCCAGCATCGCCAGCCCGCCGAGCGTGGTGACGGTGAGCGCCTGCATGGCGGCGACCCGGCTGGCCCGGCTCTCGGGGTCGTAGCCGATCAGCAGGTAGGAGAAGACGGTGGTCAGTTCCCAGAAGACGTACAGCAGGAGCAGGTCGTCGGCGACCACCAGCCCGAGCATGGCCCCCGCGAACGCCACCAGGAAGCCGGCGAAGCGCCCGAGCCCCTGGGCGTCCCGCCCGAAGTAGCGCGAGCAGTACCACAGGACCAGCGCCCCGATCCCGGTCACCAGCGTCACCATGAGCGCCGACAGCTCGTCGACCCGGAAGGCCAGCTCCAGCCCGAGCTGCGGCGCCCACGCGCGCGTGTGCTCGTACGGCACCCGCCCCGCGACGAACACCAGGGCGATCGCCGGGACCGCCGCCAGCACCGTGAAGGCGCCCCTGCCCATCACCCGCACGAGCACCGGCGCGCACATCGCCGCCACGGCGTGCAGGATCAGCAGCGGCTCCATGCGCTCCTCACGGGCAACGGCGGTCCGGCGGGATCGTGGGCCGGTCGCGTCCCACTGTGCCCCGGGTGATCACGCGCGCCCGCCGCGCGACGCGCCGCCTTGACCGATTCCCTGCCTAATCGGGGCGGCGGCGACAGTGCCGGTGCCCGTCGTTCGGGAACGGCGGCTCGGCCGGGAGAATCTCCTCGAACAGGTAGCCCGTCTTCTCCGCCACCCTGCAGGAGGCGAGGTTGTCGACCTGGTGGAGCAGCTCCAGCGACGCCAAGGCTGGATAGGTGGCGAACGCCCAGGCGGTCAGTGACTCCACGGCCCGCGGCGCCACTCCCCTGCCGCGGGCGGGCGCCGCCGTCCAGTAGCCGACCTCGCCGGTGTCACCCTGCGGGTCGGTGCGCTTCATGACCACGTTGCCCAGAAGCGCGTCCTTCCCCTCCTCCCGTACGGCGAAGCTCATCCGCTCCCCGCTCTCCCAGCCTTGGTGCTGAAGGTCCAGCCAGTGCCGCCCGTCGTCGTCGGTCACGATGGGGTGAAGCGTCCACTTGCGCAGCTCGGGATCCCGGTACGCGCTCACCAGCGCGGCCAGGTCGTCGTCTCGCCAGGGACGGAGGAAAAGGACGGGGGACGCTTCAGCGTTCACGATGACGGTCACGCGCGACATTGGACCACGCGCACGTCCGCCACGACGATTTAGGGCCCGACCGAAACCAGCCCCGGCCAAAAATGGGTTGATCGGTCGGGTTAGCATTGATTGAGTGCCTCCCGATACCACAACTTCCCGCCGTCCTGTGCTGTCTACCAACTCCCTCTGGCGGATGAAGGGCTACCTCCGCCCTTACATCGGCAAACTCGTCTTCATCTGGCTGGTCGCCCTCCTCGGCATCGGGGCCAGCATCACGCTCCCCCTCATCGGGAAAGAAGTCATCGACGGGCCCGTGGCCCACGGTGACCAGGGGGCGCTCCTTCCGCTCGGGCTCCTGGCGCTCGGCGTCGGCGTCATCGAAGCACTCCTCACCTTCCTCCGCCGCTGGGCCCAGGTCGGGCCGGTCCTCGGGCTGGAGACCCGCATCCGGGACAACCTCTACCGGCACCTCCAGCGGCTGCCGATGGCCTTCCACAACGAATGGCAGTCCGGCCAGCTGTTGTCACGTGCCACGACGGACCTGTCGGCGATCCGGCGCTTCCTCGGCTTCGGGATGCTCTTCCTCGTCATGAACATCCTGCAGCTGACGACCGTCACCATCGTGCTGCTCAACATGTACTGGCCGCTCGGGCTGCTGGTCGCCGGGTCGGCGGTGCCGATCGTGGTGGTGTCGCTGCGGTTCGAGAAGCGCTACATCCTCATCTCCCGCCGGGTCCAGGACGAGCAGGGCGACCTCGCCACGCTCGTCGAGGAGTCGGCCATCGGCATCCGGACGATCAAGGCGTTCGGCCGCCGGCACCACGTCTTCGACTCCTTCGACGACTCCGCGCGCAAGGTGTACGGGACCTCCATGGAGAAGGTGCGCCACTCCGCGCGCTTCTTCACCTTCCTCGAGGTCATCCCCAACTTCACGCTCGCGCTCGTCCTGCTGCTCGGCGCGCTCGCGGTGGGCGGCGGCGACCTGTCGCTGGGCACGCTGGTCGCCTTCACCACGCTGATGCTGCAGCTCGTCTGGCCGATCGCCAGCCTCGGCTACATCCTGGCCATGTCCCAGGAGGCCATGACCGCCGCCGACCGCGTCATGGAGGTCATGGACACCGTCCCGGCGATCCAGGACGGCGCGGACACGGCCCGGGAACCACGCGGCCACCTGCGTTTCGAAGGCGTGGAGTACCGCTTCCCCGGCGCGGAGAGCCCCGTGCTCGACGACCTCTGGCTGGAGGTACGGCCCGGCGAGACCGTGGCCGTCGTCGGCGCGACCGGCTCCGGCAAGACGACGCTGACCTCTCTGGTCCCCCGCCTGCTCGACCCGACCCGCGGCCGGGTCACGATCGACGGCCACGACGTGCGCGAGCTGGAGCTGGGCTCGCTGCGGCAGATCGTGGCGACCGCGTTCGAGGAGCCGACGCTGTTCTCGATGAGCGTCAGGGAGAACCTCACGCTCGGCCACCTCGACTCCTCCGAGGAGGAGCTGGAAGCGGCGATCCGCACCGCGCAGGCGCAGTTCGTCTACGACCTGCCCTGGGGGCTCGACACCCGGATCGGCGAGCAGGGCATGTCGTTGTCGGGCGGGCAGCGGCAGCGGCTGGCGCTGGCGCGGGCCGTACTGAGCAAGCCGAGGATCCTCGTCCTGGACGACACGCTCTCGGCGCTCGACGTCGAGACGGAGGCGCTCGTGGAGGAGGCGCTGCGGCGGGTGCTGCGCGACGCGACCGGCATCGTCGTGGCGCACCGCGCCTCGACCGTGCTGCTGGCCGACAAGGTGGCGCTGCTGCGCGGCGGCACGATCACGCACGTCGGCACCCACCACGAACTGCTGGAGGCGGTGCCCGAGTACCGGGAACTGCTGGCCCAGGACGCCGACCTCGACCCCTCGGAAGGAGCGCTGCGATGACCACGCCGGCCAAGGCCTGGCGAGGCGTGGCCTCCGAGGAGCAGGACGAGCTCGACGACAAGGTCTCGGTGTTGCTGCGGGAGCGCTCCCGAAAGCTCCTAGGTGACCTGCTGAAACCGCACAAGAAGCAGATCGCGGCGCTGACCGCGATCATCGTCGTCTCCAACCTGGCGGGCTTGGCGATCCCGTACCTGGTGAAGGTGGGCATCGACGAGGGCATCCCGCCGATGCTCAAGGGCACCGGGACCGGCACGCTGCTGACCGTGGTCGGCGTGATCCTGGCCGCCGCCGCGACCCAGGCGCTCACCCGGCAGGCGTTCCTGAAGCTGTCGGGGCGCATCGGCCAGGACATCCTGCTGGAGCTGCGCCGGCGCGTGTTCGACCACTTCCAGCGGCTGTCGCTGTCCTTCCACGAGAAGTACACCTCGGGCCGGGTCATCTCGCGGCTGACCTCCGACATCGAGGCGATCGCCGAACTGCTGCAGTCGGGCTTCGACGGCCTGGTCACGGCGGTGCTGACGATGTTCGGCACGGCGGCGCTGCTGATCGTCCTGGACGTGCACCTCGGCCTGCTCGCGCTGATCCCACTGCCGCTGCTGCTGCTGTTCACCCGGTGGTTCCGCAGGCAGTCGGCGATCGTCTACCGGCGCACCCGCGAGACGGTCGCGCTGGTCATCGTGCACTTCGTCGAGTCGATGACCGGCATCCGCGCGGTCCAGGCCTTCCGCCGCGAGCACCGCAACCAGGAGATCTTCAAGCAGCTCAACGCCGACTACCGCGACGCCAACGCGCGCAGCATGCAGCTACTCGCGATCTTCATGCCGGGCATCAAGCTCATCGGCAACGTGACCGTCGCCGGCGTGCTCATGTACGGCGGCTGGCTGGCCCTGCACCAGGAGGTCACGGTCGGCGTGCTGGCGGCGTTCCTGCTCTACCTGCGCCAGTTCTACGAGCCGATGCAGGAGATCAGCCAGTTCTACAACACGCTGCAGTCGGCGGGCGCGGCGCTGGAGAAGCTGTCCGGCGTGCTGGAGGAGCAGCCCGCGGTGCCCGAGCCGCGCAAGCCGGCCCCGCTGGAGAGCGCCAGGGGCAAGGTGCGCTTCGAGGACGTGCGCTTCGCCTACACCGAGGAGATGCCGATCCTGCCGAGGCTGGACCTGACGATCCCGGCCGGGCAGAGCGTGGCGCTGGTCGGGGCGACGGGCGCGGGCAAGACGACGCTGGCCAAGCTGATCTCCCGCTTCTACGACCCGGCCGAGGGGCGCGTCCTGCTCGACGGCGTCGACCTCACGATGCTGGACGAGCCGACGCTGCGCCGCGCGGTGGTCATGGTGACCCAGGAGAACTTCCTGTTCTCCGGCACGGTCGCCGACAACATCCGCTTCGGCCGGCCGGGCGCCTCCGACCGCGAGGTGCGCGAGGCGGCCAAGGCGATCGGCGCGCACGAGTTCATCAGCGGGCTGCCCGACGGCTACGACACCGAGGTGGGCAAGCGCGGCGGGCGCATGTCCGCCGGTCAGCGGCAGCTGGTCGCGTTCGCGCGGGCGTTCCTGGCCGACCCGGCGGTGCTCATCCTGGACGAGGCGACCTCGTCACTGGACGTGCCGAGCGAGCGGCTGGTCCAGCGGGCGTTGCGCACGATCCTGGCCGACCGTACGGCGCTGATCATCGCGCACCGGCTGTCGACGGTGGAGATCGCCGACCGGGTGCTGGTGATGGAGCGCGGCGAGATCGTCGAGGACGGACATCCCGACGAGCTCATCGCCGCCTCCGGCCGCTTCGCCGGGCTGCACAGAGCCTGGCTGGAGAGCCTCAGCTGACCGTTTCCCGGAGGGGCGCGAGGCCCCTCCGGGATTCCCCTTCGCGGCGGGGTCCAAGATCTTCGTCAGGATTCAGAGCAGCCGTGGCCGTACCGGGCTCAGCAGAGCCGTCTCGTCGGTGGCCACCGGCTGCGCGGCCAGCCGCGCCTCCGGGTGGCGGGCGAGATAGCCCTCGGGGAAGGTCGTGGTCTGCTGCCCGCCGCAATGGGGGCAGACCGCGGCGCTCGACGGCGGCGGGACGAGCACGCCCGAGCGGACCCACACCTCCCTTTCGTTACCATGGCGGTCGTCGACCGATCGCACGAGGTAGTCCTCTTCCCAGACATGCCAGCATCCCCGGCACTCGAACGGCACGCTCCTGCGCTGTTCTTCCATGAGGTCACCCCCTCTCTTCGAGTGTCCGCCCGGCTTGCGCATGCCCGCAAGCGGGGTAGAAACATCGGCACGGACCCGGTAACCCCCCACCTGGAGCGGCAGTGGCGCGTCAGATCTTCGTAGGCCGTACGGAAGAGCAGGAGCGCTTCGCCTCGCTGCTGAGCGCGTTGCGCGATCCGGGGGACGGACCCGACGAGGGCTTCGCCGTTCTCGTGCACGGCCACGGCGGCATGGGCAAGAGCACGCTGGTCAACCGCTACGTGGACATGGCCGCGGCGGCGGGGCTGCGCGGGGTGCTGGTGGACCTCGACGCCGAGCAGGTGCAGGACCTCGACCAGGCGGTGGGCCTGTGGCGGGCCAGCCTGGTGAGCACGCTGGAGCGGATCGCGTTCGAGCTGTGCCCGCCGGGCGAGCGGCGGCAGGGCCGCGCGGCGGGCAAGGAGTTCGAGGACTTCGTCGCCGCCGTGGACGCGCTCGGGGAGAGCGACCAGGACGCGCCGGAGGGCGATGAGGCCGACTCCGGCGCCCGCGCCTGGACCAAGGGCGCGCTGGAGCTCGGCGGGGAACTGGTCGGCGACGCGCTGTTCGGCGTGCCGCTGCCGACCAGCCCGCTGGACCGGATGGTCGACCGCGGCGCCGACGCGCTGCACCGCCGCAAGCAGCAGAAGGCCGAGCGGCAGGCCAGGGAGCAGGCCCGGGTGGCGCGGATGCGCGACCAGGTGGTGTCCGCGTTCGCGGCGGGGCTGCGCGGCCTGACCGGCGGGCGTAAGGGCTCGCCCATCGCGATCTTCCTGGACACGGCGGAACTGCTGCGCCCGGCCGACCACCGGCGGCTGCGCGAGGCGATACGCCTGTCCGGGCCCGGCGTCGTCTGGGTGATCGCCATGCGGCTGGAGGAGGAGCTGAGCCCGACCGAGGGCAACGAGGCCTCCCTCTACCAGCGCGAGCTGCCCGGCACCCGCTTCCGCCGCATCCTCATGGAGGTCTTCGACATGGGGACGCTCGCCGAGTACCTGGACCGCCGCCTCGGCCCGGTGGCCGACGACCTGCCGGTGGAGCGGATCTGGCGGGCCAGCAGGGGCATCCCGCTGGCGGTGTCGATGTTGTGCCACGAGATCGAGAGCACCGGCGACGTGGAGGACGCGCTGGCCGAGATCGGCGAGAACGGCGAGGTCTCCTTCGTCATCAGGACGCTGGCCGAGCGCTATCTCAAGCACACCCACGACCCGCTGGAGCGCATGCTGCTGTTCGGCATGGCCCTGCACCGCTCGGAGCGCCTGGACGCCTCGCTGCTGTCGGCGCTGTGGGACGTCGGCGAGCCGCTGGCCTTCGCCCGCATCATGGACGAGCTGGTGCGCCGGCACGACTTCATCCTGACCAGGACCCGGCGCCTGCACCAGGCGGTCCGATCGACGTTCCGCTCGTTCCTGCTCGGGCCGCAGGATCGCTACACCGTGCTGGAGGCCAATCGCCGCGCCATCGAAGTCCTGTGCGAACGGCTGGCCGGCCAGGACGGCCTGGACGGCACCGAGCGCCTGGACGACCGGGCCTGGCGGGAGAACGTCGAGACGCTGCTGTGGCACGCGTTCTGGACCGACAACGTGGACGGCCTGCGGCTGATGGCCAGGCTCTTCCCGATCTGCGTCCTGGACCGCGGCTTCGCCGGCGACCTGCTGCTCACCGCGCGCTTCTTCGAGCCCGTGCTGACGCCCGACCAGCGCGAGCACCTGGACACCATGCAGGACATGCTCAGGCCCGGCTTCACCCCCTACCAGAAGACGCTGGAGCGCACGTTCGCGCTGATGGACAGCGCCCGCTCCGACTACAGCCCGGTCGAGGGCGAGATCCGGGCGGGCCTGGTCGACCTGCTGCGGCTGCGGCACGCCCGCTGGCTGTCGCTCGACACCGGCGCGCGGATCGTGCTGACCGAGCGGGCCGCCGCGCTCCTGGCCGGGTCGTCGCCCGCCGCGCTGGAGCAGGTCGCCCAGGCCGCGATGGAGATCGCCCGCGACCTGGTCGACCCGGCCAACCTGCGCCGTTCGCCGTCGAACGACGCGCTGCGCGCGGCCGAGCTGGCCACCAGGTACGCGCCGGACGCGGCCGACGCCTGGCGCCACCTCGGGCTGACCGCGCTGGCCCTGGGCGAGCAGTCACGGGCGGAGGAGGCCTTCTCCACCGCGGTCAGGCTCGCCGCCGACCCGGCGTCGCTGGCGATGGGACTCGGCCACGACATCACCGCCCTCGGCTACCAGGGGCTGGCGCTCGGCTTCTACCGCGAGGCCGCCGAGCTCAAGCCCGGCGACGAGGGCGCCTGGACCCAGCTCGGCCTGGCCCTGCGCCAGTACGGCAGGTACGCCGAGGCCATCCAGGCGTTCGAGGCGGCCAGGAACGATGACGGGGAACGCTTCTGGCCGGCGCTGCACATCTGGAACTCCTACCACCTGTCCGGCCCCAGGGTCCTGGAGCTGGAGCACCGGGGGCGGGCCAGGAGCATCCTGGCCGAGCAGCTCGAACACGCGCCGGAGGACCCGAGCTTCCTCGACTGGTCGTGCCTGCTGGCCGAGGCGTCGGAGGAGCACGAGCAGGCGCTGGCCCTGGCCGACCGGCTGACCCGGGTACGCCCCGACAACCCCGACACCCACACCTACCGGGGCAACGCCCTGCTGGCCCTCGGCCGGATGGAGGAGGCGGAGGCGGCGTACCGGCTGGTGGTGGAGCTCGATCCCGAGGACTTCAGCGCCTACGGCCGGCTCGGGTCGGTGCTCGCGCAGCTCGACCGGCCGCAGGAGGCGCGGCGGCAGTGGCGGCTCGGGCTGCGCATCCTGCAGGCGGAGGTGGAGCGCAATCCGGGGTCGGGCCCGATGTACGAGTGGCTGGGGGCGCTGCACTCCAACCTCGAAGAGCATGAGGCGGCGGCGCGCGCCTACCAGCGGGTGATCGAGATCGGGCGCACGATGTTCATCGGCAAGCAGCTGGCCGACACCCTGCACGCCCTGGACCGGCCGCAGGAGGCGGAGGCGGCGTACCGGATGGCGATCGAGATGGACGCCGGCAACCCCTACGCCTACGAGGGTCTGGGGTACGTGCTGCGCGACCTCGATCGGCACGCGGAGGCGGTCGTCGCCTGGAGCACGGCCGCCGAGCTGACCGAGCGGCGGCTGGAGAGGCGGCCGGACTCCTCGGGGCTGCACTATCTGGCGGGCGTCCTGCACGCGTGCCTGCGCGACGCCGGCGCCTCGGCCAGGTCGCTGGAGGAGGCGGTGCGCCTGGATCCTGAGCACGCCGCGGCGTACCTGGAGCTGGGCAACGCCTACTTCGCGCTCGGCGACAACGGGGCCGCCGAGAGCGCCTACCGGGCGGCGGTCAGGATCTCCCCCGACTACGCCAGGGCCTACTACCTGCTCGGCGGGCACCTGACGGCGTTGTGCCGGCTGGAGGAGGCGGCTCAGGTCTACCGGCAGGGGCTGCGGGCCGGTCCCGACCATTCCGGGATCAAGGCGGGGCTGGCGGTGGTACACGCCATGTCGGGCGAGGCGGCGGAGATCAGCGAGGCGGACGCGGCGAACGCCGACCACCTGGACTGCGCCATGGTCGAGCTGATGCGCGGCGCCCCGGACGCGGCCCGCGCCCACCTGGAGCTGGCGCACGCGGCGGAGCGGGACGGCTACCGGGGCTACAGCGTCCGGCTGGGCGTGATGTTGCGCAGGTCCGACCCGGAGCGGGCGGAGCGGCTGCTGGTCCAGGCCGCCGAGCCGAACCCGGCGCACACCGGCAGCGAGAAGGACCGCCACGTGCGGGCGCTGGCGCTGGCCTGCCTGGGCCGCACCGACGAGGCGGTGCGGGAGCTGGAGCCGCTGCGCGGGCGGGAACGGGCGGATGGCTATTTCCGCTGCTTCTGGGATCTGCTGGACGATCCGCCGGTCCCGGGGCGCTACCGGCTGCTGTCTCTGCTGGACGATCTGGGGCGCAGGGAATTCCCCGACGGGTGGCGTACGCGGAGCCTCAGCTGAGGACGAAGAAGATCGCCCCGCCCACCACGCAGAGGGTGCCCAGCCAGGCGAACAGCACGTCGAGGCCGGCGTCCAGGGGCACGCCTTCGTGCAGGGCGCGCTGGTGGCTGCGGAAGCGGGCCCCGGTCCTGGCCAGCAGGACGCCACCGCTCAGGGCGGCCAGGGCGAAGCCGGCCACGGCGGCCGGGGGCAGTCCCGCCCGCAGGGTGAGCCCGGCCGCCGCGAGGCCGCCGGTGGAGAGGGCGACGGCGGTCCGTACCCAGGCCAGGCGCGTGCGTTCGCTCTGCAGCCCGGGGTCCCAGATCTCCTTCGACATGGTCAGATCGCGAGAACGATGAGCACCAGGGCGATGACGGCCACGGCGGCGACGCCGTACCCGAAGACGGCGGCGAGGGCGGGCGGCGGCAGGGGAGACTGATCGCGAAGGGCGCGCTGGATGTTACGCCAGCGCGGGTAGGCCATGCCCGCGGCGAGCGCGGCCAGGGCGACGAGCATGATGGCCAGGCTGGTGCGGATCCAGGGGACGAAGACGTCTTCCGGCACGGCGGCCATCGCCACGCCGCCCGCGCTCAATGCCAAAGCGGTGCTCAACCACGTCAAAAAGGTACGTTCATTTGCCAGGGTGAACCTGGGGTCGGGCTCCATAGAATCACCATAATTCGTACATACAACCCCTAGAGAAGGCGGGAATCACCATGACCGCACAGGCCATGGCGGCCGTCGCCGGGGAGTTCCTCGACGCCCTGGACGAGGACCAACGGGGGCTCGCGGCGCACGACTTCGCCGACCCGCTGCGCGTGCAGTGGACGTACGTGCCCGCGTGGCGGCCGGGCGTTCCGCTGCTCGGGCTGGGCAGGAGCGCCCGCAACGCCGCCCACCGCCTGCTGGCCACCGCGCTCGCCCCGCACGCCTTCGCGCAGGCCGTGACGGTGATGGCGCTGGAAGAGGTGCTCGACCTGCGCGAGGAGGGCCGGGGCAGGCGCCACAGCGACGACTACCATCTCGCGCTCTTCGGCTCGCCCGGCGCGCCCCGCTGGAGCTGGCGCTTCGAGGGCCACCACGTCTCGGTGACCGCCACGGTCAGCGGGGACGAGGTGGAGGTGGCGCCGCTGTTCCTGGGCGCCAACCCGGCCGTGATCACCTACGAGGGCGTCGCGGTCACCCGCCCGCTGCCACTGGAGGAGGAGCTCGCGCGGGCACTGCTCGCCGACCTGCCCGCCGCCCACCGCGCGGCGGCCCTCATCGCCGGTACGGCCCCGCCCGACATCCTCACCGGCACCGCCATCGCCACCGACCCCCTGGACCCGCCGGGCGTGCGCGGCGCGGAGCTGGCGGGCTCGGCGGCGGCGCTGCTGGGCAAGCTGGCCTCGGTCTACGTCGACCGCCTGGCGCCCGCGCTACGTGTACCGGTGGAGCCGGGCAAGCTGGCCTTCGCCTGGGCCGGACCGGCCGGGCGCGGCCTGGGCCACTACTACCGCATCCAGGGCCCCGGCCTGCTCATCGAGTACGACAACACCCAGAACGGCGCCAACCACGCCCACTCGGTGCTGCGTCGTCCCGGCGCCGACTTCGGGGCCGCGCTGCTGCCCGCGCACCTGGCCGCGGAACACGACGGGTGACGGCGGCAACCGCGCGGGCCGTGGCGTGGGCCGTCAGGCTCACGCCATCGGAGGGCCCGCGCGGGCGCAGCGGCTAGGAACAGGCCTTGGCGATCTTCTCCAGGTAGGCCGCGGTGTCGGCGGTCACCTTCTGCGCGGAGTCGACGGCGTCGTTGGCGGTCTTGACGTTGATGTTGCCCAGCGACGTGGCCAGGCTGTCGGTGGCTTCCTTGAGCGTGGTGTTGGAGGCCTTGTCGGCCACGCCGTTCAGCTTGGTCGCGGCGTCGTCGATGGCCTTGTCCATCGCCTTCGGATCGTTGGTGAACTTGCCGACCTCGGCCACCAGGTCGGCGACGATCTTCGGCGCCTCCAGGCACGCCTGGGCCTTGTCGATGGTGCTGTTGACCTCGCCGCACCCGGCGAGGAAGACGGCAGAGGCGAAAAGGGCTAGGGGCACAAACCGGAGTCGCATACCTGCGACCCTACCCAACGGCTCGCGCCCCCGGCGGCGGCTACAGCTTGGCGTAGCAAGGACCGTCCATGGCGTGGGCCTGGGCGGTCGGGCCGATGAAGAAGTCCTTGACCGTGGTGACACCGGTGGGAGCGGTCTCATCGAGCTTGTTGACGAGCGTCTGGCGGAAGGTGGCGGTGTTCGGGTCGCCGGAGAAGTTGCCCGCCTCCGGCGGCAGCATGCCCTCGTAGTCCACGGTCGCGAGCGTCTTGACCGCGGCCAGCAGGCCCTTGCGGCTGATGTCGCCCGAGGCCACCATCTTCTCCAGCGCCGCCTTCAGCGGGTAGGACCAGACCCAGCCGGAGGTATAGCCGTCGTTGGGGGTGACGCCGGTGAGCGCCTCGCGCATGGCCTTGTGGCCGGGCGTGTCGGCGTTGAAGGGCTTGCCGGGCGACGACTGCTCGTACAGGGCCTTGAGCGCGGGCGCGGCGGGCGACTTGAGCAGCGCGGGGTTCCACGTCGGGCCGGTGCCGATGAAGCGGCCCTTGAACCCGGCGGCGGCCGACTGGCCGACGATGGCGGCGGCGTCGGCGGGGCCGGTGGTGAGGATGACCAGGTCGGGCTTGTTCTTGGTGATCTCGGTGATGGCCCGGCCCTGCTCGGTGGCGCCGGGCGGCGTCTCGACGGCGGTGAACGTCAGCCCGTTCTTCTCCGCCGCGACCTTCGCGCCCGCGGCGGCGTCGGCTCCGTAGTCCCCGGCCAGGTGGACGGCCATCACGGTCTTGGGCTTGTAGGTCTCCATCGCGTAGTCGACGGAGTTCATGGCCTCGACGCAGTAGTTGGCGCCGCTCTCGACGATCACGTCCTCGAACTCCCACGCCGAGGTCCAGGAGGCCGGTGCGGAGACGACGTTGTTGGCCTTCAGGTCGCCGATGATCGCCGCGGTCGTGGGTGAGCCGAGCGTCTGCGCCAGGCCCAGGACCTTGTCCTTGATCTCGTTGTAGACCTGCCGGTGCACCTCGGGGTTGTACTTGTTGTCGCGCACGTAGGCCTGCACGTCCACCTCGTACGTGCCGCCGATGCCGCCGGCGGTGTTGACGCGCTTCCAGAACGCCTTCTGCGCATCGGTGATCGGTACGGCCAGCGCCGCGAACGGCCCCTGGGTCAGGTCGGAGATCGTGCCCAGGTAGATGCAGCCCTTGTTCTTGTCGACGGCCAGCGGACACGGTTCCCGGGTGACGCCGGTCGTCACGGCGCCCTTGCTGCCCTCGTCGTCCCCCCGGATGACGCCGCACGCGGACAGAAGGGCCACTATCGCGACGAACGTCACGCCATAGCGCACCTTCATCAGTTTTCCTCTCACTAGTAGGAGAACGGCCAGGACTTCCAGTAGGCGCGCACGCGGATCCAGATGCCGAACAGCCCGCGCGGCTCGAAGACGAGGAACAAGATGATCAGCAGGCCGTAGAGCACGGTCTCGACCTGGAACACGTTGGGCGTGACCGTGGTGTCGGCGCTGACGATCGGCAGCAGTTCCGGCAGCGACCGGGTGATCGGCTGCAGCAGCGAGATGAACAGCGCCCCCGCGATGGCCCCGGACACCGTCGCCACCCCGCCGATGAGCACCATCGCGATGAACTGCACCGACAGCAGCAGGCTGAACGAACCGGGCTCCACGTACCCGGAGATGCTGTAGAACAGCGCCCCGGCGCACCCGGCGTAGAAGGAGGAGACCCCGAAGGCCAGCACCTTGTAGCGGGTCAGCGGCACGCCGATGACCGCGGCGGCGATGTCCCGGTCGCGGATGGCCGAGAAGGCGCGCCCGATCCGCGAGCGGGCGAGATTGCGGGCGGCCACCGCGAAGGCGATCAGCAGCACGAGCATGAGCACGTAGAGCTGCTGCTCCTTGGTGGCGGCGCCGTCCTGGTCGAGGGGGAGGCCGAAGAGCTGGGGCACCGCCGCCTCCCGCCCCACGCCGGGGCCGCCGGTCAGGTGGTCCCACTCCTTGAAGACGTGCTCGCCGAGAAAGACCAGCCCGAGCGTGACGACGGCCAGGTAGAGCCCGCGCAGCCGGGTGGCCAGCGGCGCGACCAGCACGCCGAACAGCGCGGCGACCAGCCCGGCGGCCGGCAGCCAGATCCAGATCTCGGCCAGGCCGAACCCCAGGTGCTCGCCGCCGCGCGGCCCGGAGACCGCCGCCGCCGTGTACGCCCCGATGGCCACGAAGAACGCGTGCCCCAGCGACACCTGCCCGGCGTACCCGGTGACGATGTTGAGCCCGATCGCCCCGATGGCCAGCACGTACGCCCCCGCCAGCACCTCCAGCGACCGGTCGGCCAGCACCACGGACAGCGACAGCGCGAGCAGCACCAGCAGCCCGGTCCAGACCTTCTTGGCCCGGGTGTCGAGCAGCGCCATGTCCTGGGCGTAGGAGGTGTAGAGCAGCGGGCGCCCGCGCGGGCGGCGCGATCGCCCGGCCGGGGTGCCGGGCGCCTCCGCCTTGGCGGTGGACCTGGTGTCGGTCATACGCGCTCGACCTCCCGGGTGCCGAACAGCCCGTACGGCCGCACCAGCAGCACGACCAGCATCACCACGTACGGCGTGACCACCGCGAAGTTCTGTCCCAGCCACGGCGCGAACTCGCCCTGGTAGCTCTGGAACAGCGACTCGACCACCCCGATCGTCAGCCCGCCCGCGACCGCGCCGCCGAGCGAGTCGAGGCCGCCGACGATGATGGCCGGCAGCGCCTTGAGCGCGACGATCCAGGTCAGCTGCTCCACGCCCTGACCGGTGCCGACGAACATGCCGGCGATCGCGGCCAGGAACCCGGCCAGGGCCCACGACAGCGCGAACACCGCTCCGACCGAGACCCCCTGCGCGAGCGCGGTCTCCTGGTCGAAGGCGGCGGCCCGCATGGCCAGGCCGTACCTGGTGTGGCGGAAGAACAGGAACAGCAGCGTGACCAGCACGGCCGTCACGGCGAGCATGGCCAGCCACCGCTGCTGCACGACCAGCGGGCCGAGCGCGACCTGGTTCAGGCCCCACGGGTCGCCCATCTGCCGCACGTCGCGGCCGATGAAGCCGTTGACGACCACGCGGACGACCACGTCCACGCCCAGCGTGATGATCGCGACGACGAACACCGGGCGGCCGACCATGGGCCGGATCGCCACCCGCTCGATGCCGAGCGCGACCCCGGCGATGAGCAGCGCGGCCAGCAGGACCGCGAGGTAGAAGCCGGTCACCTCGGTCAGGTAGCTGACCGCCACGGCCCCGGCCAGCATGAGCGCGGGCTGGGCAAAGCTGATGACCCTGGTCGCCTTGTAGATGATCACGAATCCGAGTGCCAGCAACGCGTAGACCGAGCCGTTGCCCAGTCCCCTGATGACCGATTCGAGCACTCCTATCACGCGCGGTACATCCCTTCGACCAGCTCCTCGAACAGCTTGGCGATGGCGCTGCGCTTGACCTTCTGCGTGGCGGTCAGCTCGCCGTCCTCGTGGTCGAGCTCCTTGGGCAGGAACGCGAACTTCTTGACCTGCTCGACCCGGGCGAAGCGCTCGTTGACCCGCAGGACGACGTCCTGGACCAGCGCCCGCGTCTGCGGCCGCTCGGACAGGTCGCGGTAGGTCGTGTAGGCGATGCCGCGCCGGCGCGCCCACTCCCCGACGGTGTCGAGTTCGATGCCGATGAGCGCCACGAGGTAGGGCCGCTGGTCGCCGATGACGACCGCCTCCTTGATGTACGGCGAGGCCTTCAGCGCGTTCTCGATCTCGGAGGGCGCGACGTTCTTGCCGCCGCCGGTGATGATGATGTCCTTCATCCGGTCGGTGATGCGCACGTGGGTGCCGCCGTCCCACTCCCCCACGTCGCCGGTGTGCAGCCAGCCGTCGGCGTCGAGCACGTCGGCCGTGGCGCGCGGGTTGCGCCAGTAGCCGGCGAAGGTGCCCGGGTGCCTGGTCATGATCTCGCCGGTGGCCTCGTCGATCTTCAGCTCGATGCCGGCCTGCGGCTCGCCGACGGTGCCGAGCCTGACCCGGCCGGGACGGTTGGCGGTGGCGATGGCGGTGTTCTCGCTCATGCCGTACACCTCGTGCATGGCCACGCCGACGCCCATGTAGAACTTGAGCACGTCGGGGGCGATCGGGGCGGCGCCGGAGGCGGCGTAGCGGACGCGGCGCATGCCGAGCCGCTCGCGCAGCGAGCGGTAGCAGAACACCCAGCCCAGCGCGTAGAGCAGACGGGTGGCGGCGGTGTGGGTGCCGCCGGTGCGCACCAGCGTGTCGCCGACCCGGTCGGCGATCCGCAGCCAGAGCCTCGTCACGGCGCGTTTGAGCGGAGAGGCGGCGTCGAGCTTGATGTTGACCTGGGCCAGCACCTTCTCCCAGATGCGCGGGACGCCGAACAGGATCGTCGGCTGCACCTCGCGCAGGTTGGCCTGGACGGTCTCGATCGACTCGGCGAAGTTCACCTGGACGCCGGCGCCGGCGTTGAACCAGACGGTGAAGGCGCGCTCGGCGACGTGGCAGAGCGGCAGGTAGGACAGGATGAGGTCGCGCTCCGACGGTGGCGGCGAGGTGAAGCCGCCGTCCTCGACGAGCGTCTTGATCGCGAACTCGATGTTGCCGACGGTGAGCATGACGCCCTTGGGCGGGCCGGTGGTGCCGGAGGTGTAGATGAGGGTGGCCACGTCGCCGGCCGTCGCCTCGTCCATCCGGCGGGCCAGCGCGT
The DNA here is from genome assembly GCF_044457345.1 of Nonomuraea sp. NPDC050547. NCBI lineage: Bacteria > Bacillati > Actinomycetota > Actinomycetes > Streptosporangiales > Streptosporangiaceae > Nonomuraea > Nonomuraea sp. NPDC050547. The sequence continues at coordinate 435,726 of NZ_JBITGW010000005.1, forward strand.
CCGGGTGCTCGGCGCGGTGGGCGGCGCCGATGGCCAGCAGGTCGGGCCAGTGGAGCAGTCGCGGGTCGTCGTACCTGCCGCGGATGCCGCGGGGCTCCAGGTAGACGATGCGCTCCAGGTCCTCGATGTCCAGCGCCTTGTCGAGCTGCTCCTGGTCCTCGGCCAGCAGGATGCGGGCGCCGGAGTCGGCCAGCAGGTACGCGACCTCGGCCGGCGGGTTGGTCGGGTAGAGGCCGACGGTGATTCCGCGCACGGCGACCGTGGCCAGGTCGGCGTAGAGCCATTCCGGGCGGTTCTCGGAGTGGACGGCGACCCGGTCGCCCGGCTCGACTCCGAGGGCCAGCAGGGCGTGCGCGACGAGCTCGACCCGGCTCCAGTAGCCGGACCAGGTGATCTCCTGCCAGACGCCGAAGTCCTTGTGCCGCAGGGCGACGACGCCGGGCGTGCGCGCGGCCCGGTCCTGGACCCGGGTGACGATGGTCGGCCTCACGCGGTCCCTCCCAGATACGCCTCGATGACCTTGGGGTCGCGCTGCACCTCGGCGGGCGTGCCGAGGGCCACCTGGCGGCCGAAGTCGAGCACGAGCACCCGGTCGGCCAGGTCCATGACCAGGCCCATGTCGTGGTCGACCAGCACGATCGGGATGCCGAGCTCGTCGCGGATGTCCAGGACGAACCTGGCCATGTCCTCGGTCTCCTCCAGGTTCATTCCGGCGACGGGCTCGTCGAGCAGCAGCAGCCTGGGCTCCATCGCCAGCGCGCGGCCGAGCTCCACCCGCTTCTGGATCCCGTACGGCAGCAGCCGCACCGGATGCCGGCGCCAGGCGGCCAGCTCCAGGAAGTCGATGATGTCCTCGATCCTGGCTCTGGCCTCCAGCTCCTGCCTTCTGGCCCGGCCGAACCAGGCGATGGCCGACAGCGTGCCGTACCGGAAGTGGCAGTGGCGGCCGAGCATGAGGTTGTCCAGGACGGTGAGGTTGTGGAAGAGCTCGACGTTCTGGAAGGTGCGGGCCAGGCCCATCGCGGCGATCTCGTCGGGGCGCCGGCCGAGGAGTTCGGTCTCCAGGAAGACGACCTTGCCGCGCTGGGGCCGGTAGACGCCGGACAGGACGTTGAAGATCGAGGTCTTGCCGGCGCCGTTGGGGCCGATCACCGCGAACAGCTCGGTGGGACCGACCTCGAAGGAGACGCCGTCGATGGCGCGGACGCCGGCGAAGGACAGGCCGACGTCCTCCACGCTCAGGACAGCCATCGCTTCCTCCGTTTGTAGTGCTTGACCTCGCGGAAGGACCTGGCCGCGCCCTCGGCGCCGAGCCCGAGGTAGAACTCCCTGATGTCCTCGTCGGCCAGCAGTTCGGCGGCCGGCTTGTCCATCACGATCTTTCCGGTCTCCATCACGTAGCCGTGGGCGGCGATCGACAGCGCCATGGTGGCGTTCTGCTCGACCAGCAGGACGGTGGTGCCCTGCTTGTTGATCTCGACGATGAGGTCGCGGATCTGGGCGACGAGCGACGGGGCCAGGCCGAGGCTGGGCTCGTCCAGGAGCAGGTACGCCGGTCCCGCCATGAGCGCGCGGCCGACGGCCAGCATCTGCTGCTCGCCGCCGGACAGGTAGCCGGAGACGCTCCTGCGGCGTTCGGCCAGCACGGGGAACAGGCCGTAGACCCGGTCGAGGTGGGATCGCGCCGCGGTGTGGCCGCCGACCTTGAGGTTCTCCTCCACGGTCAGCTCGGCCAGGATGCGGCGGCCCTCCATGACCTGGCTGAGGCCGCGCCGTACGATCTGGGCGGGTTTGAGGTGGTGGATCGGCTGGCCTTCAAGGGTGACCGTCCCTTTGGTGATCTCTCCGTCGTGCACGTCCAGCAGGCCGGACAGCGCGCGCAGCAGGGTCGTCTTGCCGGCGCCGTTGGCGCCCAGGAGCGCCACGATCGAGCCGGGCGGGACGCTCAGGCTGACGCCGCGCAGGACGAGCATCACGTCGTCGTAGATCACCTCGAGGTTGCGGACCTCAAGCACGAGGGCTCCCTTCGCCGCCCCCGATTAGCAAAGAGTCCACTGGACCAAGCGCTCGATCAATAGGTGCGGCCAAATTGGAATGTGCTTCTAGTCCTACGATTTCGCTTATGGCAATCTGCGAACATCTTTCCAACGCCGGCGACCCGCCCGCGCGTACGCCCGAGGGCTGCGAGGAGTGCCTGGCGACCGGTGGCCGCTGGGTGCACCTGAGGCGCTGCCTGTCGTGCGGACATATCGGCTGCTGTGACTCCTCACCGTCCCGGCACGCCAGCAAGCACGCCGGGGGCGACGGCCACCCGGTCATCCAGTCCTTCGAGCCCGGCGAGAGCTGGCGGTGGTGCTACGTCGACAACCAGATGGGCTGAGCGCGCATCTAACCGCTCGTGAACGGGGAACCGCTGCGGCTGGGGGAATACTGGCTGGCCGGCCGGCTGGGAGCCGGTGGCCAGGGCGTCGTCTACGAGGCCTACGACGAGGCGGCCAACAGGGTGGCGGTCAAGGTCCTGCACGCCTACCTGTCGGGCGACTCCGCGCTGCGCAGGAGGTTCCTGCGCGAGGTGCGCGCCGCCCAGCGCGTCGCCTCCTTCTGTACCGCCCGCATCATCGACCACGACCTGACCGGGGAGCGGCCTTACCTGGTCACCGAGTTCGTGGCCGGTCCCAGCCTGCGCAGAGCCGCGCCGTTCACCGGCGACGCGCTGCACCGGCTGGCGCTCGGCGTGGCCACCGCGCTGGCCGCCATTCACCACGCCGGAGTGGTCCACCGCGACCTCAAACCGGAGAACGTGCTGCTCGGACCGGACGGCCCGCGCGTCATCGACTTCGGCATCGCCCGCGCGGCCGGCCTGTCGATGACCTCGACCGGCGAGCTGACCGGCACGCCCATGTACATGGCGCCCGAGGTCTTCTCCGGCGGCCGGGCCGAGCCCGCCGCCGACGTCTTCGCCTGGGGCGCGCTGGTCTACTTCGCCGCCGCCGGCCGCGACGCCTTCACCGCGCCGACGACGGTCGCCGTCATCAACCGGCTGCTCAACGACGAGCCCGACCTGACGCCCGTGCCCGCGCCGCTGCGCCCGCACGTGGCCGCCGCGCTGGCCAAGGACCCGGAGCTGCGGCCGAGCGCGCACGACCTGCTCAGCGCGCTGCTCGGCGCCTCCATGGCCGAGGAGCCGCTCATGGCCTCCGCCGCGCGGGAGGCGGCCAGGGTGCGCCCGCCCGAGGAACTGGCCGGCGAGCCCGCGCTCGGCCTGGTCGCCGAGCAGGTCTACGCCGCGCTGCCGCCCGCCGAACGCGAGCTGGCCCGCCAGGTGCTGCTGCGCCTGGTCGACGTGCGCGAAGGCGAGGAAAGCCCGCGCTCGGCCACGCTCGGCGAACTGCTCGACGGCCGCCCCGCCGCCGAGCCCGTGCTGGCCGAGCTCGAACGCGCCCGGCTGATCGAGCGCGGCCCCGACACCGTCTGCCTGGGCCGTCCCGCGCTGCTGCGCGCCTGGCCACGCCTGCACGAGTGGGTGGCCGGCGACCGCGCGGCCCTGGCCCGCCACCGCAGGCTCGGCGAGGCCGCCCGCCGCTGGTCCGCGCACGGCCGCCGCGACGAAGACCTCTTGCGGGGTACGGCCCTGCGCGAGGCCGTCGACCGGCCCGTGCCCGGCCACCTCACACTGAACGCCACCGAGCGGGCCTTCGTCGAGGCGAGCCGGAGCCACGACCGGAGCAGGGCCAGGCGGCGGCGCCTGGTCACCGGCGGCGTGGCCGTCCTGACGATCACCGCGCTCGTGGCCGGGGTCCTGGCCTGGCAGCAGACGCGGCTCAGCCAGGCCAGCGGAAAGCAGCTCGCCGACAAGCGGGCCGAGGAGCGGGCCAGGCTGGTGGCGCTCCAGGCCGACGGGCTGCGCCAGACCGATCCGGCCAAGGCGATGGCGTTGAGCGCGGCCGCGTACCGGATCGCGCCCGTGCCCGAGGCGAAGGCGGCGGTGCTGAGCTCGCTCGCCCAGCCCGAGACGCACACCTTCAAGGATCCTTTGCTCACCAACACCGGACGGGCGCTCAGCCTCGACGGCTCACTGCTGGTGAGCGCCGGGGACGACCGGGTGCGCGTCTACGACGTGCGCAGCGGCGCGGTGCGGCGGGAGTTCGGCGGCGTCGGGCCGGGACCGTTCCGCGCGGCGCTGTCGCCCGACGGGGACACTCTCGCGCTCGGCGCCTCCGGCAGGATCCGGCTGTGGAGCCTGCGCACCGGCAAGCTCGTGGCGCAGGACCGGTCGAAGGACGTGCTCGGCACCGGTGCCAACATTCCCGGATCGCTGCGCTTCAGCCCGGCGGGCGGCTACCTGGAGGTGACCGCCAACCAGGGCGGGCCGTTCATCGGGCTGTGGAGCAGGGCGGCCGGCACATTCACCCGGCACGGGACCGGCGACCAGGAGGTGGGCCCAGGCGACCGGTTCACCGTCATGGACGACACCGGCGAGGAGGAGGGCGGCAGCGCGGTGCGCGAGCTGCCCTCGGGCCCGGCCAGGAAGCTGCCGCGCCGGCTGCCCGGCGCGGTGGCCGGCATCACGCCCGACGGCGCCGCCGCCGCGGTCTCGGAGGAGGACGACCTGGCCCTGGTCAGGCTCGCCGACGGCAAGCGCGTGCGGGACTTCCCCGGCGAGGCGCAGACCGCCGACTTCTCCGCCGACGGGGCGTACATGGTGACGCTCAGCCACCTCAGCGACTACGGCGTCGTGGAGACCGCGCCCTCGGTCGTCACGCTCTGGCGGGTACGCGACCGGGCCAGGCTGATGCGGTTCACCACGACCGCGCCCCTCACCCAGCGGCCCGCGCTCAGCGCCGACAACCAGCGGCTGACCCTGCTCGACGACGGCGGCCGGGCCACCGTCTACGACCTGGCCCAGTACACCGGCGGAGAGCGCGCGGTGCCCGCCGGGACCACGCGGCTGCGCATGACCGCCGACGGGAGCACCGCCTACGGGCTGGTCGGCTCCGAGGCGCGTTCGTGGGCGCTGCCGTCGTTCACGCTGGCCCGCCCGGCGATCAAGGCGTTCGGCAAGCTCGAGTTCGGCCTCGAACCCGACCTCGCCCTCAGCCCCGACGGCCGTACTCTGCTCACCGTCGTCCCCAACGACCAGACCACGCCGATCCAGGTGTGGGACACCGCGACCGGCCGCCGCACCGGGGTCATCAAGCGGCCTCAGCAGGGCGTGGCCGACAACATGGGGCGGATGGTGTTCAGCCCCGACGGGCGGTGGGTGGCGATCGGGTTCATCTGGTCCAGCGACTACCCCGGGACCGGGCACGTGGCGCTCGTGGACGTGCCCGGCCGCCGGATCGCCAAGGTCTTCGGGCCGGTCTCCTCCCAGGACCTGTCGTTCAGCGCCGACGGGCGCCACCTGCTGGCCGGGGACTCGGTGCGGGTCGACGTGATCGACCTGGCCGCGATGACGGTCCTGCCCAGGACGTCGGGGCCCGGCACCGTCGCCAGGCTGTGGATGGTGCTCGACCGCTCCGGCAGGCGCGGGGCCTCGCCGTACGGCGGGGCCGGGGTGGCCCTGTGGGACGCGGCCGCGTGGAAGCCGGCGGGACAGGTCTTCCAGGTGGCGGGAACGGTGCGCGCGGCCGCCTTCTCCCCCGACGGCGGGACGCTGGTACTCGCGCACGACGAGCAGCTGACCGTCTTCGACCTGGGCACCGGCCACCAGCTCGGCGCGGCCCGCACCGTGGCCGCCACCCGGCCGGAGATGGACGATCTGGAGGCGGCGCCGCGCCTGGCCTTCCTGCCCGGCGGCGACCTGCGGGTACTCGGCTACGACGGGACGCTGCGCGACCTGCCGGTCAGCGCGGAGCGGGCGCTGCCCCAGGTGTGCGCGCGGATGGAGCGGCCGCTGTCACGGGCGGACTGGCGCGCGTACGTCGGCGACGATCTCCCCTTCAGCGACCCCTGCGCCTAGCTGATCTCGGCCAAGTACACCTAGCGCTCCAGGATCGCCTCCTCGAAGTCCAGTTCCGCCATCATCCTGCGCATCACCTCGTCGTCGATGCGCCGCTCGTTGCGCAGCCTGACGAACACCTCGCGCTCGGCCACCAGCATGTCGCCGCGCAGCCGCCGGTACAGGGCGCTCGGCGTCTCCGAGCCGCCCTGGGCGGTGCCGCCGCCGAGCCGTTCCCACGCCGACATCGCCCGCCGTTCCGTCTTCTGGCGCAGCTGGCCGACCACGTCCTGGGTGATCTCGTCCAGCTCGTCGTCCGGCGGGAGCTGCCTGTTCAGGGCGTCCAGACCGGCCTGGATGGCGGCCTGCTTGGCGGCGGCCTCGCCGAGGTTGTCCTCGTAGACCTCGTTCTCGCTGGTCACCCTGAGGCGGCGGATCAGCGTGGGGAAGGTCAGCCCTTGCACCAGCAGCGTCCCGATGACCGTGGTGAACGTCAGGAAGATCATCAGATCCGCGCCCTCGAACCCCTCCGGGATGGCGAAGGCGGCGGCCAGCGAGACCACGCCCCGCATGCCCGCCCAGCCCACGATCACCACGTTCGGCCAGGGCGGCCGGGACTTCTGCAGGTAGGAGGTGGGAACGACCCACACGAAGCGGGCCACCACGGCCGCCGCGAACACGGCCAGCGCGTACCCGGCCAGCTGCCAGCCCGTGTACTCCTTCGGGATCACGTACGTGAGCTGCAGCCCGATGAGCGCGAAGACGATGGTCTCCAGGAAGAAGTCCACCATCTTCCACACCCCGGAGGCGACCAGCCGGGTGCCGAACCCCTGCCGGTGCATCCGAGCCCCCAGATAGAGGCCGACGATCACCACCGAGATCACCCCGGAGGCGTGCACCAGCTCGGCGGCCAGATAGGCGCCGAACGGGATCATCAGCATGATCGTGTTCTCGACCAGCGCGTCCTTCAGCCGGGGCAGCAGCCATCCGAACACCAGCGCCAGCGCCACGCCGATGACCACGCCCACCACCGACGCGTACAGGAACTGCCCGACGGCGCCGGTCAGCTGGAAGACCGTGCCGGTGGCCGCGCCGATCGCCACCCGGTAGGCGGTCAGCGCGGTGGCGTCGTTGAACAGGCTCTCGCCGATGAGGATCGTCAGCGTACGGCGCGGCAGCCCCAGCCGGCGCGCCACGGCGACGGCGGCGACCGCGTCCGGCGGGGCGATGATGGCCCCGAGGGCGAAGGCTGCGGCCATCGGCAGCGCCGGGACCAGCAGGTGCACCACGTACCCGACCACGACCATGGTGAACAGCACCAGCCCGACCGACAGCAGCGCGACCGGCCTGGTCACCTCGCGCAGGCGCAGGTAGGAGCTGTCGAGGGCGGCCGAGTAGAGCAGCGGCGGCAGGAAGACCAGCAGCACGACCTCGGAGTCGAGCGGCACCGGCGGCACCAGCGGCGAGGCGACCAGCCCGGCCAGCACCAGCAGCAGCGGCGCCGGCCAGCCTCTGCGCCTGGCGACGGCGGCCACCAGAAGCGCGCCCGCGGCGACGAGCAGCAGGCGCAGGGCCATCTCCGGGTTCACGGCAGCCTCCTCGGAACGGGCGGTGACACGCTGTGTCACATGGCATGATGCCCGATCAGGAGGTCGTCGTGGATCTCCCCGCCGACGCGCCGCGGCTCACCACTCGCGCCGGTCGCCCCGGTCGTCGTACTGCTGCTCGGGGCGCAGCCGCTCGCCCGTGGAGAACATCGGGTCGCCGACGTAGGGCCGGGTGATGTCCGGTTCCTGGTGGTGCGGCGGCACCGGGTTGCTCAGGGCCAGCAGCGGGTCCACCGGGTTGGCGGCCGGCGCCTGGTAGGGCTGGTGGTCGCCCGAGTGGTAGTCCTGCTGGGCCCGCCGTCCGGCGCCCGGGATGCCGTGCATGGGCGTGCCGAGCCCGGCCGTGCCCTGGCCGCGTTCACGCTGGTGCTGCGGCTGCTGCTGGTAGGCGGCGGGCGCGGCGTGCTGGCCGGTCGCGTACGGGTCCGGCTGCGGGGTGTACTGCTGGTTCGTCTGGTAGTGGCCGCCCTGCTGCTGCTGGTGGTACGGCTCGGCCGCCTGCGAGGGGAAACCCAGCGGGTCGGTGGACAGCGGGGCCTGCCGGTGGCGGGACTCGGTGGCGGGCAGCTGGTAGAACGGGTCGGCCTGGGCGGCGGGCTCGGCGTACTGCGGGCCGGTGAAGGGCTGCTTGACCGGCTGGGTCTGGTCGGGGTGGTAGCCGGACCGGTCGCCGTAGTGCTGCTGGTCGCCGTAGGCGGGCGTGTCGTTGTACAGCGGCGTGTCGTTGTAGGCGGGTTGCCGCTCGCCATAAGGCTGCTGCTCGCCGTAGGACTGCTGCTCGGCGTACGACGGCTGGTCGCCGTAGGTGGGCTGGTCGCCGTAGGCGGGGCGCTGCTCGCCGTACCCCGGGATGGGCATCTCGCGCGGCGGGGTGGTGTCGTAGGAGGCCACCAGCTTGTCCGGCGGCGCGGGAGCTCCCCTGGCCACCAGGACGTCGTTGGGCGACAGCGCCGCGGTCGGGCGCTCGTCGGCGTGGGCCTGGGAGTAGTGCGGTGGCTGCGGGAGCCCGCTCTCCGGCGGGCGGTGGTACTGCCCGGTGCCGGGGATCGCCTCGGGGTCGTGCGCGGGCACGGCGGGCTGCTCGCCCGTCGCCTCCGCGAAGCCCTCGTCGAGGGTGTCGAGCAGGCGCCCGACGTCGTCCATGGGCATGCGGAAGGAGGCCGTGCACATCTCCCCACGCCATAGGCTGAGAACGAGCGTTCCCTCGTGCCAGGTGACCCGGAGACACCGCTCCTGGCCTCGCGCATCGAAGAACACCTCGCCGAACGACGGCAACGGGACAACTTCCGACATGGCAGACATACTGCTTTAACCAGCCTTTATTCGTCCACTCAACCCCGGAAAACCCTACTGAACCGGCCGACCCAAACCCACCGCAACCCCCTCTGATCACGTTAGGAAGATCTTTCTTGACCGGTTGGGATTCCGACCGCAAGTGTGCCATGCGAGATGCCCGACCGGTTCGGTAACGCCGGGATGCGTCCATTCGATCACTCCCCGACTACCTCGGAAATGCCGGTAGCTTTGTGGGGTGCCGGACTCCCATCTGCCCCCAGTCGAAGAGCTTCTCAGCGCCGCCGTCACCGCCCTCGGAGGGAGCGAGCGGGCCGGCCAGATCGAGATGGTGCGGGCCGTCCAGCGGGCCATCGACACCGAGGAGCACGTGGCCGTCCAGGCGGGCACCGGCACCGGCAAGTCGCTGGCCTACCTCGTGCCCTCGATCCGCCACGCCATGGGCACCGACTCCCCCGTCGTCGTCTCCACCGCCACCATCGCGCTGCAGCGCCAGCTCGTCGACCGCGACCTGCCCCGCCTGGCCGAGACGCTGGCCAAGGAGCTGCCCCACGAGCCGTCCTTCGCGATACTCAAGGGCCGGCGCAACTACCTGTGCCGCTACAAGGCCACCGCCGGCTGGCCGGAAGAGGACGAGCAGGACCAGCTCTTCGACCCGCGCGAGGTCAGCGCCACCGGCCGGATGGTCCAGCGCATCCAGGAATGGGCGGAGGAGACCGAGACCGGCGACCGCGACGAGCTCGTGCCCGGCGTCAGCGAGCAGGCCTGGCGGCAGTTCTCGGTGAGCGCCCAGGAGTGCCTGGGCGCCCAGCGCTGCCCGAGCGGCGCCGAGTGCTTCGCCGAGATGGCCAGGGCCCGCGCCGGCGAGGTCGACGTCGTGGTCACCAACCACGCGCTGCTGGCCATCGACGCCATGGGCGAGATCCCGGTGCTGCCCGAGCACGAGGTCGTGGTCGTCGACGAGGCCCACGAACTGGTCGACCGGGTCACCTCCGTGGTCACCTCCGAGCTGTCGGAGGCGTCGGTCTCGCTGGCGGTGCGCCGCGTGGCCCGCCTGATCGACCAGCCGGTCTCCGACCAGCTCATGGAGGCGGGCGAGGATCTCAAGGCGCTGCTGGCCGCGGCGCCGGCCGGCCGTATCGACGAACTGCCCGAGGTGCTCGGCCTGACGCTCGCGCTCGTGCGCGACTCGGCCGCACGATGCGTGACCGCGATGGGTCCGCGCGGCGCCGACAAGGACGACCCGGAGCGCGCCGGGCAGCGCAAGGCCGCGTTCAACGCGCTCGACGAGGTCCACGACACCGCCGTACGCATGCTGGAGGCCTACGGCCACGCCGCCGAGGAGGACCGCGCCGAGGTCGTCTGGCTGGAGGACGGCAACGACCGCCGCCCGCCCGTCCTGCGCGTCGCGCCGCTCAACGTCGGCGGCATGCTGCGCGACAAGCTCTTCGGCGAGCGCACGGTCGTGCTCACCTCCGCCACGCTCGCGCTCGGCGGCACGTTCGACGGCATGGCGCGGCAGTGGGGCCTGACCGACGACAAGGGCTGGAACGGCCTGGACGTCGGCTCCCCCTTCGACCACCCCCGCGCCGGAATCCTCTACGTCGCCAAGCACCTGCCGCAGCCCGGCCGCGACGGCCTGCCGCAGCAGTACCTCGACGAGATCACCGAGCTGATCGAGGCGGCCGGCGGGCGCACGCTGGGCCTGTTCTCCTCGATGCGCGCCGCCAAGGCCGCCACCGAGGCGCTGAGGGAGCGGCTGGACGTGCCGCTGCTGTGCCAGGGGGACGACTCGACGATGCTGCTGGTGAAGCAGTTCGCGGAGTCCGAGCCGACCTGCCTGTTCGGGACCCTGTCGCTGTGGCAGGGCGTCGACGTGCCCGGCCCCTCGCTGCGGCTGGTCATCATCGACCGCGTGCCGTTCCCGCGGCCTGACGACCCGCTGACCTCGGCCCGCCAGCGCCACGTGCAGGCGCGCGGCGGCAACGGCTTCATGACCGTGGCGGCCACGCACGCGGCCCTGCTGCTCGCGCAGGGCACGGGGCGGCTGCTGCGCTCCATGGACGACAAGGGCGTGGTGGCGGTCCTCGACCCACGCCTCGCCACCGCCCGCTACAGCGGCTTCCTCCTCGGCTCGCTTCCCCCGTTCTGGCGCACCACCGACCCGGCCGTCCCCCGCGCCGCTCTGAAGCGCCTCTCCGGCGCTTAAGGGCTTTCCATCCGTTACGGCGAGCCGCCCCACCCGCCACCCGCCGACGTGCGCGGGCGCAGATCGGGGGGATCGCTTCTCACGCCGGACGGGCCGACCACCGTCACGGCGCCCTCTTGGCCCGCGCCAGGGCGCCGAAGACACGAGCCGCAGCGTTACGGGCACAAGACGAGGCGCATCGTGCCGGGTCCCGAAGGGCGGCGAGGCGCGTGTCCGCGGGGCGCCATAACGGATGGAAGCCCTGAAGAGGAGAAGAGGGAGGGTGGTGGTGGGGGGGGGCCCCCCCCCCCCCCCCCCCCCCCCCCCCCCCCCCCCCCCCCCCCCCCCCCCCCCCCCCCCCCCCCCCCCCCCCGGGGGGGGCCCGGGGCGGCCCGGGGGCCCCCCCCCGCCCGGCCGCCCCCCCCCCCCCGCCGGGGGGGGGGGGGGGGGCGGGGGCCCCCCCCCCCCCCCCCCACCACGCTCCCTCGGTCAGTACACGTCGAGTCAGGCACGTCGCCGTGCTCTGCCCCTCCAGTCCCGACGGGAAGAGAGCCTAGGAGACGCCGCTTTTGATTGGCTTTTTCGCCCTATGACCAGGGGGTCAGGTCAGGGCGTTTCGGGAGGACGCCATCGCCTGAGCTGGTTCCGCGCAGGCGGCGGGTGACCCAGGGCATCAGGTGCTCCCTGATCCACTGGGCGTCCTCGCGCCGCTTGGCACGGGGGTCCAGCGCGCGCTCCGGCCACTCCTTCTGCCACGACTCGTCGAACGGCACCCCGAGCACGTCCAGGACCCGGGCGGCGACCAGGCGGTGGCCGTCCTCGTTCATGTGGAGGCGGTCGGCGCTCCATGCCCGCCAGTCGCGCAGCCCCTGCATGGACCACTGGTCGACCAGGCGGCAGCCGTACAGGTCGGAGATGGAGCGTACGTGCAGGTAGAAGACGGCGAACTTGCCGCGCATGTGGCGCATCAGCGGGGTGTCGCGCGGGTCGACGCCGGTGAACAGCAGGACGTCGGCGCCGGCCGCGCGCAGGGTACGGGCGGCGGCGGCGAGCTTCTTGGCCATCGTGTCGGGGTCGCTGCCGGGGCGCAGCAGGTCGTTGCCGCCCGCGCACAGGCTCACCAGGTCGGGGGCCATCTCGGCGGCCACCGGGACCTGCTCGGCGACGATCTGGTCCATCAGCTTGCCGCGGACGGCGAGGTTGGCGTACCGGAAGGCGGGGTGGTCCACGGCGAGGCGCTCGGCCACCCGGTCGGCCCAGCCGCGGTAATGACCGTTGGCGCCGGGGTCGTTCAGGCCTTCGGTGAAGCTGTCGCCGAGCGCGACGAAAGAGCCGTAGTGCCGCATTACTTGCTTGCCATCTCCATGATCGCGTGCAGGGCGAGGACGTAGGAGCGTAGCCCGAACCCGGCGATCGTGCCGGTCGCCACACCGGCCACCACCGAGTTGTGGCGGAACTCCTCCCGCGCCGCGGGATTGGAGATGTGCACCTCGACCAGCGGCGCGGTGCGCTGGGCTATCGCGTCGCGCAGGCCGTAGGAGTAGTGGGTGAACGCGGCCGGGTTGAGCACGACCGGGATCCCGCCGTCGGCCGCCTCGTGGATCCAGCCGATCATCGTGGCCTCGTCGTCGGTCTGGCGTACCTCGACCTCGACGCCGAGCTCGCGGCCGGTGGCCCGGCACAGCTCGGTCAGGTCGGCGAAGGTCTCGGCGCCGTAGACGTCGGGCTCGCGGGTGCCGAGGCGGCGCAGGTTGGGGCCGTTGAGCACGTAGATCATCGCGCGATCTCCTTGTACGCCGCCGCCAGCAGTTCCTCGGCCGGATCCTCCAGGCGGCCCGGCTTGGCCAGGCCGTCCAGGACGACGAAGCGCTGCTTGGCGCCGCGGTTCTTCTTGTCCATGCGCATGTGCTCGCGCAGTTCCGGCCAGGCGTCGGCGCGGTAGGAGGTCGGCAGGCCAACCGAGGTGAGGATGCTCCTGGTCCGCTCGACGAGGTCGGCCCGGCCCGACAGCCGCGACAGCTCGGCGGCGTACATCATGCCGATGGCCACGGCCTCGCCGTGACGCATGAGGTAGTGCTCGTGCCGCTCGATGGCGTGGGCCAGCGTGTGGCCGTAGTTGAGGATCTCGCGCAGGCCCGACTCGCGCAGGTCGGCGCCGACGACGTCGGCCTTGACCTGGATCTTGCGCTCGATGAGCTCGCGGGTGTGCTCGCCCTCGGGCCGGGTGGCCGCGTCGGGGTCGTCCTCGATCAGCATGAGGATCGTGGGGTCGGCGATGAACCCGCCCTTGATGATCTCGGCCAGGCCGGCCACGTAGTCGGCGCGCGGCATCGACGGCAGCGTCGCCAGGTCGCACAGCACGCCGGCGGGCGGCAGGAAGGTGCCGACGAGGTTCTTGCCCTCGGGGGTGTCGATGCCGTTCTTGCCGCCGACCGCGGCGTCGACCATGGCCAGCAGCGTCGTCGGGACGAGCACGACCTTGATGCCGCGCAGCCACGTGCCCGCGACGAACCCGGCCAGGTCGGTGGTCGCGCCGCCGCCCACGCCGACGACCGCGTCGGAGCGGGTGACGCCGTAGCGTCCGAGCGCCGACCACAGCCCGGCGGCCACCTCGACGCTCTTGGCCTGCTCGCCGTCGGGCACCGGCAGCTCGACCACGTCATAGCCGGCCCCGGTCAGCGCCTCACAGACCGGACGGGAGATCTCGGGCAGCGTCGAGGGGTGCACGACCGCGACCGTGCGCACGCCCTCGCCCAGCAGGCCGGGCAGCTCGCCCAGCACGCCGGTGCCGATGACGACGTCGTACGGGCTGTCGCCCTTGACGGTGATCCTTCCGACGCTCACGCCCCGAGCCCCTTCACGATCTCCTCGACGAGCTCGGCGGGCTCGCGCCCGTCGGTGGCGACCGTGAGGACGGCCAGCCGCTCGTAGATCGGGCGCCGGGCCTCCATGAGCTTCTTCAGCTGGCTGCGCGGGTTGAGCACCAGCAGCGGCCTGGCCGAGGCGAGCCCGACCCGCTGCACCGCGTCGGTCAGCCCCACCTGGAGGTAGACGACCGGGTGGCCGGCGAGCAGTGCCTGGGTGTCCTCGCGCAGGATGGCGCCGCCGCCCAGCGCCAGCACGCCGTCATGCCCGGCCAGCGCCTCGCGTACGGCCTCGAACTCCAGCTCGCGGAAACGCTCCTCGCCGTCCTCGATGAAGATGTCGCTGACCGGCTTGCCGGCGACCGCCTCGACGTCGGCGTCGGTGTCGCGGTAGCCGACCCCGAGCTTGTCGGCCAGCAACCGGCCGAGAGTGGACTTCCCCGACCCGGGCGGCCCGATGAGTACAGCGCGGCTCATTTGATCACCATTGACGACAGGTAGCCGGACAGGTTGCGGGCGACCTCCTCGACGGAGTCGCCGCCGAACTTCTCGAGCGCCGCGTCGGCCAGCACCAGCGCGACCATGGCCTCGGCCACGATGCCGGCGGCCGGGACCGCGCAGACGTCGGAGCGCTCGTGATGGGCCTTGGCCGCCTCGCCGGTCAGGACGTCGATGGTGGCCAGCGCCCTCGGGACGGTGGAGATGGGCTTCATCGCGGCGCTGACCCGCAGGATCTCGCCGTTGGTCATGCCGCCCTCGACGCCGCCCGCGCGGTTGGTGACGCGCTTGACGCCGTCTTCGGTGGTGTACTCGATCTCGTCGTGGGCGCGGGATCCGGGACGGCGGGCGGTCTCGAAACCGTCGCCGACCGCCACGCCCTTGATGGCCTGGATGCCCATGAGCGCCCCGGCCAGGCGGGAGTCGAGGCGGCGGTCCCAGTGGGTGTAGCTGCCCAGGCCGGGCGGCAGGCCGTACGCGAGGACCTCGACGACGCCGCCGAGCGTGTCGCCGTCCTTGTGCGCCTGGTCGATGACGGCGACCATCGCGGCGCTGCCCTCGGCGTCGGAGCAGCGGACCGGGTCGTCGTCGATGCGCTGGAGGTCGCCGGGGCCGGGCAGCATCTCGGCCGGGGTGCGCGCGCCGCCGATCTCGGTGACGTGGCTGACGATGTCGACGCCGAGCGCCTGCTTGAGGAAGCGCCTGGCGACCTCGCCGAGCGCGACCCGGGCGGCGGTCTCGCGGGCGCTGGCCCGGTCGAGGACGTTGCGGGCGTCGTCGAAGCCGTACTTCTGCATGCCGGCCAGGTCGGCGTGGCCGGGGCGGGGACGCGAGCGGGGCGCGTTGCGCGCCATGCCCGCCAGCTCGGCCGGGTCGACCGGGTCGGCCGCCATGACCTTCTCCCACTTGGGCCACTCGGTGTTGCCGACGCGGATGGCGACGGGGCTGCCCATGGTGCGGCCGTGGCGCACACCGCCGGCGATCGTCACCTCGTCCTGCTCGAACTTCATCCGGGCGCCGCGCCCATAGCCGAGGCGGCGGCGGCGCAGCGCCTCGTCGATGGCGGCCGTGGTCACCTCGACCCCGGCCGGCAGGCCCTCCAGGATGGCAACGAGTTCGGGGCCGTGGGACTCTCCGGCGGTCAACCAGCGCAACATGCCCCCAAGTCTTCCATGCGTGGCAGTGTGCTGATGTCGGTGTTCAGTTGCCGAGACAGAGCGCGCCGAGCGCCCCGAGCAGCATGAACGGCCCGAACGGGAACTGGGTGTCGCGCCCGCCCCGTTTGGTGGCCAGCAGCCAGACGGCGTAGAGGGCGCCGAGGAGCTGCCCGCCGAGCGCCGCGGCCACCCACTGCTCCCAGCCGAGCGCGCCCGCCGCCATGCCGATCAGCCCGGCCAGCTTGACGTCGCCGAGGCCCATGGCGGTCGGTCTGGCGAACCACAGCACGCCGTACAGGAAGGCCAGCGCGGCACCGCCCAGCAGGGCCCGCGCCACCTCGCCGGTGGGAACCAGCGTGAGCGCCAGCAGAGGATAGGCGGGCAGCGTGAGCACGTCGGGCAGCCGCGAGGTACGCCAGTCGACGACCGCCAGCGCGATCCCGGCCAGCACGAAGAAGAGGTACGGCAGGCCCGCCCGCCAGACCACCAGCGCGCAGATCACGGCACCGGCCAGCTCGAACCAGGGCGGGAACCGATACCGCGGCCACCGCGCCAGCGCCCGCCTGGCCTCGGCCCGCGTGTCGGCGGGTTCGGCCTCGAACCCGTCGGCCATCGCCCGGACGTACCCGCCCCAGAGCAGCCCGGCGAACGCGCTCACCGCTATGAGGAGGCCGCCCACCCTCCGAGCGTAACCACGCGCCCCCACCCCGCACAGCCGAAAGAGCCGGCCCGTGCGCACAGGCGCAGAGGCGGTCTTCTCATCGGCGAAGAGCCGCCCGTCGCACCCGCGACAGGCTCGGCACGCGGCGTCCATCCACCGGCCCCCGAGCGGGGCCATGCGGCTAGTTCCGGCGCCAGGGCCAGCGCAGGCCGCGCCTGGCCGGTTCGAGGCGGGCGACGGTGACGCCCTCCGCGGTGGCGCCGGTGGCGATCGCGGCGAGCGCCGCCAGCACTTCGCCCTCGATGACGAAGGACACGGGGCCGGCCACGTCCACCACCACGGCGGCGGCCTTCTCCGCGGCGGCCGCCCGGCACACGTCGAGGGCGCTCACCTGGATCGGCCGCGCGTCGGGCCGCCACAGGGCGAGCGACCGCGCCGAGGTGAAGGCGAGCACCGCCTCCCGCCCGTCCTGGCCGACGAGCTTGGGCAGTGCCATCTCGCTTTCCTTCTCCTGCCTGAGCCCGTGCTCGCCGACCTCGGAGGAGGTCAGCAGCGCCACGACGGGCACCAGCAGCCGCGCGCCGCTCAGCGCCGACAGCACCTGGGACGCGTCGGCCTCGCCCGCCGCGTAGGCGGACAGCGCGGCGGCGACGGCGGCGTCGGCGCTGCCGTCGTCATCGGGTACGAGGGGCTGCGGAATGCTCGGCACAACGCACGAGGTTACGCCCTGCCGCGCCCTGCCGTCGCAGGGCACCGGCACGACGCGGCAGGGCGCGGCGCGCTACGCCAGGGCGGGCTTGAGCAGGGTCAGCACCCCGGCGTCGGCGTCGAGGCGGGCGGGCACGCCGACCGGGTAGGTCTGCATGGGGACGTTGTGGCCGATGTCCGCCCCGGCCAGCACCGGCACGCCGAGGTCGCCGAAGCGGTCGGCGAGCAGCCGTTCCACGTCACCCGGGTCGCCGCACTCGGTGAACGTGCCGAGCAGGATCCCGGCCACCCCGTCGGTGTAGGTGGAGCGGCGCAGCTGGGTGAAGATGCGGTCGAGGCGGAAGGTGTATTCGTCCACGTCCTCCAGGAACAGGATGGCGCCCTTGGCGGGCAGCGAGGTGTCGGTGCCGACGCCGGCGGCCAGCAGGCTGGCGTTGCCGCCGACGGTGACGCCTTCCGCCACACCGGGCACGATGGCGCGCGCGCCTGCGAAGCGCAGCTCGGTGACCGGCGTGGTGATCATGGCCATGAGCTTGTCGAAGGCGTAGGAGCCCGCGCCCTCGTGGAAGGCGTCGCAGGCGACCATCGGCCCGAAGAAGCTGCCCCACCCGAGCTTGACGGCCACCGCCTCCAGCAGCGCGGTCACGTCGGAGTAGCCCGCCACGACCTTGGGCGCCGCCGGGTCGATCCGCGACCAGTCGACGAGCTCCAGCGTGCGCTGGGCGCCGTAGCCGCCGCCCGCCATGAGCACTCCCGCGTACGCGGGGTCGGCCAGCGCCCTGGTGAGGTCGGCGGCGCGCAGGGCGTCGTCACCGGCGAGGTAGTCGAAGCCGGTCCCGGCGGCCCGCGCGGAGTCGAAGACCTCGGGCTCCAGCCCGAACGCCTTGAGCGCCGCGACGCCGCCCGCCAGCTTGGTCTGGTTGCACGGGCTGGAGGCGACGATGACGGCGACCCGGTCGCCGGGGCGCAGGGCGGGCGGGGGGATGAGGCGGTTCACTGAGGTACCTCCGAACAGGCCACGGAATCGGCCGGGGACAGGACGGGCAGATCGATCGTTTCGCATCCGGCGACACGGACGGGACACCTGGGGTGGAAGCGGCATCCTGCGGGCACGCGGGTGGGGTCGGGCGGTTCGCCGGTCAGCACGATCCGCTGGGGCGAGTCGGGCAGGACCGACAGCAGCGCCCGGGTGTAGGGGTGGCGGGGCCGGAGCAGGACGTCCTCGACGGTGCCGGTCTCGACGATCCTGCCCAGGTACATGACCGCGACCCTGTCGGCGATGTTCCAGGCCAGGCCGAGGTCGTGGCTGACCACGAGCGCCGACAGGCCCAGCTCGTCGCGCAGGGACAGGATGAGCTTGAGGATCTCGCCGCGGACGGAGGCGTCCAGCGAGGCCACGGGCTCGTCGGCGACGATCACCGCCGGGTCGAGGGCGAGCGCGCCCGCGATGACCACGCGCTGCTGCTGCCCGCCGGACAGCTCGTGCGGGAAGCGGCGGTAGAACTCCTCCGGCGGCCGCAGCCCGGCCTTGGAGAGCGCCTCCCGCACCCGCTCATTCAACCCCCCGCCACGCTGTCGCCCCTCGCTCTCACCGCGCGTGCGCCTGTCAGGCTCGCGGGGCGGCCGCGCCTCCCCGGTGCGGGGCGGCAGCTCGTCGCTGTCGTGAGGTGGAAACCCCTCCGGGGCGCGGGACCGCGGCTCTTCGCCCTCGCCTCTGCCGCCCAGCCACGCGGTGTCCTCGGCGTGCGGCGGCCGGTCGCCTCTGCCACGCGGCCGACCGCCTCCTCCGCGCGGCCACTCGGTGTGGAGCGGTCGTCCGGCCCCGGCACGCAGGCGCCCACCACCCTCGCCGTGCAGGCGGGGGCCCTCGGCGACGGCGTCGAAGACGTTCTGGCGGGGGTTGAGCGCGCCGCCGGGGTCCTGGAGGACGAGCTGAACGCGCCGGCGGAAGGCGCGCATGCGGCGCGGGTCCAAGGGCACGCCCTGGTACAGGACCTGGCCCGAGGTGGGGGGCACGAGGCCGACCAGCGCCCTGGCCAGCGTGCTCTTGCCACAGCCGGACTCGCCGATGAGGGCGACGATCTCCCCGGGCCGTACCTGGAGGTTGACGCCGTCGACGGCGCGCGCGGGCGGGCGGCCGCCGCGGGCGGGGTGGACGACGGTCAGGTCGCGGGCCTCAAGCATGGAGCTCTCCTTCCAGCACGCGCACACAGGCCGCGGTCCGCGCGGGTCCGCTCGGCCACAACACGACCTCCCCGGTACGGCAGGCCTCCCCCGCGTCCCCGCACCGGGGCGCGAACGCGCACCCCGCGCCCAGGTCGGCCCCGCGGGGAGGATCTCCGGCCAGGCCCACCGGGTTGCGGCGGGAGCTGGGGTCGCCGATGGCGGGGAAGGCTCCGGCCAGGGCCCTGGTGTAGGGGTGCCGGGGGTCGCCGATGAGTTCGCGGGCGGGGCCCTGCTCGACGATCCGCCCGCCGTACATGATGGCGAGGGTGTCGCAGAGCTGGGCGAGGACGGACAGGTCGTGACTGATCATGATGACCGCGATGCCGGACTCGCGCACGAGGCCGGACAGCAGGTCCATGATCTGCGCCTGGACCATGACGTCGAGGGCGGTGGTGGGCTCGTCGGCGATGATCAGGTCGGGGCGGCAGGCCAGCGCCATCGCGATCATGATGCGCTGGCGCTGGCCGCCGGAGAACTCGTGCGGGTAGCCGCGCAGCCGCTCAGGTGGCAGTCCGACGCTCTCCATCAGTTCGGCGGCGCGCTGCCCGGCCTGCTTCCGGGTGGTCTTGTCGTGCAGCAGAATCGGCTCGCACAGCTGCTCGCCGACGGTGCGCACCGGGTTGAGCGCGCTCATCGCGCCCTGGAACACGACCGAGGCGGCCGACCATCGTACGGCGCGCAGCCGGGCCCAGCGGGCGGTCAGCAGGTTCTCGCCCTTGAAGATGACCTCGCCGCTGACCTGGGCGCTCGCGGGCAGCAGGCGTAGGAGGCCGAGTGCCATCGTGGACTTGCCGCAGCCCGACTCGCCGGCCACGCCGAGGGTGCGGCCGGGTTCGAGGGTGAAGCTGACGCCGCGTACGGCGGGCGTACCTCCATAGGCGACGCGCAGGTCGCGGACCTCAAGCATGCTGCACCATCCGGGGGTTGAGCAGGTGTTCCACAGCGCGGCCCGTCAGCGTGAAGCCGAGCACGACGAGCAGGATCGCCAGGCCGGGCGGCATCAGGTACCACCAGGCGCCGGCGGTGACGGCGCCGCCGGAGAAGGCGGTCTGCAGCATCGAGCCCCAGGTCACGCTGGTGGGGTCGCCCAGGCCGAGGAAGGTCAGGGTGGCCTCGGACAGGATGGCCGACGCGACGGTCAGGGTGCTGGAGACCAGGACGAGCGGCATGACGTTGGGCAGCACGTGCCGGAGCATCACCTGGCGGTTGCCGGCGCCGAGCGCCCTGGCGCGTTCGATGAAGGGCCTGGCCTCCACGGCGAGCGTCTGGGCGCGGACGAGGCGGGCGGTGGCCGTCCAGGAGGTGACGGCGATGGCGATCGTGATGGAGGCGGCGCCCTGGCCGAGCACGGCCGACAGCGAGATGGCGAGCGGCAGGCTGGGCAGGGCGATGAACCAGTCGGTCACGTGCATGAGCGCCTGGCCGACGCGGCCCTGGTAGTGGCCGGCGAGCAGGCCGACGGCGGTGCCGAGCAGGACGGTCAGCGCGGTGGCGATGAGGCCGATGCTCAGCGACTCGCGGCTGCCCCAGATGACCAGGTGGAGGATCGAACGGCCGGCCAGGTCGGTGCCGAGCGGGTAGGCGGCGCTGGGCGGGGCCAGGCGCGGGCCGTCGACCCTGACCACGTCGAGCTGGTCGTCGCCGATGTGCAGCGGGGCGGTCAGGGCCAGCAGGGCGAAGGCTGCCAGCACGCCGATCCCCCAGAGGCCGGAGCGCTTCATTGGACCCGCACCCGAGGGTCGAGGAAGCGGTAGGCGAGGTCGGCCAGCAGGTTCATGAGGATCACGCTCGCGCTGAAGATGATGAAGGTGCCCTGCAGGAGCGGCAGGTCGGGGATCTTGAGTGCCTCGTAGGTGAGGTAGCCGAGTCCGGGCCAGGAGTAGACGGCCTCGACGGTGATGGCCCCGGTCACGAGCGTGCCGAGGTGCATGAAGATCATCGTCACGGAGGGCAGCAGCGCGTTGGGCACCGCGTGCTTCCTGCGCACATCGGCGTCGGTCAGCCCTTTGGCGCGGGCGGTCAGAAGGTATGGGCTGCCGAGCTCGTCGATGACGGACGAGCGCATCACCGTCACGTACTGGGCGAAGACCACCAGCACCATCGTCAGCGCGGGAAGCACCAGGTGGCGGGCGACGTCCAGCACGTGCTCGAGGCCGGTGGCGGCCAGCGACGGGTCGGTCATGCCGCCGCTGGGGAACCAGCCGCTGAACAGCACGAGCAGGATCATCCCGAGCCAGAACGTGGGCACCGACCACAGCGTCAGCGAGGCGCCGGAGGAGACCTTGTCGAACAGGCTGCCGTGCTGCCAGCCGCTGTGCACGCCCAGCCAGAGCCCGAGCACGATGGAGATCGCCGCCGCCGCGCCCATGAGCAGCAGCGTCGGCCCGAGGCGCTCGGCCACCAGCGAGGAGACCGACTGCTGGAACTGCCAGGAGAAGCCCAGCTCGCCGCGGAGCGTGTCGCCGGCGAAGGTGAGGAAGCGGTACCAGACCGGCTCGTCCAGGCCGAGCTGGACGCGGATCTGGGCGAGCTGCTCCTCGCTGGTCGGCCGCCCCCTGGTGAGCGTACGCACCGGGTCGGCCGGCATCAGGCTGAAGATCACGAACCCGATGACCAGCGTGACCAGGAAGCTCACCAGGGCCGCGGCGACCTTCTTGCCGAGGTACCTACTCACGGTCGGCCCCGCCCGCGCGGCGGCGCCAGACGAGCACGCCGCCGAGCACCACGGCCAGGGCGATCCCGCCGGCGACCCAGGTCATGCCGTTCCAGGAGCCCTCGGCCTTGGCCGCCGTCGTCGCGGTGACCGGGGCGGCGTTGAGGTAGCTCCAGAAGGCGGTCTGCGACGGGTGGACGCCGTCGGCGTCCGGCTTGCCGAGCGTGAGGCCGGTGACGGTGTCCTTGCGCGCCACGTCCAGGCCGTCGGCGTAGTAGTAGATCTGGTTGACGTTGGCGGCGTAGAGGATCTCCTGCATCTGGGCGATGACCTTGGCCCGCTCGGCCTGGTCGAACGTGGTGAGCTGCTTCTTGAACAGGTCGTCGAAGGCGGCGTCGCAGAAGAAGGAGTCGGTGTTGCCGCCGGTGCCGTCGTCCTTGGGCAGGGTGCCACAGCTCTGGATGCCCAGCAGGTACGTGGGGTCGGGCCCGGTGGTCCAGGCGTCCATGAGCAGGTCCCAGTCGCCCTTGGCCAGGTCGCTGTTGAGCGCGCTCATGCTGAGCGACTGGATCGTCAGCTTGATCCCGATCTCCTTCATCCAGCCCACCACGTAGCCGGAGATGGCGGCGTCGGCCGCGTCGTCGGAGTGGATGCCGAAGCGGAAGGCGAGCGGCCTGCCGCTCTTCGGGTCGGTGCGCACGCCGTCGGCGCCCTTGGTGTAACCGGCCTCGTCCAGCACCCGGTTGGCCTGCGCCGGGTCGTACGGGGTCGGCTGGGCCGGGGTCCAGAACCACTGCGGCCAGGCCGGCGGCAGATAGCCGTGGCCGAGCCGGCCCACGCCGTCGATCACCTTCGTGACCAGCGTCTGCTTGTCGGTGGCCAGCGCGATCGCCTTGCGCAGCGCGGGGTCGCCGAGTGCCGGGTGGCCCGTGCCGATCTTCTTGCCGGACCGGGTGCGGGCGTTGTGGTTGATCTCCAGGCCCATCCAGCCGTTGCCGACCGTCCGCACCGCCGCGATCTTCGGGTCCGCCTGGAGCGCCTTGAACTGGGTCGGGTTGACGCCGGCCTTGTAGTCGATCTGGCCGCTGCGCAGCGCCGCCACGGCCGCGTCGCCCGACTTGAAGCTCTGCAGCACCAGGGTGTCGAACTTCGGCGGGCCGAGCACGAACTCCTTGTTCGCGGTGAACTTGGCGTACTGCTCCTGCTTGTACTCCGTCAGCGTCCACGGGCCGTAGCCGACCAGCGGGAAGACGTCGTTCTTGACGTCCTTGAGGTTCTTGGCCAGCGGCTCCCAGACGTGCTTGGGCACGATCGGGATGCCGCTCATCGGGTGGCTCACGTACGGCACGCTCGCCTGCGGCGCCTTCGTCCTGATCACGAGGGTCGCCGGGCCCTCGGCGGCGACCTTCTCGAAGTTGGAGACCAGGGAGCCGTTGGCCGTGCCCGCGACCGCGTCCGTCATGATCAGGTTGAGGGTCCAGGCGGCGTCCTCGGCGGTGATGGGCTTGCCGTCACTCCACTTGAGGCCCTCCCGGATCGTGAACGTCCAGGTGAGCCGGTCCGCCGACGGCTCCCACTTCGTCGCCAGGTACGGGCCGGGCGCGCCGCTGGGGTCCAGGGAGTTCAGCGACGGGTAGACCATGCCGAACGTCTCCAGGGCGCCGTTGAAGAACGCCAGGAACGGGTTGAGCGTGTCCACGCCCGAGCCGTCCATGGCGGCGCGGAGCACGGTGGACCGCGCGGGGGGCGCCGCCGCGCCCGCGGGAGCCGCGGGCACGGCGAACGCCAGGGTGAGCGCGCAGAGGCCGGCGCCGATCCGTCTCATGGGGGGTGCTCCTTCCGGTCAGGTGTGAGAATGCTGACCAGATGGAGGGACGACCCCAAGATTCGTGCACGCTTGCGTCCCTGAGCGATGAAAACGTGGTGGGTACCGGGAAGATCAGCCCAGGTCGGCGATGGCGGCCACCGGGCCGCCGCCCGAGGGGCCCTGGTGCACCGCGGCCACCGAGACGAACACCGCCGGATCGCCCGTCACCGCCGCCGCCACACCGCCCACGGTCGCCTTGATCTGCCGGTGCCAGTGCACGTCGGAGTCGTCGAGCATGATGTTGCGCCGCCCGCGCACCCGGCCGGAAGGGTCGGCCTCGCACTTCATGAAGACGTTGACCAGCCGCTCGCCCAGGTCCGACGGATGCGGCCGCTCGGGCAGGTCGAGGCCGCTGTCGCGGATGGCCGCCCAGATGCCGTCGGCGTCGAGGGCGTCCTTCATGACGCTGTGCCCGATGCGGTAGCGCCCGCCGACGCCGCGTACGTTGCCCACGAGCACGATCTGCGCCCGGTCCAGCTCCACACCCGACGAGCAGGAGGCGACGCTGCTGTAGAGCGACAGGTCGCGGAAGATCTGCTCCTCCGAGGGCATCTCGATCTCGCCCAGCGCCACCGCGACGCCGAGGGCCGTGGTGGCGTTCGACAGGTCCATGGACGGGCCCGTCTCCTCGATCGCGGTGTCCTGGCCGCGGCTCTTGGCGTCGGTGATCGTGGCCAGCGTCAGCAGCGGCGTCTTGGTCTGCACGTAGTGGACGTCCGCCGGGTCGTCGATGCCGGCGATCTTCATGGCCTCGCGTACGCCCGCCGCGACCTTCTCCACCATGGCCGGGCGGCCGATGTCCTCGGGCAGGATCACCTCGCTCATGGCCACGCCCACCGACAGGCGCGGCTCGTCGGAGGCGGGCGCGGCCGCGGTCGTGGCGAAGATCGTGGCGTGCGGGCTCAGCACCCCGTCGGTGCCGCCCGACCACACCAGCGGCACCGAGTCCGGCGCCGGGTGCCCGTGCCTTTCCAGCACCTCGCGGAAGGCCCGGTCGGCCAGGATCCGGGTGTAGTCGTTCACGCCGCCGTTGCCCTCGGTCTTGCCGACCACCGCGAGCACCCGGGGCGCCTCGATCACCCCGTCCGCGATCAGCCGTTCGAGCCCGGAGGCGTCCGTCACGCTCTCGATCGGCACTTTGCGTACCTCGATCGGGTCCGGCATCTATTGCCCCTTCTCCACTTGTGTACCGACATCTCCGTCCAGGGCGGCGGCGATCTCGGGGAGCGAGGTGATGACCGCTCGTTCCCCGCCCGCCGCGACGAAGCGCAGCGCCGCCTCCACCTTCGGTCCCATGCTCCCCCCGGCGAAGTGCCCGGCGGCGTGCAGGACACGCAACTCCGGCACGGAAATCCGGCCGATCGGGCGCGGGTCGGGCCCGCCGTACCCGATCATGGCGTGGGGCACGTCCGTCGCGATGATCAGCACCTTCGCCCGTACGGCCCGCGCCAGCAGCGCCGCCGCCAGATCCTTGTCGATCACCGCCTCGACGCCGGTCAGGGCGCCGTCCGGCTGCCGTGCCACCGGCACTCCCCCGCCGCCCGCGGCCACGACCGTGAACCCGGCGTCCATGAGCGTGGTCACCGCGCCCGCGTCGAGGATCTCGAGCGGTTCCGGCGAGGCCACGACCCGGCGCCACCCCCGGGTGAAGCCGCGCCACGTCTGGCCGAGCTTCTCGAAGCGCCGCGCCTCGTCCTCGGTGAAGTAGCGGCCGATGGGCTTGACGGGCTCGGTGAAGCCCGGGTCGGCGGGGTCGACCAGCGTACGGGTGACGACGGTGGCGACGCGGGGGCCGAGCGCGTTCATGATCAGGGTGCCGATCGTGGCCTGGGTCTGCGCGCCGCACCAGTCCAGCGGCACGGGCGGCACCACGGCCGCGGCCAGCTGGTTCTTCAGCAGCAGGTTGCCCACCTGGGGACCGTTGCCGTGGGTGAGGATCACCCGGTGGCCGGCCTCCATCAGCGTGCGCACGTGCCGCATCGCCTCCTCGACCGCCGCGCGCTGGTGATCGGGCGCCGCGCTGCCGTCCGGGGCGGTCATGGCGTTGCCGCCGAGTGCGATGAGTAGCCGTTCCCCCACGCAGGCGACGCTAGCCGAGCGGCTCCTCACCGTTCATGGGCAATGTCTGCCGACGTCGTGATGAGATGTACGGCATGGCGGACACTCCTCGTTCGTTCCAGGACCTCGTACGCCGCCGCCAGAAAGCCGACTTCATCGGCAGAGACGGCGAACTCGCCCATTTCCGGGCGAACATCACCCGCCCGCCCGGAGAGCGCAGGCTGCTGTTCTCCATCCACGGCGCCGGTGGCGTGGGCAAGACCTCCCTGCTCGGCCGGTTGCGCGAGGTCGCCGCCGAACACGGCTGGCTGACCGCCGGGGCCGACGAGAGCTGTTACGACGCCGTGGAGGTCATGGCGGCGCTGGCCGTACAGCTGGAGGAGCAGGACGCGAAGCTCAGGCGCTTCACCCAGCAGCACGCCGCCCGGCGCAAGCGCGGGACCGAGGGCGAGCCGCCCGCCGCCGACGTGGCCGGCACCCTCACCAGGACCGCCACGGAGCTGACCACCGGCGTGGTGAACACGCTCGTCCCCGGGGCCGAGCTGATCACCAAGGCGGTCGACCCCGAGCGGGTCAACCAGCTGCGCCTGGCCACCGCCGACAAGCTGCGCGGCCGCCCGCCCACCGGCGAGCTCACCCCCGCCTTCCTGGAGGGCCTGCGCGAACTGCGCCGCCCGCTGGCGCTGTTCCTGGACGCCTACGAGGTCACGGACGCCTACCTGGACGACTGGCTGCGCGCCGTCTTCACCGGCCGGTACGGCGAGGCCCCCGCCGACCTGATCATCACCATCGCCGGACGCCGCCCGCTCGACCCGATCCGCTGGGACCCCTATTTGGGCGTCGTGGCCGAGATGCCGCTCATGCCGTTCACCGAGGTCGAGGTCAGGCAGTTCCTGGCG
Source organism: Nonomuraea sp. NPDC050547 (assembly GCF_044457345.1). NCBI lineage: Bacteria > Bacillati > Actinomycetota > Actinomycetes > Streptosporangiales > Streptosporangiaceae > Nonomuraea > Nonomuraea sp. NPDC050547. The sequence goes on from NZ_JBITGW010000005.1 coordinate 462,343, forward strand.
CAGCTCGACGTCGTGGACGAGCCGACCGTCGGGGCCATCTGCCACGAGAGCGGCGGCCTGCCCCTGGCCGTCGCCATGCTCAGCCGCCGGCACCGGCCCGGCGGGGAGTGTCCCGGCGCGGAGGCCGAGGCGCGCCTCGACCCGTCGAGCGGTCTGGTCGAACGCTTCCTGAAGTGGGAACGGGACCCGGCCAGGCGCGCCCTCGTCCTGGACGCCGCGCTGCCGCGCCGCCTGGATGAGGACATCGTGGCGGCGCTGACCGGCGAGAACGCCGCCGAGCTGTACACGTGGCTGCACGCCCAGGACTTCCTGACCCGCCAGGGCGGCACCTGCCGCTACCACGACACCGTGCGCCGCCCGATGATCGGCCTCAGCCGCAGCCGTTCCCCGCAGCGCTGGTCGGAGCTGCACGTCAAGCTGGCCGCCGTCTACCGCGAGCGGCGCACCGTGCCGATGGAGGAGGCGTGGGGCGACGAGCGGGCGGAGGGCTGGCTGCTGGAGGAGTGCTACCACCGCGCCTGCGCCGCCCCGGCCGCCGCGCTGCCCGGCCTGCTGACCGTGGGGGTGGCGGCGTGCGCGCACGGCGTTCCGCAGGCGCGCCGGTGGGCCGAGACCATCGCGGCCGCCGGGGTGGACGCCGACGCGGCCCGGCTGGCCGCGCTGGGGCGGGAACTGCGGGACAGCGTGCCGGAGGGCTGCGACCTGAGCGCCTTCGCCGACCTGCTGCTGCGCCGCCGGGAGCTGCCCGCCGAACAGCGCAAGCACGTCCACCGGCTACGCGGGCGCGAACACCGCTACGCGGGACGCTACGAGCAGGCCCTGGCCGACTACGACCGCGCGATCGAGCTCGACCCCGCCCACGCCAAGGCGCTGGCCGGACGGGCCGAGACCTTACGGCTCGCCCGCCGCCACGACGAGGCGCTGGCCTGCTTCGACCGGGCGCTGGAGCTCGCGCCGGAGAACCGGCTCGTCTCCCTCGGCAGGGCCTACACCCTGGAGTCCCTGGAGCGCCATGAAGAGGCCCGCCAGGCACTCGACCTGCTGATCGCGGCCGAGCCGCGCGACGCGGGCGCGCTGAAGGCGCGTGGCCGGTTCTACCTGCTGCGCGAGCGGCTGGAGGAAGCTCTGGCCGACCTCGACCTGGCCATCGAGCTCGACCCCTCCTCCTGCGCGGCGCTGACCCACCGGGCGTTCATCCACCTGACGCGCGAGCGTCGCGCGGACGCGCTGGCCGACCTCGGCCGGGCGCTGGCGCTGGTGCCCGACGACGTGCTCGCGCTGACCGTGCGGGGGCGGGCCCGCTGGCTCATGAACGATCCGGACGCCGCCCTGGCCGACCTGGACCGCGCGGTCGCGCTGGAGCCGGACGACGCCTGGGCCCTGGCCCACCGCGGCGTCGTCCACCAGGACCTCGGCCGCCACGCGGAGGCGGTCGCCGACCTGTCGCGGGCCGTGGAGTTCGAGCCGGGCAACGCCTGGGCCATCGCCTCGCGCGGCGACAGCCACGAGGCGCTCGGCCGGACCGAGGAGGCCCTGGCCGACCTCGACCGCGCCATCGAACTGGCCCCGCGCTACGCCTGGGCGCTGTGCAGGCGGGGCAGCATCCGGCTGAAGCGCGCGGAGTACGAGCGGGCCCTGGCCGACTTCTCCCGGGCGAGCGGCCTGGTGCCCCGCTACGAGGTGGCGCTGGCCGGGCGGAGCAGGGCGCTCACCCTGCTCGGCCGGTGGGAGGAGGCTCTGGAGGACCAGCGTCTGGCCATGGAGATCGTGCGGGAGCAGGCGTCGGTAGAGTCACCGCATGATGCGTGAGACCACGGCGAACGGGTTGACCATCGTCTATCGGGAGGAAGGCCCGGCCGACGCTCCCCTCATGGTGCTGCTCCACGGCAGGACCGCCAACCACAACGACTGGAACGGCATCATCCAGCACTTCGCCAGGCGTTACCACGTGCTGGCACCCGACCTGCGCGGGCATGGCGGCAGCGCGTACCCGGGCGGCTACGCGCTGCCGGACATGGCCGACGACGTCGCCGCTCTGCTCGACGGCCGCGGGGCCGTGATCGTGGGGCACTCTCTGGGCGCGATGGTCGCCTTCCACCTGGCGATGCGCCGTCCCGAGCTCGTGGAGCGCCTCGTGCTGGAGGATCCGGGCGCGCCCCTGCCCATGACCGGGCGGGCCGCGCTCGTCCGCGACGACTCCACCGGGTTCGACTGGGAGATGGTGTTCCAGACCGAGCGGCAGTTCGTGGACCCGGACCCGGCGTGGGCCGAGGGGCTCACCCGGCTGGCCGTGCCGGCGCTGGTGCTGTCGGGCGGGCCGAGCAGCCAGATCAGGGCGGAGCCCGTGGCCGAGCTCATTCCGGGCGCCGAGCTGGTCACGATCGACGTCGGCCACCTGATCCACCGGGACGCGCGCGCCGCCTTCCTGGAGGCCGTCGAGGAGTTCCTGGACGCCTGATCGTAGAGTGCTGAGGCATGCGGATCACGGTAAGCGCTTCCCCGGCCCTTCGGACCCAGTTCTTCCCCGACCTCGACCGGCTGCTCGCACTCGGCGACGTCCGGCTGGTGGACGACCACGCCGGCCTGCCCGCAGCGTTGCCCGGCACGCGGGTGCTGGTGACCAGCTGGGGGGCGCCCGCGCTCGGACGTGAGCTGCTCGACCTGGCCCCCGAGCTGCGGCTGCTGGCCCACACGGGCGCGACCGTGAAACCGTTCGTGACCGGCGAGTCGTGGGCCCGCGGCGTCCGGGTCACCCAGGCGGGCGCGGGTATGGCCAGGTCGGTGGCGGAGGCGTCGCTGGCGTTCACGCTGGCGTTGCTGTACCGGATCCAGCGCTTCGACCACGCGCTGCGCTCCGGCGCAGAATGGGCCGCCGCCTCCCAGGCGCCGCCCCGGCACGAGATCCTGGGCTGCCGGATCGGGGTGGTCGGCGCGTCGCGCACCGGCCGGGCCTACATCGAGCTGGTACGCGCCCTGGGCGCCGAGGTGGCGGTGCACGATCCGTACCACGAGGGCTCGGTCGGCCTGGACGAGCTGCTGTCCACGAGCCGGGTCGTGGCGCTGCACGCGCCGGTGCTGCCCGAGACCAGGCACATGATCGGCGCGCGCGAGCTGGCGTTGATGCCGGACGGCGCCATGCTGGTCAACACGGCGCGCTCGTGGCTGGTGGACCAGGAGGCGCTGCTGGCGGAGCTGCGTACCGGGCGGCTCGACGCGGCGCTCGACGTGTTCGACGAGGAGCCGCTGCCCACCGGCCATCCGTACCGGCGGCTGCCGAACGTCCTGCTCACCCCCCACCGGGCGGCCGGCACCGAGGAGTGCTACCGGCGGCTCGGCGACATCGTGATCGGCGAGATCGCCCGCTTCGCCGCGGACCGGCCGCTGGAACACGAGGTCACCGCGGAGATGCTGTCCAGAATGGGCTGATCAGGCGTGACCCTAATGTCACAAAGATCCGCGAAGGTAGGGAGAGTGGGTACGAAGCTCGGCGAGCACATGCGGGAACGGCTGCGCACGTTCGGGCTGATGGCTCCCTCGGTGGCGCAGTGCTCGGTCGGCGCGGCGCTGGCGTGGGTGATCGCCACCCAGCTCCTCGGCCACGCCCGCCCGTTCTTCGCGCCCATCGCCGTGCTCATCTGCGTCGGCGTCGGGCTCGGGCAGCGGCTGCGCCGGGTGATCGAACTGGTCGTCGGCGTCAGCCTCGGCGTCGGCGTGGGCGACCTGCTCGTCGCCTCGATCGGCTCGGGACCGTGGCAGATCGCGCTGGTCGTCGGCCTCGCCATGTCGGCGGCGGTGCTGCTCAACAGCGGCGCGCTGTTCGTCGCGCAGGCCGGTTCGTCGGCCGTGCTGGTCGCCACCCTGCTGCCGCCCGGCGACACCGGCGGCCTGGACCGCATGCTCGACGCGCTCACCGGCGGCGTCGTCGGCATCGCGGCCGTCGCGCTGCTGCCCGCCAGCCCCTTCGCCATCGCCGCCAAGCACGCCTCGGGAGTGCTCGACGCGCTGTCCACGGTGCTGGAGAAGTGCGCGGAGGCGATCGAGAAGCGGGACGCGGACCTGGCCGCGGAGGCGCTGGAGGAGGCGCGCGGCACCCAGGCGGTGATCGAGGAGTTCGAGCAGGCGCTGGAGACCAGCCGGGAGATCGCCACGATCTCGCCGCTGCACTGGCACCGCCGCGCCCGCCTGAGCCGCTACGAGAGCGCCGCGGTGCCCGTGGACCTCGCGCTGCGCAACTCCCGCGTGCTGGCCCGCCGCACGCTGGCCGCGCTCGGCGAGGCGTCGCCGCCGCCGACCACGCTGGCCACTTCGCTGCGCGAGGTCTCCGAGGCGGCCCTGCTCCTGCAACTGGAGCTCGGAGCGGGCCGCGAACCCCAGCTCGCCCGGCAGGCCCTGCTCGCCGTGGCCGCCCGCCAGCGTCCGGAACGGCTGGGCTTCTCCGCCGACGTGATACTCGCCCAGTTGCGTTCGATCGTGGTCGACCTGCTCCAGGCCACCGGCATCAGCAACGAGGAGGCCACGGCCGCGCTGCCCCCGCTGGACTTCACCCAGCCCTGACCAGCTCCACCGCGGCCAGGGCCGTGCTGCCCATCCCGCCGGCCAGCACCAGCAGCGCCGCGGCGAGGGGAAGGTGGCGGGTCCAGCGGTGCCTGGTCACGGCACCCAGAAGATCACTCCCACGCAGAACGGCCAGCCCGACCGCCGACAAGGTGAGCGCCATGCCCACGCCGAAGGCGGCGACCAGCACGAGCGCGACGAACGCCCGGCCGGACAGCAGGCCGGTCAGCAGCAGGAGAAAGGCCGACGGCGAGGGCAGCAGACCGCCGGAGACCCCCAGCGTGACCAGCCCGCGCCGGGTGAGCAGCGACCCCTCATGCCCGTGCCCATGACCGTGGCCGTGTCCATGACCATGACCATGACCGTGTCCATGACCGTGACCGTGGCCCTGGCCGCGCAGGTGGCGGTGCACCAGACCGCCGCCCACCGCCAGGACCGCCGCCGCCCCGGCCAGCTGCAGCCAGCGGGTCACCGCGCCCAGGTCGGGCGCGTTGTCCACGGCCAGCCACCACACCACCGCCAGGACCGCCACCGACACCGTGTGCATGAGCGCCACGACGCCGCCCAGCCGCACCGCGTCCATGGGCCGGGCCTGGCCGCCGAGCAGGTAACCGGCGGTCAGCGTCTTGCCGTGCCCGGGGGCGCAGGCGTGGGCCGCCCCCGCCACCAGGGCCACCAGCAGCGCCAGCGGCAGGAACCGGTCGATCAGCGACGGCAGGTCCGTGGTGAACGACGTGGAGGTGGTGGTGGCTGCGGTGCCGCTGAGCCGTACCGGATGGGCGGGCTCGTCGGCGGTGTGCAGCGCGCCCGAGCCCGACGGCGTGACCGACACCGTGCGGTAGGCGACGTTGAGGTCGTGCAGCAACGTCACGCTCACGCGCAGCTCGTCGGCCGCCCGCGGGCAGCGGAAACGCAGCACGGCGCCGGTCGTGGCCAGCGCCCCGGTGCGGACCTCGGTCACCGGGCAGTCCGCCGCGCCCTGCCGCACCGTGACCCCACGCCGGAAATATCCGTCGAGGGCGGGGACGGCCTTGGTCAGCGCGGCGATGTCGTCGGCCGCCGCCGACCAGGTGATCTCGACCGCCGGGCCGTCGGCGCGGATCTTCGCCACGGGCGGCGGGCCGAAGGGGTGTGCCCACCCCGGACCCGCCGCCCCCAGCAGGATCAGCGCCACCGCGCCCGCGACCGCGAGCAGGCGAGCCAATCCCTTGGTCATCTAGCCGCCAGCGCGTGCAACGACCCGTCGTCGGTCAGCGCGAACACCGTGTTCCCGCTCACCGACAGCGCCGAGGCGACCCCGCCGCCCAGGTCGTAGGCGGCCAGGTGCCGTCCCGTCGCCCGGTCCAGGGCCACGACCCGGCCGTCCCAGGTGCCGGCGTAGACCGTGGTCTCGGTGACCAGGGCGTGCGCCGCCGGCGAGCCGGGACCGTTGGCCTTGCACGAGGTGCCGGAACGCCACGGGTCCTCCATCGGGCTCTCGCCCGGCAGGTAGCCGGTGGGGGTCTCCCACAGCGTCTTGCCGGTCGCGCTGTCGTAGGCGCGGACCATGCCGTCCTGACTCGCGACATAGGCGAGGTCGCCCCAGGTCGCCGGGCTGGTCACGGGCGGCGGGCCGTACTCGCAGACCGCGGCCGTGCCCACCTTGGCGTGCCAGCGCACCGCGCCGTCGGCGCCGTGCCCGCGCGTGCCGGTGGCGGTCGTCGTCACCAGCCCGGACTCGCTGAACACCGGCGAGGACTGCGAGAAGATGTCGCCCCCGGTGTCCACGCTGGACAGCTGCTTGCACGTGGCCAGATCCATCGAGATCAGCGACTGGCTGGAGCCCGAGTGCAGCCACGCGGTGGTCGAGCCGGGCTTCCTGATCGCCGTGCTGTGGAACTCGCCCCACGCGACCGGCGCGTTGAAGCCGCCGGGCAGCCGCTCGCCGGTACGGGCGTCGCGGCAGCGCACCCCGTCCCACTCGTGGTAGACGGCGACCGCGCGGCCGCCGGGCAGGTCGAACACGCTGACCGGCCCGCCCGCACGGCCGTAACGCCGCACGGTGCCCTGCTTGACCTCTTCGGCGTCGATCGTCTCCCACGCCACCCTGCCGGTGCGCTCGTCCAGCGCGTAGACGCGCCCGACGCCGGTCGTCAGGTAGACCTTGCCGCCGTGCACGGTCGGGAAGGACTCGGCGTCGCCGTCGAGGTAGGTGCGCCACAGCTCGCGTCCGGTGCGCGCGTCGTAGGCCAGCATCATGCTGTACGGCGAGGCGAACGCCTGCGAGGCCACGATCACCCTGCCACCCGAGACGGCGGCCCCGTTGAGGTGGAACTGCTCACCCGTGTTCGCCGCCCACCGCAGATCCAGGGCGGCGCCCGGGTTGCCGGTGGAGGCCGAGCGGCCCTGCTCGTCGCCGCCCTGCCGCAGCCAGTCGCCCTTGGGCTCCGGCCGCGAGACACGGGAGTCCGGCCGCACCTCGAACGTGGTGCGCACCTTCGGGAACGGCTTGCCCTCGCTGTCCCTGACGGTCAGCTCGGCCGTGTACGAGCCCGGATGCAGGCCGGTGATCCGGTCACTGACCCGCGTCCACGACACGTGCGCCCGCGGACAGGACTCGCCCTTGTAGCAGTTGACGATGCCGCTCGGCCGGGTCTCCTCCCCGAAGCGCAGACGCTCCCGCTCCCAGACGGTCCTGCCGTTCTTGGCGCGGACGGTCAGCTCCGCCCTGGACGGGGTGCGGCCGTCGTCCTCGGCGTAGATCTCCAGCGGTACGCCCGCCTTCTTGCCGTGGACGCTGCCGGTCGCCGGGCTCACCAGCGAGACGTCGTCGTTGACGCCGAACTGGCGGTGCACGCCGGTGACGTAGCCCTTGTCCCTGCCGGTGATCGCACTGAAGTCGAGGATCTTGTAGTCGGGCCGGGCGGCGTCGATGCCGTACGTGCCCATGTTGTTGACCTCGACGGAACGGGCGAACGCGCCCCGCCGGTACTCGGCCTGCTGGTTGTGCCCGGCGGCGAACATCCGCACGTCGTACTTGGCCAGCTCGTCCACCGTCGGCTGCATCCCGGCGCCCGGACCCCAGCGGGTGAACAGCGACCGGTGCGCGAACACGAACACCTGCTTGCCCACCGCGTGCCTGCGCAGGTCCTCGCGCAGCCACTGCAGCTGCGGGGCCAGGCCGCGGGTGTCGTAGTTGTCCTCCAGCACGACGACGTGCCGTCCGTCGCGGTCGAAGCTGTACCACTCGGGGCCGACGTTGCGCCGCCAGAACTCCAGGCTGCCGCCGTACCCGACGGAGGTGGCGGTGCCACCCACGTCGTGGTTGCCGATCACCGGGTAGAACGGGTGCCCCAGCTTGCCGTCGCGCAGGCCGTTCCTGAGCAGGTCGTAGCCGCCCTGGCGGCGGGCGGCGTCGGCGTAGTCGGTGACGGTCAGGTCGCCGGTGGTGATGGTCAGCGTGGCGCCGTCCACCTCGGACATCGCCTTGACCTGGCCGGTCCAGCGCGGGGCCGCGTTCTGGTACTCCTCGTCGGTGCGGTTGCCCACCTCGACGTCGGAGACCATGAGCCACTTCTCCTTCGGGTCGGCCGCCGCCTTGGTGGGCACCAGGGCGAAGTCGACGCCGGTCTGCCTGTCCAGCTGGCGGAAGAAGCGCGGGATGTAGTCCTCGCGCAGCACCGGCTGGTAGCCGTCGGGGGAGACGACGTAGACCATGTCGGTCTCGCGGCGGTTGCGGTCGACCTGGATGCTGTAGGTGCCGTCCGCCGCGGTCGTCGCCCAGGTGGCGCCGTCGGTCACGGACACGCGGGGGAAGCCCGCTTCGCCGCGGTCCTTGGCGCCGTTGCCGTTCCCGTCCTTGAACACCGTGCCGGTGACGGTGACGATGTCGGCGCTCGCCCCGGCCAGCGTGAACGTCGCCGGGTCGCTCAGCGACTCGTAGCCGTCGTTGAACATGAGGTAGGCGGTCCAGGAGCCCTCACCGAGCGCGGTGGTGGGGATCGAGACCGTGCCGGAACCCTGCGGCGCCCGCACCCACACGCGCGAGGCCACGACGCCCGGCTTCTCGCCAGGTCCGTAGACGCCGATCCAGTTCAGGGCGTTCACCCTGTCCGTGGAGTAGCTGAAGGTCACCGGCTGACCGGCCTTGGGGTCGGTCGTGGTCATCTTGAGCGTCCCGGCCGCCGCGTCCGCGCCGTCCGGGCTCGGGCTTGGGCTCGGCGTGGGCGTGGCCTGCGCGGTGCCTTCCGGCGCCGCCGTCTCCCCGTCGGGCGTCTCCCCGGCCGTCGTCTCCCCGTCGGGCGTCTCCCCGGCCGTCGTCTCGGCAGCGGGCGGCTCGGCGGCGCGCGTCTCGGCGGCGGGCCGGTTGGCGGCGGGCTCGGGGCTCGCGGCGATGGCCGCCTGCGGGGCGAGGACCGCGACGCTCACGGCGAGCGCGATCGCCGCCCTGCTCCGCCACGTCCGCCGTCCGGTGCCCGCCGTGGCTCCCCGTCCGGTGGCCGCCGTGGCGCCCCTTCCGGTACGGCGCAGCGGTACCACCACCAGGAGCGCCAGCATCGCCAAAGCGGCCAGCACGCCCACGACGACCGGCCACACCGCGCGGACCGGAGCGTGCGCGCCGGTCACGTCGATCACCGGCGCGGCGGCGTTCACGTTGGCCGCCGTGCCGTCGAACTCGGCGATCACCTCGGTGAACCCGCCCCGGTCCAGCAGGGGCGCCAGGTCAAGCGTGTCCACCGCGCACGACCAGGCCAGCTCGACCACCACTCCCCCGGGCACCCCGCCGCCGTCACCCGAGACGCCGTGGGCGCTGACCGGGCAGGGCGTGGGGAGCAGCGCGGAGGCCCACGCGCCCGCGCCTTCCGGGCTGACGACGTCGCGGTGGACGATCAGCCGTCCGCTGGTCACCCCTTCCGAGGTGGCCACGACGAGTTCCGCGTGCTGCCGGGTCAGGTGCGCGGAGGCCGGGCCTGCGCACAGCGCCACCCCTGCCGCGACCGCCAAGAGCAGCACGATGGCTTGCCACAATGACGTTAATTGTCTAGACATGTTCGGCAGCGTAGGGAGCGTCCCCTCTGGCGGAGAAGAGGCATTATCCAACCGCCCTGGATAATTCACCGCGCTCCCACCGGACGTTCATCTCGCGGGTGAGGCGACGATCCGGCACGCTCCCCGGTGCGAGAAGGTGTTCCTGCGGGAACGCCGAAGCCCAGGACCGTCCCACGGTCAAGCGAGAACGGGACGCCCGTCGCGGACGTCCCGTTCGTGAAGCGGGGAGGTCAGACGGCGACCAGCGCCGCCTCGGCCTCAAGCGTCGCGGCGACGGCGGCCACCACCGCGGCCACGCGCAGAGCCTCCTGGATCTGCTCGCGGGGCAGGCCGGAGCCGCGCAGCACCTGCTCGTGCGACTCCAGGCAGCGGCCGCAGCCGTTGATCGCGGACACGGCCAGGCACCACAGCTCGAAGTCGGCCTGGTCCACGCCCGGGTTGCCGATGACGGTCATCCGGAGCTTGGCAGGCAGCGTGCCGTAGGTCTCGTCACCGATGAGGTGCGTGGCCCGGTAGTACACGTTGTTCATCGCCATGATGGAGGCGGCGGCCTTGGCGGCCGTGAACGCCTCCTCCGGCAGGTTCCGCGCGGCCTCTTCCGAGACCTCGGCGATGACCCGGCCGGACCGGGCGGCCAGCGCGCACGCCAGCATCGCCCCCCACAGCTGCTGGTCGGTCAGCGACGAGGTGGTCGTGACCGAGCCCAGGTTGAGCTTGATGTCCTTGGCGTAGGCCGGCAGGGCTTCCTTCAGCGCGGCGATACTCATGCGCCCAGCAGCGCCTTGGCGTCGAGGCCCCGCTCGCCCTTGTTCCAGTTGCACGGGCACAGCTCGTCGGACTGCAGCGCGTCCAGGACCCGCAGGACCTCCTTGACGTTGCGGCCGACCGAGCCCGCGGTCACCATCGTGAACTGGATCTCGTTGTTCGGGTCCACGATGAAGGTGGCGCGCTGGGCGACGCCGTCGGAGCCGAGGATGCCGAGGTCGGCGGAGAGCTCGCGCCTGATGTCGCTCAGCATCGGGAACGGCAGGTCGCGAAGGTCCTCGTGGTCCTTGCGCCAGGCGTGGTGCACGAACTCGGAGTCCACGGACACGCCCAGGACCTGGGCGTCACGGTCGGCGAACTCCTCGTTGAGCCGGCCGAACTCGGCGATCTCGGTCGGGCAGACGAAGGTGAAGTCCTTCGGCCAGAAGAACACCACGCGCCACTTGCCCTCGTAGGTCTTGTGGTTGATCTCCGCGAACGCCTTCTCGGGGTCGAGGTCGACGCAGGCGGTGAGTTCGTACTCGGGGAAGTGGTCACCGACGGTGAGCAAGTGCGTGTCTCCTTGGATGAAGGTGAAGGTCAGGGGCCCTAGCGTCCCGCACGTAACATTGATCTGAGAAATCGCTCAGTCAGACCAATCTGAGAGGTGTTCCCTATCAGTGAGCCCATGCCGACCCTGGCTCAGCTGCGCGCGTTCCTGGCCGTGGCCGAGCATCTCCACTTCAGGGAGGCGGCCAGCACGCTTCGGATCAGCCAACCCGCTTTGTCCGGAAATATCGCCGCTTTGGAGGAGGTTTTGGACCAGCAGCTGGTAGAGCGGACCACCCGCAAGGTGCTGCTCACCCCCGCCGGAGAACGCCTGACCGGGCACGCGCGGCGCGTCCTGGCCGCCGTCGACGACCTCATGGGCGAGGTGGCCCAGAACCGCGAACCCTTCCGCGGGCCCGCCCACCTCGGCGTCATCCCGACCGTCGCGCCGTACGTGCTGCCCGCGCTGCTGCCGATGTTCGCCAGGCGCTTCCCCCACCTCAAGCTCACCGTGCACGAGGCCAGGACCGAGACGATCCTGGAAGAGGTACGCGAGGGGCGGCTCGACATGGTGCTGCTCGCGTTGCCCACCGAGGTGAACGGGCTGGTCGAGGAGCCGCTTTACGACGAGGACTTCCTGCTGGCCGTACCGGAGGATCATCCGCTCGCCGCGAGCGAGGAGCCGCTCGGCCGCGCGGCGCTGAAGGGCCTCGACATCGTGCTGCTCAACCAGGGCCACTGCCTGCGCGAGCAGGCCATAGACGTCTGCAGGGAGGTCGGCGCGCGCGCCACCGCCACCACCTACGCCACCAGCCTGCCCACACTCGTGCAGCTCGTCGCGGGCGGGCTCGGCGTGACGCTGCTGCCCGAGTCGGCCGTGCCCGTGGAGACGGGCAAGAGGGTACGGCTGGCGCTGCGCCGCTTCGCCGCCCCGGCGCCGGGCCGCACGATCGGCCTGGCCTACCGGGGATCGTCGGCACGGGCGGCGGAGTACGCGCAGCTCGCCAAGGCGGTCAGGAGCGCGGTGAGGCAGCGCCGGCTACCCGTCAAGATCGTCACCTGACCCGCGGGTTCACGGCAGGCGCTTGAGCCTGGCCACCGCCTCGTCGATGACCTCGTCCTTCTTGCAGAAGGCGAACCGGACGAAGTGCGCGCCACGCTCCGGATGGTCGTAGAACACCTGGGTCGGGATGGCCACCACGCCCGCCAGCGACGGCAGTTGGCGGGTCAGCTCCAGGCCGTCGGTGAAGCCCAGCGGCCGGATGTCGGTCTGCACGAAGTACGTGCCCGCCGGCCGGAACACCTCGAAGCCCGCCGAGGTCAGCCCCTCCATCAGCCGGTCGCGCTTGTCTTGGAGCCCGGAGCGCAGCGCCGCCACCCAGTCGAGCTCGTGCCGCAGGCCGTAGGTGACGGCGAGCTGCCACGGCGCGCTCGCCGTGAACGTGAGGAACTGCTTGACCGTCTGCACCGCGCCGACCAGCGAAGGCGGCGCGCACACCCAGCCGGTCTTCCAGCCGGTGACCGAGAACGTCTTGCCCGCCGAGGAGATCATCACGGTGCGTTCGCGCATGCCGGGGAAGGTGGCCAGCGGGATGTGCTCGACGCCGTCGAAGGTCAGGTGCTCGTAGACCTCGTCGGTGATCGCGATCAGGTCGCGTTCCTGGCAGAGCTCGGCGATGACGGCCAGTTCGGCGCGGGTGAAGACGGTCCCGGTCGGGTTGTGGGGGGAGTTGACCAGGATGGCGCGGGTACGGGGGGTGACGGCTGCGCGCAGCTCGTCCGGGTCGAAGGTGAAACGGCCGTCGGCCGGGCGCAGCGTGACCGCCACCAGCCGGGCTCCGGACAGCGCGATCGAGGCGGCGTAGGAGTCGTAGTAGGGCTCGAACGCGATCACCTCGTCCCCCGCCTCGCACAGCGCCAGGACGCTCGCCGCGATCGCCTCCGTGGCGCCGACCGTCACCAGCACCTCGCCGTCGGGGTCGTAGTCGAGGCCGTAGTGGGCCGAGCGGTGCTCGCTGACCGCGTGCCGCAGATCGGGCACGCCGGGGCCCGGCGGATACTGGTTCGCGCCCGCCGTGATCGCCTCCACCGCCCGGTCGAGCATCGCCGCCGGGCCGTCGGTGTCGGGAAAGCCCTGGCCGAGGTTGATCGAGCCGGTCCGCACGGCCAGCGCGCTCATCTCGGCGAAGATCGTCGTGCCGAAGGCGCGCATCCTGGATACAAGGGGTTCCGTCACGGCCCCAGACTATTAGGCTCGACCTGTGATCATCAGGGTCGTGATCGCGCTCGCTCTGAGCGTCCCCCCTCCGGCCGCCGCCGTCCGGGCCGCCGACGCCTGTCCCGTCCCCGTTCCCACCGGCACCACCTGCGGGTTCCTCGAGGTCCCCGAGCGAAGGAACGCGCCCGGCCGTACCGTCAAGGTCGGGTACGCCGTGCACCGCTCGCAGGATCCCGCCCGCAAGCCCGACCCGGTCGTCTACATGGGCGGCGGGCCCGCCTCGTCGTCGTTGCAGCTGACCGGGTTCCTGACCCAGTTGTTCCCCGACCGCGACATCGTCACGATCGAGCAACGCGGCGGCAAGTACTCCGTGCCCCGGCTGACCTGCCCGGAGACGGTCGAGGCCATGCTCGACCGGCTGCGCCGCCCGGAGACCGGGGCGGCGGGCGTGGCCGCCGGCGCGGTCGCGTGTCGCAAGCGGCTGGCCGAGCGCGGGGTCGACCTGCGCGGCTACACCACGCGCGAGATCGTCGCGGACGTGGTCGACCTGCGCAAGAAGCTCGGCTACCCCGCCTGGAACCTGTTCGGGGTCAGCTACTCCACGCGGGTCATGGTGGAGGCGGCCAAGGCCGACCCGGACGGGGTGCGGGCGATGATCCTCGACTCCTACCTGCCGGAGAAGGTCGACTGGTACCGCGACGCCGACCGCAACCTGGCCGACACGGTGACGGCGCTGGGGGTGAAGGACCGGTTCGAGGCGATGGTGGAGCGCTACAACCGCGCTCCCGCCCTGGTGCCGACGACCGATCCGCTGCTCGGCGAGCCGTTCACGGCGCGGATGAGCGGCGACGACGTGGCGACCGTCCTGGCCGAGGCCTTGCACGAGTCGGAGCTGGTGGCGGTGGCCCCTGCGCTGATCGACGCGCTGGCCTCGGGGCGGGAGGAACTGCTGCGGCCGCTGGCCGACGCGGTGGGCGGGGGGTTGACGTCGCACGAGTTCGGTCTGTATCACGCCGTCCAATGCCAGGATGAGGCGACATTTCCCGATTCTTCGCGACTTTTCACCGTGACCAATGACAAGGCCGTCTGCCAAGCCTGGAACCTGCCTCTCTCTCCCCCAACTCCGCAAGCGGGCACCGGCGCCGAGGGCGCGACCCCGGAGCGGACCGGCCCAGGCGACGGACAGGACAACGCGGGCCCCGGCCAGGCGGACCCGGCGGCCACAGGATCGGACCCGCGCGCCCGCCAGGGCACCACAGGCGCACGGGTGGACACAGGCGCGCGGGTGAACACGGGCATTGCCCAACCCGGCACCGCGGCTGCGCACGCGGGCGTCCGGCAGGCGCACACGGCGACCGAGCGACCCGGCGCGGATGCCGGGCAACACAGCACGGGTGCCGGGCAACACCATGCGGGTGTCAGGCGAGACGGAGCGGACGCCGGGCAACACGGGGTGGATGCCGGGCGTGATGGGGCGGGTGTCGGGCAACGCGGTGCGGGTGTCGGGCGTGACGGAGTGGGTGTCGGGCAACTCGGCGCGGGTGCCCCTCGGGGTGTCGAGGGGGTGCCGGTGCTGGTGCTGGGTGGGCAGTTCGATCCCACGACGCCGACCAGGACCAGCAAGCCGGCCGCCGCCGAGTTGCCCGGCGCCACGTTCGTCGAGTTCGCGGGTGTGGGTCACGCGGTCTTCCTGGCCATGGCCACCACCTGCGGCCGCCAGACGATCGCGGCGTTCGTCGCGGCCCCGGGCTCCTGGAGCCAGCCGTGTGTCCCGAGCCGGGCGGCGCTTGAGCGGTTCGCCCCGGGGTCGATGCTGGTGACGGGCGCGCCGTACCAGATCATGCTCGCGCCGTGGCTGGCCGTGCCGCTGGTGCTGTTCGCGCTGGTCGCGCTCGTGCAGCTGGTCGGCGGCGGGGTGCGGGGGCGGGGGCTGAGCGCGTTCGCGGGGCTGACCGGTCTCGCGGCGGCCGGGCTGACCGTGCAGTCGGTGTACGGCCTGCTCACCACCAACGAGACCGCCCTGGCCGTCGGCGTGCCGGCCTCGGTCGAGGTGTACGGCTGGCTGGCCGTGGGCGCCGTGGCCCTGAGCGTGGCGGCGGCGGTGTGGGCCATCGAGGCGAAACCGGCAGGAAGACTGTGGCCGCACCTGGTCGCCCTCGTGGTGGGCGGCGGGTTCCTCGTATGGTGGTTCGCCTGGTTCCTGTAACGCGCATCAGAGAGCTCGACGCGCTCCGCGGCTTCGCGGTGTGCGGCATCATGCTGGTCAACACCTGGCAGCACGCCCCGCACGAACCACCCCAGCAGCCGCTGGACGCCGTCATGGAGTCGGCCTTCCAGGGCCGCTTCTACCCGATCTTCTCGCTGCTGTTCGGCATGAGCTTCGTGCTGTTCCTGCGCAGCGGTTCACGCGTGGTGCTGCTGCGCAGGTTGTTCTTCCTGCTGATGTTCGGGCTGGTCCAGCACACCTTCTACGAGGGTGAGGTGCTGACCGACTACGCCGCGTTCGGCGCGGCCGTGCTGCTGCCCGCCTCGTTCCTGGCCCCGGGCTACCCGGTGCTGGTGCTCGGGCTGGCGGCGCTCGGCTGGGGCGTGTGGCAGGGCGGCGGCACATTGATCATCCCGGGCCTGTTCCTGGTCGGGATGGCGCTGATCCAGCTCAAGCCGGACCGGCGGCTGCTCCTGCCGTTCTTCGCCGTCGGCGCGGTGGCCTCGCTGGCGCTGACGGTCTTCTACTACTCCAGCGAGATCCCGGCCTACTACACGCTGGGCGCGGTGACCGGCGGGCTCGCCTACGGGACCGGCCTGCTGCTGGTCCTGCGGCCTTGGCTGTCGGCGGTGCTGGAGCCGATGGGCAGGCTGGCGCTGACCAACTACGTCTCCGGCACGCTGGTCATCTTCCTGACCGGTCCGGTGACCGACGGCTGGTGGGTGCTGGTCGTGGCGGGGGCGACGGTGGCCGTCCAGGCGGTCTTCAGCCGATGGTGGCTGACCCGCCACCGCTACGGGCCGCTGGAGTGGATTTGGCGGTGCCTGACCTGGTTCCGCCGGGTGCCCAACGGTCTAGAGTCGAGGCGTGACCAGAATCGCCCTCTGTCAGATCCCGGTGTCCCCTGATCCCACCGTCAACCTCCAGCGGGTACGGCAGGCCCTGGCCGAGGCCGAAGGCGCCGACCTGGCCATCTTCCCGGAGGCGACGCTCACCCGCTACGGCAAGCGCATCACCGACCTGGCCGAGCCGCTCGACGGGCCGTTCGTGACCGGCGTGGCCGAGGCGGCCCGCGCCCACGGCACCGCGGTGATCGCCGGCGTGTTCGAGCCCGGCGAGGATCGCGTGTACAACACCGCCGTCGCCCTCGACGCCCGCGGCGAGATCCAGGCCGCGTACCGGAAGATCCACCTGTTCGACTCCTTCGGCGCCAAGGAGTCGGAGCTGGTCGAGCCGGGCGCCGAACCGGCCGTGGTCGAGCTGGCGGGGCTCAGGATCGGGCTCGTCACCTGCTACGACGTACGTTTCCCCGAGCTGACCCGCGCGCTGGTGGACCAGGGCGCGGAGATGTTCGCGGTGATCGCCGCCTGGGGGTCGGGCCCGCTGAAGGAGGATCACTGGATCACGCTGGTGCGCGCCCGCGCGCTGGAGAACACCATGTGGACCGCCGCCGTCGGCCAGGCGCCCAACCCGGCCGAGTCGAGTGACGGTTTCGGCGTCGGCCGCAGCATGCTCGTCGACCCGCTGGGCGTGGTCCGGGCGGATCTGGGCAGTGCGTCAGGAGTCCAGCTCGTCGAGGCCGACCTGGAGGCGACGGCCGCGATGAGGAAGACTCTTCCGTGCCTTGAACATCGGGTGCTCGGGGTCATGCGATCGTAAAGTGGTGACGTGAGCAGAACGCAAATGCAGAAGGTGGTCCCGCCGCGTCTGCTCGTGCCCTATCTGTCGGGCAAGCGCACGGTCATCTCCGGATATGTCTACCGCGTGCAGGACTGCGCGCGACTGAGCACGCCCAGGCAGCTCTTCCACGGGCTCGACCTGTCGTTCGAAGGATCGGAGCTGACGGCCGAGGTGCCCGAGCTGTATGTGATGCGCTGGTACGCGCGCGACGTCGACACCTACGCCGTGCCGTACGGACCGCACATGGGCGGTGACTGGAGCGACACGCCGCCGTTCGCCGGCAACGGCTTCACCACCTCGCGCGAGCACGTGGTGCCGCAGTTCCACACGATGCCGATGCCGATCCCGGCCGGTGCCGAGATCGTCCACGTGAGCCCCGAGTCCGAACGCCCGTTCGCCGCCTACGACGGGCTGACCTGGCGGCCCGCGGCATGAGTGTTCCCATCACCTCGGGTTTCGTGGCGCGCTTCGAGGAGCGCACCTTTCCCACCGCGCTCGGCCCGGACAGCGACGAGGTCGTGCTGTTCAGCGAGGAGGAACTGGCGGGCTTCGAGGCCGCCTCCGGCTACTGGCGGCGCACGGTCAAGCGGGCCGACGTCGAGTGGCTGGTGCTGGTGCGCACGGTGGCGGCGTTCGGCGGCGAGCCCTGCATCGTGCTGGACGAGGACGAGGACGGCCTGCACATCGCCTACACCGGCCACAGCGGCATGAAGGCCGAGACCCTGGGCTACTGGATGGTCGACCACGGCGCCTACGAGGTCGTCGTGCCCCGCGAGGAAGTGTTCTCGATCAGGGTCGAACGCATCCCCGTGCCCTAGCGGTCAGGCGTCGAAGGTGCGGCGGGCGGTCTCGATGTGGCCGAAGTACTGGTGGGTCCAGCCGCACATCAGGTCGACCGTCGCCCGCAGGGCCTGGCCCGGCTGGGTGAGCGTGTACTCGACCCGCGGCGGCACGGTGGGGTGCACCTTCCGCATGGCCAGGCCGTTGCGCTCCAGCATGCGCAGGTTCTGGGTGAGCATCTTGTGGCTGATGCCCTCGACCTCGTTCCGCAGTTCGCTGAAGCGGAGGGTGCGCTCGCCGAGCGCCTCGATGATCAGCAGCGCCCACTTGTTGGCGACGTCCGAGAAGATCTCCCTCGCCAGGGAGTCCGCGCGCCTGAGGTCCGCCTCGTCCGCCGTTCCGCTGTACTGCTTGGCCACCATCAGGCTCCCAGCCTCTCACAAGTGCACGTCAGCCAAGACTCTCCTATGGTTCCCGAGTAACCGCAAGAGAGCACAGCGGCCGCCATCACCGACTAAGCGATGACATTTCCGTATTCCTTGTCAACCGATGCGTTATCCGTGGGTCTATAGGGGCGTGAACCGACAAACGACCTCGGTCGCGCCGGTGCGGGAGGCGCCGCCGTCGTTCGCCGAACTGTTCGCCGTCCACTACCAGCCCCTGGTACGGCTGGCCGGACTGCTGGGCGCCGACGACCCCGAGGACATCGCCCAGGAGGCGTTCGCCCGCCTGCACACCGGGCAGTTGCGCGACGACGGCGCGGCCGTGGCCTACCTGCGCGCGATCGTCTGCAACCTCACCCGCAACCGTCTGCGCCACCTGCGCCTGACACGGCTGCGCCGCCCCGAGCCGCCGGAGCCGGCGCGCAGCAGCGAGCAGTCGGTCATCCTCGCCGAGGAGCACCGGGAACTGCTGGAGGCGCTCGACCGGCTCCCCCGCCGCCAGCGGGAGGCGCTGGTGCTGCGCTACTGGCTGGACCTTTCCGAACGTGAGATCGCCGCGGCCATGGGCGTCTCGCCCGGTTCGGTGAAGACGCATGCGAGCAGGGGCCTGGCCGCGCTCGGCCGGGCGCTCGAGGAGGACGCGTGACCCCCCTGGAGGAGCGGCTGAAGGCCGCGCTGGACGCTCGCGCCCAGACCTACGAGGCCGGCCAGAACGCCTGGCTGAGCGTGCGCGCGCGCACGCCGCTGCCACCGCGGAGAGGTCGCTGGCTGCTGGCGGCGATCCCGGTCGCGGTGATCGCGCTGTTCGTTCCTGTCCTGCTCAACGGGGGCCTGGGCAGGAACTCGGCGGCCGATCCCGGCACGCTTCAGCGGCGGCTGATGACAGGGCTGACACCGGTGGGGGAGCCGGTGGAGCTCGACGGCCTGAAGCTGTGGTTCGCCAAGGGCAAGCTCGGCAATCCGCAGTTCTGCGCGCTGTCCGGGCGGGGGCGGGAGCCGGTCGGCTCCTGCGCGCCCATCCACGGCATGGGACCGGGCACCTACGAGGGCTCGGCGGCCGGGAAGGACGCCGCCACGGTCCTCGACTACGGCCTGGCCCAGCCGGAGAGCGCCGGGGTCAGGGCGGTGACGGGGGACGGACGGCGGATCGCGGGGGCGGTGCACCGGGTGCCGGGGGCGCCGATGGTGATCTGGAGTGTGAGTTTCGCGGCCGCCGAGCAGGTCACCAAGGTGGAGTTCCTGGACGCGGCGCAGCGGGTGCTCGGGGAGATGCCCCGGGCGATGCTGACGAGCCGTTCGCGCAAGGCCAAGCCGGCCGGCCTGCCGTACGAGATGGCGGGTGGGCTGTCGCTGCGGCCCTACCAGGTTCCGAACGACACCCAGCCCGGCGCGACCGACCTGGAGGTGATCTGGACGCGCGCCGGCAAGGAGGTGGGCTCGATACCGCTCAAGGAGGCGTACCTGTGGAAGGGCGGCGCCGCGGACCGGCCGTGGCCGGTCCGTCTTCAGGCCGAGGACGGCGTGGTGTTCGGCGCGGCCCGACCCGACGTCGCGCGCATCGTGTGGACGCGGGAAGGCCGCGAGCTGACGCTGACCCCGCGGCCCGACCCGTGGGGGCTGAACCTGGGCCTGTTCGCGCTGACGGCCGACGCCCGGGACGAGGATCGCCGGCACACGCTGGTCGCCTACGACGCGCGGGGCGCGGAGATCTGGCGCGACGACCCGCCGCCGGAGAAGCAGGAGGAGTTCGCCTTCTCCGGCGAGCGGATCAGCGACAAGATCGTCGTGCCGGGCACGGAGGACTTCTCCTTCGGGCCGGTCGAGCTGTGGTTCACGAAGAACACCGACGGGACGCTGCTGTGCGCCTCCGGGGGCGTGCGGCCGGAGGGACGCAAGTCCGGCGGCTGCTCCACGATCGAGCTCGACCGCCGGTTCTCCTCCAGGGACTTCCTCGCCACCTACCTGCCGGAGCCGGGCGCCGTGCTGGCCTACGGCGCCCTGTCGCCCGCGACCGAGGCGGTCACGGCGGTCACCGTCGACGGCACCCGCATCCCCGCCCAGATCCTGAAGGTCAAGGGCGGACCGGCGGCGGTGTGGGCGGTCCGGCACCCGGCGAACGTCAAGATCGCCGCCTTCGCCCACCGGGAGAAGGGCCGCGAGCTCGAACGCGTCGACGTGTGGGACCACAGCTGCTCGCAGATCCCCACGCGGGAAGGCGCAGGCCAGGCCCTGCCCGGCGGCGTGTCGGCACACCTGCAGGCCCCGATGTGCCTGCACTTCTGGAAGGACGGCAAGGTGCTGCCCGGCTCCTTCGAGCGCCTGCCCGGGACGAACCTGCGCGCGATCGTCGGCCGCGAGCAGCCCGTGCAGTGGAGCCAGCACAAGGACACCTGGTACGGCTTCGCCCTTCCCGGCACCGCCCGGATCGAGGGCGCGTCCAGGGGCGGCAGGGTGGCCGCCGAGACCGTCCCCGACCCGTGGGGACACGGCGTGGCGATGTTCGCCGCACCGGTCCCCGACGGGGTGGCCAAGAAGGGCCTGCACTGGCCGGACCTCTCCTTCACCGGCTACGATGCCGCCGGGAAGGTGCTGTGGACGTGGGACAGGGCGGGACTCAGCTAGAGGGCGCCAGGTCGCGGCGGCGCAGCACCACCAGCCCCGCCGCGGCCAGCGCCGCCGCCACCGCGGTCAGCCCCAGCAGCGCCGCGGCCGGCGCGCCCCGGCCCAGCAGCAGCGCGGGCACGTGCACGAACGGCGACAGCTCCAGCACGAACCCGTCGGCCAGCTTGAACTCCGCCACCAGGTCGACGGCCAGGATCAGGCCCAGCACGCTCCAGCTGACCGCGGCGGCCAGCCGCGGCAGCACGCCGAACAGCAGGACCGCCACCCCGACCACGGTCCAGACCGCGGGCAGGTAGGCGAGCGTGGCGCCCGCGACGCGCAGCGGGGCGCCGTCGTAGGCGAGCCCGGCCACACCGCCGAGCACGGCCAGCAGCAGCGCCGGCCCGAAGACCGCGTAGAAGAGGTGGCCGAGCGCCCAGTGCAGGCGGCCGACCGGCGTGGAGAGCAGCAGGTCGGCCCGGCCCGCCGCCTCCTCCGCGCGGGCGCGCAGCGCCGAGACCAGCGCGGCCCCGGCGACGAGCTGGCTCATGACGTAGAGGATGAACGTGAAGAACACGTCGGAGACGCCGGCGCCGGGTCCGCCGATGGTCTCGGCGAGCTGCCGGAGCGTCTGCGTGTCCAGCTGAGTGTCCAGGCCGCGCGCCGAGAATCCGATCATGCCGCCGATCGCCGCGAAGCCGATCGTGAACCCGATCAGCGTGCCCCGGTGCAGGCGCCCGGCCAGCGCGAACGCGCCGCCCAGCGAGCCCTCGGCCGGTCCCGCGCGGGTGGGCAGCAGGCCGCCGGCCAGGTCGCGCCGGGCCGACAGCGCGAACGCCGCCGCCCCCGCCACCGCGACGAACACCACCACCACGGCCAGCACCCACCAATGGTCGCCGCCGTAGGGCCGGGTCAGGCGGACCCAGCCGAACGGCGACAGCCAGGCGAGCCAGCCGATGCCGCCGGAGTCGGCCAGCGAGCGGATGCCGAAGAAGACGCCGCTGGTGGCGATCGCGATGCCGCGGGCCGTACCGGATCCGGCGGTGAGCTGCGCGGCGACGGCGGCCACGGCCGCGAGGCACCAGCCCGCGGCGGCGCTGGAGAGACCGAACAGCAGCGACGAGCCGGCGGGCAGGCCGTTGGCGACCAGGCCGGGCACGCTGAGCAGGCCCAGCAGCAGGTTCGCCGCCAGCACCACCACGAGGGCGGCGGCCAGGGGCGCGTGGCGGCCGACGACGCCGGAGGACAGCAGGTCGCGGCGGCCCGTCTCCTCCTCGACGCGGGTGTGGCGGATGACGAGCAGGATGCTGATCAGGCCGCCGATCAGCGCACCGGAGGAGCCGAGCGTCCAGGCGGTCAGGCCGCCGACGCTCGCGTCGTAGATGACGCCGCGGGTGGCCAGCTGGGCGGGGCTGTTCATCGAGGCGTGGGTGAAGGCGTCGAGCGCGGCCTGGTCGGTGTAGAGGCGGACGGTGCTGGCGGCGATGGTGGCCGGGAGCACCGCGCTGATGAGGATCCAGACCGGCAGCAGGACGCGGTCGCGCCGCAGGATGAGCCGGATCAGCGCACCGAGGCCGGTCATCGCGCCGACCCCTCGTAGTGACGCAGGAACAGCTCTTCCAGCGTCGGCGGCTGGCTGGTCAGCGAACGCACGCCCGCCCTGGCCAGCTCGGTGAGGACCGGGGTGAGCGCCGCGCCGTCGACCTGGCAGCGCAGCCGGTCGCCGTCCACGGTGAGCTCGTGCACGCCGGGCAGCCGCGCGAGGCCGTCGGCCGGGCCGATGAGCTCGGCCGTGACCGAGGTGCGGGTGAGGTGGCGCAGGTCGGCGAGGCTGCCCGACTCGACGGTACGGCCGGCGCGGATGATGGACACGCGGTCGCACAGCGTCTCCACCTCCGACAGGATGTGGCTGGACAGCAGCACGGTGCGGCCGCGGTCCTTCTCCTCCTGGACGCAGTCGTTGAAGACCGCCTCCATCAGCGGGTCCAGGCCGGAGGTGGGCTCGTCCAGGATCAGCAGCTCGACGTCGGAGGCGAAGGCGGCCACGAGCGCGACCTTCTGCCGGTTGCCCTTGGAGTAGGTGCGGCAGCGTTTGCGCGGATCGAGTTCGAACCGGTCGAGCAGTTCGGCCCTGCGGCGCGGGTCGAGGCCGCCGCGTACCCGGCCGAGCAGGTCGATGACCTCGCCGCCGCTCAGCGAGGGCCACAGGGTGACGTCGCCGGGCACGTAGGCGAGGCGGCGGTGCAGCTCGGTCGCGTCCCGCCAGGGGTCGCCGCCGAGCAGCTCGACCTCGCCGCCGTCTGAGCGCATCTGGCCGAGCAGGACGCGGATGGTGGTGGTCTTGCCTGCGCCGTTGGGGCCGAGGAAGCCGTGCACCTCTCCCGTCTTGACGCTGAGGTTCAGGCCGTCCAGGGCCCTGGCCTGGCCGAACGTCTTGACCAGGCCCTTGGCGCGTACAGCGGTGCTCATTGGCGTTCCTCGAACTTCTCCAAGCCTGTCCGCGCCTGCTCGAACAGCTCGCGGCCCAGGAATTCCGGTTTGATCAGGTCGAGCTGGGCCTTGCCCACGCGCAGGGCCCCGTCGGGGGAGAACATGGGCACGCCGAGCGCGCGGGTGACGTGCTCGTGCAGCACGGTGATGCCGAGCTTCATGGCGGTCAGCACGGTCGCGCGGGCGCGGTGGTCGACGCCGCTGTCGTCGAGCTTGGACAGGTGTTCCTCGGTGACGCTGACGAGCTGGTCGAACATGGCCGCCGCGCCGGGCGAGCCGTCCACGAGGGCCCGGCCGAGGTAGTGCATGAGGGGCGGAGCGGTGCGGTGGACGCTCTCGATGAAGTCGGGATCTTCCAGGTTGTGGTCGGTGACCCCGGCCTTCGCCTGGGCGCGCATGTAGGACAGGACGTACTCGTCGCACGCTTCGCGCAGTTGGTCCTTGGAGCCGAAGTGGTGCTGGACCAGGCCGGGCGAGACCCCGGCCGCTTCGGCGATGCCGCGGATCGTGGTGGCTCTGACGCCCTTGTCGGCGAACAGCGCCATGGCGACGTCCCGGATACGGGCGCGTGCCGTCAGATCCTCATCAGAAACTGGTCGCATGTCCAACATGCTATACGCATGTATTGGCGACCATACAAGTGTCCAGTCATATTTTTTCGTGTCAAAGCGCGCGATAGCGCGATCTCCTGGCCTCCTTACGCTCCTGCGGGCTCAACCGGAGCACCGTGGCGATCTCGTACTCCAGCGCCCTGCCCACCCGCTCGGCGAACGCCCTCGGCTCGTAGGCGGCGTCGGGCAGCTCCGGCACGACCCGGTCGACGATGCCGTTCCTGCGCAGGTCCGTCGCGCGTACACCCTGGGCCTGGGCGATCTCCGGGGCGAAGTCGACGCTGCGGTAGAGGATCGCCGAAGAGCCCTCCGGCGGCAGCGGCGACAGCCAGGCGTGCTGGGCTGCCAGCACGCGGTCGGCCGGCAGCAGCGCCAGCGCGGCGCCTCCCGCCCCCTCCCCCATCAGCAGGCAGACCGTCGGCGCCTCCAGCGAGACCATGTCGGCCAGGCAGCGCGCGATCTCCGCGGCCAGGCCGCCCTCCTCGGCCGCCTTCGACAGCGCCGCGCCCGCCGTGTCGATCACCGTGACCAGCGGCAGCCCCAGCTCGGCGGCCAGCCGCATGCCGCGCCTGGCCACCCGCAACCCCGCCGGGCCCAGCGGCGCGCCGACCCGCTGGCGGCGCCGGTCCTGGCCGAGCACGACCGCCGGTGCCGCCCCGAACCTGGCCAGCGCCAGGAGCAGGCCGGGCTCGTTCTCGCCCTCGCCGCTGCCGTTGAGCGGGGTGACGTCGGTGGCGGCCAGCTTGAGCAGCGTGCGCACGCCCGGCCGGTCGTCGCGCCGGGAGCGGGTGATGGCCTCCCACGCCTCCACCGGCCGCAGGTCCTCCTCGGGCGGCCGGCCCGGGTCGAGCTCCTCCGCCCGCGCGCACAGCACGCTCAGCGCGCGCACCGCGATCGTCCGCGCCGCCTCGGCCGAGACCACCGCGTCGACCAGGCCGTGGCGGTAGAGGTTCTCGGCCACCTGCACGCCCTCGGGGAACGGATAGCCGTGCAGCGACTCGAACACCCTCGGCCCGAGAAAGCCGATCAGCGCCCCCGGCTCGGCCGCCGTCACGTGGCCGAGCGAGCCCCACGACGCGAACACCCCGCCCGTCGTGGGATGCCGCAGATACACCAGGTACGGCAGGCCCGCCGCCCGGTGCGCCTGCACCGCGGCGGTGACCTTCACCATCTGCACGAAAGCCAGCGCGCCCTCCTGCATCCTGGTGCCGCCGGAGGCGGGCGCGGCCAGCAGGGGCAGCCCCTCGGCGGTCGCCCGCTCCACCGCCGCGGCGATCCGCTCGGCCGCGGCGACCCCGATCGAACCGGCCAGGAAGGAGAACTCGCTGGCCACCACGGCCACCCGCCGGCCGTCGAGCCGTCCTTCGCCGGTCACGACCGACTCGTCGTAGCCGGACTTGACGCGGGCGGCGGCCAGTTCGTCGGCGTAGGAGGAGTCGGGGCGCACCGGGTCGACCGGCGGCGCGTCCCAGGAACGCCAGGAGCCCTCGTCCAGGACCGCGCGGATCAGGGCGTGCGCGTCGGGACGGCTGTCGATCATCGCTCCCGCTCTTCCAGCCAGGCCAGGACCGCGTCGCCGTCCTGGCCCAGCTCGGGCGGGGCGGTGTGCTCGGCCGGCGGCAGGCCGTCGAAGCGCAGCGGCGGGCCCGGCAGCTCGATGCGGCCCAGGACCGGGTGCTCCACGGTGACGAGCAGGCCCTGGGAGCGGGTCTGGTCCCAGGCGTAGACCTCGTCGAGGGAGCGGATGGCGCCGGCCGGGACGCCCAGTTCGCCGAGCGCGGCCAGCCAGTGGGCGCGGTCGTGGGCGGCCAGGGCTTTCTCCATGTCCTGGATGAGGTCCTCGCGGTGGCGGAAGCGGTCGCGGTTGGTGCGATATTTCGCGATATCTGGGTCTATGCCGAGGAGGGTGGCGACTTTTCGCCATTGAGTCTCATTCGCGACGGCGATCTGGAGCATGCCGCCGGCGCAGTGGAAGGCCCCGTACGGGGCGATGGAGACGTGGTGGTTGCCGTTGGCCCGCGGGACCTGGCCGCCGACCGTCCAGGCGGTGCCGTGGTAGGAGTGCACGCCGGTCACCGCGGCCAGCAGGGAGGTCCGTACGATCCGGCCCTCGCCGGTGCGCTCGCGCTCGTACAGGGCGGCGGCCACGCCGTACGCGCCGTGGATGCCCGCGAGCAGGTCGGCGATCGAGGCCCCCACGCGGTAGGGCTCCTCCGCGCTGGGACCGGTCAGCGACATCAGCCCCGCCTCGCCCTGCGCGATCTGGTCGTAGCCCGGCCGCCCGCCCTCCGGGCCGTCGTGCCCGAACCCCGTGATGGACAGGACCACCAGCCGCGGGTTGAGCTCGCGCAGCCGTTCCACGGCGAGGCCGAGCCGGTCGAGCACCCCGGTGCGGAAGTTCTCGATGAGCACGTCGCTCTGCCGGACCAGGCGCTCGATCAGCGCCCTGCCGCCGTCGCTCTTGAGGTCGACGGCGACCGACAGCTTGTTGCGGTTGGCCGCCAGGAAGTACGTGGAGATGTCATGCTCCGGCCCGACGAACGGCGGTCCCCAGCCCCGCGACTCGTCACCCCCGTCAGGGTGCTCCACCTTGATCACCTTGGCGCCCAGGTCACCGAGCATCTGGGCGGCGTGCGGACCCGCGAGGGCCCTGGACAGATCGAGCACGACGATGTCGCCTAGGGGTCCGAGCAAGATCAACCTCCATCCCGGGGAAAGTCAATATTCTCAGCTTGCCAGGTCCTTTCTGTCGCCCCCTACCCTCGACAGCGTGCAAACCCTCGCCCAGCGCATCAGCGACCTCCCGCCGTCGTGCGGCCCGGTCCGCCTCGTGGCCGTCGACGGGCCCGCAGGAGCGGGCAAGACCACGTTCGCGGGACGGCTGGGCAAGGCGCTCGACTGCCAGGTGATCCACAGCGACGACTTCCCCGTGCCGTGGTCGGAGGGCCCCGGCGCCTGGTTCGCGGCGTTGCGCGAGCAGGTCCTGGACCCGCTGTCGGCGGGCCGCCCCGGACGCTTCCGCCGCTACGACTGGCACCGCGCACGCTACACGACGTGGCTCGACGTCCCGCCCGCTCCGGTCCTGGTGATCGAGGGCGTGGGTACGGCCCGCCGCGACGCCGACCACCTCCTGGCCTTCCGGGTCTGGCTGGAGGCCGCACGCGCGACCCGCTGGGACCGTGTGCGGGCCAGGGACGGCGCCGGCCTGGAGGCGGAGTGGCAGGCGTGGTTCGCCGCGGAGGACCGCTGGTTCGCCGACGACGCCACCCGATCCCGAGCCGACCTCGTCATGTCCACCTGACTGTAAAGGATGGCCATAACCCCGGCCACCCACCACATTGCTATACCAAATCCTATACAGAATCCCGGCGGATGGCCTTTACCCTCGACGGAGTCCCTTCCCCGCAGCGAAAGGCCGTTCGCGATGGCGCCGTTACCGCAGCCACGGACCCTCCACCTGACGATCTGCGCCACGCTCCTCACCGCGGTCGCGGCCATCGGCGTCAGCGCCGTGGCCCAGGCCACCGCCACCACGCAGGAGGCGCACCCGGTCGCGGTCACGATCCGCGACGTCGCGGGCAAACCGGTCGGCACTCTCGCCCTGCGGGCGGAGGGATACACCAAGTCGCGCCTGTCGGTCACCGTCAAGGGCCTGCCCCCGGGCTACCACGGCTTCCACGTCCACACGACCGGCATCTGCGACCCCGCCGCCATCGACCCGGCGACCGGCAAGGTGTCCCCGTTCTACACCGCCGGCGGCCACTTCGACCTCGGCGGCTCCACCCACTCGCACCACTCGGGCGACCTGCCGCCGCTGCTGGTCGCCGCGGACGGCTCCGGCACGGCCTCGGTGGTCACCGACCGCTTCCGGGTCCGCCAGCTCACCGACGCCGACGGCAGCGCCGTCATCGTGCACGCCCTGCCCGACAACCTGGCCAACATCCCCGAGCGCTACAGCGCCACCGGCCCGGACGAGGCCACCCAGCGCACGGGCGACGCGGGCGGCCGGATCGCCTGCGGCCCGATCAAGTAGCCGCCCGCCACCGCTCCCCGGCCGCCGCATTGGCCCGTGCGGCGTCCGGGGACTAGGGTTGCCGCCTCGACCGGGAGCGCACGCCTTCGAGACCCGGCGCGACCGACCGGAGAGGCGGACGATCCTGATGAACGACGACTTGGCGGCGATGGCCCGTTCCATCATCGACGCCAACGTGTACGTGACGCTCGCGACCGCCGGCCGGGACGGCACCCCGTGGGCCAGCCCGGTGTTCTTCGCCCACGACGGCTACCGCGACTTCTACTGGGTCTCCTCCCCCGAAACCGTCCACTCCGGGAACCTGGCGGTCCGCCCTCGGCTGAGCATGGTCGTCTTCGACTCCCAGGTCACCCCGGGAAGCGGCCAGGCGGTCTACATGTCGGCCACGGCCAGGCAGGTCACCGACCTGGAGCCCGCCCTGGCCGTCTACCCGGGCGACCCGGCGCGCGGCGGGCGTCCCATGACCCCCGAGCACCTGAGCGCGCCCCACCCCTACCGCCTCTACGTGGCGCGCGCCGAGGACCACCACGTGCTGTGCCCACGCGAGACGGGCGTGCCCTGCTCACCCCACGGCCTGTCCTACGATCACCGCATCGCCGTGACCCCCTGAACCACGACTTTGGTCGATGCCGCTCCGACCGGCGACGGAGGCGCGGACTCGGCTTCAGGCGGGAGGCGCGGCCATCCTCGGGCTGCCAGTGTCGAAGGGTCGTCCCCCCTTCGGAAGGGCCCATCGTGCGCGTGACCACCGCCCCGCTGCAGCCGGAACTGGACAGGATCGTAGCGGCCGGAGCGGGCGCGGTGATCGCGGAGCTCCGCTGGGACGGCCGCACCACCAGGCTCGCCTCGGGCGTGATCGAGCTCGGCCGTCCGCGCCGCGCCCCCGTCAACGGCCGCTTCCGCATCGGCGGCGTCACCGAGGCCTTCACCGCCACGGTCGTGCTGCAACTCGTGGCCGAGGGCCGGCTTGGGCTGGACGACCCGCTCGGCGCCCACCTGGGGAACGCGGTGCCGGACATCACCGTCCGGCACCTGCTCGGCCACACCGGCGGCCTGCCCGAGAACACCGTCGCCGAGCACACCGGCCCCGGGCGCCCCCGGCGGGCGCGCGAGCTCGTCGACCTGGCCGTCCTGTCCGCCCCCGGCACCCGGTACGCCCATTCCGCCACCGGCTACCTCCTGCTCGGCATGGTGATCGAGGAGGTGACCGGCCGGCCGTACACCAGAGAGATCACCGACCGGATCATCAAGCCGCTGAAACTGACGGCCACCCGCACCCCCACCTCCTCGACCGCGATCAACGGCCCGCACGCCCGCGGCTACCTCATGACCGGCGGCAGGATCCGCGACGTGACCCGCCTCGACCCCACCGCGGCCGGCGCCGCGGGCGGCATGATGTCCTCCGCCGCCGACCTCAACACCTTCTTCCACGCCCTGCTCACCGGCGGCCTGCTGCCGCCCGTCGAACTCGCGCTGATGAAGACCCCGGGCATCGGCGGCGCCCACGGCCTCGGCCTGGAGATCGCCGGCTCCCCCTGCGGCACCGCCTACGGTCACCGCGGCGCCATCCTCGGCTACACCACCCTGTCCTTCCACAGCTCCGACGGCGCCCGCCAGCTCAGCCTCAGCATGACGCCGTACGACGACGCCGCCCACGCGGCACTCCAGGCGGCGCTCACGACGGGGTTCTGGAGCTAGTCAGCTCGCAGCGCCCGTCCACGCAGCTACGGCGCAGCCGTCCTCTGGAGATCGTCTGCATCAGCCCGATGGCCCAGCACGTGGGGCACCCACGCAGCGCCAGCAGGCCGAGCGGCGCCAGGAGCAGGCTGACCGGCCCGGTCACCGGGAGCAGCGCGACCGCGGCGGCCAGCGCGCCGAAGCCGATCACGCCCCTCACCAGGTGCCGGGGCAGCGACCCGCTGGCGAAGTCCCGTCCGTCAGCCATGGTCGCCCCCCACCGAGCTCAGCAGCGTGGCGCGGACCGTGGTGCGGGCGCGGTGCAGCCGGGACTTCATGGCCGGGGTGCTGAGGCCGAGCGCGGCGGCCACCGCCCGCCCGCTGTGGCCCTGGACGTCGCGCATGATCAGCACGCTGCGCTGGTCGGCGGGCAGCTCGGCGATCGCCTCCGCCACGATCCCGGCCTCCAGGCGCAGCAGCACCTCCTCCTCGGCCGACCGCTGGGCGCCGTCGAGGATCGGGAGGTGGTGACCGGTCAGCGTCCGCGCCCGGCGCAGGCACTCGTTGCGGACGATGCGGAACATCCACGACGCCAGCGCCGCCGAGGCCCGCAGCACCCCGATCTTGCGGTACAGGATGATCAGCGCCTCCTGCGCCGCGTCCTCGGCGTCCTCCGGGGTGGTGCACAACGCGTGGGCGAACCGCCGTACGTGCGACTGCGAGCGTGACACCAGCGCGGCGATGGAGTCGACGTCGCCCCGCTGCGCGGCCGCGATGAGACGCTCGTCGGGCCAGGTCGTGTCAGCCACGGCCACGGCTCCTGCGGCGCAGCACGACGACCGTACACGTGCAGACGAGCACGGCGGCCACGGCGATGATGGCGATGGTCATGGTGGGCAACCTCCGGGTCAGGTCCCGGCGGGATCGCCGGGACACACATAAGAGGCAGGAACACCATAAAAGGATTCAGGCACTGACAGGAGATGTCAGTGACGCGCTCCTAGCTTCTGCCCATGAACAACTTCGACTTCTTCGAGGGCACCTGGACCTCGCACCAGCGCAAGCTGACCAAGCGGCTGGCGGGCAGCGACGACTGGGAGGAGTTCCCCGGGTACACGCGCGCCACGCGGCACCTGTCCGGCGCGGCCAGCTGCGACGAGGTCACCTTCCCCACCAAGGGGACCTCGGGGCTGACCCTGCGCCTGCACGACCCCGCCACCGACCTCTGGTCGATCTACTGGGTCAGCGGCGCCGACCCCGTGCTCGGGCTGCCGCCCGTGGTGGGACGCTTCGACGGCGACCGGGGCGCGTTCTTCTGCGACGACGAGCACGAGGGCACGCCGGTGCGCTGCCGCTTCCTCTGGATCAGGATCGACGCCGACCACTGCCGGTGGGAGCAGGCCTTCTCCGTGGACGGCGAGCGTACCTGGGAGACCAACTGGATCGCCGAGTTCACCCGGGCCGAAACGCCTTGAGCGCGGCCTCGACCAGCGCGTCGGCGTACCCGGGCGTGAGCGGGCCCGAGCGCTGCAGCCACCGCTGGAACAGTGGCGCGTAGAGCACTTCGAGCACCAGGTCGAGGTCGGCGTCGGCGGCGAGCTGCCCGGCCCGCTGCGCGCTGCGCAGCCGGGCCTTCTTGGCCTCGTCCACGGGCCGGGCGAGCTTGTCCCGGTACTGCTCGGCCAGCCCGGCGTCGTTGATCACCTCGGCGGTCAG
The DNA here is from genome assembly GCF_044457345.1 of Nonomuraea sp. NPDC050547. Lineage (NCBI taxonomy): Bacteria > Bacillati > Actinomycetota > Actinomycetes > Streptosporangiales > Streptosporangiaceae > Nonomuraea > Nonomuraea sp. NPDC050547. Next base: position 493,673 of record NZ_JBITGW010000005.1, read on the forward strand.
CGCCCGGATCGGCTTCTCGAAGTCCGGGTCGGCGAACTCGGCGACGGTCGCGCGCATCACCCGCTTCAGGTCCGCCTCCAGATCGCCGGTGTCGGGCAGAGCCATGTCCTGTCCTTCGGCGTCCTCGCTGAGCGCCAGGATCGAATCGAAGATCACGGCGCCCTTCGACGGCCACCACCGGTAGATCGTCTGCTTGCCGACGCCCGCCCGCGCGGCGATGGCCTCGATGGCGACCTTCTCGTAGCCCACCTCGGAGATCAGGGCGCGGGTGGCCGCGAGGATCGCCTGGCGCGAGTGCTCGCTGCGGCGGGAGCTGTCGGGTGTCTTGGGCATGAACCCAACGGTAGCGATGCCGGGGACGGTCAGAGGCCGCGCCGCAGCGCCGCCTCCTCCACCCGCTCCTGGGTACGGCGCCGCCGCTCCAGCCGCCCGGTGGCCGGCACCACGCCGCCCAGGCCGGTGTGGCGGGGGTCAGGTGTCACCCTTTTACCTGGGTTGTGAGGTAGATGGGGCCGGAAAAGCGAATCGAAAGCGGGCTCCCCTACCGTCGGGGACATCCATCCCGGAGGAGGATCGCCGCCTTGCTGGCAGGGCGGTGCGCTGGGCCGTCGTGCCGTCGCGTGGCACGCCCGCCCGCTCCGGCCGCCCCGCCACCCGCAGTGGCGGGGCGGCCCGGTCTCAGGCCAGGTGCCTCACGTCGTTGAACGACAGCACCTCCATCCGCCCGTCCACCACGTGCCAGGTGGAGACCGACGCGTTGCGGATCGGGGCGTAGCGGTGCACGGAGGGCAGTTCGGCGTCGGGCTTGCCGGCCAGGACGTGGCGCAGCAGCAGCACGACCGCGTCGTGGGCCACGATCAGAACCCTCCGGCCGCGGGCGGTCGCGCGCAGGTCGCCGACGAAGGCGCGCAGCCGTACCACGACGTCGCCGAAGGACTCGCCGCCCGGCGGGCGGAAGGCGTACTCGCCCTCGGACAGAAAGCGGGCGGCCTCCTCGGGGAAGCGCTCGGCGACGGCCGCGCGGTTGAACGGGGCCAGGGCGCCCATCTCACGGTCGCGCAGGCGCTTGTCCACGGTGAGCGGCAGCGTCGTCTCGACGCCCCACGCCCGTTGCGCGTGCGCCCAGGTGTCGCGCGCCCGCAGGTACGGCGAGCACCACACCACCTCCGGCGCCTCCGCCTCGGGCAACGCCGCCAGCACGTGCCCCACCGCGGCCGCCTGCCGCCTGCCGAGATCGGTCAGGGTGACCTCCTGGTCGCCGCGCTCGTAGACGAGGGGACGCTCGCGCGCCCGTTCATAGGCGAGGTTGGCCTCGCTCTGGCCGTGTCGCACCGCGATGATCCGCACCGGTCCGCTCATGCCGCCATGGTGTCAGAAGACCCTTCTTCTCATTACGGTCAAGACCGTTAATATGTGCCATGAAGGCCTCCCCTGTGAGCACTCATCGCAGCCCTCCTACTCCTCCTCACCTTCGCCACTCCGGTCCAGGCCGCATCAGCGCCACCCACCGGCTGCGGGTTCCAGCCCCTCCGCACGCTTCCCCTCACCGGCACCACCGCGGCCGCGTCTGCACCGTCACATCGAGTGCCTCCGGCCCAGCCGTACTGGCGGTCAGGGACGCCGCCGACGCGCGGCTCAAGATGGACCCGGTCCCCGCACGACCCGCCCGAGGCAGGCGCGGGGCCGGGGTCTCCCGAGAGCCGGGTGGGTCAGGGGCGGAGGCGGTAGAGGGTGGGGCCTTCGGCGAAGTAGATGTCGCCCGAGCGGTGGACCGCCAGCTGGTGGACCGCCCCCGAGCGCAGCACGGTGTGGCGGCCGGTCAACGGGTTCAGGCGGAACACCGACCGACCGGCGTGCGCGCCGTACAACTGAAGGTCGCGGCGGTTGAAGGCCAGCTGACCGCTCGCGCTCTCGCTCGACGACAGCACCACGCGCTTGACGACCTTGCGGGCCCAGGTGTTCACCGCGAACACCTCCCCACCGGCGATCCCCCACAACCGCCCGGCGGCGTCGAAGGCGAGGGCCGGGATGGCGGGCTTGCCCGGGGCGGGGACGATCTCCCACAGGAGCCGGTCCTCGCGCACCGACCAGGCGAACAGTTTGGCCTCCGGCTGTGTCGGCGGGGTGGCGGACTGGCCGCTGTAGATCGAGGTGCCGCCGTAGACGACGCCGTCGCGGTAGGCGAGCGCGACGATCGACTGGTCCTTGACGACGTCGCGCCGCGAGGACTTCAGCCGCCCCGCCTCCGGGTCCCAGACGGACAGGACGCCGCCCAGGTGACCGAGGTCGGGCATGGTGCCGACGGCGAGGTAGCGGCCGGCCGAGACCATGGCGCGGGGGCGGATCTGCCGGTCGGCGGCGCCGTCGAACAGGCGGGCGGGGTTCGGGGCCGGGCCGGGCTGCGGGCTGGGCGAGTACTCGGTGCTGTTCCACGGCAGGCTCGGGTCGTAGGAGTAGACGCGGGCCTCGGGGTAGGCGCCGATGTACAGCTTGCCCCGGTGCGTGGTCATGTCCTCGCTCTGCGAGAACGTGTGGAACTCCTCGGCCTTGCCGGACCTGGGGTCGATGCCGGCGAAGCCGCCGTTGAGGAAGCCGCCGGCGTACATGCGGCCGTCGGGGCCCTCGGACAGCGCCGTGACGTCGATCGGCTCGCCCTTGATGCCGCTCTGGACGAACGCCTTGGCGCCGGTCTGCGGGTTGTAGCGGAACATCAGGCCGCGCCAGAGCAGGCCGACGAGGCTCTTGCCCGGGTAGTCGGGCAGGCCGAGTTCGGCCCATCCGATGCCGCGGGTGTTGGCCACGCGGCCGGTGACCGGCAGGCCGGTGGGGGTGGTGGCCTTGGTCTTGGGGTCGTAGCGGACGAGCTCGCCGCCCTTTACAAAGTAGACCCGCCCCTCGGCGTCCGGTGGCGAGACGTCCAGGCCGTGGGCGGCGTCCAGCCGGTCGGTCCACGTGCCCGCGGCGATGTCCCACACGTGCAGGGGGCCCGGACTGGCGCTGCCCAGCCGTACGTAGAGATATCCGGCGGCGGTGTTGACGTCGTAGGCCCACTTGCCGGTGATGTCCTCGGGGGCGGGCAGTTCCTTGATCGCGCCGCTGGCCGCGTCCACCTCGAAGATCTTGGCGGGCGCCTCGGTACCGGCGTAGATCTTGCCGCCGGCGTAGGAGACGCTGCGGACGTAGGCGTGGCCCGCGGACAGGCGGCCGTAGTCGCGTACGCCGGTGGCGGGGTCGTAGGCGAAGAGCCTGCCGCCCGGCGAGGTGCCGCCGTAGACGGTCGCGCCCTCGCCCGCGGCCAGGGTCCAGACGAACGTCTCGCCCTGGAGCGGGTTGCCGAGATCCTGGACGCCGCCCTGGGCCGTCCAGCGGAAGAGCTTGCTGCCGCCGTACGTGCCGGCGTACACGCTGCCGTCGGGTGTGGCTTCCACGGCCCACGCGCCGCCGGAGCCGGGCAGGTCGAACCGGGACGTCTGCGCCCCGGTCGCCGGGTCCACGGCGTTGAGATGGGCGGGGACGCCGGAGGAGGCGCTCCAGATCACCGTCCCGCCCTCCGGCCCAGGGGCTACGGCGCCGCCGAGCAGCAGCACGTCCTGGAGCGGGACGCCGAGGTTCTCCGGAGCGGGGGCGGGGGCCGGGGTGAGCGCGGTGACCGCGACCAGGACGGCCGCGAGCGCTCCCTTCCATAAGATCATGCGCGCAGCACCTTCGTGAGGGCCTCGACGAGGTGCGAGGCATGGGCGGGATCGTCCATGAGCATCGACTGGCGCATCCAGACCACCTCGCGCGTGGCGGCCTCGGTGGCGGGACACGGCTCAGGGCGCGCCCCCGCCTCGGTGAGCGCGGCCATCGTGCCCAGCGGCGGGTAGCCGCCGTCGAGCGGCACCCCTTCCGCCGCCATCGCCTCCAGGAAGAAGGCCCGGTCGAACGGCACGCGCACGCGCAGCATCAGCAGGTGACGCGAGTCGAGCGTGGTACCCGGCGGCTGCGGCACCACGCTCACCGGCAGCCCGGTCGCGGCCAGCCCCCGCTCCACCTCGGCGGCGAACGCGTTGCGCCGGGCGATCTCCGGCTCCAGCCGGTCCAGCCAGGGCAGCAGCAGCGCCGCCTGGATCTCGGTCAGGCGCAGGTTCCAGCCGACGTTCGGGTGGCCGTACCACTGGCCGCCGAGCTTGCGCCCGAGATTGCAGACCGACCAGATCGCCTCATGATCCGCCTCCTCGCGGCAGACGATCAGCCCGCCCTCCCCCGCCGTCATCGCCTTGCTGGCCTGGAAGCTGTAGACGCCGGCGTCACCCAGCCCGCCGACCGGCCGGCCCTTGTAGCTCGCGCCGTGCGCCTGCGCCGCGTCCTCGACGACCTTCAGCCCATGTCGTACGGCTACCGCGTTGATGTCGTCCATGTCGGCCGGACTGCCGGCCAGGTGCACCGGCATGACCGCGGCCGTGCGCCCGGTGACGGCGGCCTCGACCGCGGCGGCCGTCAGGTGCAGGTCCACCGGGTCCACGTCCACGATCACCGGGACGGCCCCCGCCAGCAGCACCGACGTGGCCGAGGCGACGAACGTGTACGCGGGCACGATGACCTCGTCGCCCGGCCCGACACCCAGGCCGCGCAGCGCGGCGAACAGGCCCAGGGTGGCGTTGCCGACGGCGACGCCGTACCGGACGCCGGAGAGGCGGGCGAACGCGGCGGTCAGGTCCGCGCAGGCGGAGCCGCCCTGGGTGGCTCCCCACAGCCCGCTGTCGAGCACGTCGGTGACGAGCTTGCGCTGCGCGTCGTCGAGCGGTGGCGGCCAGGCGGGCCACGGGGTGGTGCGGACGGGGGTGCCGCCGTGGATGGCGAGGGTCATGCGAGGCGTCCTTTCAGCACGCGCGCGAGGTTGCCGCCCTGGATGAGGGCACGGTCGGCGTCGCTGACCGGGGCCAGGGCGACGCGGCCGAAGCCGACCCGCAGGTCGAGGAAGCAGGAGTCGGAGCCGTAGACGACGCGGTCCGCGCCGGCCAGGGCGGCCAGCTTGGCGATCCAGCGGCCGGTCATCTTGGAGCCGCAGATCTCCAGGTAGAGGTTCGGGTGGCCGTGGATGAGCTCGGCGGCGCGGGCGAAGCCGTACGGCCACAGGCCCGCGTGACCGAGCAGCAGCGGCACGTGCGGATGGCGCCGCGCGACGGTCGCGAACTGGGCCGGATCGCTCCACGGCGAGTCGGTCTGCCCGTGCGCGAGCACGGGCAGACCCAGCTCCCAGATGGGGTCGTAGCGGCGGTCGTCGAGGCGGCACTGGTGCACGTCCGGATGGATCTTGACGCCCCAGACGCCTTCGGTGGTGAGGCTGTTGCGCTGGTGCGGGTTGTAGACCTGCCAGACGCCGATGCGGCCCGGATAGCGCCCGGCCGCCTCGAACGCCAGCCGGTTGCCCTCCTCGGCGGACGGCCCGACGCCGAGCAGGTGGCTGATGCCGATCGCGTCGATGCCGAGGCGGTCCATCAGCTCGACCATGCCTTCGGCGGTCTTGTCCGGGATGAGGAAGTCGGGCCAGGGGCCGAGGTGGCCGTGCGCGTCGAGGATCACAGCAGGCCGCCTCCCGTCGCGATCAGCTCGACGTCCTTTTCCGGCAGGTCGAGGTGGTCGAGCAGGAAGCGCGGGCCGCAGTCGTCGAGGACGGGGGCGCCGGTGCCGAAGACCAGGCGCTCGGGGCCGTACAGTCCGGCCAGCCACTCGACGCCGCGCTGGGTGTTGACGGTGCCGATCTCCAGCCACAGGTTGGGGATCTCGGCCATGAGCTCGCCGATGGTACGCAGGTGGCGGTAGCCCGGGGTGAGCAGCAGGATGCGTTGTTCCGGCAGTCGCGTGGCGAGGGCGAGGAGCTGGCCGGGCGAGGTCTCCTCGAACTCGACGGCCACCGTGGTCTCCATCCTGCGCAGCCATCGGAGTGTGGTGGGGCCGGTGAGCTCGAAGCGATGCCTGGACGGGCACAGGCGGACCATCGGCACGCTCCAGTCCGGGATGGGCTCGAAGGACTCGGGCACCAGGACGGGGACCGGCTGGAGGGCCGGGTCCTTCAGTTCCATGAGCGCTTCGTTGCCCGCTCTGGCGTCGGAGTAGAGGCTGAGGGTGTGGGTCACGTGGGCGCGCTGGATGCCCAGCCGGGACATGTCGGGGCGCGGGTCCTCCGGCAGGTCGTCGAACGGCACGGGGCCGATCAGGCGGTGCGCGTCTGTGACGGATTTCGGCACAGACCGAAACTAGCTGCGCCCCACAACCTCGGTCAAGACCACCCCACCCCCGCCCCTCTACCGGTCCCGTGCACTCGGGCGCTGGGGGGACGGCAGAGCGGACGAACCCCCGGAAGAGAGGCCAAGCCGAGCGTGCCCCCTCAGGGCCTCCGGCATGAGCCCTGGGGGGAGCGCGGCCAGGGTAGGTGCGGCCACGCGGCGCGGTGGGTGAGCCCGGGGGGTGGGGCTGGTCAGAGGGTGGAAGGCGTCAGGGGGTGGGCGGGGCCAGGGGCGGGCAGGCGGGGGTGAGGTCGAGGCGGGCCAGGGTGCGGCCGACGAGGGCCCAGGCCTTCCAGGAGCCGGGTTCGAAGTGGAGTTGCGGGTTGGTGTACCAGTCGTCACCCAGCCCCGCCGCCACCGGCTTGGCCTCGGATCCCAGCAGGTAGGCGTTCCCACCACCGAAGAAGGCCGAGGTGAACACACGCCCCCGGTGCACGGTCAGCTCGCCGTACCCGGAAAGGGCGCCCTGGTGTTTGACGGTGCGGGTGGCGAGGTCGAGGGCGATCCAGGCGCCGGAGTTGCGCTTGTAGACCCCGTAGATCAGGCCACGGTGCACCTTGATGTCCTGGAAAGTGCGGAAATTGGCGACAGGTTCGACCTGCCACACGATCTGGCGCCTTTTCAGGTCGAAGGCGGCGATGGAGGCCGAGGTCCGGGTCGGTGGGGTGCCGCCGCCGCCCAGCACGTCGCCGCCCAGGTACACGATGCCGCGTACAGCGTCCAGGGACAGGCTCATGAGGCTCTGGTCAGGCATGATCCCGGCATAGACGTCCTTGGCGCCCGTGTCCGGATCCACGATCGACAGCGCGCCGTTCAGTCTGGCGCCGAGCGGGGCCGAGGCGACCAGGAGCTTGTCGCGGACCGGGTCGTACTCGATGTCCCACGGCCGCGCCTGGTCATGCCCCAGGTAGCCGAGGCTGCGCAGCCTGTCGGTGCGGATGTCGATCTCGAGGATCTGGCCGCTGGGGTAGATGGCCGCGTAGATCTTGTTCCCGCGCCGCACCATGTCCTTGGGCTCGCCCGGGACCCGGAACCGGCGCTGCTTGCCCGTACGCAGGTCGCGCACCTCCATGGAGAAGTGGCCGCCGATGTACACGGCCCGGTTCGGCACGAGCAGCATGCTCTGGACGCGCTCGGCCCCCGCGGGCAGCCCCGCGTCGATCAGGTCGGCGAACTCCGACTTCCCGGTACGCAGGTCCAGCCACCACATCCCGCCGCTGCCCGAGAAGCCGGTCAGCGTGTCCGCTCCGGTCAGGACCAGGCGGCGGGTCTCGTCATCTTGAGACGGCGGGTCGGCCACCCGGGTGGTGGCGGCGTCGCCGGTGCGGTAGCGGTGCACGGCGCCGTCGGGCCGGGAGGTGCCGTAGACGGTGCCGTCCGGGGCGGAGACGAGCGCGTCGAGCGGGGCCGAGGCGGCCGTACGCGGGTCGGAGCCGTCCTTGCGCACGTCGATCAGCGTCGAGCCGCTGACCGCGAGCACCCGGTCGCCGTGCTCGGCCACGACGCCGATGCCGGTCGTGCCCTGGGCGAGCTGCCTGACGGTGCCGTCCTGGCGGTCGATGGCCATGAGCCTGCCCTTGTCGAGCAGGCCCGCGTAGACGTGGGTGGCGTCGGCGGCCAGCGCCCTGACGTAACGCTCCCCGGCGGCCAGGACCCCGAAGTTCCTGACGGCGGCCGTGGCCGGGTCGTACTCCCAGACGCGGCCGTCGGGGTAGGTCCCGGCGTACAGCTTGCCGTCGGGCGCGGCGGCCAGGCTCCACACGTAGCCGCCGTTCTTCCCGAAGGAGTGCAGGTGCTTCACCTCACCGGTGGCCAGGTCGAAGCTATACAGATCGGGCACGGGATACGTCCCGACGTACACCTTTCCGCCGGAGATCGCGGTGGCCCATCCGCCTTCCGGCTCGCCGGTCGCGGGGCCGTCAGGGAGCGTGACGCTTCTGACCACCTTGCGGGTGCTCAGGTTGATCTCGGCGAGCACCGGCGGTTTCTGGCCGCGCGTCACGACATAGGCGTGATCGTCGTGTACGGCGGCGCCGACGATCGCCCCGGTCACCGAAGCGGGCCCGAACGTCTCGACCCGTGTCCCGTCACAGCTCCCGGGCTCGGGGCCGGGCGGCGCGGCGTGGGCGGGAAGGGGGGCGGCGAGGGCGAGGGCCAGCACGGCCGCCGCGATCGCGGGGAATGCGCGCATGGGAGGCTTTCTGCGAGTGGGGGGTGAGCAGATGCACCTATTGCTCAATTTTGGCCCAGACCGTAATGTTCTGAGCGCAAATAGTCAATGGAGGCGGTTGTGACGGCGTTCGACGCGGGCGAGCTGATCGGCGAACTCACGGTGACCCTCGACGTGGACGTGCTGGTCGGAGCGTACGCCGACCGCGACGGACCGCCCGGCGACCCCGCGTCGGTCCTGGGCACGCTCGGCGCGCACGGCATCAAGGCCGGGGCGGTGGCGTCGCTGCGGGCCGCGCTGTTCGACATGCGCACCGGCAACGACGAGGTGCTGGCGACCGGGACCACCCGCGACGACGTGGTCCCCGTCGGCACCGTCGACCTGCGCGACCCCCTCGGCGCGGTGCGCGAGATCGAGCGCCTCGTGCCGAAGGGCGTGCGGGCGATCCGGCTGTTCCCCGACGAGCAGGGGGTGGAGGCCGGGTTCCCGTCAGTGCGGCACGTGGCGCGCAAGGCGGCCGGACTCGGGCTGACCGTGCTCACGGGCGGGGACGTGCGCAGGTTCTGGCAGCCGTTCGCGGGCCTGGGCGCGAACGTGGTCTTCCTGGACACGCACTTCTACCACCTGGGCGACTTCCTGGTCGCCGCCGCCGACGAGCCGGGCTTCCACACCTCGACCCGGCTGCTCAACTCCCCCGACGCGCTGGAGACCGTACCGGCCGATCGGCTTCTGTACGGCTCGCGCACCCCGCACTACGAGCCCGTCGTCCCGCTGCTGCGGCTGGCGACCAGCGGGCTCAAGCCCGAGGAGATCGCCGCGGTGGCCGGCGGCAACGCGAGGAGGCTGCTCGGATGATCATCGATGTGCACGCGCACTGGGGCCCGTGGTTCTTCACCATGGACGTGGCCGCGCTCAACCACACCGTCATGGACCGCTACGGCATCGGCGCCTCGATCGTGTCGGCCACCGAGGCGGTCATCTACGACCCCGCGACCGGCAACCGTGCGCTGGACGGCTGGCTGGCCACGACCGACCGCCACTACGGCTACGTCACGATCAACCCCCGCCGCCTGGACCAGGCGGAGAAGGACCTGCGCGAGTACCTGCCCACCGGCCGGTTCAAGGGCGTCAAGATCCACACCGACTACACCCGCTCCCCCGCGGACTCCCCGCAGACCCGCGAGGCGCTCGCGCTGGTCGCCGCGCACGGCGTGCCCGCGCTGGTCCACACGTGGGGCCCGACCGTCCTCGACCTGGCCGCGACCTGCAGCGACACCCCCGGACTCAAGGTCATCGCGGGACACATGGGCGCCGACGGCCACCGCCACGCCGTCGAGGCCGCGCGCGGCTGCGACCGCCTCTATCTGGAGCCCTGCTACTCCCACGCGCCCGCCCGCCGCATCGCCGAGGTGGCCGCCGCGGTGAACCCCGACCGGCTGCTGTTCGGCACCGACTCCACGCTCATCGACCCGGCCTCCGCGTTCGGCGCGGTCGCCGCCGCGCGGCTCGACCCGGAGACCGCCGAGAAGGTCGCCTGGCGCAACGCCGCGGCCCTGTTCGACCTGCCCGTCTGACCTCGCCTCACCACCGGCGCATTTCCGTTGACCCTAATTACGGTCCAGGCCGTTATATGAAACAAGGAGCAAGCGCATGATCCCCCGCCGACGTTTCCTCCAGGCCGCAGCCGCCTCGACGGCCGCCCTCGCCTTACCCGCCGCACCGGCGTCGGCCGCGGCCGCCCCCGCCGAGGGCACGCTCACCGACCTGGGCCCGGCCAGCGTGGCCAGCCCGCTGGGCAACGGCGAGTTCGTCGGCGAGGTGCTCTACATGGGCTCGCGCGGCCTGTCGCCCAACGTGGTCGGCGCCTGGGACCTCACCCAGGACAAGATCACCGCCCACTACGAGATCCCCACCGGCGTCGGCGTCTGGGCGATGTGCAAGGCCGGCACCGACGTCTACGTCGGCACCCACTCCCGCTCCGACCTGTACAAGATCGACACGCTGACCGGGACCACCACCAAGCTCGCCGAGTACCCCGACCACTTCATCTGGACCATGGCCGCCGCCCCCGACGGCAAGATCTACATGGGCATGTCGGAGCCGGGCCGCGTGGTCGAGTACGACCCGGTCACCAAGACCAGCCGCGACCTGGGCCAGCCCGCGCCCGGCGAGGCGTACGTACGCAGCATCCAGGCCGATGACCAGTACGTCTACGCCGGTGTCGGCGCCAACGCCCACCTCGTCGCCATCGACCGCCGCACCGGCGACAAGCGCGAACTACTGCCCGCCGAGCTGGCCGACCGCGACTGGGTCTCCAGCATGGCGAGCAGCGGCACGCACCTGGCGGGCGGCCTCAACTCCACGGCCGAGCTGGTCGTGATCGAGAAGGCGAACCCGGCCAACTACAAGATCGTCAAGGCGTCGGCGCCCGGCGAGAAGTACACCGTCGCCGTCCTCATCTTCGACGGCTGGGTCTACTTCGCCGGCCGCCCCTCCGGGACCGTCTACCGCTATGAGCTCGCGAGCGGTAAGTCCGAGGTGCTCGGCGTGCCGTTCCCCGAGGCGCAGACGGTCCGCATCCTGGAGCACAAGGGCAAGGTCTACGGCCTGCAGGACAGCGGCGTCTTCGTCTACGACCCCGCCACGGGCACCATGGACTACCTCAGCCACGTGCAGCGGGGCTTCCGCGCCGCGGCCGAGGCGCCGATGTCGGTGCACTCCGACGGCAAAACCGTCTACGTCGGCGGCAAGAGCGGCGCCGACCTGCACGACCTGGCCACCGGCAAGGTCACCCGGCTGCCCATCCCCGGCGAACCGAAGACCATGATCACGGTACGCGGCACCACGTACCTGGGCGTCTACACCCAGGGCGCCCTGTACGCCCACAAGGCCGGGCAACCCGAGGCCAAGCTGCTGTTCCGCACCGGCCACAACCAGGACCGCCCCAAGGACCTGGCCTACGACCGCCTGACCGGCCTGATCGCCATGCCGACCCAGCCGGAGCCCGGCCACCAGAACGGCGCCCTCGACGTCTACGACCCCAGGACCGGAAAGCTCGACACCTACCGCCCGGTCGTGGACCGCCAGACCGTCTTCTCGGTCACCGCCTACCTCGGCACGCTCTACTGCGGCACCAGCACCCAGGAGGGACTCGGCTCGCCCCCGGTCACCCCCACCGCGAAGCTGGCCGCCTTCGACCTGCGCACCCGCAAGGTCACGTGGCAGCTCGAACCGCTGCCCGGCATCGCCGCCGTCACCGACCTCGCCCACACCCCGCTGGCGGTCTACGGCATCACCAACACGGGCGTGCTGTTCGAGTACCACCTGCTGAAGCGGAAGATCACCCGCACGCTCAAGGTCAGCGAGCGCGGCGGCGACCTGCTCATCGCCGGTTTCACCGCCTACACCAGCGACGTGAACGCCGTCTACCGCGTCGACCTGCGCGCCTGGACCGTCAAGAAGATCGTCACCGGCCTGGCGAGCGACTGGTTCGGCGGCGGCTCCAAGCTCAACATCGCCCCCGACCACCGGTCCCTGTACGCGATCAAGGGCCGCAACCTGGTCAGCGTGGCGATCTCGCCGTACCGGTGAGGATGTCCTTGACGCTGAGCGGCTCCGACCCCAGGTCGGGGCCGTACAGGTCGTGGGCGTGGGTGGCCGGGATGCGGCCCTCCTCGGCCGCCAGCCACAACATGCGCTGGACGTAGCCCTCCATCGGCTCGGTGAACGTGGCCTCGGCCAGGCGGTCGAGCCGGGCCGAGGCGTCCTCGAAGGCCCGCAGGTCAGAGCCTTGGTAGGCGCGCAGAACGTCGGCGGTGACCCCCACGTGCGCCGCCGCGAGGCCGACCAGGGCGGCTTCCGCCCCCCACAGCAGCGACGGGCCGAACATGCGGTCCTCACCGGTGACGGCCAGGCGGCCCGCCTCACGGGTGATGGCGATCGTGCGCTGGCAGGCCATGGCGTCCGACAGCAGCGCCGCCTTCAGCCCGGCCACGCCCGGCAGCGCCACGAGCGCGCGCAGCACGTCCGGCGGGCAGGGCAGGCTGTAGAGGTCGAAGGCGATCAGGGGCACCCCGGTCGCCTCCCACACGGCCCGGTGTTCCGCCACGCGGTCGCCGGGCGAGGGGAACGGCATGAGCGCCGCGGCCCCCGCCTGCGCCGCCGCTCTGGCCTGCGCGACGACGTCCGTACTCCCGGCACCCCCTACACCGACCACGACGGGCACGTCGAGCGCGACCGCGCGCTCGACGACGGCGGCGCGCACCCCTTCGCTCAGGTACGGCCCGCGCCCCGTGTGGGCCAGCACCGCCAGCCCGCCGGCCCCGTCGGCGACCAGGCCGGCGAGATAGGCGGAGACCAGGTCGAGGTCGACCTCGCCCGCGGTGGTCATGGGGGTGGCCGCGGCGGCGACCAGCGTCCCGCGCAGGCGCTCGCGCAGGTCGGCCGCGCGTGGGTCGATTGCCGTGCTCATGTCGAACCAGCCTAAGGGTTACTTCAACCCGGTCATCGCGATGCTGTTGACGAGGTAGCGCTGCAGCAGGAAGAAGACGGCCAGGCAGGGCACCACCGAGATCGCCGCGGCGGCCATCTCCATCGACTGCGGGAACTGCTCGCCGCGCAGCGTGGACAGGCCGACGGTGAGCGTGCGCATCTCCTCGCTGCTGGTCGCCACGAGCGGCCAGAGGAAGTCGTTCCAGTGCCACAGGAAGACGAAGACGCCCAGCGTGGCCAGGATCGGCTTGGTGAGGGGCACCACGATCTGCAGGTAGATGCGCCATTCCGGGGCGCCGTCCACCTTGGCGGCCTCGAACAGTTCGTCGGGCAGGTCGCGGATGAACTGCCGCATGAGGAACACGGCCTGGGAGTTGGCCAGCGTGGGCACGATCAGGCCCCAGAAGGTGTCCGCGCCGTTCAGGTCGGAGATCAGGATGAACAACGGGATCAGGGTGGCCTGGAAGGGCACCATCATCGTCGCCAGGAACGCCCACATCAGCGCGTCGCGGCCGGGGAAGCGCTTCTTGGCGAAGGCGTAGCCGGCCATGGAGGCGGTCAGCAGGATGATGACGACGGAGACGGCGGCGTAGATGAAGGAGTTGAGCGTCCAGCCGAGGAAGCCGGAGGAGGTCAGGTTCGTGACCAGGTTGTCCAGCGTGAGCTCGTCCGGCCACTGGTGCGGCAGCGTCGGCTCGTTCTTGGGGCTGAGCGCCAGCACCAGCATCAGCAGGAACGGGCTGACGGTGAGCACGGCGACGAGCCCGAGCAGGAGGGCGAACGGCCATTGCCGGCCGGTCCTGCGCCGGGGCCCGGCGACCCGCGCGGGCGCCGCCTTCACCGGCTTGGTCTCGGTAATCGTCATGTGTTGCTCCGATCGAGCAGACGGCGCTGGATCATCGAGACGATGAAGACCAGGACGAACAGCACGATGCCGATCGTGGCCGCGTACGCCACGTTGAAGTTCCCGAAGCCCTGGTCGTAGAGCGCGTAGATGAGGTTGTAGCTGGCCCGAGACGGCCCGCCGCCGGTCATCACGTAGATGACGTCGAAGGCCTGGAACGCCCCGATCGTCTCGATGACGATCACGAAGAACAGGGCGGGGCGCAGCAGCGGCAGCACGATGCTGCGGAAGCGCTGCCAGGCGTTGGCGCCGTCGACCCGCGCGGCCTCCAGGTACGAGGCCGGGATCGACTTCAGCCCGGCCAGCAGGATGAGCATCGAGTAGCCGAAGCCCTTCCACACCGAGACCGTGGCCAGCGCGGGCAGGACCAGCGAGGTGTCGTCGAGGAAGCCGACCGGACCGAGGTCGATCTTGGCGAGCAGTCCGTTGATGAAGCCGTCGAACTCATACATCCACCGCCAGATCACGCCGGCGAAGACGAAGCTGGTCACGTAGGGCAGGAACAGCGCGCTCCGGAAGATCCCCTTCATGAAGATGACGGAGTTCAGCAGCAGCGCCGTGCCGAGCGAGACGAGCAGGGTCAGCGGAACGTAGATCGCCACGTAGACGATCGTGACGCGCAGCGCTCCCATGAAGATCGGATCGTCGAAGAGCCGGGCGTAGTTGGTCACGCCGACGAAGCTCCAGCTCCCGCCGAGCTGGTAGTCCGTCACGCTCAAGCCCGCCGCGCCCAGCGAGGGAACGAACCGGAAGATCACGAAGAGCACGAGCATCGGCAGAACGAACAGCAACCCGGTGATGGGGTCGCGCAGCCGGTGTCGCACAGGTTCACGCCTTTCGCGAAGGGGTGGGGAGGCCGCGCGGCGGCCTCCCCGCGTACGTCAGCCCGCGGCCGCGAGCTGGTCGTCGACCAGCTTGGCGGCGTCGTCGAGCGCCTGCTGGGCGGTCTTCTTGCCCTGCAGCGCCGACTGGATCTCCGGCGCGAGCGCGGTCATCACCTGGCGGGCGGCCGGGTGCGTGTCACCGGGGAAGGCGAACTCCAGCGACTTCTCGAACTCCTTGGCCAGCGGCGACGTGCTCGCCGGCGAGGCGTCGGTGCGGGCGGTGAAGAAGCCGGACGCGGTGGCGAGCTCGGTCGCGACCGCGGCCGAGCCCAGGTAGGCGGCGAACTTCTTGGCCGCGTCGGCGACCTTGGACGCCTTCGTCAGCACGATGCCGCCCGGGATGCCGAAGGCCACCTTCTTGGCGCCCTCGATCGGGCCGCCGACGACCACGTTCTCCTCGCCGATGCCGGCGCCGAGCTGCGTGGCGCCGATGGGGGCCGCGGCGTGGTACATGGCGACCTTGCCCTGGGCGAGCGGGCTGCCCTCGATCACGTTGGCCAGCGTCGCCGCGTTTCCCGGCAGGCCGCCGGCCTTCTGCAGGTCGAGCAGGAACTGCAGCGACTTGACGCCCTCGGGGCCGTTGAAGGCCGCCTTCTTGCCGTCGGCGGAGAAGACGGTGCCGCCGTTGGCCCACAGGATCGGGTAGAAGCTGAGGTTGAGCGACGTCTCGGGGGCGCCGGGGTAGAGCATGATCGGCGTCTTCTTGGCGGCCAGCTTCGGCGCGGCGGCCAGCACCTCGTCCCAGGTCTTGGGCACGTCGGCGACACCCGCGTCGGTGAGCAGCTTCTTGTTCCAGATGGGCGCCGTGATCGTCTGGTAGATCGGGACGCCGTAGAGCTTGCCGTCGACGCTCAGCGCGTTCAGCGCGTTGGGGCGGAACGACGCCTTGTCGGCGGCGATCGCGTCGTCGACGGGGGCGACGGTGCCCTGCTTGACGTACTGCGGGATCTGGTCGGGGCCCAGCAGAACCAGGTCGAATCCCTTCTTGGAGGCCAGCGCCGCCGTCACCTTCTGCTGGCGGCCGTCCCAGGGCTGCTGCTCGATCTTGACGTCGATGCCCGCGTTCTTGGCCTCGAAGTCCTTCTCGACCTTGTCCCAGAACGCCTTGCTCTTGGCCTGGTCGTCGATGACGGGGTACATCCACATCGTCACCGTGCTCTTGCCGTTGTCGGATCCGCCATCGGATCCTCCGCATCCGGCGAGCGTCACTCCCAAGGCGGCCGCGAGGCCGGCTACCGCTACCTTCCTCATGGGCCTTCCTTTCTTCATAATACCGGTCTAGACCGAAACCTAGCGATCGGGAGAACAGGGGGTCAATGCCTGATACATGACCGTAACTAGGCGGCCCTCCGGGATATCGGTCATCGGCAGTGCGCCCGCACGCTCGCCGAGATCGCGGCCACGTGCTCGCCGGTGTAGTTCTCGTTCCAGTCGATGACCAGGAGCGTATCGCCGACCAGCCGCTCGGCTTCGGGGCAGGCGGCCGCCCGGTAGCCCTCCAGCGGGTAGCGCGAACCGCCGTACAGCGGGGCGTTGAGTGCCGGCGCGTGGTTGAGGGTCTGGGTCAGATATCCGGCCCGTGCCGGAATCCCGTCCTCGCGCAGCTTCTCCGCCACGTCGCGGGCCCCGCCGCCGGGGAGGACGAGCGGGAACAACCACCACGCGTGACCGTCGGGGCGCGGCAGCCGCACCCGCTCCAGACCCTGAAGCTCTCCGACCAGCCGTACGGCGGTGCGCCTCCGGTCGGCCAGCACGCCGGGCAGCCTGGCCAGCTGGGCACGGGCCACCGCGCCCTGCAGTTCGGTCATCCGGTAGTTGAGGCCGAGGCTCTCATGGGAGCGGCCGCGCGCGCGGTCCCAGCCCTTGTCGGCGAACAGGCGCATGCGCCGGGCCAGTCCGTCGTCGTCGGTGAGGGTCAGGCCGCCGTCACCGCAGGTGATGTGCTTCCACTGCTGAAGGCTCAGGGTGCCGACGTCGCCCGCGGTGCCCGCGTACCGGCCGCCGGGCAGTTCGGTCAGCCACGCCTGAGCGCAGTCCTCGATGAGGGCCAGGCCGTGCTCGTCGGCCAGCGCGCGGAACTCGGCCATCGGGGCCGGGGCGCCGAACAGGTGGACCACCATGATCGCGCGGGTGCGGGGGCCGATGAGCTTGGCGACGGAGCCGGGATCGAGAATGCCGGTGGAGGGGACCACGTCGGCGAAGACAGGGACGGCGTTCTGCGCCAAGATGGGGGCCACCGTGCCGAAGTCCGTGATCGGTGTCGTGATGATCTCGTCCCCGGGGTCCGGTGCGGCCGCCACGACCGAGAGATGGAGGGCCGCCGTGCCGGAGCTGCACGCGATGGCGTGGCGGGAGCCGTACATCCGCGCGACCTCGGCTTCGAGCGCGCGCACCTCCGTCCCCCAGACGGAGCTGAGCATGCCGGAACGGATCACCCGCTCCAGCGCCGCGATCTCCTCGTCGCCGAGGGTACGGCCGGCGGATTCGGCCATGCTTGGAAACTTGAGAGTCACAAGTTAACCTTTCGGTCTTGACCGTAATAGTGAAGAAGGAGGCGAGGGTGGGTATCGTCATCGGGGTCGTCGGCCCGCATGATCTGGTCGACGACGTCGCGGCCACCTGCGAGGAGCAGCCCGGGGTGAGCGCGCTGCGGCTCGACTACGACCACGAGTCGCAGGCCCCCGCCATCGTCGAGGCCCACACCAGCGCCGTCGAGGGCTGGCTGTTCACCGGCATCGTCCCGTACATGCTGGCCCGCGACGCCGACATGCTCTCGCGGCCCGCCTCGTTCGTGGACTACTCCGGCGCCACGCTGCTCAGCGGCCTGGTACGGCTGCAGCACGAAGGCTACGACGTCACCCGGCTGTCCATCGACACGCTCGCGCCGGCCGACGTCACCGCCACGTTCACCGAGGCGGGACTGCCCACCGACCAGCTGCGCACGCTCGGCTACCGGCCGGAGATGACCTCCAAGAAGGCCATCGCCTTCCACCGGCGCGGGCCCGGCCACCCGGTGATCACCTGCCTCAGCTCGGTGCACGAGGCGCTGCGCGGGGAGATGCACGTGCTGCGGCTGGCGCCGTCGGTGCACTCGGTGCGGGTGGCGCTGCGCCAGCTCCTGCTGACCGCGGAGGGGCAGGAGCGGGAGGACGCGCAGATCGCGCTCGGGCTCATCGAGGTGGACGGAGAGGACGGGCTGCTGCGCGAGGCCACCGCGCTCGGCGGCACGCTGGCCGGGTTCCGGGGCGGCACCCATCTGCTCGTGACCACCCGCGGCCCGCTGTACGACGCGACCGGCGGGTTCACCGGGCTGCCCATGCTCGGACGGCTGGCGGCGGGCGGGCGGGTGGTGCGCGTCGGGTTCGGCCTCGGACGCAGCGCCGCCGAGGCGGAGAGCCTGGCGCGCCGGGCACTCGCCCGCGCCCGGCGGATCGGGGACGTGGCGGCGGTGCTGTCGCTGCGGGCCGACACCGACATCGTGCTGGAGTCGGTGACCAGCACGCCGGCCGGTGAGCAGAACCTGTCCGTGCTGGCCCGGCGGGTCGGGCTGTCGGTGCCCACCTTGGAGCGGCTGCTGGAGGCGCGAGACGCCTCCGGGGGTGAGCCGCTGACCACGCGGGAGATCGCGGAGCGGCTGGCCGTACAGCAGCGGACCGCGCGCAGGATGCTGCACCGGCTGGAGCTCGCCGGCCTGGCCGAACGCACCGGCAATCTCACCAGCGGCAGCAGCGGCCGCCCCCTCACCCTCTACCGCCTCACCCTCTAGCACCGGCGCCATCAGCCCACGGGATGACAGCCCTGGGGATATCAGCCCGGAGGATGTCCGACCCGGAGAGGCCGGCCCGGAGGGTTTCCGGTCCGAGGAGGTCAGCCCCCGGGCGGTCACGCCCCAGGACGTCAACCCACGGGAGGTCCAACCCCGGGAGGTCCAACCCCGGGAGGTCAGCCCTCGGGTGATCAGACCCCAGGACGTCAACCCACGGCAGGTCAGACCCAAGGAGGTCAGCTCTTGGGTGGAGGGCTTTGGGGGGTGGGCGTGGTGGAGCCCCGGTGCCGGGATGCGGCGCCGGGGCTCGGGGTCGTTCTCTAGGAGAGCCACCGGTCCAGGCCCTCGGCCACGAACTCGTCGTCCCGCAGCCACGGGTAGGCCGCCCACACCCGGTCGATCTCGGCCAGCTGCCCCGGCGACAGGTCCTCCTCCGGGTCCAGGCACCAGCGCCCGGCCAGCAGCCCCTGCCGCCGCAGGATCTCGTGGATGCCCGGAATGCAGCCGTGGAACCCGTTCGCCGAGTCGAAGATGGCCGCGTTCGCGTCGGTCAGGTGGCCGTCGAGGCTCAGCAGGCGGCGTACCGCCTCGTCGTCACCGCCGCGCGCCCGCCGCGCCTCCTCCAGCAGGCCGACGGCCTTGCGCACCCACACCGCCCACTGCCCGAGCAGCCCGCCGACGAACTCCACCTCGACCTCGCGCCCGTCCACGACGACCCGGTGCGGGGTGATGAGGTCGGCCAGGATGTGGTCGTCGTTGCCGGTGTAGAGCGCCACTTCGTCGGAGCGCCCTGCCCTGACCACACCGTGCAGCACGTCGAGGGTCCGATAGCGGTCGAAGGGCGCGACCTTGATCCCGACGACGGATTCGACGCCGGCCAGGCGGGTCCAGAAGTCCCTGGACAACGTCCGGCCGCCCACGGCGGGCTGCAGGTAGAAGCCGATCACCGGCAGCACCTCGCCGACCGCCCGCGCCCGCTCGATCAGCGCGTCCTCGTCCAGCTCGGTGTGGGGGCTGAGCAGGACCATGTGGTAGCCGAGCGTCCTGGCCAGCTCGGCCTCGGCCACGGCCTGCGCGGTCGGCCCGGTGGCCCCGGCGACCAGCACGACCTCGCGCCCCGCCTCGCGCGAGGTCTCCGCGGCCAGCTCCAGCACCGGCGCCAGCAGCGGCGTGCCGTGGATGGCGAACTGCGTGGTGTGCACGCCGACGGCCAGCCCGCCCGCGCCCGCGTCCACGTAGTAGCGGGTCAGCGCCCGCTGGCGGCGCTCGTCGAGCTTCCTGCCCGCGTCCAGCGCGAGCGGGTGCGCCGGGATGACCAGACCGCGCCTGAACAGGTCGCGCACGGACGTATGAGCATTCGGAGCCGTGCTGAGCACGTGATTTCCCCCTTGGTCGAAGAGCATGCTGATCAGAACCGGCCGTCGCGCCGCTCGAACTTGGTCGGCTTGCCGAGCAGCGGCCCGCCCTCGGACACCCAGCGCGCCGTGTGCTCGATCAGCTCGGCAGGCGTCAGCTCCGGGTAGCCGAACAGGCGGTGGCACCTGCCCGCGTTCGACAGCAGCGCGGTGGGCGCCTCCTCGCCGACGAGGATCGGCTCCTTGCCGATCGCGCGGCCGAGGTCCCGCGCCGCCTGCCGCACCGAGACCAGCTCGGGTCCGGTCAGGTTCAGCAGGTACGGCGGAGCGTCCGCGTGCAGCAGCGCCCGGAGCGTCACCTCGTTGGCGTAGCCCTGCCAGACGACGTTGACCTGCCCGGTGGCCAGGTCGATGGGCTCACCGGCGACGATCTTCTGCGCCAGGTCGACCAGCACGCCGTAGCGCATCTCGACCGCGTAGTTGAGCCGGATGAGGGCCAGGCGGGTGCCGTACTTCTCGCTGAAGTGCTCCATGACGCGCTCGCGGCCGAGGCAGCTCATCGCGTACTCGCCGACCGGGTCCGGCTTGGTCTCCTCGGTCGCGCCGCCGCTGGTGACGGGCGTGAGCGGGTAGACGTTGCCGGTGGAAAGGGCGGCGATCCTGCTGTGCCTGAACCGGTCGGCGACCCGGCCGGGCAGGTAGGAGTTGGTGAACCAGGTCGCGTGCTCGGCGCCCTGGGTGCCGAACTTGGCGCCGACCAGGAAGACCACGTTCTCGACGTCGGGCAGGTCGCGCAGCGCGGCCTCGTCGGCCACGTCGGCGCTGACCACGGTGGCGCCCTCCGAGGTCAGCGCGTCGGCCAGGCCGGGCTCGGAGAACCTGGACACCGCCACGACCCGCTTGCCGCCCCGCGTGGCGTTGAGCGCCAGCCTGACCAGGCTGGGGCCCAGCTTGCCGCCCGCACCCAGGATCATGATGTCGCCGTCGAGCCTGGCCAGGTCGTCGACGAGCCCCGCGCTCGGTCGCGCCAGCCGCTCTTCGAGCTCCGATACCGTCCGCACCCCGAACTCCTCTCATTTACGGTCCAGACCGTAACTATCGGAGTCTTGCCCTGTCAATGGGTAGGGACCGCTTCGCGCGCCGAAATCAGCACTTCGAGGATGGCGCGGGTCTGCTCCCACGGCACCGGGCTGGGCGCTCCGGCGACCATGTCCAGGAACGCGCCGACCGTTCCCTCGTACCCGAGGCCCTTCAGATGGTCGTCGCCCGCCTCGATGGCGATCTCCCTGGAGCCGTCGCGCGTGTGGACGGTGACGGTGTACGCCTCGTCCTCGGAGACCCCGATGATCTCCACGGTGCCGGTGATCCCGCTCCCCCAGCGCAGCGCCATCACGCCGGTGTCCTCCGAGCGCAGGCCCTCGTAGTGGCGTACGGCACCGGCCGCGCCGGCCAGCCGTACCTCGGGACCGAGCAGCGCGACCAGCAGCTCCACCCCGTGCACGCCCATCGTCACCATGGTCCCGCCGCCCTGGCCGGGCGTGTCCTGCCACGGGTTGTAGCCCGTCGCCCAGATCCCCACGTCGTGCCGTACGGTGGCCCGCACCGCCAGCACCTCCGCCGGATCCACGCGCGCCCCCGCGAAGGCCGGCGCGAAGCGCAGCACCGACGTCGACAGCACCCGGTCGGTGATGTCCAGCCGGTCGAGGGCCTCCAGCTGCTCCCTGGAGGCGGCGGCCGGCTTGTTCATGAAGACCGGCGCCCCGGTCCGCAGCACCGCGCCCAGGGCCGCCGGCGCCTGCGGGTTCGGCACGGTGAGCACGACCCCGTCCGGCTCCACGGCCAGCAGTTCCTCAAGACCGCCCGCGACCTTGGCCCGCGGATGCTCCTCCACGAACCGCGCCAGGCGCTCCGGATCCTGCTCCCAGACGGTCAGCTCCGCATGGCGCGCCAAGGTCCTGGCGTCGGTGTACGGGTGACTGGTGGCCAGACCGGCGAGTGCGATCCGCATGGTGATTCCTCCCCATCGATTCCACGAATGGGGGAAATCATGGCACCTACCCTGTGTTACAGGTCGTCGACCTCCGGTGCCGGCCTGCCGCCCGACAGCCGCGCGTAGCCGGGCCCGCGATCGAAGAAGCGGCCGTTCACCGGGCGCAGCCGGGCGCGCAGCTCCGCCGTGCCCTGCTCGTCGATGCGGTCGCCGTCGAGCACCACGCCGTAGTCGCCGAGCGCGCCCGCGATGGAGACCTTCCCGTCGCGCACGTCCGCGGCCACCGCCCGGGGGTCGCGGTCGTAGGGCGAGCCCCACCCGCCGCCGCCCGTGGTGCGGATGCGGACGACCTCGCCGGCCTGCACCGGATGGTCGTCCACCAGCCCCTCCATCTCCTTGCCGCCGACCTCCACGCGGAACGGCCGCCCGGCCAGCCCCCCGTTGACGCCCCAGCAGGACAGGATCGAGCGGTCGGCGATCGACATGTAGGAGGCGTCGCGCAGCATCCTGATGTGCTTGTCGTAGCCGAGCCCGCCCCGGTACATGCCGGGCCCGCCCGAGTCACATGCCAGCGCCAGCCGCTCCACCCGGAACGGCCAGCGCGCCTCGGCGAACTCCACCGGGATGTTGCGCGAGTCGGGCACCACGTGGATGGTGTCCTCGCCGTCGGCGTACCACCGCCCGCCTGAGCCGCCGCCGAGAACCTCCCGCATCAGGTACGGCCGGCCCTCCCCGTCAAGCCCGTGGACACCGGTGTAGCGGATGGTCTCCTGGTCGGCCGGCATCCTTCCCTGGGTGGCCTTGGCCAGCACCCCGGCCAGCACGCCCAGCAGCCGCAGGATGACGAACGTGCGGGCGTTGGTCGGCGCGGGGAAGACGGGCGTGAGCAGGGTGCCCTTGCCGGGGAAGCGCATCTCGATGAGCGGCACCACGCCCTCGTTGACGTCCAGCTCGGCCATGCGCTCCGGGGTGTCGGCCAGGTTGCGCAGGACCGGCGCCAGCCACTTCTTCAGGAACACCCCGTCGGCGTAGTCGCCGGCGTGGTTGATCGGGCCCTTGGCCTGCGGCGAGGTGCCGGTGAAGTCGATGGTGAGCGGCGCGGGCCTGGCGTGGTCGACGGTCAGCGTGATGCGCTGGGCGTGCAGGCGCGGCTCGTCGACGCCGTCGTGCTCGGCATAGTCCTCCCAGACGTAGACGCCTTCGGGGATCTTGGCCAGGAGCTCGCGGCGGAAGGTCTCGGTGGTCTTGGAGATGATCGCGTCGAAGCACTCCTCGACGGCGGCCCTGCCGTACCTCTGGAAGAGCTCCGAGAGGCGGCGCGCGCCCATGAGGCAGGCCGAGCACTCGGCGTCCAGGTCTCCGGCGAGCGAGTCGGGCATGCGGGAGTTGCGGGTCATGATGCGCAGCGCGGCCTCGTTGGGCACGCCCTGGTCCCAGAGCTTGATCGGCGGCACCATCAGGCCCTCTTCGAAGACGCTGCGCGCGTGGGAGGGCATGCTGCCGGGCACCGAGCCGCCGATGTCGTCGTGGTGGCCGAAGGCCTGGACGAACGCGACGACCTCGCCCTCGTGGAAGACCGGGACGGTCACGCACAGGTCGGGCAGGTGGCCGATGCCGCCTTCCGAGAGGTAGACGTCGTTGTGGAAGTAGACGTCGCCCTCCTTCATCGTCTCGGCGGGGAAGTCCCTGACGACGGGCTGGACGAGGGCGCTGTAGGAGCGGCCGGTGAGCTTCCTGAGCTTCACGTCGTGGATGCCGGCGCGGAAGTCGTGCGCGTCGCGGATCATCGGCGAGCGGGCCGTGCGCGCGATCGCGGTCTCCACCTCCCGCTCGACCGAGGCCAGCGTGCCCTCGACGATCTCGATGAGGATCGGGTCGGCGCTCATGGGTTACTCAGCCTCCTCGTCGGCGGCGCGCTCGGGTTTGCCGGGGCGCACCACCAGGTTGCCGAAGGGGTCGACCTCGACGTGGAAGCCGGGGTGGACGGGGATCGTGGAGCCGTACTCCTCGATGACCGCGGGGCCCTCGACCACGGCGCCCGGGGCCAGTCCCGCGCGCTGGTGGATGGGGGTCTCGGGGGTGGGATGGTCGAAGTGCACCGCTCTGGTGTGCGGCTCCCGCTCGGGGAAGTCGCCTTCGAGGCGGCGGATCGCCGGGCGGGTGATGGGGCCGATGCCGGAGACGCGCAGGTTGACCCATTCGACCGCGTGCCGGGGGTCGTCGCGGTAGGCGTAGCCGTACAGCTTCTCGTGGGCGTCGTGGAAGCGCGCGGTCACCTCGGCGCGCCACCCCTCGTCCACCTCGCCCGGCGGGGCGGGGACCCGGACCTCGTAGGCCTGGCCGTAGTAGCGCAGGTCGGCGCTGCGCGCGTGGACGGGGTCGTCGAAGCCCTCGCGGTCCAGCGCCTCGGCGGCCGTGGACTCCAGCTCGCCGAAGATCCGCCCGGCCGTCTCCAGGTCGAGCGAGCGCGTGACGTGCGTGCGGACGTAGTCGTTCTTGACGTCCACGGTGAGCAGGCCGAAGGCGGAGACGTTGCCGGGCCCCGGCGGTACGAGCACCGCGGGCAGGCCCAGGATGTCGATGAGGCGGCAGGCCAGCAGCGGGCCGGAGCCGCCGAACGTCACCAGCGGGAAGTCGCGCACGTCCAGGCCGCGCTTCACGGTCAGGCGCCGGATGGCGTTGCTCTGGTTGAAGGCGCTGATCTCCAGGATGCCGGTCGCGGTCCGCTCGGGGCTGAGGCCGAGCTTGTCGGCCAGGTCCTCGATGCCGGCGCGGGCGGCCGCCGCGTCCAGCGGGATCTCGCCGCCGAGCAGGTGGGGCGGGATGCGGCCGAGGTAGACGTGCGCGTCGGTGACGGTGACCTCGGCGCCGCCCCTGCCGTAGCAGAGGGGGCCCGGGTCGGCTCCGGCCGAGCGCGGGCCGACCTTCAGCGTGCCCTCGGGCGAGATCCAGGCGACCGAGCCGCCACCCGCTCCGACGGTGACGATGTCGATCATCGGAATCTTGCACGGGTACCGGCCGATGGAGCCCTCGGTGGTGGTCGAGGGCTCGCCGTCGATGACGACGGCGACGTCGGTGGAGGTGCCGCCGCCGTCCAGCGTGATGACCGACGGGTGACCCGCGGTGGAGGCGATCAGCGCGGCGCCGAGGGCGCCCGCCGCCGGCCCCGACAGCACCGTGGTGATCGGCTGGTTGACGACCTCGCGGGCCGACAGGATGCCGCCGTTGGACTTCATCACCGAGAACGGCATGCCGAGCCGGTCGGCGAGATTGGCGATGTAGCGCCGCATGGAGGGCTTGACCGCGGCGTCGACCAGCGTGGTGACCGAGCGCTCGTACTCGCGGTACTCCCGCAGCACGTCGCTGGAGATCGAGACCACCGCCTCGGGGTGCTCGCGTTCCAGCACCTCGCGCATGCGCCGCTCGTGCTCGGGGTTGGCGTAGGAGTGCAGGAAGCAGACGCCGATCGCGGTGATCCCCTTGGACCGGAACCAGCGCGCCGCCTCGGCCGCCTGCTCCTCGGAGAACGGCCGCACCTCCTCGCCGAGGTGGTCCAGGCGCCCGCCGACGGTCTTCACCAGGTGCACGGGCACGATCCTGGGCGGTTTGACCCAGAAGTAGGAGTTGCCGTACCCGTCGGGCACGCTCTGCCGGGCGATCTCCAGGACGTACTCGAAGCCCTCGGTCGTGATGAAGCCCAGCTCGGAGATGCGGTCTTCGAGCAGCTGGTTGGTCGCCACGGTGGTGCCGTGGACGATCGAGCCGACGTCGAGCTCGCCGAGCTTCTCGATGCCCGTGATGAACCCGTCGGCCGGATTGGCCGGGGTCGAGGGCGTCTTCGTGGTGACGACCTCACCGGTACGCTCGTCCACCGCCACGACGTCGGTGAACGTGCCTCCGGTGTCGACTCCGATACGCACGCTACGCATGCTTCATATGTGTACTGGGCTCGGATAACAGACGGATTGCCATCATGTACGGCGCCGGCCCAGAACTTCGTCAATAACTCGTGGCGCGTTCTGCGTGCCCACGTAGGCGGCCAGCCGTACGACCATCTCCTGGGACTTCGACAGTTCGGCCTCGACGCGCGCCTTGCCCGACTGGCCGGCCTGCACGCCGAAGTAGGCGCCGATGATCGTGCCGACCACCCCGGCCACGCCCGCGAACAGCGCGGCGAACTCCTTGGTGGCGAAGACCGCCGCCCCGAAGGCGACGAGGACCGCGATGATGCCGGTCACCACCACGAAGAACCCGTAACGCCAGCGGGCGGCGTCCGCCTGGGCGGCGGTGAGGTCGTCGGGACTCATCATGGCGTCCAGCGCGGGCGGCTTTTCTGCGGGCTTCTCTGTGACCAAGGCGTCCTCCTGAGGCTCTTGGGACAAATCTCCCATAAGCCAACCACTAAGGTGGCACTCCGTGACCGAATCGTCTGCTCTGTCTGCCGCGCCCTCCGCCGCCGGCCGTGATGCCGTGCTGAAGTTCTACTTCGGGCCCATGGACTGCGGTAAGTCCACACTCGCCCTGCAGCTGAACTACAACCACGGCAGGCAGGGGCGGCGCGGGCTCGTGCTCACCAAGCACGACCGCTCCGGCGGGCCCAAGGTGACCAGCAGGATCGGGCTGGGGCTTGAGGCCATCGAGGTCGAGGACGGCCTCGACCTGGTCGCCCTGGTCACCGCGCACGACCGCATCGACTACCTCATCTGCGACGAGGCGTGTTTCTACTCCGTCGAGCAGATCGAGCAGCTGGCCGACCTCGTGGACGAGCACCGCGTCGACGTGTACGCCTTCGGCCTGGCCTCAGACTTCCGGTCGGTGATGTTCCCGGCGGCGCAGCGGTTGTTCGAGCTGGCCGACGAGGTGAGCAGGCTCCAGGTGGAGGTCCTGTGCTGGTGCGGGCGGCCGGGCCAGCTCAACGCCCGGGTGGTGGGCGGCGTGATGGCCCGCACCGGCGAGCAGGTCGTCATCGGCGACACCGCCGCCTCACCGGTCCGCTACCAGGTGCTGTGCCGCCGCCATCACCGCGCGGGCGACCTGGGCGAGCCGCTGCGGGGCCTCTAGACCGCGCAGCTGTCGTCTGCGCAGCCGTCGGCGGGCGCGGCCAGCACCGTGATGGGCTTCTGCCCCGTCCGTTCGGCCACTTCCTCCAGCGCCGCGACGAACGTCTCGTACGGCTGCGCTCCCGAGACCGCGAACTGCCCCTCGAACAGGAACAGCGGCACCCCGCTTATCCCGAGCTGCCGGGCCCGCGCGAGCTGCTCGTCCACCTCGTCCGAGCCGTCGCCGTCGTCGGTGACGCCCGCCTCGGCGGCCAGCTTGGCCAGCACCTCGGTGTCGCCGACGTCGAGCCCGTCGGTGAAGTGGGCCTGGAACAACCGCCGCGCCATCTCCTCGCCCCGGCCCTGGGTGGTGGCGACCTGGATGAGGCGGTGCGCCTGGGCGGTGTTGGCGCTGACGGCGTGGTCGAAGCGCAGCTCCAGGCCCTCCTGCTCGGCCACGCCGGTGACCTGGGAGGTCATCTGGGCGATGTCCGGGCCGAACTTGCGCTCCAGCGCGGTGAGCAGCGGCTCGCCCTCGGCGGGCGCGTCCGGGTTCAGCTGGAAGGGGCGCATGGTGATCTCGACGGTGCCGCCCTTGGCGCGGTAGGCCTCGGCGGCACGGGCGAAACGGGTGTGCCCGATGTAGCACCAGGGGCAGACGACGTCGGAGAAGATCTCAACTTTCACGTAGGACGACAACCAGCGGAACCGTCCCCGCATTCCTATCCGGCGGCCAGTTCGTCCAGCCGGTACGGCAGGTAGCCCGAGTCGTCCACCAGCGCGGAGGCCCCGCGCCACCAACCGAACCACTCGGCCGAGCGCCACATCCAGTCGACCCGCTCGATCGCGGCCACCACGTCCCCGACCGTCTCCCACGCCGGTCCGAGAAGGTCCTGGCCGACGCCGTGACGCAGCGCCCAGGCCCGCAGGATGCCCACGGCCCGCTGGTCGACCTTCCTGGCGTACGGGTCGGGTGAGTCGCCGGGCAGGTGGTGGGGGCCGAGGCCGGCGGCCACGCCCCAGCTCCACTGCGCCTCCGCCGGGCGCGAGTAGCGCAACGAGTGGAAGTCCAGGTTGGAGCCCAGGTCGTCGTCGGGGCGCCGGGCCACCACCGCGTCTAGGCGGCCACCGGCGTCGAAGTGCACCACGAGCCGCTGGCCGGGCTTCACGCCGTCGGGCAGGTCGAAGCGGTCCTCGGCCTGCCAGGAGTTGAGGTCGACCTGGGCGACGGGCCGGCCCCACAGCTGGTCGGCGGCGTCGTCGGCGATCCAGGCGCCGAGCATCTCCAGCGCCGTGAGATCGGTCCACGGCTCGATGGCGACGGCGGTGCGCAGCACCTCGTCGGGCGCGGGCAGTTTGCCGCCCCTGGTCTGCGACCACCAGGCCTCGCCGAGCTCTCTGGTGCCGACCAGGAGCGCGGCGATCGCGGCCAGCTCCGCCGAGCGGCGGGTCAGCGACGCGCCGAGGGCCAGGTCGAGGCAGCGGGAAGTGCGCTCGTGACCGAGTACCGGGGTCGCGTCGCCGATGAGCAGCTCGGCGGTGGGCCGGTCCTCGCCGAGCAGGTTGCGGACGACTCGCCTGGCCTCGGTCCTGGCGTCTTCAGCATGTGCCTGGCGCATACTTGCAACGCTACGCCCGGAGATCCTTTTCCGCTACGCCGGGCCCGGCCCACGACGTCCGCTTTGCCGGGCCTGGCAGCGCGGCGAGCAGCGGTTCCCGTTACGGCGGGCCGGGGCGGCGGGTGGCCCGGCCGAGGAGCCAGCCGACCGCGACGCCGGTCAGGGCGATGCCGGCGCCCATGCCGAACGAGGCCAGCATGACCCAGGGACGGCTCTGCGTGTGCTCCTTGGCCGGCCGTTCGTAGACCTGGGCGGCGGCGGGCACGAGGGCCGCCGCCGGATCGCCCGGCGGCGCGGGCACGACGGATGCGGCGGGCGCGGGACCTTCGCGCAGGTGGGTCTCCACGGCCGTGAAGAACTCCCCCGCCGTCCGCTTGGCCACCGACCCGAGCATGCGCTGCCCGACCCCGCCGATCATGCCGCCGACCACGGCCTCGGCGTCGTAGTCGACCCGGGTGCCGTCCTCGACCTCGCTCAGCCTGACGTGGACGGTGGCGTCCACGGTGCCGGGCGCGCCCTGCCCCCGGGCCCGCAGCACGAAGCTCTCGGGCGCGAGCGGCTCCGAAAGCCCCACTTCGCCGTGGTACACGCCTTTGATGGCGGCCACGCCGGCGGTGACCGTCATACGGTAGGTGTCCGGCCCGCTCTCCTCCAGGCGCTCACAGCCCGGGATGGTGCGTACCAGCACCGCCGGATCCTGGAGCGCCGCCCACACACGATCTCTCTCGATGCCGATCACGGCACTGCCTGCGAGCTTCACACGGCCACTCTAGGCACACGACCCCCTCCGCCCGCATGGCAACTCCCGCCGAGAACCGCGGGAAGTCCTCGTCGAGCTGGCATGATGGGTCGCCATGGCCAGGGGGATCTTCGGGGGGCCGCGCCGTACGTGCGCGGCGGGGATGGTGGCGCTGTCGGCGATGACCGCGGCCTGTACGGCGGGGCAGGCCCAGCCGGCCGCCGAACCCCCACCGCGGGAGGCCTCACCCGCGCCGCGCTCCCAGGAGCCCGCGGGCGTGAAACCCCGTCCGGGCGAGGTTCGCAAGATCACCGGCCCGCGTCCGAGGGTGATCAGCTCGATCCCCACCCGGCGCAAGGTGGTCTTCCTGACCATCGACGACGGCTGGGAGCAGGACCCGGGCTTCGTCAGGCAGGTACGCGAGGAACGCATCCCGATCACCGCCTTCGCCATGCGCGACGCGGTCGAGGCCAAGGGCACGCCCGACCCGGCCGGCGGCACGGGCCGTTTCGTGGGCGCGGGCAAGTGGGGGTATTTCCAGGAGCTGCGCGAGGCCGGGGTGGCGGTGGAGAACCACACGCTCACCCATCCCAACCTGCTCCTGCTGAGCCGTGACGCCCAGCGCGAGGAGATCTGCGGCGCCTCCCGGCTGATCGGCAAGCGGATCGGCGCCCGTCCGGCGTTGTTCCGGCCCCCGTTCGGCAACTACAACGCCGACACCCTGGCCGCGGCGAAGTCCTGCGGCATCAGGGACGTTCTGTTGTGGACCGCCAGCGTGCAGCCAGGCGGCAAGATCGCTTACCAGGTTCCCGACAAGAGGCTGCGCCCCGGTGACATCCTCTTGCTGCACTTCCGCCCCAACCTGGCGAGGGACTTCCGCATCCTGATCGACAAGATCAGGCGGCGGGGTTACGAGCTGGGCGACCTTCAGGCCTATCTGGCCGCGACCTGACGCCTGGCCAGGACGGCGCGGCGCCGATGACGGTGCCGCCGCTCCTCCTCCGGCGGCGCCTGCCACAGCGGCGGTGCGATGATCTCGCGGAACAAGGGGTGCATGACGGTCCTCCTCAGGCGGCGAGCCGGTAGGCGGGGTAGGCGGCGGTGACCGCGCCGAGCGCCCAGCGCATGCGGGCGGCGAACGCGTCGGGGTGGTCGCCGGCCTCCTGCGCCACATAGGCGGCGCACCCGGCGGTGTCGCCGCCGCAGGCGCAGAGCCGGTCGTCGATCACGGTGCGCACGCGGTCGGAGGTCAGGATGTCGGAGGGCTGCAGGGCCGACGTGAAGAGCACCTGGGCCAGCTCGATGGTGGTCATCTCCCGTGCCTTTCTCTGAGTCTGTGCCTATTTAGACCCCGGCCCGCACAGGAAGTCATCGCACTTTTCCACGTTCGGCGGACACGTTTTCTCCGGCTGTGACGAAGATCGCAGAGTTCGCCGCCCCGTTGCTCTACAGCTTGTAGTACTACTTCTAGTAGATGCACTACAGGCTGTAGAGCTCAGGGACCCGTGAGGGACAGATGGACGCACTTGACCTGGCACGGTGGCAGTTCGGCATCACCACCGTCTACCACTTTCTTTTCGTACCGCTGACGATCGGCCTGGGCATCTTCGTGGCCGGGCTGCAGACCGCCTGGCACCGCACGGGCAAGGAGCACTACCTGCGGCTGACGAAGTTCTTCGGGAAGCTCTTCCTGATCAACTTCGCGATGGGCGTCGTGACCGGCATCGTGCAGGAGTTCCAGTTCGGGATGAACTGGAGTGAGTACTCCGTCTTCGTCGGCGACGTCTTCGGGGCGCCGCTGGCCATGGAGGCGCTGCTGGCCTTCTTCATGGAGTCCACGTTCCTCGGCCTGTGGATCTTCGGCTGGGACCGGCTGCCGAAGAAGGTGCACCTGGCCACGATCTGGGCCGCGGCCATCGGCTCGAACCTGTCGGCGTACTTCATCCTGGCGGCCAACGCCTGGATGAAGCACCCGGTCGGCTACACCGTCGAGAACGGCAGGGCCAGGATGACCGACCTGTGGGCCGTGCTGACCAACTCCACCGCCGTGGCCCAGGTGCCGCACGTGATCGCCTCGGCGTTCATCGTGGCGGGCGGCTTCGTCCTGGCCGTCTGCGGCTACCGCTGGCTGAAGGACCGCGACGACATGTGGCGCGGCACCGCCCGCGCCGCCCTGCTGATGACCGCCGTCGCCGGAGTCGTCGTCGCGGGCACCGGCGACATGTCGGCCAGGCTCCTGCACGAACAGCAGCCGATGAAGCTGGCCGCCGCCGAAGGGCTCAAGCACGACACCGCGGGCGCGCCGTTCTCGATCGTGCCAGGACTCGAGGTGCCGAAGGTGCTCAGCTTCCTGTCCACCCACGACCCCGACGCGGTGATCGCCGGCACCGAGGACCTGCAGAAGCGCTTCGAGCAGCAGTTCGGCCCCGGCGACTACCGGCCGAACCCCGAGGTGGTCTTCTGGTCGTTCCGCGTGATGCTCGTCTTCGGGCTCGGCACGGTCGCGCTGTCGGTGCTGGGACTGTGGCTGACCCGCAGGAAGCGGCCGCTACCGGACTGGCTGGCCAAGGTGCTGGTGCTGGCGCTGCCTCTGCCGTTCCTCGCGGTGATCGCCGGGTGGCTGCTCAGCGAGGTGGGCCGCCAGCCCTGGACGGTCGCCGGCGAACTGCTCACCGCCTCCAGCGTCTCGCCCGGCGTGAGCCTCGCCGAGGTGGCCACGACCCTCGTGATCTTCACTCTGCTGTACGGCGGGCTCGCGGTGGCGGAAGCCGTACTCCTGACCAGGCACGTGCGCAAGGGGCTCGACGAGCCCGCGAACGTCGCCGCCCAGCCCGAACCGGCGCTGGCGTACTGAGGAGCTGACCGTGATCGATCTGTGGTTCGTGATCATCGCCTTCCTGTGGACCGGCTACTTCGTGCTGGAGGGCTTCGACTTCGGGGTGGGAATGCTGGCGCCGTTCGTCTCTCGCGGCGCCGGCGAGCAGCGGCAGGCGCTGCAGACGATCGGCCCGGTCTGGGACGGCAACGAGGTCTGGCTGATCACCGCGGTGGGCTCGATGTTCGCCGCCTTCCCGGCCTGGTACGCGGGGATGTTCAGCTCGTTCTACCTGCCGGTCGCGCTCGTGCTGGTCGGGCTGATCGTGCGCGGGGTCGGGCTGGAGTGGCGCGGCAAGGTGACCAACACGTTCTGGTGCGATGCGGGCATCGTGGCCGGGAGCGCGCTGCCCGCGTTCCTGTGGGGGGCGATCTTCGCCGACATGCTGTTCGCCAGTGGGCTCGCGGCGCTGCTCGGCGGGGTGTTCTCGCTGGCGGTGAGCGTGCTGCACGGCGCGGTGTTCCTCGCGCTCAGGACCGAGGGACCGCTGCGGCGGCGGGCGCGGACGGCGGCGCTGGCCGCCTCGGCGCTCGCGGTGCCGGTGGGCGTCCTGGCGCTGTTGCGGCTGGGCGGCGGCGTGGTCGGCACGGCCGCGGCGCTGGCCGCCGCCACCGCCCTGGCCGGGGCCGCGGCGCTGATCTGGCGGCGGCGCGAGGGCTGGGCCTTCGCCGCCACCGCCGGGGCGATCGTGCTGGCCTCGGTGGCGGTCTTCCTGGAGCTCGCGCCGATGCCGCTGCCGGGGCTGACGCTGGCCGAGGCGGCCTCGGGGCCGTACACGCTGACGATGCTGAGCTGGATCGGGCTGATCACGCTGCCGTTCGTGCTGCTCTACCAGGGCTGGACGTACTGGGTGTTCAGGAAGCGGGTCCTGGTGCCCGCCTGAGCGCGGTCAGGCGGTGGGGTGCGGTTCGTCGAGCTCCGGCGGGATCGACTTCTCCGGAGGCACGATCCCCTCACCGCCCATCTCGCGGGGCAGCACCGAGAAGAACCCGCCGTAGGCGATCACCGCGACGGTACCGCTGACCAGCAGGACCAGACCGGCGATCCACGACATGTGCCAGAAGGCCGCCACGACCCCGATGCAGGAGGTCAGCGGCGCGACTCCCTTGGCGAAGTTGAGCAACGGCGTCTCCTTTGGAGACATTCGCACATCTTGTCATGTTTGAGGGCCATTTCGGGCGGCCGCTCCGCCCAGGTAGAGGGCGCCCAGCCGGGGGTCGGCGGCCAGTTCGCGGGCCGGGCCGGAGATGTGCACCGCCCCCAGGTCGAGGACGCAGCCCACGTCGGCCATCTCCAGCGCGCGCCGGGCGTTCTGCTCCACCAGCAGCACCGCCACCCCGGCCCGGCGCATCAGGTCGATCTGGTCGAAGACGGTCTGCGTGGTCTTGGGGTCCAGGCCCATGGAAGGCTCGTCCAGCAGGACCACCTTGGGCTCCAGCATCAGCGCGCGGGCGAACTCCACCTGCTTCTGCTGCCCGCCCGACAGCAGGCCGGCGATGCCGCCCCACCGCTCGGCCACGATCGGGAACAACTCCTTCACCGCCTCCTCGCGCTCGCGCAGGCGCGCCGTGTCGCGCACGGTGTAGCCGCCCAGCCGGACGTTCTCCGCGACCGTCATCTCGCGGAAGACGCTGTGGCCCTGCAGCACGTGCGACAGGCCGCGGTCGAGCAGCGCCTGCGGCGAGCGTCCCGTCACGTCCTCGCCGGCCAGCACGACGCTGCCGGAGCGGGGGGCGAGCAGGCCGCTGGCGACCCTGAGCACGGTCGACTTGCCCGCGCCGTTCGGGCCGACCAGGCAGACGACCTGGCCCGCCTCGACTGTGACCGACAGGCCGCGCAGGACCAGGGCGGCCCTGCCGTACCCCGCGGTGATGTCCTTGAGTGACAGAAGCGGCTCAGACACCTAGGTACGCCTCCAGCACGCGCGGGTCGCTCTGGACCGTCTCGGGGGTTCCTTCGCAGATCGGGGTGCCGCGGTCGAAGACCACCACGTGATCGCACATGCCCATGACCACATCCATGTTGTGCTCGACGACCAGGAACGTCCTGCCCTCGGCGTTGAGATCGCGCACCAGCGTGACGATCCGGTCGATCAGCGCCGGGTTGACGCCGCCCGCCGGCTCGTCCAGCAGCACCAGGTCGGGGTCGCCCATGAAGATCGCGGCCAGTTCGAGGAGCTTCTGCTGGCCGTACGACAGGTGCCGCGCCTCGGCGTGTTCCAGGTGCTCGATGCCCATCCTGTGCAGCCAGTGGCGGGCCCGCTCGACCTCGGCCGTGTTGCGGCTGCCCGCGAGCAGTTCGCGCAGGCGGGTGCGGCGGACGGCGACGAGCATGTTCTCCAGCACCGTCATGCGAGGAAATATCCGGCACAGCTGGAACGTGCGCCCCAGCCCCGCGTGCGCGATGCGGTGCGGCGACCAAGCGGTGATCTCCCTGCCCCTGTAGAGCACCCGGCCCGCGTCCGGCCGGATCAGGCCCGTGACCAGGTTGAAGAACGTCGTCTTGCCGGAGCCGTTCGGGCCGATGAGGCCGTTGATCGCGCCCTCGCGGATCTCCACGTCGGCCCCGCCCACCGCTGTGACCCCGCCGAACGCCTTCGCCAGACCCTCGGTTCTGAGGCTCATCCCTTGACCTCCTGAAGGCGTTGCTCGGCGGTGTCCTCCCTGATCGAGGCTCCCTTCGGCCGGCCGGCCAGCTTCGGCACGATGCCCTCCGGCATGAACAGCACCACCAGCACCAGCAACACGCCGGTCGCGGTCAGGTGGATCTGCGACTCGCCGAGCGCGATGAGGAAGTACTCCCCCGCCGGGGCGATGATCAGCGCGCCCAGCAGCGGGCCGAACAGGTGGCGTACCCCGCCCAGCAGGCTCATCAGCACCATGTAGACGCCGCTGACGATGGAGAAGACGAAGATCGGGTCGAGCGAGCGGAACCAGACCGCGTACAGGCCGCCCGCCAGCGCCACGAACAACGCCGACACCGCGAACGCCGCCACCTTGAACGCCGCCGTCGGCACGCCCAGCATCTCGGCCTTGTCCTCGTCCTCCCTGATCGCCTTCAGCCCGCCGCCGAAGCGCGAGCGCGAGATGAACCACCAGGTCAGCAGCACCAGTCCGAGCAGTGCCAGGAACAGGTAGAAGAACACCATGTGCGTCTGGCCCCTGCTCAGGTCGAACGGCGCCGGCACCTGCAGGCCCGTCGCGCCGCCGGTCAGCGAGCGCCAGCCCTGCACGAGCAGGTTCATCACCGACACCAGCGCGATCGACACGATCACGAACGACGCCCCGCGCACCCGGACCGCCGCCACCCCGATGACCGCCGCGGCCACCGTGACCAGCACCGCCGAGACCAGGAGCGCCAGGACCCACGGCATGCCCGCCCGGGTGATCAGCAGGCCGGTGCCGTACGCGCCCAGCCCGAAGAAGGCCGAATGGCCCAGCGAGACGTAGCCGGTGAAGCCGCCCAGGATGTTCCACGAGGTGGCCATGGCGGCGTACATGACCGTCAGGACTCCGGCGTAGACCAGGTAGTAGTTCGGGACCAGCCAGGGGTAGGCGAGGGCGCCGGCCGTACCGGCGAGAAGGAGGAGTTTAGAAACGGTGCGCAAGCCGGCCTCCGAAGAACCCCTGCGGGCGCAGCAGCAGCGTCAGGAACAGGAAGGCGTAGAACATGAGCGTGGCCCAGGTGGCGTCGATCGTCACCAGCACCAGGCCCTCCACCACGCCCAGCAGCACGGCCGCCAGCGCCGCGCCCACCACGCTGCCCAGGCCGCCGACCACGATGATCGCCATGAGCTTGCCGATCCAGGCCCAGTGCGAGGCCGGGAAGAACGGCGTGATCAGCGCCAGCACCCCGCCCCCGACGGCCGCCGTCGCCAGCCCCACGCCGAACCCGTACCCCGTGACCCGATCCGTCCTGATCCCCACCAGCCGCGCGGCCTCCCGATGCTGGATCGTCGCTCGCAGCGCCTGCCCGAACCGGCTCTTCACCAGCACCCCGAACAACACCGCCAGCGTCAGCCCCGCCACCCCAAAGGCGATGATCTTGTCGTACGGCAGGCTGACCGGCCCGATCGTGAGGCTCTTCGTGTCATAGCCGACGGTGACCGACTTGTAGGAGCCTGTGTAGATCGTGCCCAGGAGTCCCTCGATCGTCAGCGCCAGGCCGAACGTCAGCAGGACCGACATCATCTGCACCTGGTCGGAGGCCAGGCGGGCCAGCAGGAGACGCTGGACCAGCACGCCCAGCACGAAGAAGACCGGGACGGTGAGGGGGATGGTGAGCAGCGGGTCTATGCCCAGGGCGGTGTGGAGGGTGTAGGTGAGGTAGGCGGCCAGGAAGAGGAAGGCGGGGTGGGCGACCATGACGACCCGCATGACCCCGAAGTACAGGGAGAGACCGGAGGCGAGCAAGGCATAGAGCCCGCCTGTCAGGATCCCGAGCCCCAGCCCTTGCAGGAGCAACGTCACGCTACCCACCTCCCCCGCCGGCCCCCAGGCCCGCACCCCGGACTCCCCGGACCCCGCCCAACCACCCGCGGCCCCCGCCCAACCACCCGCGGCCCGCTCCCAACCACCCGCGACCCTCGCCCAAGCACCCCTGACCCTCGCCCAGCCACCCCTGACCCCCGCCCGACCACCCGCGACCCTCGCCCAGCCACCCCTGACCCCCGCCCGACCACCCGCGACCCTCGCCCAGCCACCCCTGACCCCCGCCCGACCACCCGCGACCCTCGCCCAG